>CAZTPX010000265.1:0-10300 GCA_964615095.1 uncultured Planctomycetaceae bacterium | reverse complement strand
CCTACCAAGAGATCGACGACTTCTCCCTGAAGGTCGAGGCGTCCACGGACGAGGAGACGGCGAACGTCTTCCGGTCGTACATGGACGTGCCGTGCGGCTTCCGCTACCGGGGCGAACGCCTGCCCGAGATCCCGGAAAACGGTCTGCCGTTCGTCGAGGAGTTCCTGGAGCTGAACCGGCGGGAGGCGGCACTGGAACTGAAGATGCGGAAATCGAAGTTCGCGTACTACGAGTCCCGCGTGGAGCCGTACGTGCTCTGGTGCTACAAGTTGCCGTGGTACCATGTCGAGATCATGCTCGGGGAAGCCGAGAAGCTCTCCTTGAACAACGTCCGGGAGCTGCTGGACGCCGTGCTCCACGACGAGCCGAAGTTTGCCACGCCCGAGGAGGTCGTCGATCTCAACATGGATCTCGACGAGGTGGCGGGCTGGGAACGGACTTTTCGTCACAGGCGGCGGCATCTGGTCTGGCTGTTCCAGACGGCGTTGCGGCTGGACGAGGAAGTGGTCTACTCGTACTTTTGAGCCCGAAGCGGCGTCCTCCGTTTGGCACTTGTTTCGCACATATCGGCAGGGAGGTGCAACCGTAAGAGCGCCTGCTCGGCGCAAACTGCCAGTCAGACAAGGAGATGTGACATGAATCGGGCAATTTTATTCCTTAACAAACCGATACAGGTTGCCGTCATACTGACGACATTTCTCGCCACGGCGGCTGCCTTCGCGGTCGACCAGCCTCCCCAGGATCCGGAACAGCAGCGTGCCTGGCTCATCGGACACGTCATCACCGACATGAAAGCCCTCGGGACGTTCGATGGGAACGCCATTGCCAAGGTGCCGGGCATCGTCAATGACCTGTCGGACGACCAAGTGGCGCTGCTGGCACAGTATTACTTCTTGACACGGAGCAAAACCGAACAGGATGCCAGCCTTTACTCTCTCCAGCAGCAGGGCTACGCCGACGAGCAGGTGAACGCCGCCAAGGCGGAGATCGCCGACCTGCTGACGGCGATGAACGACCAGATCGTGGCGTGCTACCAGCAGTTCATGCCGATGCCGCAGCCGGTGCAGTTCGTGTCCTACGTCGTCTACGCCAGCGTGCCGGGGTGGTGCTGCCATGCCCGGTGCTTCGTGCCCGAGTGGTACTACGAGAACAACTGCTTCGTCGGGCCGTGCTTCGACGCCGCCTATGCGGGCAACTGGGGCGTGCCGGTCTGCCGGGCCTACTATGACCACGCCAGCCGGTTCTACGGCCGCTACCACAATGTCGCCAGCACGGTCTACATCAACCACAGCGTGAAGCTGGCGAAGCGGCGTGCCGACTGGTTCCGGCACCAGGGCGACTGGAAGAGCGTCGTGGCTCACGACCGGCTGCTGCACCAGTCGCAGACCGTTCGCCGCACACCGCCAGCCCGGCTGCCCAACAGCAACCTGGGCAGGTACGTCCCAGGATCCCGCAACTTAGCCGCCCACCCCGGCGCAAAGCAACGCTTCAACCACAAGGTCGCCCAGCAACGCAAGCACAAGCCCCAAGGGAACCATGCGAAGGCGGCACGCCCGCCGAAGCCGCAGCACAAGGCAGCCAAGGCGCATGCCGCCCACGCTGCGGCTTCCCACCCGGTCAAGCTCCACCAAGGAGCCAAGCCCCATGCGAACCACGCCTCGGCTCCGCATCCCCATGCGGCTCACGCCGGGCATGCCCAGGGACACGCGGCACGTCCGCATCCTCAGCATGCCGCCGGAACGCACTCTGGGCACGCACGGCACAAGTAGGCAGACGGGACGACTTCAGGATGAAGTCCGGAAGCATCATCGGCAACACCATCGTCGAGGCGAAGGACATCGAGGAGGCGAAGTACGAGCTACGGCAGCGGTAACCGGCCAGTTGCCTCTCTTCCTTTACTTCACTGAACAGGGCTGGCAGATCTCGATGGTCTCGCTCGAAGCATCGGCGCTCCGGCGCACCAAGACGTTCCCAAAGCGGCCGTGCGACTCGTTGGCGATCCACTCCAAGTGCTGTTCCGATGCCTGCGGCAGGTGATACCACTGGCCCTCTTCAAAAGCGTCAAAAGGAAAACCGCGGTGCGGAGGAGCACTGTCGAATGATTTGCCGAATTTGCGACCCAGGGGCGGCGCGGGGCGGAGGCTCAGTGCGGATTGGCTCACCAAGCGAATCAGGCCCCGGTCGACCCATTCTCCCACAAAGTCAAGAGTACGCTCGATCGACCCTCGCGACTCGCCTGGCAGGCCGTACAAAAGCGATACTCCTAGCATGAACCCTAAATCGTGGAGGAGAGCCATCGAGGCTTTAATCTGGGCTGTGTTCTCCGCCTTCGTTATGCCTCGTAGTACCGAGTCGTCGTACTGTTCAATGGCGCAGTAGAAGTAGGCAAAGCCGGCTTCCTTGTAAGCATTCAAGAGAGTCGGATTGGCAAGGAGATCGAAGCGATTCAGGCAACCGAGCTTCATCCCGGTTCGGCGCAATTCTCGCAACAAATCAGGAAGCGGGCGATACTTGCCAAAAGTGCTATCGCTGAAGAAAACAACCTGAAACCCCTGCCGTTTTCTCAAATCCACCTCGGCGATAATCGAGTCGATCGACCGGTGATTCAGCGGAATGCGGCGCTCAGAGCAGCATTCACACGCGTAAACACAACCTCGCTGTGCGATCGTCTCAACAACCGGAGCCAGATCTGGGCGGCGAAGAAGGCGTGAAAGGTTGCTGCGGCGACTTGCAGTGTCTGCCAATTCGACCTGAATCGGCGACATCGCGTCGAGATCGAGAGGCCGCCCCCCACCGTCGATACGTTGCCCACGGTGGTAAGTACTAAAGACTCCTTCAGGCGACTTTGATGGATGCCAGACCGGACCATCCTTTCCGGTGGAAAGTCCCCGAAGTAGCGCTAGCAACGCCAGGTCCGCATCGCCGGCGATCGCGTAGTCGACAATGTCGTGGTGAATGTCCGCGTCATTGAACCGCCCGAGTTCGTGAATTTCGTCCACATGCGGCCCCCCGAGGACAGTAATGACGTCAGGTTTGTGTTCCTTGGCACGCTGAAAAAGGCGCAGTACGGGCCACAGGGAGTCGTAGGTCGCACTGGCACAGAGAATGTCGGCAATGGCAAGTTGCTTGTCGAACGACGCGAATACGACCTCGTCATCAATCGGGCTGATCCACCTTCCCGTGTCAAACAGCTTGGGTTCACACAACAATTCCAGTTTCCCCGCGTGCATTGCCTCTACGCTTGGCCCGATTGCGTACAGCAAGGATGTTGGCCAGCCGAAATACGCATGTCGAGGATCCTGCGAGGCTCCGTTGATGAAAAGCACAGATTTAGTCATTTGTTCACCCTCCTACTCCCCACGTCTCTTCATTTAGGAGCAGTCTTCGTACCCTTGCTCAGTTCGACCCATGCACGGAAGAAAGGACAGTTGCGACTCGCGAAATCGTCGCCTTCACCGCGTTTACCCATTGTGCTCGGCACGAGAATGCCGCCATTGTTCTTCCATTCAGTCAACTCACCAAGTTCGTTTGCCAATCCTTGTGGCCATTTCGACCAGATCCGTTGAAAAGCATCCCTCCAGTGACTCCAACTCGCCTTCGCGGAGGGAACCGGGCCTGGCGCGATTGGCATACTGAGTGACAGTATGCCTCCCTGGCCGTCTACGTGCGGTGCCAAAAGGAAGGCATCGGCATTCGTACCTCTTCGCCCGAAGAACCGTTTCACGCTGGCCGCGACCTCAAAGAAAGGATCTTCAGGATTCTCGTGCTCGACAAAGCGATGCAGCGGCACGAATTTGCTAAGCGCGTCATCAAGGTAGCACAGGGTGGCAGCGATGCAAGGCCCGTATTCGTCGGGATTAAGGTACGGCCTACCACCGAGCTTTGGCCGAATCTTCTCTTGAACACGCTCGTATCTTGCGACTTGCTGACGCTTCGCTGCTGATTGGCGCCATCCGACGGCATAGGCAAACTCGCGGAACTGGGAATCGTCTACCAAACATTTGCACGGCAGCCACAAGACTTCCGATTCCATCGTCTTCCAATCAGATGGCGTGGTGAGTTGCTCGATTAGCAATGCACAGCTGTACCTCAACAGTTGATGTTGTACGTCGACCTGAAGCGGATCTCGCTTCTGTTGCCGTTTCGCCCCTTTTGCCTTCGGTTGTTCAAGACCACGAAGCGGCCAAACCAGAAGTGGGTAGCCCTTCCCTGATGAAATGTCATAAACGTAGGGTTCGGAAAGCGGCGTCTTGCTGCTGAAGTACTTGTCGGCCAGGGTACTGACGAGTTCCCACACGAAGAAGATGTCTCCCTCGCCCAGTACACGCTCGATGGTTGTGCGGTACTTTAGGCAGTCACACTGCTCTATCATGACCTCTCGCCCCCTGCCCGCAGTGTCTTTACTTGGGGGCGTCTTCCATGAGTCATTGGTAGATAACCCATGCGTTGTGGAGATTACGACATTTCCTCTGACGACGATCCCCAGCCATTGGTCAACCGCGGAAATGAAGGGCGGAGGGTGGGCAATACCAGTCAACCCTTCTGGATTGACGGAACTCTGGCGGACAATGTCGTGACCGAATGGGTAGGCGACGCGATAGCAATCGGTGATGCACTTGCACGCGTGAGTCTCAATGTGTGCGTTTAGGATCGCGGCCAGGGCTTGCGCAGTTGGAACCCCCAGTTCGTTGAGGATAGCGAGTGCCGCCTTGGGCTTGACAAGTCTTTCGGGAGTTACGTTCGACATCGTGGCTACTCCTGAATGTGTCCATCGCACATGTGCAGTGGGCTGCCAGCGAGGCACGCGTGAAAGAATCGCGAGTGGGAGACCGCAATGACGCCGTGGCCGGCGGCAGCGATTTCCCTGAAAAGTTCTGCCAAGGCGGCGGTGGTCTCTCGATCGGCCCCGAGGGCCGGCTCATCGAGAAAGTACCAAGGGGCCGGGCATGCTAATGTTGCCGCCAGACTTACTCGTTTGCGAACTGGGAAGGGCAGGGACAACGGGTTGACGGACAAAACCTCGCTAAGTCCAAAGGCTCGCACGATCGCCGCAACGCGCCGCTCGGCTGCTGGACCCGCGCCAGCCCCTGCCCGCAGTTCGTCAAGTACCGTAATCTCAAACAGGCTCACGTCGGGGTTCTGGAGTCCAAACACGACTAATCGCCCAGGTTCGCGCCATAATTTAGCAACCTTGCCGTTGATGAAGGCCGCGCCGGCGCTTGGCCGGAGCACGCCGCTCAGTACTTTGGCCAGCGTTGATTTTCCTGCTCCGTTCGCGCCTGACAACGAATAGATACCGGGATTGAGACTCAGGTCCAATTGGCGAAGAACATTCGGCCTTCGGCGATAACCAGCGCACAGATTCTCAATACGGATGGAAGGGGCCATGCAGCCCATTATACCTCCCAGAGCGCCGGGTTCAATCGGCTGAACCGGACTGCACGGCAGCGGCCCGCGGCGCAGGGCCTCAATCGGGACCACTGGCACAGAAACGGGCCACTCATGGAGGCGATTGTCGACGACCAAGGCACCTTCCGGAGGCCCATTCCGCGTGAGCAGATCGAGCATTTGTGAAAGTCTCACTTGGTCGAGTTGTTCGAGTCCACAATCGATTGCAATGCCCTTGGGTGACAACGCCAAACCACACAGCACGGCAAGGCACGCCTGCTCGCCTCCAGAAATCGTACCGGGGTGCTGTTCAAGCAGGTGATCGAGCCCCAATTCCTTCGCAGCGCCGGATACGTGGAGCGGCAGTAATGAACCACCGTTATGTAATTCAAGCTCTTGACGGACGGTCGAAGTCAGTCCCGAGAGCGCGTTGTAGACTTCGGGGCCAACATAGATATGGCCCTCTTTGACGCCGGCACAAAAGCTCTTCAGAAACTCCGTCCGACCCGAGAAATTTGGGCCGTCCACCGCAACAAGGGGATGGCCCTCCCGAAGAATATCGCTGGGATCAGGTGCTAGAGTATCCAACGGCATGATCCCATCACCAAGCAAGGACTTTCCAACGAACCGCAATGGCAAGGATGAGGAACAGTAAGGCAGCCGAGATAGTAAGAACGCCCCTCGCCGTCGACCATTCGCTGATCCCTCCTGCGAGCCGCTCAACGCGTAGCAGCAAGGTGCGCTGCTGCCAAAGATCGGCTCTTTGTATGGCGGCCCGGATCGACCAGACGAACAACGGACGAAGCAAGCGAGGCAGCCGGCGTATCGCAGCCCAGCGTCCGCCCGGAAGCAACCCCCGGGCACGATATGCTGTTATGACTTGGTCCATGCGAAGGGCGATTTCCGGGACAACGGCGTATGCACCCAGGCCAGCAACTAAGTACTCGCCGCGCAACCCCCACCCGCGCAGCATACTTGGCAGCAAACGCGATGGAAACGACAGCAGGCAGAGCTGAAGAATACCGGCTGCAATGGCAACGCGCAGCACAACGACCGCGGCATACACTACTCCACCCTCACGATCACTTCCGAGCGGGGCCCCCGGTGGGGCCTGCGTCACCAGCCCCCACATCAATGCCAGCATCACAGCTAGCGGCACAAGAACAGCAACTGCAAATCGCAGGTATCGGCCCAACAGTCCTCCGATGCAGAGGAGCATGAGAACAGCACTCCATGCCATCGCCAGCGCAACCCAGTTGTCAAGGATGAATGCGGCGAGGATGCCGATGGCGGAAGCTAAGAGTCTTGGTCTAGGCGGAACTATGCTCATCTCGATCGAAGCCGGGCAGGTTTTGGTGCAGCACTCCACCTTGGAACCGGGCCAGTAGGTCATGCGGAACGCTCCGCACTAGCCACACCGCGATCAAACACTGGGCTACCTTGTCGATTGGCTCACAGACGGCACCCGACAATGCGACAGACTGCAATAGAGACTTGCCAGTAGCCAGGAAGAAACTGGTAACGATCGACGAGCCTGCCGAGGTCACTCCGCCAAAAAGCAGGGCAACTACCGGGGCAGAAATCACGCCGGCGAGAAGCCCCATTCCGATCCCGGTTACGATCGTTCGCGGCATCGTGCGGAACGCCCCCCTTTTCCCTAGGAGGTACGTGTAGAAAGAGATAGCGACCGGGGTCCCTGCAAAAAAGATCACCTGCGGATTTGCGATAGCGGCGGAGATTGCGAATGACAAGACTCCCACCAGGAGCCCAGCGCGCCAACCGACCATGAGAACCGTCGCAATTACACCGATGCAATCGAGGTAGAGGGGGGCCTTAACAACATGCGCCATCAGGCCCACTGCGACATTGAAAGCTACCGCCGACGGGATTAGAGCCAGGGTAGCTAATTTCGGATTGGCTCGGAAAGTCTGCTCCGACGCAGGGTCGGGGCGCTGGTCGGGCTCCACGCGCGTATCTCCTTCATTGAGATTCCTCTGAAATTGGCTGACTGCCATTCTAACATCGCCCAAATCAGCGGAAGAACATCACCTCGCCTTGCTACAGCATGTTTTTGCGCGTGAAAACGACAGCCGAGATTCGGAGGTGTCGTTGGCGTTAGCCCTTCACGAACTCGGCTCTTAGCGGTATGCGACAACCGCAAATCGCACACGACGTTCGCATTGACGAATACCGTAACTCCTTACAGCACAATGACTTGCATCTTTTCTGTGATTCGGTTATCAAAACCGATAGACCGCGGATTCATCTTGCCGCTCTCAATGGCAGCGAACCCTCGGATTGGCAAGGAACAACCCCATGAAAAGGAGCGAGGCTATGTTACGGGACACGAATGGTTCGGCGAAGGCACCGGCGCCGCAGGGACGGGGCCGCATTACGAAAATCGTTCTCCGGCACTCGGGGCGGCGTCGGACGTCTCCAGCCGGAGCGAGGCGAGGCAAGGCTAAGGTACTTGTTGCCCACCAGGACGACGAAGCGCACGTCGAACTGCCGGCGTACGGTTTCAGCGACGATCTTGAGGAAGAGCTCCGGGGGGCGTCGATCTCGGCAACAGTGGTGGCTGACGGGCTCGGCGCACCGCAGAAGGCAGTCGGGGACAACCATCTGGGGCGCGACGAACTCTGGCGCACGAGGCGCAGGGAGTCGATCAAGGCGGCGAAGAAGGCCGGGCTTTCCGAGATCACGTTCTTGGATTACCCGAGCGATGTGCTTCGTGACGTCCGAATTGGACAGCCCACGTTTGACATCCAAGAAGATCTGACCGATGGGAAAGATCCCTATGATGCCCTGTTTACGCACAGTTGCTTCGACCGACACCCGACTCATCGCAGCATCTTCGAGCGAGCCGTCAAGGCATGCCTGATGATGCCACCCGAGCAAAGACCGCGTGTACTCCTTGCGGGGGAAGTGTGGTGTGACCATGAGTGGGTTGCCGAAGCGTGGCGTGTCCGGTTTGACATCAGTGCAGGGTTACGCCTTGCCCGACGGGTGCTCAGGTGTTTTCCATCCCAGACTGAAGTCCGGCCTTACCATATCGGCGCGGCAGCAAGGTGGATCGCCCACGCGGTGTACGAGGATACCCACGGAGTGCAGAACACTCGGGCAGTCGCGTATGCGTTAAACATGACGCCGTTGATCCAAGATCCGCCGATGTCGCTCGCGGAGTACATTGCCAATGTGCTCGCGCAGAGCATGTTCTTCGATTATCCGCTGCTGGGCGTCTCATCGGACGACATCCGGCAGGCATTTTCCCCCATGACGTTCGGCTCCAACTTCAATTCCACAGTGGCAAGGAGAAAAAACCATGCTGGTAATCATCTGCTCCAACATCGTGGCCGTCGGTCGCCAAGCGGCAACGGTCATCACCGACTCGCTTCGCGCTAACCCGAAGGCTGGCGTCACGTTCGCCACCGGCTCAACGCCATTGGAAACGTACAATGAGCTAGCTCGTTTGTCCTGCGCAGGGATTCTCGATTGTTCTCGGGCAACCGGGTTTCATCTTGACGAATACGTGGGCTTGCCTAACGATCACTCCGAAACCTACCAGCACTACCTACAAGAGCACGTCTTCCAGCATCTGCACTTCGGTGCCGTGCATTTCTTGAATGGATGCGTTGGCAACTTGGAGGAGGAATGCCATCGATACGACCGGTTGCTCCAGACGATCGGCGTGGACGTGCTGATCGCCGGAATTGGCGCCAATGCGCATCTCGCGTTCAACGAACCGCCCGCCGATCCGGATCGGACGACCCACATCGAACACCTGTCGGAACAGACTCGCCGCGATAACGCAAGATTCTTCGGAGGAAGAATTGACCAAGTTCCGCAGCAGGCGATCACCCAGGGCCTTCGGAATATCTTGGACGCCCGCCAGATCGTCCTTTTAGCAACGGGCGGCGGCAAGGCCGAGGCCGTCCGCCGCGCCGTGGAGGAGTCTGTGACGAGAGCATGCCCGGCTTCCTTTCTTCAGCACCACCCGAACGTGACCATCATTCTCGACAAAGCTGCGGCAGCGAAACTCACTGAAAGGACTCCGCACGTCGAGTACCTCCATCTTGACACACCGGTCGTGGCGAGCGCGACTGCATCGTGAGGGGTTGCGGGGCCGATTATCTGGCGCTACAACCCCATCGTCTTCACCGGGCTTACGCCCCCGGCGTTCCACGAGGAGAACTTCCAGCGGTTACCGCCTGCCTTGCCGCCGTGGTTGCCCGTCGCTTGGCGACCGTCTCCTCCTCCGCCTCCATCGTCCTCTCGACCCTCCGCAGCAGCTCGGGGTCGCCCAGTGACGAGGCGTACTCCCGTACCAACTGCTTGATCTGCTGCACGGCGCGCTTGACGCCCCACTTGCCGGGGGAGCCGAGAGCAGGGCAACCGACCAGGGATTGCGTTTCGCCGCCCGCCAACCGCACGTCAAGGACGGCTACGCCGATGTCGCCGAGACGCCTGCGGACAAGTCTTCGGAAGTCCCTGATGACCCGCTCGCCGCCGTCATTGTCGCTGGTCACGCTGGCGGGTTCTACCTCCTGGTCGATGGGGACGGTATGCAAGAGCCGACTGCGGTTTCGCTCCAGTTCCACCATGTTCCTGACGGCGTTACCCACGCTCCTCTTGAAGCGAAGATCCATCGGACCCGAAACCCGTTCGTCGAAACCTCGGAAGAGCGTGCCCATGAGCAGCTTGACCGCCACCTCGTGCGACCGCTCCTGGACATCCCGTTGATCATGGAAGCCAGCATGCCTCACCGCCGCGGCGACATACCCCATCCAGTTGAATCCTCGCATCCCTTCCAAGGCTTGACGGTGGGCGGGGTCTTGGGTTCGCTGTATGGCCTTCTCTAGCTCCTTGTCGAACAGCTCGTTGTACTCGGCGGGGTCAAGCCCGTAATAGGTTT
>CAZTPX010000264.1:0-10431 GCA_964615095.1 uncultured Planctomycetaceae bacterium | reverse complement strand
AAGCGCAACTCTACCTATTTTGCCAGAATTACGCAGAGTGCGCGCTAGCCCTGATTTGGGGAATGGGGTTCTTTGCATGGAAGTATCTAGCCTGGTCGGCGGGCGATTCCGGCAGTTGTTACGACGTGCCGAACCATTTTTTCATGCGCACGACGACCATTGTACGACGCTGCGGGCGCAACCGCCATCCAGCGGGTTCAACACGCCAGGATGTATCCCAGATTTCGCTCCCAAACCGCCAAAGACATCTCAGCCCCCGCCGCCTTTCTGGGAAATGTCCTACGGCACGCGTCTCGGCGGGCAGTTGGTGTTCCGCGCCGGTGCGATAAGTTGCCGTGTATATATATACTCATGCGTACCCCGGTAAGCTCAGGATATATCCCAGAAAAGCCCTTTTCAGCAGGCTCTGCGAACGGCGGCCGACAGGCCGAGCCGACCAGGAGATTTCCCAGCAGGATGACGGCGATGGCGAACCAGCCTTCCCGTCGCTAGACGACCTATATTCTGGGCCCCATCCGGCACGATCACGAAATCAACACGATCATCGTCCCTAGCACACCGGGAAGTATCTGGCGGGGCAGGACGAGTTGAAAGGATGTTTGGTCAAAATCATCGGTCGCGCCCTACACCAGGGAAGGCGACTGCCGGGCCGCCCCGGTTGCCAGCCGCTTCTGGACCGTCGCCCCCTCGCGCTCCATCGCCCGGTCAATCTCACGCGTGAATGCCGGATCGCCGTGCCGCTGGGCAAATTCCCTCGCCAATTCCTTAATTTGCTGGACAACCTGTTTCACGACGAAGCGGCCAGGACTGCCGAGGGACGGTCGCCCAACCAGGCTCTTCATTTCGTCGCCCGCCATACGCGCGTCGAGGACGGCACACCCCAGCTTGCCGAGCCTCTGGCCGACCAATCGGCGGAAATCATCAATCAATCCCTCGTCGTCGTCGGCTGATGTCCGATCAGGCAGATCGTCATCGCCCGGCCTGTAGTCCTGGCCGATAGAAACGGTTGGCAGCAGACGACGCCTATTCCGCTCTTTTTCGACCATATTCCGTATGCCGTTGGCAACAGCCCTGGCAAATCTCTTCAAGAGGTAGGCTTCGCCATCATCGCCGCCGCGAACGTCGTAGCCGCGAAACAATGTGCCGGTCAATAATTTCACGACGATGTCGTGCGTTCTCTCCTGCACTTCTCGCTGGTCCCGAAAGCCCGCATTCCGCAGACCCTTGGCGATGTATCCTACCCAATCGAGTCCGCGCAACTGCTCCAGGCTTTGCCGATGAGCCGGATCGGCACGCTGAATGACTTTCTCGAGTTCGTCCTCGAACAATTGTCGGTATGCCTGCGGATCGAACGTGAAGTACGCCTCCGTCAGACGGGAAAGAAGGGCAAGGTCCGCAAGGTATTCATAAAATGTTCTCATGCCTTATGTATTCTTGCCGCCCTCGCTTTCCGTGATGGAAATGCCAGTGCCCGTCACAAGCTGATGTGGAAGAAGCCGAATGAAAAACGCGGGACGGGAGACTATATACTCTTAGTGAGATTAACCACTCACCAAATAACAGCAACACAGGCCACGGCGAAAGCCGTGGCCTGTGTTGTTTCTGCACCTATGAGTCCCCTTGTACATTTTCCCGCGCTCAATCGCGCATAGGAACCGGCACAAACGTGACGCACAGACCGCACGATGTCTCTCGCCAGTCCTTGACCTCGCCAACCTTGCGGGGCCGGATTCCGGCTTCTCGAAACGCGGCGTCAACCTGTTTCGCGTCCAGATCATCGGGCAGCATTGCCAGATAGAAACCATCGCGGCGGGCGGTTTGCACGACAAGGATCGTATTGACTGACTCTTCGTGAACGGGGGCTACCATACTCTCTCTCCTGGGGTTTTGGAAATGGTTTGCCGCTCTGTGTGCGCACAACGGCGGCAAGATTATATGCCGTGGTGGTAGCGCAGATTTAGGCCATGAGTTCCCGTGTACATGAAGAGGGTGTAGTTGGTTTCAATCACCCTCACAAACGGAGAACAATTATGGCCTCAAGGTCAGATTCGGCCATGCGACAAGCCCGCCTGATTGGGCGGCACAGGTTTGCAGGCCGAAGCAATCTCAGAGAGTTGCTTGACGACTGTTCAAGCACAGCTTGGGAGTTAGAGCGGGGCGCGGCCCCGGAAGTCGCGGCTGGCGCGATTGCTCAAATTGCCGTGAAACGTGTCGCCATTGGGAGGCACTTCCGGCCGTCAATCCGGTCCATCGGCACGGGATGGCAACCCAAGAAAGCCAAGCGTCCGAAGTTCGTCCAGGTCCAAATTCGCCTCGAAGAAGAGTTGGCGGCACCGAATGTTGACCCGGCAGAACTGGCTTGCTTTCTCTGTGACTATGAAACTTGGTTGGCACGCCTTGACAAGCGGAAGCGGAAGCTGGCGAAGTTGCTCGCCACCGGGGAGTCAACTCGCGCGGCATCGAAGAAATCTAGCCTCTCGGATGGCCGTGTGAGTCAGATCAGGCGGGAGCTTCAACGGGACTGGGAAAACTTCCAGCGTGATTGCTACAATTAGGACTAAGCCCCATCGCCAGCGAAAGCTGGCGATGGGGCTTCTTTTTTTGCCCGTCCCATAAGTTCCATTGTACATCCTCACGGCATCACGACCATCGAACCCGCTGGTTGCGGTGGCGATAAGTACCAGTGTACAGGAAACGGTTTTGATTCCCGATTCATCGCTCCCAAAGACAATTCCTTAAATCGATCATTTATTTTGAAAAAACCTCCTTTGGGACTCCTGTCCCCCGGCCGTTTTAGAAGCCCTACCACCCCTTCTTCTTAAAGGGATGTTTCGGAATCTAAATCTCCAGGCTTTGTTGCGGCAATTCTTCGATGACACCCCTTTTGCATAAAAGGGACTCCTGAACTTTTCCTGTGGTTCTTTCATCTTCAGTACGTTTGACACCCCTTCGCAAGTTCGCGCATTTATTGGTACGGAGAAAATCATGGACAACGAAAGCCCGAAAGACCTTCGGGACATCCAGCCAACCAGTTTCCGGCAGATCATCGGGCAGACCCATGTAAGAAAAGCTCTTGATATTGCTTGCGAAGCCAGCTTCCAAGAGAAGAAACGGCTTGACGAAACCTTGCTTTGCTCGCCTCCGGGTCTTGGAAAAAGTTGCCTTGTGACGGTCTTGGCAAACACTCTCGCCGTTTCATGCAAGGAGATTTTGGCCCAGAGCATCACGAACACCGCCGAACTCAATGGCACACTGCTGGAGGCATCGGACGGGATTGTGTTCCTTGACGAAATTCACTTGCTCCACCCGACAATTCAGCACGCATTGCTCATGGTCTTGGATAAGCGGCGTATCGACCTGAGTTGCGGCAAGACGGTCCAGTCGATCCCCGTCAGCGATTTCACATTGGTCGGGGCCACGACCGATCCCGATGGCTTAATCGCGCCATTGCTCGACAGATTCAGGATCGTCTTGCATCTGGATTACTACGACGACCAGGAACTTGCCCAGATTGTTCGGCAGCGATGCCTGGCGATGGGATGGCAATATGAACCGGAACTGCCCGATGAAATTGCACGCCGGGGCCACCAGACCCCCAGGATCGCTATTCGCCTGCTCCAGAGTGCCCGGCGTTGCCAGATGGCGGAAGGTGCCAGCCAAATCACCGTGGCCCATTTGCTGACGGCCTGCCAAATCGAGCGGATCAGCGACTTGGGGCTAGACATCATGCAGCAAAAATACCTGCGGCTGTTGGACGGGGCGGGCCAGCGGCTCAATGTGCTGGCTTCGCAGCTTGGCGTCGGCACCAAAGTCCTCACCAAAACGGTTGAACCCTTCCTTTTGCGGTCGGGTTTAATTTTGAAAACGGATGGAGGACTGAGGCAATTGAGTCAACTGGGACGCGAACACTTGGCTACTTTGGTAACTGGAACCGTCCAGAAATAGTCGTAGATGCGGCCTACTTGCGGGCACAAGCCACCCTGAAACAGTGCTGGAAGGGTCTTACTACGGTCCTTCTCTCACCCACAAACCACCCTACTTTCATCCAAAAACAGTCCTATGTCAGTACAACAGCCGTCCCGAAAGGCATTTATTTCGGTCGTAGAAATGGCCGAAGAAGTGTCGCTGTCGAAAAGCCGGTTCTTCGCCCTTATGAAATCCGGTGTCTTCCCGCGCCCAACCCGGCATGAGTCGTGCAAGCGTCCTGTTTTCAATCTGGAATTGCAGCAGAAGTGTCTTGAAATTCGGGCAACGGGAATCGGATTGAGTGGTCAGCCGGTGATTTTTAACCGGATGCGGACGAATGGAAAGCCAAGAAAACAGAGGCAACCGCAACCGGCAGCCCATGACCAGCCCATTCACGATGACCATTCCGAATTAGTCGAGGCCATGAAGTCGCTGGGCCTGACCGCGACGAATGAAGCTGTGGGTCAGGCATTGACCGAGATGTATCCCGCTGGAGTGCCGGGCGACCACGGCGAAGTGATCCGCCGCGTGTTCCTCCACCTGCGGGCCAAGAAGTAGCGTCGAGGACAGGTTCGCCGCCGCCTGTCATTGATGAGTCCCCCTGTACATCACTGGGGCTGGCGGCGGCGAGCCAAACCTCCTTAACCCCCCTGAAAGAAAGTGAAGCAACTATTCCAACTCGGGCACGTCGTTGCCACTCCCGCCGCCCTGGACGCGATCCACGATAGCGGCCAAACCCAGGACTCCTTTCTGGATCGTCATGTCGGCGGTGACTGGGGTACCGTCTGCCGGGATGCCCTCGGCACCTGGCTGCTGTCGGCCTGCAAGACCATGAAGGGCCGGTGGGTCTGGATCATCACGGAAGCAGATCGCAGATCCACGACGATTCTGCTCCCCGCCGAATACAGTCGGCAAATCCAATTTCCCATTTCGCGTGGTTCACGAAGTAGAACGGGCGTTTTGCCCGTCAGGAGGTATTGAACATGAAGGAAAAGCCGGTCAATTGCATGACCCAAACTGCAAAGGCGAAATCTGAGATCGTTTCCCAGATCGCGAAGATCGTCAGGAGGTACGGATTGGACTATGACGCTTGGCGCTATATCTCCAAGCGAGTCCGCCAGAAATGCGACCTGCGGCCAGCCAAGCGACCTAAGAAGCTGCCCCGCGTTCTCACCGCCGACGACTTCCGGCAATTCTACCGGACGGTCGACCAGGCCGGTGACGCCCAGCATGGTCTCCTGCTGAGGCTGGTCTTCTACACCGGGGCCAGGGTTTCAGAACTATGCCGGATCAAGGTGGCGGATGTGGATCTTGAGAACTGCAAGATTTTCATCAACCAGGGCAAAGGCAGTCGGGACAGATATGTTCTGTTCGGCAAGACCTTCGCCACGGCACTGCGGACGCATATCGTGGCCCACCCGAACAATCGGTGGCTGTTCCAAACTCGCCGCAACACGCGGTACTCGACGCGCAGGGTGCAGCAGATCGTCAAGGCTTATGCCGAGAGAGCCGGGGTCAAGGCCACGCCCCATTCCTTCCCACACCAGTGCATCACTTGGCTGACCAAGCATTCAGGCATGGCCGATGCCGAGCTTCAGTTGATTACGGGCCACGCCCGCCGCGAGACGCTGGCCGTTTACCAGCACGTCGCTTTGGACGACGAGTTGGAGGGAAAATATCAGGCAGCGATGCGGAAGGTGGATCTGTGACGGAAGCCCCCCGCCGCCCAGCATGGGGAGCGGATCGGCTGAGTTACTGAGAGACGCCCCCGCCGCTTCGCGGCGGGGGCGTCCTGCCTTCCCTGTTCAATACAGAAGGAAAACGAAAATGATAAGGGCCTGTTTCACGCTTTCAAAGGGCAACGACACCGAGCATCCCTATGCCCTCTCAATCTTCGGGGCATGGATGCTGCTGGATGGCATCCGACAATACGCGCAGTCCACTCGCCAGCTATTCGAGGCGGGAATGGAGGATGCCTGCTACTCTTCTCTCCGCGTCCAAACCACAATGACGCAAGCCACGAAGCTGCGCGAGTGGCTGGTTGCTCTGGAACCAAATTACTTGGCCGACACCATCAAGGATGTCGGTGTCCTGCTTGCGGAACTGGCATCCGACAGGGATCGGTTCGACGCCCTTTTCGCAGAGGAGCAATCGCGCCGTGCAACGGAGGGCGACGGCGCACTGCCTGAGATGCATTTCTGAGATCGGTGGGCAATTTGTGAGGATCGGGGCTATCAGGCCCACCCCGGCGAAGCCGGGGTGGGCGTTTACAAACAAGAGAAAGAAAAATCATGAGCGAGCAGAATCAGGGTCAAGAACCCAGCGGTTTGGTGAAGGCGTTGGTGATCGGCGGGCTGGTATTGCAGGGTCTCGCCTCCATTGCCTTTGTCAGCTTCATGGGTGCTGTTGGCAAGCAGTGGGAAAAGGACGGCGACGGGAACTGGCTCAAGCCGTGGAAGCACAAGAAAGATGAATAAGCAAGAAGTAGAACAGATTCGGCAACATTTACAGCAACACCGTGGCGAAATCTTCCGCGAGGGCCATCCCTTCGGACCAGTACGGCACGCTGTTGAGGGCGTTGTGACCTGCGCCGGATGCGATGGCAACTATGTAGACGTGCCCGAGAACACCAAAGTCATGCCCGTTGAGGGTGTTGGCTTTGTTTGCTTCGGCTGCGCCTACCGTTGTGCCCGCATCCAGCTTGTAGCCCTCAATGATCCGGCACGCCGCCAAGCCGCGTGGAAGTTTTTACGAGACTATCGCGGCAAGGTGTGGGCAGACAACGAGCAGTTCGGTCTTCGCTCTCACGGCTTCCATTGTGACGGCTGTGGCGGCACTTATGCCGACTATCCTCAAGTCATGGACTCGTTGACCGTCAACGGAATTGGGCGACTTTGCATGTCCTGCCTATACCTCCTGGCCCAACTGTCGCTGTTGGACGAAGCTTTGGTGAACAACGGGACTTTTGCATGGAGTTGGGACCGCCGCCCCCGCATGGTTGATTCATTCATGGGGCGTGCTGGTTATCCTGTGAGGAAACTGTAATGCACTGCGTCGTCGTATTCCTGATTATCCTTTTTATACTCATGCTTGCGAGCAGAGGAGGAGACCGATGAGCGCAACGAAATACCGCCGTGCCGAGGTCAGAGCCTCACACCTTTCGAGGGCGCTTCGCTTTGTCATTGTGAAGGACCGTCGAACGTCCCGCCGCAAGGCGGAGTTTTACACCGGCATTCACGATTCGCCCGAAAGTCTTTGGAGCGTAGATCACCGCGCAGCGGTGATCTACGCTCATTTGATCCTTGCGACCAATGACTTGATTTCGCTACAGGGAGGTCGGTTGCCCGAAGGACGCCGAGGCGTGCGGACCGAAAATCGCTGGTACGACTAGGAATCAACAAGAGGGCGGTGCAACGGTAGCACATCGGTCCCCAGTCCTCGTCGGCCCCGTGGGCAAGCGCCGTGTCCTTCGTGGCGGCTCCTGGGGCATCAGGCCGGATGGCACTTGTTCCGCGAAGCGAGTCTGCCGCTCACCAGGCGGCCCGCTCGACGACGCGGGCTTCCGCGTCGCCATGACTCTGTAATGCAATGGGATCTGGCCGTGTTATAGTTTGCCCGTTTGCCTCTTTTCCCTTTCACTCCTGCCGCGCAGGCGCTGGCGATTCCTTGACGCTTACGTCGATCCACACCAGCAGCAGTGCCGGCAACAGCCGCTGCATCATCATCACGCATCGCATCAGCGAGGTCCGGTTCAGTTTGCCGCCGTAGGTGCCGCCCCGTGGACGAGCTGGCAGCGCATGACGTAGACGCGATTCAGGATCTCGTCGAGTACCATCGTCCAGCACTACTCGATGTACCATGTCTGAGCGCTGTACGCTGCCTTCCTCGACTGCTTGGCCTGAAAGGCGGACGGTTTCCGCACGATGCGCCCCGAAATTACAGACAACGCTCCGCACACATGGAACGCGGCATCTTCTTCATACATCCCGACCATCGGCCCGACCACTCCCTTTTCAACTCCGTAGATCAGGCCCAGATAGGTATCCAGACTCGCCCTGTCAAAAGTCATGCCTAATGCTTGAGTACCACGGAAGAACGTCTGATACCACACATCGGCGCCCGTGACGGGGCTGCACAGGTTCAAATGGGCAATCCATTGGCTGATGCCTGCCTTGAGGTATGGGTCTTCGAGAAGAACGGCACGGCCGAACGTCGTCAACTCTGGCTTCTTCACGGCACTACGTTCCTGCCCCCCCAGCCGCACCAGTCCCATACCACGACAGTAGTCCAAGATCGCTGGCACTTTACCGCTCGACTCGCCAGTGGGAATGCCGGTAGCAGCCGCGATGGCCTGATGGTCGCCTTCCTTGTCGGAAGCCGCGAATCGCAGAAGCGCATTGATGTACTGGCGTTCGGGCTTGAACGACATGTGGAAACTGCGCGGCAAACGGTTGTGCTCGTTGACTTCAGGCATCGCCGAATCGCTCCGCCAAGGAGGCTATGCGGATATGAAACGCTTTGACTTCCAGCTTTTTCGTAGCATCATTCAGACTGGGGCCAAGCGAGAAGCATTCGCCCTTCTTGAGCGCCGAAAGTTTCTTCAGCCATAGATCCGCCTTCTCGCCGGTCGTCACGGCAGCAATATCCGCGTAGGTCTTCATTTCTGTATCCGCGGGGCGGAAAAACAGCTTATGCGCTGCATTGAAAAGCCGGTCCCTTTCGTCCTTCTCAAGATTGCTCATGATCTGGGTCGCCAGAATCAGGGAGAATCCGAATTTGCGGCCCTCGCGCAGCAACTGTGCAAGTGGACTTTCTTCGCGGTGGTCAAGGTTCTGGACCTCGTCCAGCACAATTACACGGGGGCTGACCTGCGTGCCATGTCCGCGATAAAACCAGTACAGGTCGATGAGGCTGAATTCCGTCACCAGGCGGCCGGCATCCTTCATGAACCCGGCAAGCTGAAGAACGTGGCAGCGATGAACGGCGTCAGCGAAAAATCGTTCCCAACTCTCGGGGTCTTCTTTTCCAAACGGATTCTGGTCCAGGAACGGCAGAATCTTACTGATCACGCTTGCCGTGGACTGGCCTACGGTGCCCTTGTCTTCAATAAGCACTTCAAGCCCTGGTATCAGGTCCTCAAGTGTCATGCCGGCATTGCCGGCCTTCTCCAGCCCCGATTTCACCGCCTGATACAATGCCGACTTCTGCTGGTCTCCGAAACTATAAACCTCGGAGAAGACGCCGCTCACGCGCTGGGCCGTCGCCGACGTGCCTTCTGGTAACAGTTCGTCACCAATCCTCTCGGCCTGTTGACGGAAGGGGTTGATCGCCAGCGGCTCCTTGCGGACAATGTGTTGTGTCGGTGAAAGGACCCGCTTGAACTCTGCTTCGAGTTGATTATCGACGAAACCGTTTGTGTAGTCGACAATCAAGGAGTTCTGACCGCTTCGGCCAAGCTCACACAACAGGCACTGGATCGTGTAGGTCTTGCCCATCCCGGAAGAGCCGAAGATGAGCATGTGCCGGTTGTTCAACTCCTTATGGCCGAACTCCCAATGCACCTTTCGGGTGCCGGTCACGGTCGTGCCCAGCAGAATCCTGGCGGGTATTGCCGGCGGTTTGGCGTGAATCTCGTGCTGGTCGCCGCCGGCCGTTTTCGCAGGTTTGTGACCGTGCTCCTGCGATTCCACCGGCGGCTTGGCATTAGGCTTTGGCGCGGGCTTGTCGCCCGGCAGGGTGGCTCCCGCAGACAATCCTTCCTCCGACTCATCATCTGGGCCTTTCGGGCTTATCGGCACGGCAGCATGGAATGCGACGTGCCCGCCTTGCCAGGGGAAATCCACCGTTTTCCCACTTTCACACAGCGAACGGACGAACTCACTCCCAGCAGAAACCACGCCGATGCCAAGCTCCTGCCCATCAATCGGGTATGACCATGTGTCAACCTGCGAGATATCGGCGGCTGCCTGGTCCGTCCAGAATGTGATTACGGCCGCCCGCCATTCAATGTCGTAATCGCCTTCGGCCAATCGCTCCAGCGCGGTGAGCACGCGTTTCTGGTCCTTCTTGACGATCTCGGCCTTGCTGGCGATCAAACGGTGGAGTTGCAGCCACCAGTATCGTTGATCCGGCCGTTCGTCTTCGACCGAGCCCAAGTCGACCTGCGGCATGAACACCGCCGTCAGGTGGCGGACGCCATTTTCGAGCTGCTCACGCGCTTTTTCCAGATGCGCGTCCGACATCTTGGCCAACTTGCACTCGATCAGGCGCAGATCCAAGCGAAGACGCCCGTCGCCGCCGATTCGGGCGGTGATCCACAGCAAGTCCGGACGCGTGCCCGTGTCGGCAGAGTCGAACCAATGTTGATATGCGTCCAGTGACACGATCTGGTCGCAAAGGACATCGCTGCCTGTCGGTGGCGGCCGGCGCGGGGGCCATTTTCGCGGCGAGAGAGGGCCGGGTCAG
>CAZTPX010000263.1:0-10450 GCA_964615095.1 uncultured Planctomycetaceae bacterium | reverse complement strand
TCGCCGCCAAAGAAGGCTGGCAGGACTGGCAAGACTTTGATCTTGTGAACAAAATATCGTGTGCCTTGCCAGGCCCGCGTGCAGCCTGATTGCCAAACTCGTCGGCGTGGGCGTATACTGGCGGAAGACAGCCAACTCGTGCTGTGAGGCACGCCGAGCCGATGAGTACCGAGTCGCCCCCTACATCGAAACCCGAACTCCGCTGGTATCAGGTCACTCTGGCTGAACTTTTCGGCCTGACGACGCTTGTGGCTATCACTTTCTCGCTAATAGAGTGCTTTCCGTGGTCGGCTCCGTTTGTCGCGAGCGTCAGCGTGTGGGTCGTGGTGATCTACATCGATCGCCGCCTCCTGCCGCGAGCAAGTGGACGACCGCCTCGTCGCTACTCTTACGCCCTGCTGTTCTTCTTGCTGTGCGGTCCATTCGGGGCGATTGTCTGGCTGGCCCTGCATTTGTATGCGAGTGCCGATGCCAGTCGCCCACGCCCAGAGCATGCGAGTCCTGAAGATGCCTTATCCGCGGCTCGCCTGCTCGATATGGACGGCAAATGGGACGCGGCCGTTTTGCTCTACGCCCAAATTGCTGAACGCTGGCCGGAGCATGCACAAGACGCACGGGAGTACATTAGGCGAGGCGAGGAGAAACGATCGAATGTGGAACCGTCTCAGCCGTCATGCCCGCCCACTGATTGACGGGCCTGTCTCGGCACGCTTCTGCCCGACGACGAGGATTATTTTGCAGGCGTGGGCCGCACAATCTTCTAGGCCCTGCCATTACGGAGAAGTATGAGGTCGTCATTTGACTTGCGGCCGCTTTCTGAACACCGACCGATCATGTGTGTGTCGCCCATTCGCCTGCAAGCTTGCTATCAAGGGCCGGCTCTAGCTGCCACTGTCGTCGTCGGTAAGCCGTTTTGCAGAACGGTACCCATGACCAACCAATGCCGAGAAGTTGCGAACGAGTTCCTCGATTGCGGCCTCATCGGCCGCAACGGGCAGGTTTGGGGGATTTGTGCGAGGTTTTTAGGGGTTCTCTTGCCATAAGTCTGCCGGCACCGGTCTGCACCTTGGCCGAAAGCGGTCTGCACTTTCAGCTTGTCTCGTGCGATCCCGTCGCCGTGAAGATCCTTGACCTCGATGCCTCGGCCGATGACAAACACGCTGATCGGCTGAAGGCCCATTTTTGATCACAAGAACAAAATGCTGCGATCACCGACCGATCATCTCCAGCACCCGCAGCATCGCAAAACGCACCTCGTCGAGTTGGCGGTTGCGTTCGTAGGCAAAGGCCAGCCTCCCACAAGGTCGTAGCAGGGCGTCGGTCTTGGATGGATCGTCGATACCGCCAGATACCGCCAGTGCCTGACGCCGGGAGTCAGCGTCGAAACGATGAAAAACGCGATGGCTGCAAGACCAGCGGCCAAAAACATGGCATCACCATCGACGCTTGTTGCGATCTCAGCAGGCAACCTGAGTGCCCGCTCGGAACCGGACCTTATGTATCCCCTGTTATTGACCATTCTTACTTGGCCAGCAGCGGTTTCATCGCCTCGGCCAAGCTATAACCAACCATGCAGTACACTCGGCCGCTCCCGTTGTAGTGGCAAAACCAGTTGCTCACGTGTCGGTCATGTTCCTTCTTGACCCTCTGGTACGCCGCATCCTTCTTCAATGCCTCGTCAAGTGCTTCGTTGACAAGCTGCTCCATCCTTTTGGGATCCGAGCTTTCCGGCTTGTTGCGATATTGCTCCTTGACCCGAGCCGAAATCTTTTGTCGCACCCGTCCCTCTTCAGCACCCAACTTCCGCGGCAATTCGTCCAATGCAGGATACCAGAACGGAGCCGTACGCACGTAGCCCACCTTACCTTTGAGTTCGGGACGTGTGGCGATCTTCGCCTGCTCTTGGCGAAACGGGATCTGGCCCGCGTCCGTTTCTCCACCACAACCCAATTCGCCGACGACAACCGGCAGATTCGGCACCTTGAGGTCGGTGCGAAGGTCCTGAACAAGGTGGACGAAGTTCGAAGGGTACTCCTTCCATGCCTCTTTCTTGCCTGAACACATGTCGTTCCATCCCTGAAACCAGACAAGACCGCAAAGTTGATACTCTAGGCCCTTGAACTGCGGGAAGTCGGTGTCGAGATGAGCTAGGCACGTGTGGACATCCTCAACCATCTTCCTGTAGTATTCGCCCATCTTGGAATCGCGTTTGCCAACGTCGTAAGCAGGTTTTCCGGCACTGGGCGGACGGAAATCGTAGTAAAGATCCTTGCCGCCCCACGCAGTCTTGATGAGAAGAACCGGCTCTTCAAAGTAGTCCCCCATCTGGATGCCGAACATCAGCTCTGGGCCGAACCACTCGCCGCCGCCCCAGCCGCCCATGCCCACGGTCAAGGGGTGCTTGAAGAATTGCGAATCCGACGCCCGGTGGTAATAGACGAACACGTCGTCGCGGACGACAAACGAACCGTCATCGTTCTTGATCTTCTTCAGCAGGTATCCGTGGGTTGGGTGTTCGCCGAGTGCGTCGAGCGTCCTGACGCCGCCAAGCCCTTCCATGTTCGATTGCCCGGCCAGAATGAAGACCTTCACCGGCCCTTTGAACTGCTTCTGCGTCTTGCCGGCACCGGGCTGCTCGGCCATCGCGAGATGCCCGCTTGTGAAACCGAGAAGCAAACCGAGAATCAACACTGCCAAAATCTTCTTCATCGCATTACCTTTTTTCCTGGACGATCACGAACAACGAAGGCGATTCTCGCCTGGCATGCTCGTGTTGTCAAGCAGGCAAGCGGAAAACCTGCGGAATGGCCGCGGTTGCCGCGATCTTGGCCCCTTGCTCAACCGCTTCCCGAGGCGTAAGCTGGCAGGCAGTGGCAGCAGCCTTGTGCCGGATTTACTACGATCACGATGGCGGCTGGTTCGATTCGATCTTTCCGAACCGCCTGGTGTATCGGCTGCTCGTTGAGACGCACGCCGGTCGGCAGGCGGAAAACGGTTGATGCCGTCCGTTGCTTGCGAAGCGTGCTGGGAATAGACTGGTTCTTAGAGATCTTCCTACTCACCGATCGAGGAGAAGCCCGATGAAAACCGTTTTCGCCTTCGGAAGCCTGCTGTCGCTCCTTATCCTCATCCAGCCAACGCGGGGCGATGACATGAAAACCCGGGCATTCATGCCCAATCCCACGCTGGCGAGTCTGGCGGACAACACCGCAGTCAATCTGGGCGTCTTCAACTGGGAAATGCCTGCCGGCGAATCGCCAACCGGCTCCGTCACCGACTATAGCGGCATGGTCTACGACCCGCACAACAATCGCATTCTGCTCTTCGGCGGCGGGCACGCCACCACCTATACCGACGCGATCTATGCCTTCAGTCTCGCCACCCTGAAGTGGACCGCCCTTTACTCGCCCACGCCCACAAAGTTCTATAAGAAGGATAACATGGATCGCGGCTTTTGGAAGGCGGGAGCGAAGGATGGCAAGTACCCTCGCCCCGTGGGCAGGCACACCTACGACCTGCTCGTCGTGCCTGATGACCGCGAAGAACTGCTCCTGCTGATGAACGGTTGCGGTCCTTCTTCGGTCGCTCCTGGCTTCGGCTACTGGGGCGGCGGCACGGGCTGCTACGATTTCAAAACGGGCAAGTGGAAGATCATGCCGACCGTGCCCTTTGGCGGCTACGGTGGGGTCGCTGAGTACGATCCGCTCTCGCGGCAGGTTATCGGCACCGCGGGGCAGCAGGTCCACGCCTACGACCCGGAGAAGGGCACGTCGACGCGGCTTTTCGA
The DNA here is from genome assembly GCA_964615095.1 of uncultured Planctomycetaceae bacterium. GTDB lineage: Bacteria > Planctomycetota > Planctomycetia > Pirellulales > Thermoguttaceae > JANXQG01. Next base: position 6,663 of record CAZTPX010000263.1, on the reverse strand, counting down.
CAACATCACCGACAAGTACCACGTCAGCGGCTATTGCGGCACGTTGGTCTACTTCCCGCCCGATAAGAAGATGTACTGCATCCCCGAGAATAAAAAAGTCTGGATCATCGAGTTAGACCGCACCGATCTCGCCAAGTCGAAGCTCGTGGTGCCCAAGGTCGCCGGCAGTTGCCCGCCCAGCGAGTGCGGTTTTGCCTACGACGCGAAGAATCAGGTGATCGGCGGCGGAGTCAAGGACAACCGCTTCTGCGTTCTCGATCCCGTAGGACGGACATGGAATTCACAGGAAATCCAGGGTGCTCGACCGGGAACGATGACGTTTCACTGCCTGGCGTATAGCCCGGTGGACAACGTGTACGTGTTCATCGCCAAGGAGCAGACCTGGGCGTACCGCTGGAAACGGTAGAAGCGTCTTGGGCTTCCACGCATCAGCAAGCCGACATTTTGTTCTTGTGATGAAATTGTTGAGCGAGCCACGCAGGCCCCGTGCCGCCCGATTGCCAAGGGCGTAGGCGGGGGCATATACTGGCAATAGAGGGTTGAGAATTGAATCCTTGCAGAGAGTGCCACACACAGCCAAATGTTCCCTAGCCAGATCCTCGGCATCCCGATTATCGAGGAGGCCGCACCGAGCGGCTTCCCTGCCCAGCAGGAACGCGAGCTTTACTCGCAGATTCAGGCTGCGATCGACATGCTGCGGTGTCCCTCGTGCGGCAGCCTGAACTACGAAACGACGCTGTTCGTGTTCTCCAGGGGTATCGAGAAGCTGATCGAATGCCGCAACTGCGGTAATGTGCGGGAAGAACGGCTGGATGGCAGCAACTTTGAGCACTTGCGGTTTCTTCCTCGCTACCTTGCCCAAAGCGAAATCGCCGGAGAATAGGCCCGAATCGGAGGATCGACCACCGCCAGACTTGAGCCGTCGATACTACCAAACAATGCCCCCGCCCAACGCCCAAGTCACCACCTCGAAGCCCGATCGCCACCGCTACCAGTATAGCCTCGCTGGCCTACTTGGCTTTACGACGTGCGTGGCGGTAGTGCTCTCGCTGCTGAGATCGCTCTACGTCACAGGCGGGCTTGACCTTGTCGGCTCGGTGATACTGGCTGTGATCATTGGGGGTCTTTACGTCGTTTGTATCGCATGGGCGGCCGGTGACGCCCGGAAGCGAGGACAGTCTGGTGCCTTAGTCGTCGCGTTGTTTGGATCATTGGGCCCATTTGGAGCGGTTCTTTGGCTCCTAGTACGTCCGCCAGTCAAACCTGTCATTCGATCAGCTATGGATTGCAGCAATCCCGACGACGCCTTGGCCGCCGCCTTCCAACTCGACATGGCCGGCGATTGGGACGCGGCGGTCGCCCTCTACGGCGAGGTGGCAAAACGCTGGCCGGAACACGAGCAGTATGCTCAGGAACGCATTAGGCAGGTGGAAGAGAAGCGGTCGCGAGTAGAAAAGCCATGACCATGCCCGAAACGCAGCCCGATACACCGACGCCCCGTCGCTTCCAGTACCGCCTACGCAGCCTCTTCTGGTTCACGACGGTTGTGGCGGTCGTGTGTGCCTCGTTCGCTTGCAGCAGACAACTTTGGGACGGCTCGGGCATCAAGGGCTGGCTGCTCATCGTCTTCCTCTGCTGGCCCTCGTTTGCTGCCTATGCCAGGGAACGCACGCGACGCCGGCAGTCCTAAACCCAAGCTGCGACTAGGCCGCGGCCAGAGAGCCACACGCCGTCCGATGGTGCAGCCGTGGAAAGGCCGGTAGAATAGCCAGAAGTGCAGATGGTGCAAATCCCCTACGAAAGAAGATGATAGCCCCCGAATCCATAAGCCGTGCAGTCTTCATTTTTGTTTGCTTTGGCTGGCTTGCGTATCCGATTGTCGCGTACTTCAGCAGGAAACCAACCCAGGCTACGGAACAAAAACGCGATCGGCGGTCCGTGGCAGGTATTGCCCTGCAAGGTGGAGCCTTTGCTATTGTCTGGTCAATACGACGGCCTTGGTCTACCCCCATCGTACAGACCGGTAATGTCGTGAACATCATCTTGGCGGTCGTGACGATATTGCTTCTGATCGGAGCATTGTGGATCACCGGGGCAGCGATTCGATCGCTCGGAAAGCAGTGGAGTTTTGCCGCACGCGTGGTAACTGGGCACCAGCTCGTTACCGCGGGACCGTATCGGCTGGTACGGCATCCAATCTACACGGGGATGCTGGGGATGCTACTCGCCACGGGGCTTGCAGCAAGTCATTGGGCCGCTTTCATCGCCGCTTTAATGGTGTTTCTGCTGGGTACAAGTATTCGTATTCGAGCCGAAGAGCGGTTGCTACGAGAAGCATTTGGGCGAGCATACGACGAATATGCGGAACGGGTCCCGGCTATCATTCCCTTCGGATGAGATATGTGAGAATCGCGGAAACAGTAGCAATGCGTGACGATTCGTGGCTTGGAACAATCGACTCGCACGGCAGTTGGCTCTGCGAACACCTCGATCACGCCGGCAATGCTGCTCCGCCAACCACCTTGAACGTGACGCAATCAGTCGTGGAGAATCCCGACGCCGATGAGAAACGTCGCCGAGGGCATCTGTGGTGCCCGGACTGCGGAACGTACTGGCGTGTCTGGGAGCACAGTAGGATTGCCAAGCAGTATGCCGCCTCGCCGACTGTGCATCTGGCTTCTGGGGAGCGTGTCGCGGCATCGGCTCGATATCGGCGATCGCCCATACGAGACATCGACCAGATCATTGCCGCCGCACGCGAACGCCTTCCTGACCTCGTGGTTGAGCAGCACCAGCAGTCCTGGCCAGGCGACGACGACGGCCTTTGGTTCTTCTCCCTGCCTGGCATCGCGAAGGACATCCAGCTTGAATCGTCCTACGGCATGTGTCCCTTCATCGTGGAACACAGCGACATGAAAAGTAGCACCGATGCCGAGACTGCCCGGTCCATCGAGGAAGCCGTCGAGAAAGTCGTGGCGTATCTGACGAGCCTGAAAAGAAATCCAGGGGATGTAATTTCTGAGCAGCCAGGCAGTGCAGTCAACTTATCTTGATCCAGTCCGCGTCCTCGTTCAGTTCGGCGAACTCGTACGCCATCGCGGGATCGCGGAACTCATAGTCGACGCTGTCGCTATGGGCGGTGATGTCAAAGGGATGCGGGTTCGAGGCCTGGTAGAGAAAGTACGGCAATAAGAGTAGCAACGCTAGACCCATGACGAGCCATTTCCGGATGGGGCGTGGAAAATGCTCGGAGATCAGCGGCCATGCGACCCAGCAGGCGATGAAGGCCCCGGCGATGATGACCAGCAGGCTCCCAAAACGCTTCAGATGCAATCGCCGCCCGCACGAACTGCATGCGGGAGCCGTGACAGTGAATACGCCTCCGAAATGCCACAACAACCAAGTCCACCAGCCGATCGAGCCCGTGATCAGCCTCACGGTGGATTCAGGTGAGGAGCGGCCACAAACAACGCACTTGTCCGGAAAGCGAGCCTTGTGATTCCTCGGCAGATTGACGTCTGTACTATACGGCATGGTGGTGCAGCTCCATCTCGATTATAACTTCGACGATCATCTTCGCCCGCGGCTTGACCGCTGTCAACCAGCCATGCCGCCGTCGGGGCATCGGACACGCCTTGCCGACAGCCCCTGAAGCCTCTTCTTCACGCTGCCACCGCAGCCACGCCTCGATCATCGTGCCTGACATTCCTTGTCGGCAACCATCTTCGTCCTTGGCTCGCCCACTCGTCTTCAACGCCGTGGCCGCGGCGGCTTTCAGGTTCGATCGGCTTGTCTGCCTCTGAATCGCGGCCTTCAGCCGCCAGTTGAAGTTGGCCGTACGCCTGCCAGTGAAGCTGCTGCTTTTCATGGCCATCTTCATCGAGATGTAGATGGCGACCATGAGCACCGACGGTTTTTCTGCGGACGTCCAGCACGTGTGTCCGCCAGGCTGCCTGACAGCATTGCATGCAGAGGGGCTTTTGCAGCCGCTTTTCGAGGGTCAACATGGCGACGGCCGCGAAGACCGATTCAGAAGCAGGGCTGGAGCCACCCGTGAAGGTGCCAAATCGCAGCCCATTGCCAGCACTGGGCCGAACAACGGACATGCGATCGCGATGTTCAACATCGCTTTCAGCCTCCTTTTGAGCACCAGGCTCCCGGTCATGCTCTGCAACAGGCTTTTGACGGCCTGCCAACATAGCCCGCCCTTGAAGCCGCCTTTGACGAGGATGAAAAGGCTGGGGCCGCGGCGGCGGTTGCCTCGGCGAGATGCAGTTCGAGTTGCAGATGTTGCTGCAAACGCATTCGTGAAGCTGGGCTATGCACTCTGCCCACCGGCTACTTGAGCCCGCCCACCGTTGCTATAATCGACCGGAGATTGAGCTTGAAGGGCCTGGGGAACAGGCGGCGGAGAGCCGTCTGGGAGATAGCCCGCATCCGATGAGGAGCTGAACAATGCCAACATCCGTTGTACAATTAGGCGATTTGCGTCCAGGTGATATTTATGAAGACTGTGCGTATCACCCTTGCCTCTGTACGCGGGTGATTGACGAAGGCGACATGGCGATTGAAGGCATCTCCCTCGTTGATGGCTCATATCCACGCGGATGCGGCATCCCAGGCTGCGGCGTTCGGAAGCTGACGCTTGCAGAGGCAATGCGATGGAAATTCCAGGGGCCGGCCGATGCGGAATTGGACGAGGACCACCGGTGGTGGGGCAATCGTACGCCGAAAACACAACTCGAAAGCGAACTGCTGGAAGTTTATTCCCGCGACCCCAACTGTGCGATCATTAAGCCGCCAGGTCGCAGTTATCCCGGTTGCGTGATCCAGGGTGATTCTCTCGCCATTCTGTGCCGAATGGCCAAGAGCATCGCTGAATCCGTGCAGCGAGGGAGCACTGTGGACGATGATTTCCGATCAGATATCCAAGCCTTAACTAATTCTTTGATCGACCTGCTGCTGCATTACCAACAGGTGCTTGGTTCTCATGGGATCGATCTCCCGTATGTCCGTCCGTTTTCCGAGTCCGATCTAGTAGATCTTCTCCCCGACACCGAGGGACAATGAACCGTCATGTACCCACGACGAATACCGAATCGCTCGCTTAGCTTATGGTAGACTGGTCAAGATCCCGCCCGGTCAATACCGCAATCCCGAAGGAGCACAAATGCAAGAGCCCTTATTCCGCGTCTCATTCGACGCCGCCCGTCTGCTTTGCGATTATCCGCCGAAGCTGCATCATGCGAATAAGACTGCCCTCTTTGAACTGGCTTATCCGCCGGACTCCGAAGTGCATGGCACGATTGAGGTGACTCGCTGGCGGGCGGACATTGACGACCAGCTAAGCCTCCCTCAGCGTGCCGAATCCACGGTCGAGCCCAACTTCTACAACTACCCGGCATCACCCGCGGGCATCTTGGAATGGCATGTCAACTTTGCTGACCCGAACTTGTTTGTCGCTTACGGTTCTGGGCTATTTGCCCAGGACGAAATGCAAGTCGCTGAACACCCGTTGTTGGGGTCAGTCCGCGAGGCATTGCTTGCAACTGGACTACCGACCCTTACGCGTGACGAAGACGGCGGCTCGCCCATCCTCGTACGCGGCGTTGAACGTCGTATCGAAGTGCAGACGAATCCTGATGGTGCGGCCGGCCGCCCCTTTGGCTTGTACGGCAATCGCTTTGCCGCCGCCCGTGTCGATACGATCCGTCGTGCAACTCGAAAGATCGAGCCGGCAACCATCAGCAACATCATCGCCGTGGCTGCACCCGCGTATGGCCGCGGCAAATACCGGCCAGGCCAAATCGAATACGTCCTGGAGACGGCATTCACCGCGTTCGCCGCGGCACACCACGAGACACTACGGGCTCTCGGCCCCGATGCTCAGACAACGATCCATACCGGCTTTTGGGGCTGCGGTGCGTTCGGCGGCAACCGCTGTTTGATGATTGCCCTACAATCGCTCGCTGCCAGGGCCACGTGTATCGATCGAGTCGTCTATCACGCAGGCGATGCTGCCGGCGTGCTGGAGGTGCGACGTGGACTGGATGTGGCCGATATGCTGGCGGCAAAATGCGGCCCGGAATGCGACCTCGGCACCTTGATCGACCAGTGCGTGCCACTGGGCTACGAGTGGGGCATAAGCGACGGCAACTGACGCTGGCCGCCATGACCGCCCATAGAGCCTGCTGAAGCTGGCGACCGCCTTGCTTGCTAGGTCGATATGCCGCCGATAAGGCCCCTCACAACGTGCCCCGCCAGCACCGCCACCGTTCTCTGGCTTCTCCACGTTGCCCAGCCACTTCATTGCCCGCCTAATTGCCAACTGCCTCGCCCTCGGCGTATACTGGCGGAAGACCACCTACGCCGCTTGGCGGCATCGTCGAGCAATAGCCCCATGACCACGCCCGAACCGCAATCCGCCGCACGGGAGATTGAACGCACCAGGTTCCAATTCACGCTTCGGACGCTACTCGTGTTTGCCGCGACGATCTCGATACTTGTCGGGCTGGCACTGGTCGTGTACTGGCGGACGTGCTCAGTTCCCGATGTCCCGCCAGATCCGGGCTGGATGGACAACTTTCCGCTGTCCAGGACGGTAGAAGATACGGGTCCTCGCTTCAGTATCGACACCGGCAAGCCCTGGAAGATCGAATTTGG
>CAZTPX010000262.1:0-10468 GCA_964615095.1 uncultured Planctomycetaceae bacterium | reverse complement strand
GAGCATCGCCGTCGTCGAGAGATTTATTTTAACGCTAAAATGCCTGCTCTCGTGCTTGCTCTTGGTGCCCTACGGTCGCAAGGCCATGCAACGCGAGTTGGACGTCATCATCGATTGGTACAACGGAAATCGCGCGCACACGTTTCTGAAGGGGCGCACGCCCAACGAAGCCTACCACGGGCGCTTTCCGGCCAACCGCAAGCCTCGGTACGAACCTCGCGCCTGGCCCCGCGGGTCACCTTGTGCGCGTCCCTGGGCGCTCGTCAGGGGCAAGCCCGGAGTTCGCTTGGAACTCAGGGTAAGCTACTTCAATCGCCGACGATACCTCCCCATTGTGACGCTCGTGCCGGCGGCGTGAAGCAGCGCGGCCAACGCCTTGCGACGGCGCTGCTTCCGCGCGCCGACTTCGCGCGAACGCACTTATCCTCTGTAAGTTTTCAAAGAACAACGCGCCTCCGCATCGCCGTTGCGACGCAAGAGGCTAGACTGTCGCGCTGTCTGCCGTTTAATTAACCCCGGTTCGGGGCATTCTCCATTCCCCCTGATTGGTTGTCAATGTCCCCTGGGCCAAGACAGCAGCGTGTAGGAGCTATCCGCCTACTTTCTCCGCCATTTCGTAATCGGCTGCGGCTTTGGTTGTTTTCCCGGTCTTCTCGTAAGCCTTAGCTCGCTGGCGATACGCTGAGGCGCTTTTTGGGTTGAGTCGGATCGCTTCGGTGTAGTCTGAAATCGCCTTCTCGAATTCCCTCTTTTGCGAATAAGAATTGCCCCGCGCGTAGAACGCATCGCCAAACTTCGGGTTAAGGCGGATGACTTCGGTATAGTCTGCAATCGCCTTCGCGATTTCGCCCTTTTGCCAATAAGAATTACCTCGTCCGTAGAACGCACCGGCATGCGTAGCGTTGAGTCGGATCGTCTCGTTGTAATCCGCGATCGCTTTATCGTATTGCGACTTGCCCGCGTAGGCCACACCACGGCTGTAGAAGGCCACTGCAAATTTCGAATTCAGCCGGATCGCGCTCGTCAGGTCGGCAATGGCCTTATCGTGATCGCCGCTCGTTTCGAAAGTGATGCCACGGTTACAATAGGCGTCGGCACATGTCGGGTCGAACCGAATCGCCTGGGTGAAATCCGCAATGGCCCTATCGGACTCGCCTTTGTCTTCAAAAATGATACCACGGTTGTTATAGGCGTCGGCATTCTGCGGGGCCAGTCGAATTGCCTCGCCGTAGTCCGCAATCTCCATGTCGTGGTCGCCCTTCTCTCCGTAGGCAATTCCGCGGTTATAATAGGCATCGGCATTACTTGGATCGAGGCGGATAGCTTCGCTGAGGTCCTTAAGAGCCTTGTCGGATTCACCCCTCCTAGAATAAGCCAAGCCGCGGTTGTAGTACGCTTCCGAGTATTTTGGATTGAGACGCACTGCCTCGCTAAGGTCCAAAATCGCCTTGTCGTACAGGTGCTTGTGCTCATACGCCAAACCACGGTTGTAGAAGGTTTTGGCGTCTTTCGAGCCGAGGCTAACGGCCTTGGTGAAGTCTGTGATTGACTTGTCGAAGTCTCTGGCGGCGCCGTAAACAAGGCCGCGGGCGACGTATGCGTCCGCATAATTGGGCTCAACTCGAATGGCCTCCGTGAAATCCCGAATCGCATCATCGAAGTTGCCGCCGCCGGAGTTGTAATTGCCGCGCGCAAAATAACTCTCAGCGTCCTGCGGATCAAGTAGAATGGCCTTCGAGAAGTCGGCTGCCGCCTTTTGGCGTTCACCGGCTTTCAAGTAGGCGGTCGCCCGCATCCGATATCCGATCGGATTCTTCGGGTCAAGCGAAATGGCCGTGGAAAAAAAACCGATCGCAGCTTGATCTCTTCCAGTTGGTATTAAATTCGGCCTATTGAGAAGTTCTCTTCCAATAGCAATCGCCTCGGCCACGTTCTCGAAATCGGAAGTCTGCAGCCGTGCTAAATCCGCTACCTGTACGCCAAGGTTCCTTGCACTGGAGTAATCGCGTCTTGCCGCGGCTGAGTCACCCTTTCGGTCGTAAGCGCGACCTCGATATAAATACGCCTTGCCGAATCGGGGTGCGAGTTGGATCGCGCTCGAAAAGTCCACGATGGCCTCATCGTACTTCCCGTTACGTGCATGCGCGGTGCCTCGTTCATAATAAATCTTGCCGTTCCGGGGCGCCAGTCGTATTGCTTCCGTTAGGTCAGCAATTGCCGCGCCTAGTTCACGTCGTTTCCCGTACATCGCGGCGCGGGTCCAGTACGCCTGATAGCTCTTTGGATCCAATCGGATGGCATCTGTACAATCGTCAATGGCCTTGGCGACCTTACCAATGTATCCGTACCCGATTGCACGATTCAAATAGGCCTCCGCAACCTTCGGATCAAGTCGTATCGCCGTGGTGCAATCAGTGATCCCTTTGTCGAATTCGCCCCTGCGCACTTGCGCAATCCCTCGGAGTTGATACCCTTTGGGATCGTGGGGAGCCAGCCGAATTGCTTCCGAAAATGCATGGACCGCTGACGTGTACTCCTTTTGGCCAAGGAACGTTGTCCCTTGCTCAATCGCTGTGCTGGCCGTCCCGCCCACGGCGGCACACAATTGTCTCGCAGCAAAAGAGGCTGTGACCGCCGCAACCAAGATATAACACCGTACCATCATAATCTCTTACTCCCATTGTGATCAGAGAAGCGATGCTAAGCGCCTTGAACCCTGGCTATTTCATAGCCCTTGCGACGAAACCGTGGTAATCGAGAGTTTCAGACAATCCCTTACGGCAGCCGCTAGGAAGACAACGACCTACAGCATACTTGCTCCTTATTCAAAATCAAAATCAAGCTCGTCAAAATCATCAAGTGCGTGGGGATGACCATCTGGATCGAAGACAATCATCCGACCGCCATCCCCGTTAATCGAGCACCCGCCAACCTTGGTCTCTGGAACCCACTTTCCATCGCATTTAACCATTCGCGTCCATCGAGATGTGCCTATTTGGAGGAACGGCGATGTTCCGTAACTTTCTAGTTGCCACTCACTATGGTCGAGTGCGCTCATCTCTCCCGGATTCGACGGTTTAGGTGGACGACAAGCAGCCGGCGCAACAGCCAAAGGTTGAATCGCGCTGCCCGGCCTAGGCGGTTTGACTAGCCGCGGCCTCTCCGGGCCCCAAGTGCTCGGCTTTGGTTCGGCCGTACATTCACTAGGGCGGTGCCCAGGTTGCGGTTCGGGAGTATTTGGCTGAAACCGTGGCTTGGGTTCCGGCCGGTTTGGCTGGGGCCTATCCGGGTGGCCGCTATGCCGCGGAGGATGTTTGGCAATCCAGGCATTATCAGCCTCAACCGCAGCCTCGGCTTTGGCTTTGGCAGCCTCGGCTTCGGCTTCGGCAGCGTTGGCTTTCATGGCTTCCTCACCGCCAGTAATGGCACCGCTTGCCCATCCAATGGCGTCATTGGCAGCCTGCGCGTCCGCGCCCCCGAGCCCCGTCGGGTCCGTCCCGTCCGTCGGCCCGTTGCCGCAGTAGCGGTACGGGTTCGAGTCAGGGCGGAGGCCCGTTGGATCCTGTGTCATCCAGCGCTGCATGCTTGGATTATACCACCGATTTTGGTTCCACTGCAATCCCGTCAGCAGGTCGGAGTAACAGCCCGTGTAGCCGAATTGGAAGCCGTTTGACAACGTCGAAAGCGACTGGCCGAAGGCCGTGTAGACCAAATGATCGATGATTGTGGTCACTGCCCCGTTGTAGGTAGTCAGGTCGCGGACCGTGTTCTGGTTGTCCCCAAGCGCCCAGGTTACCAAACCCGTCGCGCCCTCCTCGGCCAGGATCTGGTCGACCGCCGGACCCCAGAGCACCCGCTCCGTCACGTTGCCCGAATTGTTCAGCGTCAACACCATGTTCTGGCCGTCGAACACGAAATGACCGGTCACCGTCGTTGTCGTCGCCGGCGTCGTGGAAGAATTGTTGGCGTAGGTGTAGGTGATCTGCGTGCGGGCCACCAGGTTATTGAAGGCATCGTAGCCGTATTGGATCACCTGGGTGACCTGACCATATTGATTCGTATCAGTGACCTGGATCAGCCGATTGCGGAAGTCGTACGTGTAGTCGATCTCGTAGGGCTCAGCGGTGTTCGTGTTCCCGGAGCACTGCACCTGCTGAATCAGGTTCCCGTTGTTGGCATAGTAATAGTTGTAGTTGCCGTCGCTGGAAATCTGATTGTCGCCGGTGTTGCTGTTCGGCGCGCTGACCACCGAGCCGTTCGTATCGACGTTCCCGTTGGTATCGTAACCGTAATTCTCCTGGTCGGGAGTGCTGCCCACCTGCGGCGCGCCGGTCCAATTGTTGTACTGTACGGCGGGTGTCGTTCCGTTGCTGCTGGTGGTCAGTTGCCCGTCGGCATCGTAATTGTAGTGGGCCTGCGCCCAGGTCGTGGGATCGTTGGCATTGAACGACGGGGAACTGGTGTCTGCGGTGTCAGCCAGGGAATACTGGTCCGTGATGCGATCCGCCGCGTCGTAGCTCCAGGCATAGGCGGGGGCCGTGCCCGTCGAGTCGGAGGGCAGCGTATAGGTCAGGCTCGTCAAGCGGCCGTCGCCGTCATAACCGTAGACGGCACGCGCCACGCGGTCGGCTGTCTGGCCGATGTCCGTCGTGTGCGCGTTGGCGTCCTGGTAAAGGCTCATGGCGGTGACCTCGCCGTCGGCGTCATAGCTGAAGGCCGCCGACTTGGCCGTCACCGAGTTGGCATGCTGGTTCTCGCCCGGCGACTGCGCGCTTTGGGCCACCTCCAGCATTTCATTCAGGCCGTCGTACGTGTAGGTGTTCTCGAAATCGTCCGTGCCACCGGTCACCGTGCCGCCGATGCCGTCGCTGGTAGCGCCCTGGACGGTGCCGCCGATGTTGGCCGAAAGCGACGTGCGGTTGCCGTCCCGGTCGTAGCCGGCCGTAAGGATCACGTTGTCGGTGGTGCTGCCGTTACCCGTCGTGTAATCGCTGTCAACGGTCAAAAGGCGGCCGATGCTGTCGTACGTGTAGGAGTAATTGTCGTACTGGCTGTTTGCATCGCCGCTGTCGGTGACGGAGGCCACCAGCCCGTTGACATAGTAATTGGTGCTGATCTGGCGGTTCATGGAACCGCCGCTGATCCAGTTCTCGGCCGTCTCGCGGTCCAACGCATCGTACTCGTAGTCGATTTCCTGGCTGGCGGCGGTGGTCCCCGACGCGTTGCCGTTGGGCTCGATGGTCTGCGTGAGGTTTCCGTCCGCGTCATAAGCGTAGTACGTGGTTTGGTCCAGCGCGTCGGTCATGCTTTTCTGCTCGTTCAGGGCGTTGTACGTGTAATGGGTCTGGTTGCCGTCGGCGTCGGTCTCGCTGAGCATGTTTCCGTCGGCATCATACGAGTAGCTGGTCTGGTCGTTGTCCCCGTCCGGATTGGTGACCGTCTGCAGGCGATCGAAACCGTCATAACTGTAGTTCGTGATCTCGCCGCTGCCCACGGCATCGGTCGTGCTGAGCACGTCGCCCAGGGCGTCATAGAGGGTGGTGGTCGAGGGTGTGGTCTGCGTGTCGTTCGTTACCTGGTCGTTGCCGGGCGCGGGATCGGTCTCTACTGTCTGTTGGCCCAACACGTTGTACGTGTAGCTGGTCTGCCGGCCCATGGCATCGGTCGTGCTTACCAATTCGCCCAGGTTGTCGTAAACGTAGGTCGTGGTCGGGCGGGCGGGGATCACGAGCATGCCGTCGGCGACGAGTTTGGCATTCTGACCGCTGCTGCCGTTGGTGAGGGTTACGGTCACCGTGCCGCCGCCGGCCGTGAAGGTGATAAAGCTCTGCCAGCCGAAGCCCTGGAACGTGAGGTTGGCTAGCGGGGCCGTTTGCTGGCTGATCGTCGCCGCGCCCTCTCCGCTGCTGAGCGTGTAGGTGGCCAAGGTCGTATTGGTGGCGCCTGCAACCCAGGTGGCCAGGACTTCGTACTGCTGCCCCGCGGTCAGGCCGCTGAACGTGTAAACCGCGTTTGCCGAGGAGACGGTGCTGGTGCTATAGGAGCCGTCGTAGCCGCTACCCGTGACCGTGGTCCAGTTGTTGTACGACAGCGACACACTGCCCGTCGGCGCGCCCGGGTTGTTGTTGTTATTGTCGTCCAGGACCTGCGTCGGCGCCGACGCGTAGGGATCCGTCTCGCTCGTCAGGTTATCGAGCATGTCATAACCATAGGTCGTGGTATTACCCATGGGGTCTGTGACCGTGGCCACATTGCCGTCAGGGTCATAGGTAGTGGTGGTGGTCAGGGGCGTTTCGCTGTTGGGGTCGGGCTGGCTGACGGTGAGCTGCTGTCCGGCCGCGTCGTAGGTGTAGCTGGTGGTCGTCACCGGGTCGGTCACGCTGAGCAGCTCTCCGGCCGGGTTGTAGCTGTAGGTGGTCACCGCTTGGCCCGCCGCGGTGGCGGGGTCGGTCTCGGAAACCTCTCGGCCGATGCCGTCATACGTGTAGGTGGTTGTGTTCATGTCGGGATCGGTGACCGAGACCATGTTCCTGGCGTTGTCGTAGACGGTGGTGGTGGTCGGGTAGACGGTGCTCGTCGTGCGCGAATTGGGGTCGAAGACATAGACCTCCGGCTGTTTGACAGTCGTCTGCTCGCCCATGGCGTTGTAGCCGTAGGTGGTGGTATTTTGATTGGGATCCTTGACGCTCATGAGGTTCCCGTCGCCGTCATAAGTGTAGTTCGTGACCTCGGGGAGCGGCAGTCCGTTTACGCTCGTGCCGATCGTTCCTTGGCTCTGATCCACGTAGTACTGGGCGGTCTGGTAAACGCGGCCCAGGTTGTCGTAGGAGGTGCTGCTAAGGGACCTCAGGTCGCAGGCCGTAGAAGAAGTCGGGTCGGGCGTGGCGTCGACGGTGTAGTTGGCGACTCCGGCGCCAACACCACTGCCGGAGAAGACATAAGTGTCCAAGACGTCGCCCAGATTGTCCAAGACATAGTAGGTGATCGGACGCTGCACGTTGTCGGCCAGTTCGGCGCTGTAGTCTTCCTGCCACTTACCGGATTTATACTGCAAGAGCACGCCGGATTTCGTCTCCACCAGGCGGTCCCGCCAGTCGTAGTAGTTGTCGGTGACGCGGGCCGTGGGCGCTAAGCCGTACCAGACGCTTGCCGCGCCGTTGTACTGGTAGTCGGTGGATTGCGTCAGGTCGCTGTCGGCGTCGTAGGTCGCGGAGGAAACCTCGACCATGTTCGTGCCGGAGGGGCCCTGGGTGCCGCTGGGACCGGTGGCCAGCCAGGCGGCGAAGTCCGCCGAATTGTACACACCATCCCCATTCCAGTCGTATGTGGGCACGTCGTCCGTCCCTACCCAAGTGCTCAAGACGTCGCCGTTGACGTCCATTTGGTTCCAGGTGATCGTGCCGTTGGGCGTCTCGGTCCACTCGGCGCGGCCCAGCGGATCGTAGCCGTACTGCGTCTGGTCGTAGTTGGCGGATGCCTCATTGCCGCCCGTACTGGCGATGCCCAGGCCGTTGGAGGGGATGGCGTAGTAGACGGCGGTGGAAGCCAGCAGCCCGTTTTGATAAGTGTCGTGCGTCCAGGCGGTATAGGCCGGGCGGGCCGTGGATGGCGTCACGTCGCCCAGGTTGCCCAGCGCGGACAGCGGCGTCGCACCCACCGAGATATCCGCATTGCTGTTCGTTGAAGCCCAGGCCGGAGAACTGCCCGACAGCGTGACGGTGGCCTGGATGTCGTCGGTGACGTTGCCGTCCGCGTCGGTAATCTCCACAGACACCGGGTTGATCACATAGTTGCTGCCGCCCACGATCTGATAACCTTGGGCGGTGATCGTCTGGTGAATGGCGTCCTCGTAGACGGTCCAGGTGGCGGTGCGAATCGACTGGTTCGGCTCGCCGTTCACGTCGGCCAAATGCTGCGGGCCAAGTGTCTGCACAATGCGGCCCTGGCTGTCGTAAAGGTAATCGGTCACGGCGTTGGTATTGGAGGTGTCGTCCGTGGGGGTGGAGGCTTGTACGTCGCCGAGTTGTCCGAACTTGCCGTTATTGCCCTTGTCAATCGTGACGTCGTTGCCGTCGGCCACTAGGTAGGAGCAACTCGGACCGTATGAGCTAAGGTAGTAGGGCAGGCTGAGTGGGCCGTCCATGGCGTTGTTGATCTCCTGCGGCGCCCCGGGGGCGCTCATGTCGACATTCTGGGCGCTTTCCATCAGCAGCCCGGTGGTGGCGTCGTATTGGTTCAAGGTCAGGTAACTATCGCCGTCCTGAGACCAGACGACGTTGCCCTGCTGGTCATACCAGGCATAAGTCTGCGTGCCGGAGCCCTCGGTCTGCGTGCCGTTTTGCGCGGCGGAGACCGCCGGCAGCGTGGTCACCACCAACTCCGGCTGAACGGTGTTGACATAGTAAACATAGCTGTACGTGGTGGTGGGCGTGGTGAGGCTGTCCTGGTTGCTGACCGAGCCTATGTCGGTGGCCGCCGTGTAGGTGGTGTCGGTCGCCACGGGGTAGATGGTGACGGGATAACCGCTGTTTTTGAGCGCGATACCGGTCTCGTCCTCACTATCAACCGCGTAGGTGTACGACTCTTGCAGCAGCGCGGCGGAATTGAAGTAACTCTCGGAGTTGGAGGAGTAGTCCTGGCCGGGATAATTCCCGGACGCATCGGACGTGAGCCCGTCGGCGACTGCCGTATACTGGAGCAGGCCGGCCATTGCTCCGTTGTTGCCCACGTACACGTACTGGTAGCCGTATTCCTGCACCGGGCCGGTGCCGGTGGCGTTGATTTGGATGCCGTAGTCCGCGGCGGCATAGCCGGCCACGGCCGACGAGGGGGCCACGAGCACGGCGTCGCCGTAGGCGTCATATTCCTCATAGGTGTAGGTGTGCTGCTGGGACACCGGGTCGTAGAGGTCGTCCAGCAGCGTCTGGCCCAGGTAGTTGGTGTAGACGGTCTCCTGGGAGACGGGCGTGCCCGACGTGGACTTGCCGGCGTAGACGTTCTCCACCGTCTTGCGGGTCCAGAGATTGGCGTCGGGCTGTTGGGAGTCCGTGCCCTCGGTGTAGGCGAAGGCCGTGGTCCGCAGGTCGTCGGCGACGGTCTCCTGCGTGACCCGTTGGAACTTGTCGTACTGGAAGGCGTAGGTGGCGTAGCCGGCGATCTGCGCGTTGGAGCGCGTGCCGATGGCGCTGAGTTGCAGCGAGATCGATTCGCCCGAGACATGTTCGTAGGCGGCCAGGGCGCTGAAGTCGGCGGGTTGCAACTCGTAGCGCAGGCCGTTGGCGAAGCCGATCTGCTGGCTACCCGAGATGGTGGTGGCGGCGTAATAGCGGTAATAGTAGGTGTCCGTGCCGGTCCACTGCACGTTGTCGCCCTGCGCGACCGTGCCCACCGCGTAGGTGGTGGTGGCGGAGAGCAGATCGCCGGGCAGGCCGATGGTCTCGCCCGCGGAGTCGGTCTGCGCAGTGGCGTAGTAGCTGTAGTCCACCTGGCTGGTATAGGCCAGCCCACCGAGCGTGGAACTCCAGCCCAGGTAGGTGATCGAGCTGCAGAGGCCGGCATTGGGACCGCTTTGGTTGTACTGATAGATGTCTTCTTCGTAGGGCGTGGTGGCCGTAGAGGAGGCGTAATAGTTGATCTGGCCGATCTGCTGGCCGGTGGGCGTGGTGGTCCAGTTCGTGACCTTGGTGATCTGGCCGCCGGGGAGGATCGTCTCGGTCCAAGCGCCGGCGGCGTAAGTGCCGGTGCCGGCAGGCTCGGTGAAGAGGTAAACCGTGCCGCTAGGCTCCGTGAGCACGAGGCTCGTGCCGTTGTTGGTCAGCGTGTCCTTCGTGCCGTACAGGGACGTGTAGCTTTGGCTGCCGGGGACATAGTTGAAGGTGGCCGGGCAGGAGGGCAGGTTACTGATCTGCACCGTGGTGCCGGAGCCCGACATCTGCGGGATGCCCGAATTCTGGCCGACGCCGAAGGTAGCGCCTATGCTAAAGCTGTTGGCGGCCAGGTTGTTGTAGACGGGGATGCCCTGGGCGGAGGAGCCGAACTGGATCTGGCCGTTGGCCGATTCCACCGAGTCTTGGGTGACGTCGGGGCCGCCCAGGGTGCCGGGGTTGATCGAGGAAGTGCTCTGCGGATCGGGCAGGAGCCAGAGCGCGGGGGCCTGCGTCGTGGCACCGCTGGCGCTGGTGAGCGTGACGGTAATCGTGCCGCCGGTGCTGTTGACGTAGATGGGCGTAGCACCCTGGGCACTGGTGCCGGTGGAAAGGGCGGCCCAAAGCTGGCCCTCGGACGATTGCACGCCCGGGGAGGAAGCCAAGAGCGTAGTCTGCTCATCGAGCGACAGAGTTTGCAGCGCCACACCTGTGGCGGAGCCGTTGTAGACCTGGAGCGATAGATCACCGGCATTGTTGTTGCCCTGAACGTAGTTTGCCCAGAACTCGTAGTTTCCGGGGGCGATGCCGCTGAAGGTGTAGGT
>CAZTPX010000261.1:0-10503 GCA_964615095.1 uncultured Planctomycetaceae bacterium | reverse complement strand
AGCTCAATTGGATAGAGCGTCGGCCTCCGAAGCCGAAGGTTACAGGTTCGAACCCCGTCGGGGATACTTGCAACGCCTTGCTGGATAACGACTTCCGGCAAGGCTTTGTTTGTTGAGTTCGTCGCTTCGGATCGATCTCCCAGAAGTCGATCCAGGTGCTCTCGACACACCTGTTCCCGCTGGTCTAGGCTGAGTTCTTATTATCCGGGCGTCGAGTTTTGCCACCGACATGCCTAGCCTAGAAGGCTTAAGGCATGCCACCCTCGCAGAAACACGCAAATTATTTATCGTCCGGCCCCGAGTGACGCACTTGCCGGGCGCGAGGGCCCGAAGCTTGTGAGTGGGTTACGGATCCCGAAAACTCTTTCTTCTCGCGGAGATATTTTTCCAGCAAACGGGCCAGACGCGGCAATGCGATGCCGTGCGTGCTGCCTGTCTCGGTGTAAAGCCAGTCGCTGAAGGCCAGGAATTCGCGAAAGGGCGAACTGTTTTTCCAAATCAACGGTGCGGTTTCGACGAAACGGCCACTGTTGGCAATCAAATCCCAGTAGCGCGCGAAGCGGCGGAGACGTTGTATCACGGCAAAATCGAGATCGCGGTTCTGGAGAATCTCGTAAGGCGGTTGCGGATCGTAAATCATCCGCCACTGGGCCGTATGGCGGGCAATGGGCGCGCCGCGAAGACGTTTCAGAATGCCGACCTGGATTTCGTGCGGCTCCATCGCGACGAGCCGGTCGAACCCGGTAGCAAAGCTGTCGAGCGATTCGCCCGGCAGGCCGACGATGAGGTCGGCGTGGAGGTGGACGCCGCTGTGCGCGCGGAGCCAACGGAGATTCTGCTCCGCTTTCGCGTTGTCTTGGCGACGGCCGATCCGCTGGGCGACTTCCTCGTTGAAGGTTTGGATGCCGACTTCGAATTGCAGCGAGATGGGCGGAAAGTCCTGGATCAGGACACGGAGCGATTCGGGAAGGCGGTCGGGAACCATCTCGAAATGGAGGAACAGCCCCGGTCGATAGCGGTCGAGGAAAAACTGGAGAATGGCGGCGCTGGTTTTCAGATCGAGGTTGAATGTGCGGTCGACAAATTTGAACTGGCGGCAGCCGCGGTCGAGAAGGCGCTGCATGGCGGCGAGAAAGCGGTCTAGCGGAAATTGGCGGACCGTTTCGTCGAGCGCCGAGAGACAGAACTCGCATTCGTAGGGACAACCGCGCGAGGCCTCGGCGTAAATGACGCGATGCGCAATGTCGTCGTCGGTGTAGAAATCGTAAGGCAAAGCGAGCGTGGCAAGGTCGGGAGGCGGAGTGGGAGAAAGAGCAAGAGAATGAACAGGAGTATGAGAAGGAAGGGCAGATAAGGAAAGGAGTTGGCGGCAAAGCTGGGCGAAAGCAAGGTCGGCTTCGCCGGGAATGATGTGGTCGGCGAGGCGCGAGATTTCCTGTTGGTCGGTTTCGTGGCTGATTTCGGGGCCGCCGAGAATGACGATGAGGGCCGGACGGAGTTGCTTGAGGAGACGGACGAGGATGAGGGTCTGTGAAGCGTTCCAGACGTGAAGACCAAGGCCGAGAATGCGAGGATTGTTCCCCAGGATATTTTCAGCGACGTCGAGCGGGCGTTGGTTGATGTCGAATTCGAGGAGGCGGGCGCGCGGTTGGAGGTCGCCGAGGTTGGCGAAGAGGTAACGGAGACCGAAAGCGCAATGTGCGTAGCGGGCATTGAGCGTGGCGAGGATAATGTCGGCCATGGCGGGAGAATAACGCGTTTCGCGGAGCGGATCGAGAGGACAATCACAATCGCCCGGCCATCGAGTCGGCTGGCCGGGCGTGGGGTTGCGAGGAGAGAATCACTTAACGTAATAAGGATGTCCGGTATAAGTCAAGTACCTGCCGAGAAGTCCCTCTTGATAACCCACCCGCCCTACGATGAATGACCCGGATTAGCCGGTGGATCGGCTCGCCGCAGGTCCGCTGACGGGGCGGCGGTTTCCGAGAAATTCACGCGGCGGCGGATGGCGTAAGGCGTCTTCCCTTGTGATTCGAAGTAGGTGCGCATGAGGATTTCGGCGATCAACCCGAGTTGCACGCAGATGACCCCGACCAGGAAGAACAACGCGCACAGAAGCGGCATGGGTGTCAAGATGAACGAGGTGCCGAGGTAGTATTTCAGGTACAGCATGTAGGCAAACGCGACAACCGAGGCGAAAATGCTCAGCAGTCCACCACCACCGAAGAAGTAGATGGGGCTTCGCCCGAAACTCGACATGAATTTCAAGTAAATCACGTCTAGGATCACCTTTAGCGTCCGCCCGTAACCGTACTTCGACTTGCCGCGAGCGCGGGGACGATGTGCGACCGGCTCCTCGACGACATTCGCGCCTTCCCATCGCGCGTAGACGGGGATGAATCGGTGCATCTCGCCGTAGAGGCGGACGTTGTGCAGCACGCTGCGGCGGTAGGCCTTCAGCGTGCAGCCATAATCGTGCAGGTGGACGCCGGTCACGGCGGAGATCAAGCGGTTGGCGATGCGGCTGACCAGCATTCGGCCCGGTTCGTCCTGGCGGTCCTTCCGCCAGCCCGAAACGACGTCGTTTCCCTCGGCAATCTTATCCAGCAGTCTTGGGATGTCGGCGGGGTCGTTCTGCAGGTCGGCGTCGATGGGGACGACGATCTCGCCACGCGAGGCATCAATGCCGGCCATCATGGCGGCCGACTGACCGTAGTTGCGGCAAAAGTGCAGCACGCGGATCCGCCGGTTCTGCGCGGCAACCTCGTCCAGCCGCGCGGCTGAACCATCCGACGAACCGTCGTTGACCAAGATGACTTCATAGTCCCAACCGCCGGCCTCCAGCACGGGAATCAAGCTTTCGACCAGCGGAGCGATGTTCTGCTCTTCATTATAGACAGGCACGATGACCGAAAGATCCACGTCGGGCTCCTTGCTGAGGGTGTAAGCAACACCGAGAGTATGTATGCGCGGCGAGGGGACGTCAAGCCGATTAACGGCTATCCGGAAAGTCTTTTGCCACAAATTTGACAAGCGTCTTGCTTGGGCCTATATATGAACTGGGCTACACAGGATGGAAAACGATGTGCGGGATATGCGGCATAGCTTTCGCCGATCGCCAATGCACGGTGCCGGTCGATTCGCTGCGCTGCATGAACGAAACCCTGCGGTTCCGCGGGCCTGACGCAGAAGGCATCCACGTCGATTGTGGCACGGGCCTGGGGCACCGCCGCCTGAGCGTGATTGACTTTAGCGGCGGGGTCCAGCCGATGGCGGACTCCTCCGGCAAAGTGGCTGTCACGTTCAACGGTGAAATCTACAATTTCCGCGAACTCCGTGACGAACTCAAAACGGCCGGCTTTCAGTTCCTGACCACCTCGGACACCGAGGTGCTCCTGTTGGGATACCTGCACTGGCGTGAAGCGGTCGTCGAGCGACTGCTGGGAATGTTTGCTTTCGGCATCTGGGACCGTGACCGGGAAATGCTCCTGCTGGCCCGCGACCGATTGGGTGTGAAACCGCTCTACTGGGCCGAGACCTTACGGGGCGACATCGTCTTCGGTTCTCAGCTTACCACCGTTTTGGCCAGCGGAATGGTCCGGCCTCGCTTGAGCCGCGAGGCGGTAGCTCGCTATATCACGCTCGGCTACGTCGTGGGGAACGATTCGATTCTGGACGGCGTCCGACGTTTGCCGCCGGCCAGTCTGCTTTGCTGGCGGCGAGGTCGCAAGCCGGTAATCCGCCCGTATTGGAACATGGCCGAGCGCTGGGCGGCCTTGTCGGCCGAAGGCGGCAATGGCGAGACCAGCCGGCAGTTCATGCCGCTCTTAGAGAGGGCCGTCCTGGATCGGCTCACCAGCGACGTACCGCTGGGTGCGTTGCTGAGCGGCGGGATCGACTCGACGGTCGTCGTCGCTTTGATGCGCCGCAATCGCCCGCAACTGCGCACTTTCAGCGTCGGCTTCTCCGAATCCAGTTTCGACGAAACGCCTTGGTCGCGGCTGGCCGCTGCGGAACTAGGCACACAGCACTACGAAGAGGTTGCCCGCTGTGACAGCCCCGATCTGTTGCTGCACATTGCCCGGCACCAGGACGAGCCCTTCGCCGATACCTCGATCCTGCCCACGCACGTGCTCTGCCGCATGGCGCGGGAACACGTGACGGTGGCCCTGTCCGGCGACGGCGGCGACGAGTTGTTGGCGGGCTACGTCACCCACAGCGCCGACCAGCATCATCGCTGGGCGGCCCGAGTGCCACGGTTGGCGGTCCGTGCGCTGCAGGCCGGACTGGACCTGTTGCCCGAAAACCGCCGCAAGCTCAGCCTGCTATACAAGGCCAAGCAGTTTCTCGCCGGCGCGCACTTGGACGCTCGCGACGCCCACGCCTGGTGGCGCATGCTTTGCAATCACGAGGCCCTCGGGCGGTTGCTGGGCAATCCCACGGGGCTGTCGCCCAGCCTGGCCTTCGAGCCCTTCCGCGCGGCCTATGCCGAGGCCGAGCGGCTCTCGGCGCTGGACCGCATGCTCTACGTGGATTATAAGACCTACCTGGTCGACGACATCCTGGTGAAAGTGGACCGCGCGAGCATGGCCTACGGCTTGGAGGTCCGCAGCCCGTTCCTGGATCATCGGCTGGTCGAGTTGTGCGCGCGAATGCCGCCCGCGCTGAAACTGCGCGGCAAACAAGGCAAGTTCATTCTCCGCGAGACGGCCAAAGGCCTGGTCCCGGAAGGGGTTTTGCGGCGCGGCAAGAGCGGGTTTAGCGCGCCGGTTTCGAACTGGCTTGTGGGCAGTTGGCGAGAATTGGTTCACGCGGAACTTGGCGCGGCGAACTTGCGGAGCCAAGGGCTTCTCGATCCGACACAGGTCACCGCGCTCGTCGAGGAACATGAATCCGGGCGGCTGGATCACGGCTATCTGCTGTTCACGCTGTTGCAGTTGACCTTATGGATGGGGAAGATTCGCCCCGACCTTCCCTAACAACATCGCAGTTACGGCGGCTTGCTGTCGGGGACGATTGGCTGGTGCCGCATGATTTCAGCCCGAATGAAGTCGGCCAGGGCCTTATCGTTCCGAGCGGAGGCCAGATCGAGAGCCTTCCGGTAACAGGCGATCGCCTCCTCTAATCTTCCGCGACCGGCCAACGCCTTTGCGAGGTTGCAGTGGACCTCCACGTAGTCCGGCTTGATTTCCAGGGCCTTGCGGTAATGGACAATAGCCTCATCGCCTCGACCGCGGTCGACTAACATTGTGCCGAGGTTGCTGTGTGTCTCAGCAAGTTCCGGGTTGATTTCCAAAGCCCTCCGGAAATGGACCATGGCCTCGTCGGGCTGGCCGCTGTAAAGGAGCGCTAAAGCAAGATTGTTGTGGACTAGGGCGTAGCCGGGATCGATTTCCAGGGCCTTGCGGAAATGGGCAATCGCCTCATCGGACTGCCCGCAATGGGTGAGGGCGAGGCCAAGATTGTCGTGGGCCTCGACGTAGTCGGGCTTGACTTCCAGGGCCTTGCGGAAATGGGCAATGGCCTCATCGCGCTGACCACGGCGTGCTAGTATTTCGCCGAGGTTGTTCTGGGCCACCGGGCAATCGGGGTTCCTGTCGACTGTTGTGCCGTAGAGCGTTTCGGCGTCGGTATACATCCGGCTTTGTCGCCAGCTCAGGACGGCCAGCACGACCACCAGCGCCATGCAGCCCATCTGTCCAATCACTTTTTTCCAACCCTCCGCACGCTTCAGCAGCAACGCCACACCTGCTGCGAATAACGTAATGATCCCCAAGCTTGCCAAGTATTGGAAATGGTCGGCCACGAACGAGTATCGGAAGAAATACACATTGAAGAAACCCAGCACCGGGAATAAGGTCGCGGCGAAGCACAACAGCCCTGCCAGTGGCGCCCGCCCCTGCCCCCGCAACCGCCACAAGATCGCCAACAGCAACAAGGCGGCCGCCGGAAACAGGTACTGCCACCAAACTGTCCGGCTGACATTCCAACGTGGATAGAAGAAGACTAGGTGTGTCGGCCAGAAGAGCTTGCCCAGGTAGAACCAGATCACTCGCCCTGGGAGCAGGCATCGCTCGACCAGCGCGAGGTCGAACTCACTGCCCACCGCCCCCGTTTTGCGCTCGACCCAAACGGTGATCATTCCGGCCACGGCACTGGCGAGGAAAAATGGCGCCAGCGGCAGCAGGTCGCTTTTCCACGACAACCGTCCCCGCTGCCACCAAAAAATCACCGGCAGCACCGCCGGGAGCATCACCGTGGCAGTCTTGCTCAGCAGGGCGAGCGTGAACAGGACGAATGCAATTAGATACCACCGCACGTTGCGTGTCTGGTCGAAATAGAGGTAAAGGAGTATGGCGCCCAAGTAGAAAACCGCGGAAAGCGTGTTTTTCAATTCCGTGATCCAGGCCACTGATTCCACACACACCGGATGAAGTGCGAAGATCGCCGCCGCCAAATACGCGCCCGGGACCATCAAGCGACGCAAGATCCGCGCCAGTATCAGGGCTGCCGTGGCGTGCAGGAAGATGTTTACCAGGTGAAAACCGAGCGTCGCGTCGCCCCATAGCTTGTGCTCGACCCAGAAGGCGCTAAATGACATCGGGTAGTACTGCGGCGTGGCAAGGACGTCGAACCAGATGCGGTACAGCCCATGCCAAGAGTACAGTTGGGGCCAGATCACTTGGATGTCGTCATCAAAGAGCCACCCGCCGTTCCAGGCCGGTTGGTAGGTCAAGGCGACCGCCAGGAACAAGCCGGCGGCAAAGGTCCAGTCTATCGCCCTGTGAGACCAAGCCGGCCGGTGCGGTTGAACGTCGTCGCCGCCGGCGGTCACTTTCCTTGCAGGCCGCCAATCCTCGCGGGTCGAGGATCGCTTTCGATTCGGTTTTCGCGCCATGAGAAGTCTACCGGGCTGGAAAGGTCAAGCTATCAATACGAGCCTATTTATTGCCCCCGCCCCTGTCAACTAGTAGGCTGTGGCCATCGCCGCGACCGGATAGCAGGCCATGTAGCGGGCATAGATCTTCTTAGGAAGATCGTGGGCCGGCTGTGTGGCAGGATCGCCAGCCGGGCCGCAAACAAGGCGGCCACAATAGCCAACTTCCACATCAAAATCTCGTATGCATATCGCAGGGCTAACGCTCACGCCTCTTTGCAGCCGTCAAATTCTCACGAAGATCCTCTGGCGATACATGTAATAGAGGATCAGCCAGATCACCAGCATGATCGCCGCGCCGAGCACCACCGGTTCGTACGTTTGACCGGCCGGCAGGTGAAGCCAGCGGTCGAGGAACTTGAACGCATCCTGACCGAGATGAGTTTTCAGGTTCTTCGCGATCCAGCCTGGCCCTGGGCCGTCGCTGACCAGGAGGTATTCGGCCATGCAATACGCGGCAATGGAATTCATGCCGATGACGATCCAAGGGAAGGCCCAACGGCGGAATTGCCAGATGTCGATGACGGCGTAAAAGGCCGCCAGCAAGCAGAGGCACAACCCGCCGCTGAAGAGCGTCCAACTCGGCGTCCAGATGCGTTTGACGATTGGGCAGACGCCGAGAAGATGCGCCGCCAGCCCCAGGGCCAGGCAGATTGCGCCCGCCACGGCCAGCCACAGCACCTTGCGCCATGGCGCCCGCTTGCTGATAAGCACGCCCCCGGCAATCAGCCCCAGGATCATCGTTCCCAGCGTGGGAATGAAACTCAGCGTGGCGTATCCTCCCACTCGTTCACCGGGTATCTCGTCGCTCTCGCTGGGAAAGAAACTCAAGAACCACGTATCGACTTTCCAGGCCAAATTGCTGTTTTCGTTCCAGTGTGAGGCGAAGCCGGGCATCACGTGGACGTTCTGGTTCCAAAGCGAGGTCTGGGCATAAGTTGCATCGGTAGGCCACTTGTCGAACACCTTAACCGCCGCATAATCGAAGTTCGCATCCGGCGCGGGGTAGAGCGCAAAGGCCGCCCAGTAGCCCACAAGAATCAACACCAACGCAAGCCACTGCATCCACGTCCGCCGCCAAGCCAGGAAGTAGACGAAAGCATAGCCCAGGCCGATCTGCGTGAGCGTATCGACGAAAATGAAATAAGTTTGGTCGTGGCTCAGAGAACGGAGAAAGATGCCCAGGGCGACCAAGATCAGCGAACGGCTAATCGCATGGCCCGTCAATCGCCATTTCGATTGCTGCCGTGAGAGTCGGCTGGCGATCGAAAACGGCAGGACCACGCCCACCAGGAAGGTGAACGACGGCTGGATGATGTCGTGCAGAATGCACCCCACCCATTGCACGTGGTCTTGATGGTGCCCGAGAAACCACCAGAAACGGCTTTCCGGAAAGAGCTTGGCCATATAGATCAAGTTCAACGACTGGGCCATGATGAGAAACATCACAAACCCGCGATAGGCGTCGATGGAACTCAATCGCCCCGGCAGGACCTGAGCCGGCGAGGTTGCAGTTTTTGGCGATGCAGGCAAAGCGGCGGAGGCAGACATTGATTCATCCTTTCACCAGATCTTCACCCTCTTTTCAGGCGGCAGGTACATCTTGTCGCCCTGTTTGACGTCGAAGGCCGAGTAGAAGGCCGGCACGTCGCGGACGGTGCCGTTGACGCGGTACTCGGCGGGCGAGTGCGGGTCGGTCACCAGGCGATTCTTCAGATCGGCTTCGCGATGCTTGCGCCGCCAGACCTGCGCCCAGCCCAGGAAGAACCGCTGATCGCCGGTCAGGCCGTCGATCACGGGGGCCTGCTTGCCGCCCAGCGAGAGGCGATAGGCCTCGTAGGCGATCGTCAAGCCGGCCAGGTCGCCGATGTTTTCGCCCAGCGTGAAACGACCGTTGACCTTGAAGCCGGGAAACGGCTCGAACTGGTCGAACTGGGCCACCAGGGCGTCGCCCCGCTTGTCAAACTCGGCGCGATCGGCCGGCGTCCACCACTGGTTGAGATTGCCGGCGCCGTCCCACTTGGAGCCTTGATCGTCGAATCCGTGCCCCGTCTCGTGGCCGATCACCGCGCCGATGCCACCGTAGTTCACCGCGTCGTCGGCTGCCAGGTTGAAGAAGGGCGGCTGCAGGATCGCGGCCGGGAAGACGATCTCGTTCTGGCTCGGATTGTAGTAGGCGTTGATGGTCTGCGGCGTCATGCCCCACTCGTCGCGATCGACCGGCTTGCCCAGCTTGGCCAGATCGCGGTTCCACTCGTAGATCGCGTCACGGTCGATGTTGCCCACTAGGTCGTCGCGGCGGATCTCCAAGGGCGAGTAGTCCCGCCATTTCTTCGGATAGCCGATCTTGGGCGTGAACATAGCCAGTTTCGCCAGGGCCTTCTCCTTGGTCGCGGGGCTCATCCAGTCCAGCTTTTGAAACTGGATCCGGTAGGCCTCCAGCACGTTCTTGACCATCTGGTCCATCCGCCGCTTGGCTTCCGGCGGGAACCGCTTCTCGACGTACAGCTTGCCCAGCGCCTCGCCCAGGCAGCTTTCCACGACCGCGACGCCCCGCTTCCAACGTGGGCGGTTCTGCGGCACGCCGCGAAGTTCCGTACCGTAAAAGGCGAAGTGCGCGTCCACCAACTCCTTGTTGAGCAAGCTCGCGTAGCGGTGGACGACGTGGAACTTCAGCCAGACCTTCCAGGTCGGCAAGGGGATGGCATCGATCAACTTGGTCATCGACGTGAAATAAGACGGCTGGGTGACGTCCAGGTCCTTGACGTCCTTAACGCCCATCGACTGAAAATAAAGCTGCCAATCGAAGTTCGGCGCTAGCTTGACCAGCGCGGCCAGATCCATCTTGTTGTAGGTCTTGTCGGCATCGCGGTTTTCCACCTTGGACCACTGAATCTTGGCGATCTGGGTGTCCAGGGCCACGATGTCGGCGGCCGCCTTCTTGGCGTTATCGATCTTGGCCAGCGTCAACATCCGCTCGACATAGGCCTGGTAGGCTTCCAGCTTGGCCTTGAACTTGGGGTCCAAATAGTAGTCGCGGTCCGGCAGGCTCAGGCCCGACTGGGAGATGGTGAGAAGGTGCTGGTCCGATTTCTTGGCGTCGGTGCCCACGTAGCACCCCAAGGGGCCGGACACACCGAATTTCGACAACTCGGCCAAGGTGCGGATCAGGTCGGCTTTTGTCGCGACCGCGTCGACGGCCGCTAGCCGCGGCGCAATCGGCTCAATGCCCAGTTTTTCCGCTCGGGCTTCATCCATGAACGACGCGTACAGATCGCCCACCTTCTGGCGTTCCGAACCGGGGGCATTATCCTTGGCGGCGGCACAACTATCGATGATCTCGCGGAGGTCGTTCTCGGCCTTTTCCGCCAGGATCGAGAAGACACCGTACTCGGAGCGGTCCGCAGGGATCTCGGTCTTCGCCAGCCATGAGCCGTTCACGGCACGAAACAAGTCATCTTGAAAACGGATGCTCTTGTCGAACGCCCCGAAGTCGATGCCGCTACTCAGCCCCGTCTTCTACAGCATATTTCTGTATGTAGTTGCCCTTTATAGATTTATGGCGA
>CAZTPX010000260.1:0-10526 GCA_964615095.1 uncultured Planctomycetaceae bacterium | reverse complement strand
GGACGTCGAGATCGGCGCCGGCACGACGATCGACCGCGGCACCTACGGCCCGACGCTGATCGGCGAGGGGACGAAAATCGACGATCAGGTGATGGTCGCGCACAACTGCCGCCTGGGCCGGCACAACATGTTGTGTTCGCAGGTCGGCATTGCCGGCAGCGCGACGACGGGCGATTACGTCGTCCTGGCGGGGCAGGTGGGCGTCCGCGACCATGTCCATGTCGGTAGCGGCACGGTCGTGGGGGCCAAGGGCGGCATTGTCAACGACGTGCCTGAGGGGAGCCGCTACATAGGCATCCCCGCCACGCCGGAGCGCGAGCAGAAGCTGCGCCTGGCGGCGGTTTCCAAACTGCCGGAGATGCGGCACCAGCTCAAGGCCCTGCAACGAACCGTCGACAAGCTCGTGGAGCAGATCGCCGCCATGGAGAAAGACGACGCTGAACAACGACCAGCAGCGTAAGAAAAATACGAAATACGAATTCCGAAATCCGAAACAAATTCAAAACACAAAACGGGAAATGATGGAAACGGGAACCACGAAAGACACGAAATACACGAAAGAATCTTCTTCTTTCGTGTCTTTCGTGGTTCCCCTGTCTTGGTTCTCGTCGCGCCGCGTGAATTGCCTCTGTTTTGAGATTTCAGATTCCGTATTTTGAATTTGTTTCGTATTTCGAATTTCGTGCTTAAATCGCGTATGCAACCTTCCCTTTCAGCGATTCCCACGCCACCCACGCCGATTCCCCCCCGTATCGGCCTGATGGCTGGCTGGGGACGCTATCCGCTGCTGGTGGTCGAGGCCCTGCGGCGGCAGGGATCGGAAGTGTTCTGCCTGGGCGTTGTCGGTCACGCCGACCCCAAGTTGGCCGAAATCTGCCGGGACTTTCAATGGAGCGGGCTGGGCCGCTTCGGCGCCGCCATCCGCTACTTCAAGCGACATGCCGTGACCGATGTGATCATGGCCGGCAAGATCCACAAAGTAGTGCTTTTCCAGCCCTGGATGATCGTGCGGAACATGCCCGATCTGCGCACCATCCGCATGTTCATTCCGCACTTCCTCACGCATAAGAAAGACAACAAGGACGACACGCTCCTGGGCGCGATCGTGCAGGAGTTCGCCCGCGAGGGCATGCGTTTCGGCCGGCCGACCGATTACGCCGCCGAGTTGCTGGTGGGCAAGGGGCAGTTGACCCGCCGTGGACCGTCGGACCGGCAATGGAGAGACATCCATTTTGGCTGGAAGCTGGCCAAGGAGATGGGCCGGTTGGACGTAGGTCAGAGTGTGGTGGTGAAAGACCAGGCGGCAATGGCCATCGAGGCCGTCGAAGGCACCGACGAGTGCATCCGCCGCGCCGGCCTTTTGTGCCGGGCCGGTGGGTTCAGCGTCGTGAAGGTGGCCAAGCCGCAGCAAGACATGCGCTACGACGTGCCCACGGTCGGCATGCACACGGTTGAGAACATTGCCACGGCCGGCGGACAAATTCTTGCTATCGAGGCCGCTCGGACCATCCTCCTGGACGGGGCCGAAGTAATCGACTTCGCCGACCGCCATGGCCTGGTGATCGTAGCCATCGAGGATGAAGCGGTTAAGCCGTAGGCCGAAACATGCGCAGCGCAGTTCCGGCATGGTTGTGGAGGGAGTCTGCCGGAACTGCGCTGCGCTTGTTCCGGCCTACGATTTATTCCGCCCTGCAACTGGACTGACCCGGAGGTCCATCCTACAATTCGAGCGATGTAAGGCGGACTAAAGTCCACCTTACGAGAAAACATGGAACCTCCCTATGAGACTTATCGCCTACCAGACTGATCGCGGGCCGCGGGTTGCCGGACTGCGCCGCGAGGAAATCATCGACCTGCATGACGCCGATCCGTCGCTGCCCAGTTGCCCCAAGGCGCTGCTGGCCCAGGGGCCGGAAGCAATCGCACGGGCGGAAAAGGCCCTGGCCGCCGGAGAACCGGTGACCGGGCCAGTGACATGGCTGCCGCCGATTCCCAGTCCGGAGAAGATCATCTGCATCGGCTTGAACTATGCCGATCATGCCCGGGAGACCAAGGCCGCCGTGCCGCCGTGCCCGGTGGTTTTCAACAAGTTGCCCACGACCTTATTGCCGCACGAAGGGATCGTCCGCTTGCCGCGGGTCAGCGAGCAGGTCGATTATGAGGCCGAGTTGGTGCTGGTGATCGGCGGCCGTGGCCGTTATCTTGCCGAATCTGAGGCCCGCGCGTACATCGCCGCCTATACCTGCGGCAACGACATCTCGGCCCGCGATTGGCAGAAGAACAAGCCCGGGGGACAGTGGTTATCCGGCAAGAGTTTCGACACCTTCGCGCCCTGCGGTCCCTGGCTGGTCACGGCCGACGAGATTTCCGAGCCGGGAAAGCTGGCGATCAGGTTGCGACTCAACGGGCAGGTGATGCAGGAATCGAACACGGCCGAGTTGATATTCCCGGTCGATCACCTGGTAAGCTACATCTCGCAGTTCTGCACTTTGAATCCGGGTGACTTGATTTTCACCGGCACACCGGGCGGCGTCGGCATGGGGCGTCACCCGCCCGTCTACCTCAAGCCTGGCGACGTGACCGAGGTTGAGATCGAGCGGATCGGCGTACTGCGCAACCGCTTCGAGGCGGAGTGAGTTACTTGTTCCAAGGGGGCTGTAGGATGGACTTTAGTCCGGCGCCGTGTGTTGGCGGACTAAAGTCCACCCTACGTGCAAGTCCTATCAGGTCAGCACTTCTCTCAACGTCAGTTCGAAGAAGGCCGAGCGCACGCGGTCTTCCAAGGCGCGATTGATCCGCCGGCCGGGCACGTTCAGTTCGGATTGGAGGTCTTCGATCACGTCGCCCGACTCCGCCCAGCAGTCGTCCTCCACCACTTTGATCAGGGTCGGCAGGATCGAGTTGCTCCCATCCCAGCGGCCGTCCTTGCCGATGCCCTCGCCGCGGACGCCGATCTCGCCGTCGGCAAGTTTCTGCAACATGTGCTGCACTTTGGCCACCGTGCAAACAATCTTGCTGATCTTTTCCTCGGGCGGGTCGTCGCTATCGAGGATTGCATCTCGGTCCTCGTCGCAGGCCTCCTCAAGCAGTTCCTGCCGCTTGGCTTTGTAGGCGACGTATTCTTCATTCTGGTCGTAACCCGTGAATACGAATCCTTCGCGCCCAGCGTCAAGACAGCGCCGCAGCGAGGGTAAGTCCGGCAACGGTCCGACGTCCAACACCGGCACGCGCGCGAGCGGCAGGACCGGCAAGCGTGTCGCGTCAAGAATTTGGCCGTTGGCCATGCGCAGAGCAAAGGCAACCAGCCCATGGCCCTCAGGCGGAAAATCGGAGCGATAGTCGAAATCAGGATGGTTACCCACGGCCTCGAAGTAGAGCGTGTCGCCGTCGTCCAGCAGGGCGTGCAGGGCATCCCAGTCGGTGTTGTCCCACACCGTCTTGATCGGTTTTCCCAGCGATGGGAGATCGAGAACGCCGTTACGGGAGTAGAATACGAGGCAGTTTCCCCTGCGTTGAGCACCCACGTTTTGGCCGTCGTATTTCTCGGTCCTGGTCATCGTCAGATTCCGATGGGCCGGTAGCAGGCGGTTGAGGTTGCGGATTTTGGGAAAGAACACTTCGGCGGCAAAGGCCGCTCCCGTCAAGACAATCCCGGGGTGTTGTTTGGCGTTGCCCTTAAAGACCTGTTCGATCATGCTAACCGTCTCATTTTCCTCCGATGTTTCCTGGAAATTGTAATTGAGAAGTGGGCGGGGTTCAACTGAAGAAATATGTTTTATCACCACCAATGAAGGTGGAACGTCCAGCAAATACGGGAAATTTACATTAAAAACAGGCCGGCCGCAGTTGACAGGATGGCTGCGAACCGCATAAATTAGCAGTTGGCAGGATTGTGCCTTCTCGCGGAAGGCGTCCGCGCGGGGCATTTACGGATGATCTCTCGGCGGCGGCGGAAGATTCGCTGCACAAGTGAGTAAGGGAGGATCCCATGGACGAGTTGCGGGATGCGGAACCCGTTTCGCCCGAATTACTGGGCCTCGTTCCCCAGACGTTGGCCGAGGCTGAAGCCCTCGCCGTTTCCATTGAACGGGCCGTTCAGGAAGAGACCGCCGGGGGAGTGGCCAATCTTTCGGTAACTGTCCGCGGCAATTGCATCTGGCTGCACGGCTCGTGTTCCAGCTATTACTGTAAGCAGTTGGCACAGCATGCCGCCATGACCGTTCCCGCCGGCGTACATCTATCAAATTGCATTGAGGTTGACTGAACAAGTACCGAACCAGCGTCGCGTGGCGATTACCGTGCGCGGTGTTGTCCAAGGCGTCGGGTTTCGTCCCTTCGTCTATCGTACCGCCCGTGGTTGTGGGCTGATCGGCTGGGTGCAGAACCAAGCCGACGCCGTGCGTCTGGAAGTCTGCGGACCCGCGGTTGACGTTGCCAACTTCCTGGGCTTGCTGCGCAGCGATGCCCCAGCCCAGGCACAGATCGACTCGGTCGAGGTCGAGGAATTTCCGCCCGGCGAAAGCTCCACGATTGGCGCGGGCTTCGAAATTCGCTTGGCCGCGGGCGATGCGTCGCCGCGACCGACTATTCCCGCCGATCTGGCCACCTGCGATGCCTGTCGCCAGGAGATTCGCGATGCGCATCAGCGGCGGGCCGGCTATCCTTTCACCAACTGCACGAATTGCGGCCCGCGCTGGTCGATCATCCGCCAGTTGCCCTACGATCGGCCGCGAACTTCGATGTCTCGATTCCCCATGTGTCCGGCATGCCAAGCCGAGTACGATGACCCGGCCGATCGCCGTTTTCACGCCCAGCCGATCGCTTGTCCCCAGTGCGGGCCGCAGTTGCGATTGCTGGATGCCCGCAGCCAGGTCCGGGCGGAGCGCGAGGGGGCGTTGCAGGCCGTCGTGGACGCCCTCTGCCGGGGCCAAGTCGTGGCCCTACAGGGACTCGGCGGATTCCAACTCCTCGTCGACGCGACCGATGTCGATGCTGTGGCCCACTTACGGCGAAGAAAACACCGTCCCGACCGGCCGTTCGCGCTGATGTTTCCCTCGCTCGACGCTGTACGGCAATGTTGCCTGGTTTCCGAAGCAGAGGCCCGCGAGTTGTTGTCGCCGGCCGCGCCTATTCTCCTGTTGCGGCGGATAGAGGACACGGCTTCCAATGTATCCGGCACACTCCGTGTGCCGTCGCCAAGCGACACACGGAGTGTGCCGGATACATTACCCAAGAGAATTGCCGCGAATGTCGCCCCGGGCAATCCCTACTTGGGCGTGATGCTGCCCTACACGCCGCTGCACCACCTGTTGATGGAAGCAGTCACGCGGCCGCTGGTTTGCACGAGCGGCAATCTCTCCGAGGAACCGATGGCTATCGAGATCGACGACGCCCTGCGCCGTCTCGGCGGCCTGGGACGAAAGACCAAGGAACCGATCGCCGATTTGCTCCTGGTCCACGACCGCCCGATTGTGCGGCCCGTGGACGATTCCGTCGCCCGCATCGGTCCCGACGGTCTCCAGGTATTGCGGCGCGCCCGCGGCTTCGCGCCGCTGCCGATCAAGCTCAGTTTTGCCGCGACCACGGTCCTGGCCGTGGGCGGACACTTGAAAAACACCGTGGCCTTGACCGTTGGTGGCCGGGGACCGGCCTCGGTCGTGCTCAGCCAACACATCGGCGATCTGGAAAGCTCGTTGAGCCTGGACGTCTTCCGTCGGGCGATCGACGACCTGCTGGAATTCTTCGCAGTGACGCCGCAAGCGGTAGCCTGCGATCTGCACCCCGACTACGCCTCGACGCGACATGCCGGCGAATTGGCCCGTCGCTTCAAGGTCCCCCTTGTTCGCGTGCAGCATCATCACGCCCACGTGGCCGCCTGCATGGCGGAACATCTCCTGGAGGGGCCCGTGCTGGGACTTGCCTGGGACGGCACGGGCTTTGGCACGGACCGCACGATCTGGGGCGGCGAGGCCCTCCTGTGCCGCGGCCCCGATTGCCGTCGCGTGGCCCATCTGCGAACCTTCCCCTTG
Organism: uncultured Planctomycetaceae bacterium; assembly: GCA_964615095.1. Classification (GTDB taxonomy): domain Bacteria; phylum Planctomycetota; class Planctomycetia; order Pirellulales; family Thermoguttaceae; genus JANXQG01. The sequence continues at coordinate 4,497 of CAZTPX010000260.1, read as the reverse complement.
CTGGGCGGTGATCGGGCCGCCCGCCAGCCGCGACGTGTGGCCACGGGGCTACTGCACGAAATCATGGGTGCTGAGGCATTCACCGGAAAACAAGCGGAAGACCTGTCTCGCATCGCCGGCGGCCAGTGGTTCTCGGAGCCCGAACTACGAATATTCTGGGCCATGCTCGCCCGGGGGCTGAATTGCCCTCGCAGCAGTAGCATGGGCCGGCTGTTCGACGCCGTCGCCGCCTTGTGCGGACTGGGACAGGAAATGACCTTCGAGGGCCAGGCAGCGATGAAACTGGAGTTCGCCGCGGAGCCGGGGGTCATGGATGCGTACTCGATTCCGCTTCGAGTGTCGACAGACGGCCTCGTTGCCGACTGGGGGCCGATGCTCCGCCAGATCCTGGACGAACGACTCCGGGGCGAACCAGCGGGCCGCATCAGTGCCCGTTTCCATAATGGATTGGCCCAACTTGCCGTCGATCTGGCTCGGAAGGCCGAATGCGGGCAGGTCGCGCTAACCGGCGGCTGTTTTCAGAATATGCTGTTGACCCAGCGGGTGCGAACGCGTTTACTAGAGAGCGGGTTTACGGTTTTTACTCATCAGCGGGTTCCGCCCGGCGATGGCGGGATTGCCCTGGGACAGATCTTCGTCGCCGCCCGACAGATGCAAGGATCGATCGATGTGCCTGGGAATTCCCGGTAAAGTGGCCGAAACGTATCTGCAGAACGACCTGCCCATGGCCAAGGTCGAGTTCGGCGGCATCCGCAAGGAAGTTTGCCTGGCCTACGTGCCCGAGGCCGTCGTGGGCGACTATGTGATCGTACACGTGGGCTTTGCCTTGAGCCGCATCGATGAGAAAGAAGCCGAGGAGATCTTCTCGTACTTGGAACAGATCGGGGAGGCGGAGAAAGATCTTGGACCTTAGTTCTTAGACCTAAACCTCAGACCTAAGACCTAAGATCTAAGCTCTAAGACCTATGAAGTACCTTGACGAATATCGCAACGCCGACGCGGCCAAGCGGCTGGCGGCGGCCATCGCCCGGGCGACAACGCGCCCGTGGAACATCATGGAGGTCTGCGGAGGGCAAACGCACGCCATCCTGCGATTCGGGCTGGATGAGATGCTGCCGGCGGAGATCAATCTGATCCACGGTCCCGGATGCCCGGTCTGCGTCACGCCCATAGAGATGATCGATCGGGCCTTGGCCATCGCCGCGCGGCCGGACGTGATCTTCTGCTCCTTTGGCGACATGCTGCGCGTGCCAGGTTCCGCCAAAGACCTTTTCACGGTAAAGTCGGAAGGGGGCGACGTGCGGATTGTCTATTCGCCCATGGACGCTGTCAGCCTGGCCCAAAAGAATCCGGGCAAGCAGGTCGTTTTCTTTGCTGTCGGTTTCGAAACGACCGCGCCGGCCAACGCCATGGCGGTGGTCCAGGCCGCACGTCTAGGGTTGGCGAACTTCTCCGTGCTCGTTTCGCACGTACTGGTGCCGCCGGCCATGCGCGCCGTGCTCTCGTCGCCCTCCAACCGCGTGCAAGGCTTCCTGGCCGCAGGCCACGTCTGCACGATCATGGGCACGCGGGAATATGAGCCGATCGCCGCGGAATATCACGTCCCCATCGTGGTCACGGGTTTTGAGCCACTGGATATCCTCCAAGGCGTATTGATGTGCGTCGAGCAACTCGAAGAAGGCCGGGCGGTGGTCGAAAACCAATACGCCCGCGCCGTGCGCAGCGAGGGCAATCGGGCCGCCTTGCAGATGTTGAAAGACGTGTTCGAGGTCGTGCCGCGGAAGTGGCGCGGGATCGGCGAAATCCCCGGAAGTGGCTGGTCGCTCCGCGCGGTCTATACTGAGTTCGACGCCGATCATCGTTTCAACGTCACTCACATCACGGCCGAGGAACCCGCAGATTGCATTGCCGGGCTGGTCTTGCAGGGCCAGAAGAAGCCGCACGAGTGTACGGCCTTCGGCGGCCGCTGCACGCCGGACCATCCGCTGGGCGCTCCCATGGTGTCGTCCGAAGGAGCCTGTTCGGCCTATTATCGTTATCGCCGCCAAAGCTGAGTACTGAGTACTGAGCACTGAGTACCAAAAGCTTCATATCCCACGTCCTACGCCATGTCCCAACCTGACTCACCAGACTTCACGCTCTCCTGCCCGCTGCCGATCGTCGAGCATGCCGCGGTCCAGCTTGCCCACGGCGGCGGTGGACGATTCATGCGGAACCTGATTGAAGGCATCTTCCGACCGGCCTTTGCGGACGATGGGCCGGTTTCGCCCGCCCACGACAGCGCCGTAGTGGAAATCGCGGGCGGGCGCCTGGCGATGACCACGGATACGTTTGTGGTCCGGCCGCTGTTCTTTCCGGGTGGCGACATTGGCAAACTGGCCGTGTACGGCACGGTGAACGACCTGGCCATGTCCGGCGCCAGGCCACTCTACCTCAGCGCAGGCTTCATCCTCGAAGAGGGCCTGCCTATGGACACGCTGCGTTGCGTGGTCGATTCGATGGCCAAGGCCGCCCGCGAGGCGGGTGTGCGGATCATTACCGGCGATACCAAGGTCGTGGATCGTGGCAAGGGCGACGGCATCTTCATCAACACGGCCGGCATCGGGCTGGTGCCGCCGGGAATCGACATTAATCCCCAGCGGGTCGGCCCCGGCGACGTGGTCCTTGTCAGCGGCGATCTTGGCCGGCATGGCATGGCCGTAATGTCGGTCCGCGAAGGGCTTGGTTTCGAGAGCGAACTGAAGAGCGATTGCGGATCGTTGGCCGGACTGGTCGAGGCGATGTCGGCCGTGGGCACGGATTTGCACTGCCTCCGCGACCTGACCCGCGGCGGATTGGCTGCAGCTCTGAACGAAATCGCGCTGGATGTACACGTCGGCATCGACGTAGAACAAACGGCGATTCCCGTTTGCGAGCCTGTGGCCGCGGCTTGCGAGATGTTGGGCCTCGACCCGCTTTACGTGGCCAATGAAGGCCGGTTGGTGGCCTTTGTGGCTGCCCAATCGGCCGAGCGCGTGCTGGACATTTTGAGTCGTCATCCGGCCGCGCATGGCCCGGCGATTATCGGCCGAGTGACCGATTCGCACCCGCGTTGCGTCGAGATCCGCAGTTCCCTGGGCGGTGGGCGAATCCTCGACCTGCTCTCGGGCGAGCAGATGCCGCGGATTTGCTGAGCGCGGTGCTGGTAGTCCCGGCTTTAGCCGGTTCTGATGGTATGCGTTCCGCCTAAAGGCGGTACTACGAGCGGTCGGCCCCTACAAGAATCGTGCAAGGTCAATTAGAATACTGGTATGCCCCTGTCACATGACGAACCGCCGCAGCCGCCCGAATCGCCGGACGAGTATCCGCTTTCGCCGGAGGAGCCGCCGCCGGAAGTCCCTCGCGTCCTGCCCGAGCCAGTGATCGATTCAGGCGAACCGGCGAAAGACACCGAGGCGAACCAGTTCACCTTGAGCGAATTGCTCTGGCTGGTAGCCATCGCGGCGGTGCTCATGAGTACGATCAGCAGCATCACGCGCTGGACGAAGACAGGAAATTCCCCGGCCAGTCTTACCGCCACGTATGCCGCGATCCTCGGCATCGCTACGTTGGCGAGCATGGTCGTACTGGCCTTGCTGCCGCCTTTGCGGCGGATCGTCACAGTAGGCTGGTGGGTATTGTTGAGTTTATATGTTGTCGCGGCGGTGGCCGCCGTATTGATGTCCCAAGTTAAGAGTGTCCCATGACAACAATCCATCGTTTATCAACCGGCATCGACGGTCTCGACGACCTCCTGGGCGGTGGCCTATTGCCGGGCACGCTGACCGTAGTGGTCGGCTCCACCGGCATCGGCAAGACCCAGTTCGGCCTGCAATTCGCCCGCGCCGGACTGAAGCAGGAGGGCCAGCCGGGTGTGGTGTTCGACATGACCGCCCGGGGCGATTCACAGAACCACGCCGACTACGCGCGGCGGATGTTCGGCTGGGAACTGGCCGCGGGCAACCCGGAGGCGCACGTCGAGTTATCCAACTTTTTCGCCGCCGATCGCGCCCGCGACGACTGCCTGCACATCTTCAATGCCCGCGGCCGCCGCGTCACCCGCCAGGACCTGGATTTCGACGCCTGGCACGATTGGCAGGCCCAAATGGCACGCCGGCTGAACACGACCATCGCCTTCTTCTATCGCAACTTCGTCCGCGGCGTGCGGCGCGCCGTGATCGACGGCATCGAACCGGTCGATCGGCCCAGCGATTCCGTGCAGGTCGACCTCTTCGAATATATCTATCACCAGATCTTGCGCAAGGAGTCCGAGTGGGTTGCCCGGGACCTTTTCCGCGAGCATTACCGGGAAAATGCCGCCGCCGTGGCGGGTCATGCCTACGATTCTCAAGCGATTGGCTGCATGCTGCTTTACACGTCGCATGAAACGACATTGGACGGCTTGATCGAGCGGTCGTTGGACGAAGGCGATCTGCTGGCCAACGCCAACACGATCATCCATCTGGGCAAGATCCGCGA
>CAZTPX010000259.1:0-10579 GCA_964615095.1 uncultured Planctomycetaceae bacterium | reverse complement strand
CCCTCGCCCGACACCTCTGCTTAAGCTAGTGCCATTCGTCACCCCCACCGCCGCGGAGCGGCAGGGCCGGCGCCAAAAATTCAGGAAACCGGCGGTTTTTTTGACTGGCAAGCAATTTGAATCGCTCGCCTGGCTTTCGATACAAACCCAACCCGCGAACACCATCTCTCGGCATGCCGGGTGGCTTTGCCATTCCGCGCAACTATCCATTTGAACCCGCAGTTCGGACATTTTGTTCAGCTGAGCAAAATCATCCGTGCTCACGTCACCCCACCTGGAACTTCCAGACCGCCCAGGATCGCCGCTGCCGCATTGTATTCCAAGTGCAGGCCGTCGTTCACACGCGCTATCCGGCCCGCAGACCGTCCACACCGCCATGGAGGCCCTCAAGGGCAGGACTTGCACTTGGGGATGCAACGAAACGGTGCGGAACACGGCCTTTCCCACCGCCGTACCCGCCCGCATACGAGCTCAAAGTGGAGGATCTCATGTTCAGCAAGACATCACCGTGAATGTGTTGGACTCGTTCAAAACCAGGTATCGTAGTGCATCCTCTTTCGCAGCCCCTGTAACCCGTGCTTGATCAAATTTGCTGCGGCAGAGACCGTTTTGTCCATCTGCCGGGCGATCTCTTCGACCGCCATTCCCTCGAAATAACGCAGGCGAAGGGCTTCTCGCTGCGTGTCGGGTAGTTTTTGCATGCGCTGCGCGAGGCGCAAAGCGTCTTCACCCCTGATGACTCGCTGGCTGGCCGAGCTGTCGTCAGCGGCGGGCTGGTTCCACCGCAATGAAGCGTCCCCGTCATCATCGTCCAACGACTGTTCGATCTCAAGACTTTGGTTCGCGGCTAGAACGTGCTTGCGCACGATGTCTCGCAGATTGTTGCAATGAATTCGCTTGATCCAGGCCGAGAATTCCGCCTCAGTGAATCCCTGAAAGCTGCGGAAGCCACGATGCGCGTCGGCCATCGTATCTTGGACTACGTCCTCGGGATCGCACCGGCGACGCAACCGGGCGCCGATTCGGCTTTGCGCCACAAGGGTAAGATAAGGGCGATAATAGTCCAGCAAACGCCCAAGCCGCGTCGGGTCGCTGCGGGCCAAACGGACCAGTTCGTCCACGCGAACATCATCGTCGTCCATAGCACTGCCTGCATTCCAGGAAATTGCGTACGAGCTTGTCAAGTAGCGTAAGCTCAAACGGGCGCCGCTGCAAGCCGGGGTGGCACGAGTCCCTGCCCCCATGCCGCCACGTCCGTGCGTCCATATGGCCGTGGGCGGTGTGGACACGGTAGAAAAAAAGGACCCTGGTCTTGGAGTTACTACTACCGCCGGCTGATACCCTATGCTACACTGGGAGCCTTGGAGTGTCGCGCAAGAGGGGAACCATACGATGGCCGTTTTGACGCTGCTGTTCTGCCGATCCGATGTGGACGGCGCGATCAGCCCCGACTGGGACGACTCGCGGGCGTGGGAACTGGAAGGGCAGTTCGAGGTCGGGCTGAAGGTTGCCGATCGCTACCTTCTCGAAAGCAAGCTGGGCCGTGGGGCGATGGGGCAGGTCTTCCGAGTCAAGGACCTGCGGCTGGACAGGCCCGTTGTGATGAAGGTCGTCTCCCACCTGCGCCGCCGGTTTGCCGACCTGGAGGCGACGCTGGAGCGCGAGGCGAAACTGGGTGCCCGGCTCTCGCACAAAAACATCGCCACGGTCTTCGACTTCGGCTTTCACGACCAGAAGTCCTACACCATCTTCGAATACGTGGAGGGCGAGACGCTGCGGGAGGTGATTGTCCGCCGCAGCAGGCTCACGCTGGCGGAGACCGTGCAGATCGTCGGCGACCTGGCATCCGCGCTGGATTTCGCTCACGCCGCCGGTATCGTCCACCGTGACCTCAAGCCCGAGAACGTCTGCCTCACCAAAGGCGGCGAGTGCAAGATCCTCGACCTGGGCCTGGCTCTGGATGTCCGTCACGACGTGGAAACGGGGGTCTATTCAGGCACACCTGCCTACTCATCACCCGAACAGGCCGACCGGCGACCCACCGACGGCAAGTCCGACCAGTATGCCTTAGGCCTGATCACCTTCGAAATGCTGACTGGGCGGCGTCCCTTCCGCACCGACGACCCCCTGGAGATGCTGCGGCATCAGATCGCCGAAACGCCGCCGCCCCTGCGGCAGTTCGTTCCGGATCTGCCCGAGCGGGCCGAGCAGGCGGTGCTACGGGCGCTGAGCAAGCAACCTGACGAGCGTTTTCCCTCGTGCCAGGAATTTACGCGACAGCTTAGTTACCCGTCGAGGGGGCCGGCGCAGCGGCACGTCCTGCCCACGCGGGCGGAAGACCGCATCGGCTTCTACATTGCCCACGCGGCCGAGGAATCGCTCGTGGCACGACAGATCGGCAGCGAGTTGGAACGGCACCACTATGCCTGCTGGTTCTACGGGCGCGACGCCATCGCGGGCGTGCCCTTTTCCAGCCAGTCGAACGCAGCCATCGAGCGGTCACAGGCCGTGGTGCTCTTGATCTCGCGGCCGGCACTGCGGTCCGTGGATTTCGAGCGCGAGATCGAACACACCCACAAAGTCGGCTGCAGCATGTTGCCGCTGCTGATTGACGTCTCGCGTGAGGAATTTGAAAAGTCTGCCCCGACCTGGTGCTCCATGCTGGGGGCCTCGCCGACAATCGAGCACCGTCGCAGCGAGCCGGTGTCGGAACTGATCGACCGCATCCTGGCGTCGGCCGAAGCCTTGGGCATCGAGGTCCATCAAGGAGTCGCCGCGGCCCCGGCTAAGCCCGCGGCCCCCTGCGCGGGCCAGCCCTGGGCGACGGACGCTAACCAGATCGACATCGCCGATCTCGAGCGACTATTGTTCCGCAACGGTGCCATCGACGATTATCTCGGCGGCAGGCACAGGCACTTCATTTCGGCCACCAAGGGGTTCGGCAAGACGCTGCTTTTGACCTGCAAACGACAGGCATTGACCCGCGCCGCCGCCTCCGGCCGCCAGCCGCTGACGATGGTGCCCGAGGGCCGCCCCTACCTCGATTTCATGGCCGAGATGCGCACGCTCTCGTCTAGGTATGAAGAACCGCTTTCCAGCCTGTCGACCACCAAGCGGCTCTGGAGCGCGGCGCTGCGGATCTCGGCCCTCTCGCACTACCCGGCGACCATCGAACCGTTCGAGGTAGCGGAACTCGAAGAATTTCCCGAGCGAGTCCGCCGTTGGCTGGGCGGGGCTAAGATCCAGCCCACGGTCGTCTTCAAGGAGCTCACCGCTCTCCGCGTCGGAGAGCTGAACCGGCTGATCGACAGATCAGAGAACTTCCTCGATCAGAAGGTGCGGCAGATCCACGGCGGCATCTGTTTTTTCATCGACAAGGTCGACCAGGCCATCCGGCAACTCTCCCGCGACGCCTGGATCGCCGTCCAGGCGGGCCTGATCGAGGCGGCGTGGGAGACGATGGCCGCCAACAGCCACGTCAAGGTCTATGCCACGATCCGCCAGGAGGCGTTCAGCAACTACCAATCGGATATCAAGGCGAACCTCTTCGGGGCCACGACCACGCTGAACTACTCCGAGCCGGAACTGCAGGCCCTCTTGGACCAGTTGGCCCGCTGCTACGAGGGCTGCCCCTCGTTCGCGGACTTCCTCGGGCTGAACGTGGTCCGCCACACGCGGCGGCCTGCGCCGGAAGACAGCTTCCAGTACGTGCGGCGGCACACCTGCGGGCGGCCGCGCGACCTAGTGGCGATCGCCTCGGAGATCTCGTCGAAGCGGGCCGTCCTAGACGAGAAGCGGTTGCGGGAAATCGTCCGCCAGACGAGTGAAGCTGTGGTCGTGGCCAACGTCTTTGACGAAATCCAGGTCTTCCTCAATTGCTTGGGTGACCGCGAGGCCCGGCTGCGGTTCCTGGCCCGCATTCCCGCCAACATCCTGGAGAAATCCGAGGTCGTGCGGGTGTGCGAGGAGTTCAACGGTCTGGAACCGGGCAGCCTGCGTCACTTCGGTGAGGACTCCGACGCGATCTTCCACCCGTTCCTGGACCTTTATTTGGCCGGACTGCTGGGGGTCGTCCGCCAAGACTCCGAGTCGGTGCAGGCTTTCCAACGGTTCCGCCGACCGCACGACGCGTTGACGCACTCGGCCACGGACCTGCCCGATTCGCCCGTGTACCTGCTGCACCCGGCGATGGACACGCTGCTCCGGGCGTTGCGGGCGCGAGAGCCGTTCTTACAGTACCAGCACGTCATCGTGGGCGACAACCTGCCGTGGGAGCCCTACTTCCCCGCGGTTATGCAGATCGAGAAGCAGCTCCAGAAGATCGGCGACCTGCGTTTCGTCGACCTGGCGCACCAGGTCGTCAAGCGGGCGCAGGCGTTCCTCGTCTCGGGAAAGGTGCCCTTTGCGCGGGCGGAGATCGAAACCAGCAGAGACTGGAAGACGCTGCGCTGCTTGGCAGACGACAACCTCCGCGGCGAGGCCTTGCTCTGGCTGGAGGAACTGTTGTCGACGCTATAGCGAGGATTCTCTCACAATCAAGCACCACGTCATGCCCCGGCTTGATCATCGTCAGCAGGAAATGCCGGATTGCGTTGAGCGCGGCGAAGGCTTCCTCGTCTCGTGGACCGGCGCGGCGGATGACAATGGGGATGGTCTTGTCAAAGTCGGGCGTCTCACGGATGCCGTCCATGATCCCGCGGATCAAAGAGTCGTAGATGTCGGTAGAGTTTGCCCGACCGCCGATGACTCCAATAGCGTCAATCCGGCCGGGATACATTATCGCGATTTTGGTCAGGCCCCTGACCTTTTCCGGTGTGGGGTTGCCACTGAACACCGTGAAGATGGGGGGTTCCGCCCAGCAGGCAGAGGTCGTCGAGGGCCTCGACGCAGGTTCCATCACCCGAGGCCAATACCACCGTTTTTTGAGAACGACGGCACCCGCTTGCGCGCGGCGGTATCACCTATCGCCACTACGCGCATCGCGTTCCGTTTGCGTTCAGGGCGATCATGACCATTCCGCAACGGACTGCATTCTCGGCGCTCGCTAGAGGGTACGAAAGCGAGTGCCCGTGCTGCCGGAGGCGATTTGCCGATGCTGGGGTGGGCCAGACAAGGGGGCGGAATACGACCGTCTCGGTAGAGCCTGCGGCAACACCGAGACCACGCGATGGCACTTGCGTAACTTGCAGCGACGACCGAGAATAGCGACTTGTTACCGGAAGTCAGCGTAATCCTGGCAGCCCATCGGTCCATGCCATGACAAGACGTCGGCGTAGGGATAATTACGGCGATCTGCGACACTTGATTCAGCGGTCGCTCCACGCCCGCTCCGGATTCGCGACAAGCGTCGAGGGCAAGATCGAACGTATGCCACGAGGTTTGTGGCATGAGAACTACCAGTTTTGGTTCCAGGACAGGAGTCCATCGGGAGCACATGCCGAGTACGGGTACATTCTGCGATTGCTCGAGCAGCGTCACGACTGGCAGGCAGGGCCCGAGCCACGTGAACGCTTGCTGCGGGAAGGGCAAACGTTGCAGGCTTTGAAGAGGGCGGGTTTCCCTCAGGCGACTCCCGAATTCATCTGCTTCGTCGTGAACGACGAGTCCCAGGTCATCGGGATGATTGAGACGGCCGTGCCAGGTTCCTCTCTGGACGCGTTCAAGAACCAGTCAACGCTTCGATCGATTGCCCGCGCGGCGGCCAACGTTCATCAAATGGCCGTCGGGGAGTTCCGCCACCTTCCGAGCAGCGTTGATCGTGCCCAGCACGTGAAGGCACGATTAGCTGACCTCGATGGAGCGTTGTTTGTAGAATTTCCGTCGGCAAAAGAGATTCGGGAATGGATCCAGGGGCATCTTCCATCCTGTGGTGGCACGTGTCTCCTGCATGGCGACCTTCTGCCACAGAACCTCCTTTGGAATTGGGAGGAATCCAGTCGCGAGGAGCCACTGGTCGGCATCGTTGACTGGGAGATGGCCTGCATTGGCGATCCGGCATACGACCTCGCAATTGTCAGCCGCGGGAATCGAAATATCCACGGCGTGAAACAAGGCGTGGAGATCCTTGTGGAGGAGTACTTGACGCTTGGCGGCCAGCCGATTGAGTTGACCGACGTTCGCGTTCACGAATTGCTCCTGGTCCTCCACTGGCTGGAGGAATCGTGGCGCGAGCATCAAAAACCGGATGCCAGCGGACACGGCCCAGATTTCTACGAAAATCAGCTCCGGTCGCTGTATCGACGTACGGCGCGTTGAGTCACGAAAGTCCTGCGATTCAAATTGCCTGCCTGTCAAGAAAGACCGAAGGTTTCCTGGTTTTGCCGCCGGCCCTGCCGGTTTGCTGCGGCGGAGGGGGTGACGAATGGCACTAGCTTAAGGAACGCGACTACAATCGGTCGTGGGCGCGTCGGCGTGCCATCACAAGCTGTTGTATGTTAGCCGAAGGCTCCTCGCTTAAGCTAGTACCATTCGTGGGGCACACCGCCGCGCGCAAGGAAATGCACAATCACCCCCACTGAGTGACAGAAAAGACTGCCTCGGGCGTGGTGAATTGGCCGCTCAGCGGCAAAATTTTTCTTGACATCTGCTGCCGCGTCTTAAGGTCCTGCGCTCCCAGTTCTCCATATTCCGCCACGGCCGGCAATCCCCGTCGCACAAGGCTCGCCGGAACCGCCCAGACGCTCCCCGGAGGACGCCCCGAATATAACAGACCGAGAACTGGCAAAAGGCGGGGGGCGGGGCCACTTTCCAGATTTTTGCTGGCTGCCATCGATCGGCTGAATTCAAGATCGGAACCGCCACCGGCAGGCCCGAATTTCCACCCCCCGTCGGGCCATGATCAAGACTGATTGACCCTATAGATGACGATTTTGAAACCAGCCGTGCCGTGGTGCTCAGTGTCCTCTTCGCTGCGCCATTTTTCATCGTAGCAATCCCTATTTTTGCTGGGATTACGGTTGGCCTCTTCTTCAATTTCGTGATCACCCCTTCTTAGCCGCGGGATTGCCGTTGGGCCTCCCCCAACAGCCAATCCACGACGCAACGTCGCCAGTGCCGTACTGACCGAGACGTTGGGTGTCGCGTTGGGCTACGAGGCTCTCAATCGGCTTCCGACTGCCCCCGTAATTCCGTAAAGCGTGGATCCGCTGAGAGTCACGCCGCCATTGAGATAAGTGCCTTCGCTACCGTTGAAGTCGTACAAGTCGTTGCAGTCGCTGCCAACCGTTGAGATCACATGATGTTCATTATCTCGTTCATTCCGGGCGAGGTTTAGCATCCTGCTCAGGGCATCGCAATCTTCGGAACCAGCAACGAGGAGCATATCTCGCGTCGGAATCATGGCAATAGGGTCGCCTTTGACCCGAAAGTCCCGAATCATGTCTAGCATCAGCAATCGCGAAGCCTCATGGTTGTCGTCGCTGACTGGAGCGTATAGGCCCTCACCAGTTTCAGGACCGATTACGCGGGTCGGCCGTTGCTTGAGATTGTCCACCGCCACTTCCAACGCCTCGTAAAGGGTCACTCCCCATGTGTCTAGCTCGTCGTCTCGGATCAGACGCAGGCCGTCCTTCATGTCATGGATCAGCCCCACGGCCAGATGCTCGCCCACGATCACGTGCGGCCACTCCTGAATTCTGTCGTGTTCCACTTTTGTCCGAAGGCTCATCAACTCGTAATAGGCACGACTCTGCACGGAGGGATAAAGGTCTGGGCCAATGTCCTCGAACTTCTTCGGGACTTCTTTGTCCAACAGGAACCAGCCGCGGACCCATCGCTTGAGGACATTCTCCCGTTCCTGTTGGTCAGCAGCACAGTATTCGATGTAGGCGTTCGCCAGAGAAGTGACTTGGCGGTTCTCCTTGCGGAGGCAGAAGTCGCCCGGATCGAATACGATCGAACCGGTTTCGCCGGCCTTGCAAATTGCATCTATGACCATTTGGGCGAACTTATCCTTGCTCGGCGGTCCAAAGAATTTGTCGAATAGTCCCATGTCAGCTGGCTTTGCTTGGAAATAGGATCGTACTGCTGGCCAGTCTACAATGCGGGCTCACGGCGGTCAATCAAGCGGATCACCGCCAAACAGGCAAATTTCATCTCAATTACAAAATTCGAGGCGACGCGGCTCCGGGACGGGCATTGCTGGCAATGAGCAGAACGCCAGATTATACTTCGTAAGACGTCGGCTAGCGGTAGAGGTATCGCGACGCGATGCATCCCCAATCTCATAACTCCGGATGCACCGTGCCGACACCTTTCGAGGGCATTCAGATGCCGAGCAACGCAAATTGCCCGTTCTGCTGCAAAGGCGATGCCGAGATTGGGTGTCAGAACGCTGCCGGTCTCGCCTTTCTGGACTCCTTCCCGATAAGCAACGGTCACATGCTTGATCGAAGTCGCAGCGGGCATTTACGCCGGCGGAGAAGCGGCCTGCGGGCGATCAAGCCCAGAAGCATCGGCGGTGCCCACGCGACTGCCCAGCGACCGAGTTGCGTGCTTGCTTCGCACGGGCAGCCGTGCCGTCCGTGGTGGCCTTCTCCGGCGTGAGCGGCAGCGCGAGATAGCCGTAGCCGAAGAGTTGGCCGCAAGTGCCTTGGCGAACGTTCAGTCCGTCGATGGGGAAAAGCAGCCACGGGCTGAGCTGGGCCGCGCCATAGAGACCGCGTGGATTGTTCCAATCCCCGGCACCGTGTGCGGGACCGTTTGCGATCGCGCTGAAGTTTGGCCCTACCCCACCCATAATGAACTTCGGCGTATCGGTGGGAAAACGCGTGTCGGTCCACCAGCCGAGGCCGCCTTCGATGTCGGAATAGAGCTTGTCGGGTCCACGACCGTCATACTGAGCGAACATCCACGTGCCGTAGAGCCCGCTTTGAAACTTATGCCCCTGATACTTCTCCACCAGCTGCCACGCCGCCGTGTAGATGGAATAGCCGGCGTTGAACGACGCGGGCGCTTGACTGTGGCTTACGCTCAAATAACCACCGATGTTCATCTCCCGAAGCTTGTCGGCGGCTTGCGCCTGCGTTGTGAGGGCGCCCGCCGCGGACAACCAGGCGGCTATTCCGGCAAGAAAGCCTGGAACGCCAAGGATGTTCACGACGCTTGTCTTGGTATGTTTCATTGTTTCTACTGTTCTTGGGGTTTCTGTATATTTGCCAGCGCCTCAGCAAAGGCCTTACCGATCGGCACCATGATCTTGGCGGCACCGAGATAATGGTAGCCCCCGTTAGAGGCGCCAGCCCGCAGGCGTTTCCATTCTTCCGGCTTGAAGTTCTCAGCCATGACCTTCATCTTGTTCTCCCATGAGGTGTTCTTCTCCGCAGCGACCCTCGTGTCCACCTTCGGCCAGCATGCATCCATCCGCGCTTGCAGCGATTCCAAAGCATCATCCCAATAGGGTGCCGTCTGCACCGCCACCACGTTGCCCTTGAACTCAGGAAGCAACGTCGGTGCGACCTGAGCCTGGCGAAAGTACATCTGGGGCGGCTTCTTATCTTCCTTCACGCCACCAATCCCCATGACTCCAACCACGAAAGGCATCTTCGGCGCCGACAGATCCTTGCGCACATCACGAATGAAATCCGCCAGCAGTTGGCCGTACATGTCATATCCGCCGGGCTTCATCCGATTTTCATACGTCCAGTCGGAGACCAGATCGTTAAACCCTTGGAACCAGACGAAACCAGCCAGCTCGTAGCCCTGCGTCGGATCGTACTCCGGCACCACCCTTTTGACGTCCGCCAATACCTTCCGCACATGCTCGATCATCAGGCGGTAGTACACACTGGTGGCTTTGATCACGTTGGCCCTCTCCTTTTTCATGTCGTCACCTCGATTCCTGCGCCCTTGCAACTCGGTGGCACAGAACTCGTATGGCTTGGCGCTGGGCGGACGGAAGTCCGTGTGCAGGCTCTTGCCACCCCAGGAGGTCTTGATGATCAGGATCGGTTCGTTGAGCAGCTTCTCCATGTAAATGCCAAACGTGAATTCCGGACCTATCTCCTGGGGCGAAGCGCCAAAGCCTGCTGTCAGTTTGCCTTTCTGCTCGGTCGTATCGTCGCCGGCGCAGCCGATCGACGAGATCCAGACCTTCTCGCACACCCGCGGCGTGCCGTCGGCATTGCGCATCTCCTTGAGGATCGGAGCCGTCTTCGGATCGTCGGCCAGGGAATCGAACGTCGATACGTTCACATGCCCCTGCATGTTCGACTGGCCGGCGAGGATGAACACCTTCAGCGGCTTGGCCGCCGCCTGACTGGCGATCCCCGGCATCAGGCCGAAAACCGCTACGATGATCCTGAACTTCACACTCTGGCCGATATCTTTCATGGCGTTCCTTTCTTCTTGTTATTTAAAGCATCCACACTTGCGGATGCACGTGCGATAAAATCCTTCAGATCCACCAACGACGGCGAATCCGCGGTCGTTTCGATGTCGCTAGTCTCGAATCGTCTCACTGTCTCTCCTGTGGTTGGTTGCTTGGATTGTTGCTTCCGACATGACCCAACGTCGGTGAACGGCCTGCAGGCCCTGGCGATTCTCACTTGATGCGGATCAACTCGGGAAACTCGTTCGAGGC
>CAZTPX010000258.1:0-10698 GCA_964615095.1 uncultured Planctomycetaceae bacterium | reverse complement strand
TCCCATAACGCCACCTTATGGACACGGTCCTTTCCTGTCGAGCTATCGGATTCCAGAATCTCCTTTCTTCACACACAACGGTTCCTGACACCTTTTCCAGCACAAATGGTGGCGAGAGTTCTTGCGTATTATGTGGGTAGAAAGCGCGCTGAAGAAGATTCAGCTAGGCCTGAATACTCTGCGCGTGTATTTGTTCTTTGACAATTTGGACCGGCCCCCGGCGTAGCGAACCGGGGGCCACACATTACGCGCGGCGCCGACCTGCCCAAGTCGGCGTCCGCGCCGGCGGCTGCGCGGAAACTGTGGCGCGTGGGTCTCGTGCCTCGACCCGCCCTACGGCCCGGGCAACGGTCGCGAACGGCCACACTTGCCGTGGCAACAATTAATTATTTTTATGACTCTGCACTAAAATAGCCGCAAGAAAGCGCCATGTGTCCTACCCCTAGATACTATACAAATGAACAAGTGCCAGAAAATGCCTACAAATTGGCAACAAATTGGTAACGTTTGCCAAAAAATTGGTAACAAATTGGTAACAAATTGAATACGGCCTTTGGCTGTGGCAAAACTATCGTTAGGATGTCAAGCGTTTTTTTCCCCGCAGTTTTCTCCGTGTGAGCAATACCTTTAGCGGAAGCCGAGTACACCCGTGGACGTAAAAAATCGCCGCAAAAACTCCACGAGGCCCCTTTTTTCGATGTGGCCAGGTCACTGCCTAACCCGAAACGACGGGTCAGTCGCGGCGGCCAAGACGGGAGAAATGCCGTTGGAAGCACTTTTTTCTGACTTTAGCCCGTCATCGCTCGGTAATGTCTTCCATCGCCAGCAGGATCAGACCGGCGGGATGGCCTGCCGGCACGATTTGGCGGGCATTGAGCAAGAGCACCTTGTGCCCCACCGTGGGGAAATTGTGTTCCATGCGGAAGTCCGCCAGGGCGGCGTTCTTGGAAACAATGTCCTCCAGAAGTTGCCGCAAGGCTGGAATGTCCCATTGCCGCCGGCCGATTTCATAGAGCAGATGTCCCTCCGTCTCCGGGGGCTGCACAGCGAATGTCTGGTAGAAGGAACGGTTGGCCGACACGATGCGCAGTTCGCCGTCCAATACCACCAGCGGTTCGCGGATCGTGGCAATGATGTTCTGGGCGTAGTCGCGGGCCGCCTGCAACTGGGCCTTCTGCTCGTGCAGCGACTGCTCCAGGCGTTTGATCGGTGTAATGTCGGCAAACGTCATCACCACGCCGTCGATCACGTTGTCCGTGGTCCGGTAGGGCAGGACCCGCAGGTTATACCAGCGGCCGTCGCTCGCTTGCACTTGCGAATCCTTGGGCACCAGCGTTTCCAGCACGTCCCGGGCGTCTTGGACGAGCCGGTCAAGTTTCAGCTTCGTCGTGAAATGGCCGATCGGCCGTCCCACGTCACCGGCGGCCAGGTTGACGACCGCGGTGGCCTGCGGGGTGAATCGTTTGACGACCAGGTTATTATCCAGGAAGATTGTGGCCATTTCGATGCCGTTCAACAGATTCTTCATGTCGCTGTTCGATTGCGACAGTTCCTCGATCTTCGTCTGCAACTCGGCGTTGACCGTCTGCATTTCCTCGTTGAGCGATTGCATTTCCTCCTTGGAACTATTGAGTTCTTCATTCGTGCTCTGCAATTCTTCGTTGTTGGACTGCAACTCCTCGTTGGCCGACCGCAATTCCTCCTGGGTGGCCTCCATTTCCTCGACCGTTGCCTGCAGGCGCTCGCGGGCGTGGCGAAGCTCATTTTCCAAGGGCGACGGCGGGGCGGCCGGCTCGGAGGGTTTCGGCCCGTTCTCAGCGACCGTCTCCGCCGCTTGTGCCGTCGTCTTCTCGAAGACCACCAGGAGCATGCCGCGCCGGGCGCCCGGCTCGGCCAGCGGCTTGACCGTGAGGTTGACAGTCGTCCAGCCGCCGTTGGACCTGACCTTGAGCCCGTTGGCGGTGATGCTCGTTTTTCGTGTCACGGCGTTGTGGATTGCCGTGGCAAGCTTGTCGCGCAGCCCCTCGCGGGCCATCGCAAAGACATTGTTGTTGACCTTGCCCGACGAGGGTTCCAGGAATCTCCCCGTCCGCCCGTTGACATAAAGGATGTCGCCTTCGGCGTTGATCACAACCGAGGGAGGAGCGTAGCAAGACAAAGACCTTTTCCAGCGCCGCCGCGGGTTCCACATCAGTCGGAACATGTTCCTGAGGGGCGGCCGGAACGTGCGCGGCATACTGCATCAACTTGGCGGGAAGCTCTTGCGCCGCGGCGACATAATCCACCATGCCCGTGTTGATCGCGCTGCGGGGCATGCTGTCATAGTTGGCCGAGGCCGGGTCTTGCGCCATCACCATCCCGAAATTCTCTTTGATGGCCTTCATGCCCAGCGTGCCGTCGCTCCCCATGCCGGAAAGAATAATCCCGATGGCTTTTTCCTTCTGGTCGGACGCCAGGTGCCGGAAGAAGAAGTCGATGGGCATCCGCTGTCCCCGGGGCACGATCGGTTCCAGCAACTGCAGTTTGCCGTGCAGGATCGAGAGGTCCGCATTGGGAGGAATCACATAGACGCAATTCTCGCGGATCTTCATCCCATCTTCCACCTGGGCCACCGGCATCTTGGTGTGCCGGGCCAAGAGTTCGGGCATCATGCCCTTGTGCGTTGGCTCAAGATGCGGCACCAGCACGAACGCCAGCCCGGTATCCGAGGGCAGGTGCGAGAAGAACTGCTCGAAGGCCTCCAAGCCGCCCGCGGAGGCACCCACGCCGACGACGTAAGGGATGGTCTCTTCGGTACGGCTCGGTCTCGTTCCTTCCGACACGAGGTCGGCAGAATCTTCGTTCGGTTTCCGGGGCTTCGTCATAAGCAGTCGCCTAAAGAGGCCCGTTGGCCATCCCCTGCCCGGCGGCGGCCAGATCCTCCGCGCAGTTCAAAGGCATTCATAGTATATGCAATGTATCCCAAGGGTGCAATTATTACCCCGGCATGAAACATCCTCACGTAGGCCGGAACAAGCGCAGCGCAGTTCCGGCAACTAGACACCATAATTCGGGCCCATTGCCGGAACTGCGCTGCGCTTGTTCCGGCCTACGCAAGTGCGGTGCTTCTGTGCCAGGGTAATAGTAATTCAAAGCAAAGCAAGCCGCGGCACTCCAAAAGAGGCCTACGAACACCACTGCCGCCACATGGTGCGGTAGGCGGATTCGAGATTCCGGGTAAAACGCGGGGCGTCCATCAAGGGCGACGCCCGCAGCCGCTCGCGCAAAGTTGCCCGCAACCCGCTCAGGCGGGCAAGATCGTGGGCCAGTTCCGCCGCGATGCGCACAAACTGCGCGGGGCCGGCAGCGATCAGTTCCGGCAGGCCCAGATTCGTGAGTTGGCTCAGGCCGGCCCGCCCCACAACCGTCGGCCCTACGAGCGTCACCACCGGCACGCCCATCCAGTATGAATCCAGGCTGGTCGTGTGCCCATTGTAAGGAACCGTGTCCAAGCCGACGTCAATATCGCGGTAACTGGCCAAATACGACCCTCTGGGCTGATAAGCGACGAACGTCACGCGGTCGCGGTCGACGCCTTCTTCCGCCAGCAGGTCCAGCGTTTGCCGGCGATGGCTTCCCGCGCCCGCCAGGAGCGTCAAGCGGGAACGTTTGACGGCCTTCAGCACCTCCGCCCATAACTTCAAGACCGGCGGATTGACCTTGCAGAAGTTGTTGAGGCAAGCAAAGGAAATATGCCCCTTCTCCGCGGCCGGCAAGCTGTTGACCGCCGGCTCGTCGGCCAGGGGATCGTAACACCAGAACGAGTCGGGCAAGCGGATCGACTGCTCCGTGTAGCAGTGCTCGTAAAGGCCGGGCGGATCGAGGTAGGGGTCGCTGATGCGGTAGTCGATCGTGGAAACGCCCGTCGTGCCCGGATAGGCGAGCCAGCAGGCCTGCACGGGGGCCGGCTTGCAGGCGAAGACGAGGAGCCGATTACCGGCCATGTGCATGGTCAGGTCGACGAGAATGTCGATTCCGTCCTGGCGGATCAGTTCGGCCACCCGTTCGTGGCCAAGGCCCACGATGTTTCGCCAACCGTCGGCACAGGACCGCAGCCGCTCTGTGATTCCATCGGGGCGCACGACGTCGGCATAGCAAACGATCTCGAACTGCCCATGGTCGTGCGCGGACAACAGGGGCACGGTGAACAGCGCCTGGCAGTGTTCGCGGAAGTCGGGCGAGACATAGCCAATCCGCAAGCGGCGATGGGGAGAACGGTCGTTGCCGTGCGGTTGGATGAACTTCGCCAAGGGCGCGGCGTGCTGCTGGTTCCAGCGGCGGTGCTCCTGGCAAAGCGCCGCGGCATCGCAAGCGGGATGGAATAGCTGGGCATACAGCAGATTACTGTGTGCCTCGATAAACTCCGGCCGGGCTTCCAACGCCCGGCGGCAGCAGGCCAGCGACTCGTCCAATCGTCCCTGGTCCTTGAAGGCCACGCCCAGGTTGTTGTGGGCTTTGGCATAGTCCGGTTGCAACTCCAGCGCCCGGCCGTAGCAGGCGACCGCCTCGTCGAAATTCCCTGCTTCCTTTTGGACGATGCCCAAGTTGTTGTGGGCCTCGGCGTAATGCGGATTGCGCTCCAGCGCCTGGCGATAGCAGGCGACCGCCTCGTCGAGTTTGCCCTGGTCCTTCAAAGCGTTGCCCAGGTTGCTGTGTGCCTCGGCGTAATGGGGCTGCAACTCCAGCGCCCGGCGGCAAGCGGCCACCGCTTCGTCGAGCTTGCCTTGCTCCCTGAGGACGACGCCCAGGTTGTTGTGCGACTCGGCGAAGTCGGGCTTCAACTCCAGCGCCCGCCGGTGGCAGGCAGCCGCTTCCTCCAGCTTGCCCTGTGCCTTGAGGGCCACGCCCAGATTGTTATGCGCGTCGGCATATTCCGGCTTGAGTTGCAGGGCACGGCGCCAACAGGCGGCCGCTTCCTCCAGCTTTCCCTGTTCCCGCAAGGCGGCGCCCAGGTTGTTGTGCGCTTCGGCATAGTTGGGTTTCAGGTCCAACGCCCGGCGCCAGCAGGCCACCGCCTCGTCGAGTTCGCCCTGGGCGTGCAGCGCGTTGCCCAAATTGTTGTGGGTTTCGGGCGAGTCGGGCTTCAATTCCAGCGCGCGGCGATGGCAGGCAATCGCTTCGTCCAGTTTTCTTAGGTCCTTCAGGGCACAGCCCAGATTTGCATGGTAGGTCGGCTGCCGGCCATTCAAGTCGATCGCCCGCCGAATGTACTGGACGGCAACCTCGTTCCGGCCCGATTGGTAGGCGATCACGCCCAGCAAGTGGAGCGCGTCGGCGTGATTCGGCTCGGCGGCAAGGATCTGCCGATAAATCTGCTCGGCGGCCGGCAAGCGGCCGGCTTGGTGGTGTTGGATCGCGATCGCCAGGGCTGAGGAAATCTTCACGGGGCAAAGAACTTACAGGATTGGCCCTTCGGTTTTCGGTGGGAGTGTCGGCGAAGCTATTATAAAGCACTTGTACTGCTGTTGCCGCTGCCACGCAACTTCACTTGGCTCTCCGCGCTCGCAAGTGCTCATCCAACCAGGCGGACTCGGCCTCCGACAGCGATGGCGGCGGTGGAGGTTGAGAATAGTCGATCAGAGTGGCGTAACCTCCGCGCTGGTAGACGGCCGCCAGGACCGCGCCCAAGTCCAATGCGGCATCGGGGTCCGGCTCGACAAGTGGCACGGGAATCGTCGGCAACTTCTCGCAGAGCTGAATCGGCCATACATCAACATCGGGACGGTGGTCGACGCGGCTCAGAACAACATAGTACGGGGCCAGCGGGACCGGGCACTCCAGCGGCGGCCGCCGCCCCTCGCGCAGCAGATCAATCTCGATGAAATGGACCGATGATCGCAGCAACTCGCGCCGCTTGCGAAGGTACTCGTCTTGGGCCTCTCGGCCAGGCTGCTTGTTCACCGGCGAGAGGATCTTGATTGCCGTCACGAGCTCAAATGCGCCGACCTCAAGGATCTCGACTGTGAACAGCCGCAGCGGCAACTCCATTGCGATGCGGTTCTGCACCGGGGCACGCGAGAGGACCGTCGCTTGCCCTCCATGTTCCCTCTCAAGACGGCCGCGCTGGCCCCAAACACCGACGTCTGGGCGAACAGCACGAGTCTTCTCGATCTCCACCATCTCATACGTTACGCGAGGCGCCAACCGCGCCACGTAACGGGGCTGAATGACCGTGTTCAACTCCGCGCTGATCTCCTCGGCCAACCGGCCGTGGAAATCGCTCCACACCTCAGGGTGCTCAATGTACGGGTCCATTCCTGGAAAGGGTGATGGCATGTGTAAACCTCTTTTTACGACTCGTCGAGCGTCTCGACAAACACCTGGTTGCCCGTCACACGGACAATACGGATGGGCGTGCCACGATCGAGAAAATCGCCGCAGGCCATCACGTCCATCACCTTTTCGCCGAAACGGCCCTTGCCGCCCGGCCGCAGCGGCGTGTGCGCGACACCCAGGTCGCCAACCGCGGGCCGCCGGTCGCCCACGGCGGCCGCTGAATCTTCCGTCGCCGCTTCGGCTTCGGGCGGAGCGAGCATCAGCCGGTTCAGCAAGGGCAGCGAATCCATTCGCCGCGTGATCACGATCGCGGCAGCGACGAAGACGCCGCAGGAGACCACGAGCATCGCCATGGTGCCGGCCAACGTGTGCAGCTCGAGCGTCGTTTCCGGAATCAGGAACCCCTGGATGGCCATCACCAGGCTCACCACGACCAGCGAGGCGCCAATCAGCCCGGGCACAATCGTGCCTGGCAGGAGGAAAATCTCGACGGCAATGCAGGCCAAGCCCATGAGAAAGAGCAAGATCTGCAACCAACCGGCCGTGCCGCCGAGAAAGTGACTCCAGAAGAGAAGCAGGAAGCATGCCGCCGCGGTCAGTCCACCGACAGCATGGCCGGGCGCCACGGCTTCCATGTACAGCCCCGTCAAACCGACAATCAAGAGCAGGATCGTGATCGGCCACCAGGTAAGGCGCTCCACGAGGACGTCGACGAACGTGGGCTCGAGGTCGTGCAATCCCACCCCGAACCGCCGAGCCAGTTCGCCGCGATTGTCAACCAGGGCATTGGCCAACCCAACTTTGGCTGCGTCGGTGCCCGTAAGAGCCAGGAAACGGTCCTGGCCGGAGGAGGCAACTTCTCCGAGTTTATCCCATTCGCCTGCCGGCGCGGCGTCGAAATCCCGTTTGGAGATATAGTCCTCCCGGCCGGTCTTCAGATTGCGAACGTGAAAAACCTTGAGGTCCTTGTCGGACATGGCCTCGGCCAGCGCCGGCGGACGGCCTTTGGCTTCGGCAAGACTGCGCAACTCAGGGGCCAGAAAACTGATCTCCTTCTGGGGAACAAATCGAAAGAACGCATGTTCGTCCATGCGGATCGCGCCGGCATCGCCAATCGTCGCCAGCGGCGACATGATGATCTCGTCGCATCCCAGCGATACGATCGCCGCCCCGCTGATCGCGTGGTCAGGAATATAGGCCACGGTGTGCGCCCAGTCCACATCCCGCAGACGCTTGGCGATCTCTACGCTTTCGATCAGCCTCCCGCCCGGGCTGTCGATCTCCAGGATTACCAGGTCGGCCCTCTGTTGTTTGGCCTCGTCCAACTTGCGATACAAATACCGTTGCAGACTCGGTTCAATTACGCCCTCAAAGCGGATACAGACCGGATGGTGGTACTGGACCGGCTCCTTGGCGGAAAGCCCGGGAGCGGAAGACAAGAACGCGCCGATCGCAATGAAGGTGAAGAGTCGCAGATTATGCAAGGATTTAACTTTCAAGTGCCAAGGAGCGCGGAAAACGTTCCGGCCGCCGGGGCTTTTCTTCCGCGTTGAAATTATACCTGTTTTCTCGTTCCAGGGGCGACGGGCTGGTTTTTCCGGCCATTCGCCAGGCCATCAATGTAGGTCTCGCTTGCCGAGAGAGACTAATGTATTCCGCGATGCGGGAAACTCTGGGTTTCTCCCAAGGGCGTTGCAAATTGGTCCTTTCCGGCAGAAAGGACCTACGTAATACCGTGTCGATGATTGACCTTACTGGCTGCCGAACTTTGTGGGTATCCACAATGCTAGCATTGCTGACAATACCAGATATTGTGCCTGAAAATATACCGACTCCAAGATATAGGGCTAGCTTGTAATTCGCAAGACTACTCTCTACACTCCGGGAGACTTGCATTCTTTACGAGGAGGCGCGCGAAAGCTCCAGGAGTTTCAACCCAATCCAGGTGACATGAGGATGTCGTGTTGGCATCGCGTGGACGCAATGTCCACGCGCCGTCGAGCGGGAAAAGATTCGCGCCGGGACGTCAGGGACTGACGCCCCAAATTCCCTTGGCTTTTGCCAAGAGCTACCCATCGCTTCCCCCTAGTCTTTTCGGGGGGCTTTCCCCTCTGCCCGTTGACCGGGTCAAGCCAGTATCGACCTCCTTTTCTATGCCGTGGGTGATCCTGCTAACCGACACAGGACGTGTCAAAGGAGTATTCGATGGCTTTGAAACCGTTAATTGGTGTGACTGCTGACTATCGTTCGGCCCGCAAAGATACCCCCGCTTTTTCTTTTCTCAGCGCAGGTTATTACGATTCACTCACGAAGGCCGGTGCGGTGCCAGTGGTTATCCCACCATTAAGGGAAGAAGAGGACCTAAGCCGCCTGCTCGACGCCTTGGACGGCGTGGTGTTCTGCGGCGGCGCGGATCTGGACCCGCGCAATGACGGATTCATGCTTCACCCGGCCGTCCGTGTTCTGGATCGGCGGCGGGAAGAATTCGATCGCATGCTCATGCGGATGGTGGCCGAGCGGCGGATGCCGGTCTTCGGCATCGGCTGTGGCATGCAACTCTTGAACATTTCGCAGGGCGGCAACCTCTTCCTGCACATTCCCGAGGACTTGCCCAAAGCCCTGCCGCACCTGGACGCCAGTGATCCCAATCATCGCCACGCCCTTATGGTGGAGATGGGCACGATCATGGAGCGGGTCTTCGGCGAGGGCGAGATTCGCGTCAACAGCATGCACCACATGGCAATCGATGAACTGGCCGCCGGCTTTATGGTCACGGCCCGCTGCCCCGACGGGGTCATCGAGGCCATCGAAAGCACGATGGAAGACTGGTTCGCGATGGGGACTCAGTTCCATCCCGAAAGCAACTCGGCATCCGCCTTGGACTTGAGAATCTTCGAGGAATTCGTTCTGGGCGTAACGGCCGCTTGCCAGTCGATGCGCATGGCCGTCTGAAATCGTCATGAGAGAGGGCCGGGCGTTGGATGCCGGCGGGCATGGATGTCCGCAGCCGGAACCACCTCGGGCAAGAGTAGCGGGCAAGGATGTCCGTCGCATCGGGCACATGCCCGGCCCTCTTTCTCTTTAGGCTAGCAGCACCGCCACAACGCCGGCCAGGAAAACGCCGTCGCCGACGCCTGCGCCACCAATCGAGTCGATGGGCACGCCGAGTTCCTGAATTCTGCCCAGATGGAACCGCGCATTCCGCTACCATCGTTCTATCTCTCGTCCCGCCCCGAGATTCCCTCGGCCAAATAACTGCCGTAGCGCCGAATTGATTTGCAAATACGGGTTATTGGGGAAGACTTTTAGGATCCCTAAGATTGCGATGTCAAAAAATGCGAGGTTCCAAACATAAGGCTTTATCCAGTCAGCCCGCTTAACGCTGGCGGATTAAATTTTCTGTTTGTGGCATTCATCGCAAATTGACAACAATCCGATACTCCCCCACCCGATATAGCTCAGACAGCAATGGACTTCACGACACCACACTTCCTGTTGTCCTCCCACGTGGACCAGACCCAGGGCAGCGGTCAGTGGCAGTTCGTGCTGCGGACCAAAGACGGGTCGCAGCAGTTCGAAGCCAACGACACCGAGCCCGAACTTCCCAGCGAACGACTCGACCTGTTGACGGTCGTGCGGGCGCTGGAATCGCTCGACCAGCCGTCGCGAGTAACCCTGGTCGAATGTAGCGATTACATCTGGAAGGGGGTCTGCTTCGGCCTACCCGATTGGCGGACCAACGGCTGGCGGTGGGAATTCTTCGGACAGATGGTACCGGTGAAGAACTCGGACCTGTGGCAACGGCTCGATCGTGCCCTGCGGTTCCATAACGTGGAATGCCGGCGGCGACGTTTCGACCGGCCATCAGGCTCCAAAGAGTGCGATAAACAACCCCATTGGGGGATAAAGCGAAACGGGGGGCTTCGCAAAAGGCTTACCGGTTGGCTAAAATATGCAACTAATCTTACAAGGAGGTACACATGCGAACTAGCGTTGCATTGGAGAGTATTCACCGACTGATTCAGGGAAACCACCATAATCCGTTCGAACTGCTCGGCCCCCACATGGTCGATGACTCGGGTCGACAGGCCTTGGCGGTGCGGGCATACCTGCCGGAAACGACCCAGGCCTGGGTTGTTGAACCGGGGCACAGCGAGTCGGCACGGCCCATGCGCCGCATCCACCCGGCCGGTTTATTTGAGGCGATTTGTCCTTGTCCGGCCGAGCGGGAAACATCACGATATATGCTGCGAGTGGCAGACGAGGTAGGCATGAAAACGACGATCCACGATCCTTACGCATTTCCGCACCTGTTGACCGAGTACGATATGTACTTGCTCAACGAAGGGCGGCACTGGCAGAGCTATAACCGCCTGGGCGCCC
>CAZTPX010000257.1:0-10706 GCA_964615095.1 uncultured Planctomycetaceae bacterium | reverse complement strand
CATCCAACCAACTCCCTACTAGACCAAGGAAGTTATTTTTCGGTCGGTGCTTAGCAGGGAGGTGCCGCAGTTACTCTGGTGTATTCGACCGCATTGCGAATACGCATATCCTGTGCCAATGCGACCGCTACAGCCATCCGTTCTCGCGATACCACCGCACCGTCTGATCAATACGGTCGTGCAGAGACGCACTAAGGGCGAATCTGAGGTACTGGCTCGGAGCCTCTGTCATTTTAATCGGCTTGTCGATCATTTTGAGAGATCAGCCAGTCTTAGTCCGGCGAGCAAAAAGACAACAACCTGGCACGGCAAACACAACCATTTAGGGAACGGTGTTTGCAGCCGGGGACGAGCTTATGGTCAACCGCGACGGGACCGACGGAAATTACAGTTGGAATTGCGGAGCGGAAGGGCCGACCACCGACCCTCAGATCGAACGCATCCGCACTTGCCAGGTCAAGAATTTCCTGGCCCTCAACCTGCTGGCGATTGGCACGCCGATGCTGCTGGCCGGAGACGAAGTTCGGCGGACGCAACAAGGCAATAACGACGCCTATTGCCAGGATAACGAAATCAGTTGGTTCGACTGGTCGTTGGTGGAAAAGCATGCGGGGTTGTGTCGGTTTGCCAAGCTCCTCTTGGCCTGCCGCCTCGATCTCCATCGCAACTCCGCAGACTCGGGTACCACTTTGCTCGAATTCCTCGACAGCGCTTCAGTGCGATGGCACGGAATGGAACTCGACAAAGCCGACTGAGGACACCATTCCCACAGCTTGGCAGCCACAGCACGGGTGCCGCATCTAGCAGCGAACCTGCATTGGATAGTGAATGCTTATTGGGAGCCGCTGAGCTTCGAGCTTCCGCCCGTGTCCGAGGGCTGCCGAGGTCCGTGGCGGCAATGGATCGACACCGGGTGTGAATCGCCCCACGACATTTGTGAGTGGCACTCCGGTGTGCGAATAGCGGTGGCCCGATACGAGGTCCAGCCGCGGTCCACGGTCATTCTCGTTTCAGACTGACTGACGCCTGACGTTATTCTCCTCGATTTGCGGCTGCCTGACCAGTCCGGGTTAGAAGTCTACGAGCAGATCCGCAAGTTCGATGCCAGGATCCCCGTTGTCTTTATCACGCTAACCAAGTCGGCGGACGCGGCCATCGAGGCGATGAAACAGGGCGCCTACGACTACTTGTTCAAGCCCCTCGACCTGCACCAATTGCAGCGTGTCGTCGGCGAGGCCTTTGAAGTGGCCAAACGGATGCGCCAGCCGACGGCGATTGCCGAAACGGAAGCCGATTCGGAGGTGGAGGGGGTTATCGTCGGCTCCAGCCCGGCCATGCGTGAGATCTACAAGGCCATCGGCCGCGTCGCGGCCCAAGACGTGCCGGTGCTGATTACCGGCGACAGCGGCACGGGCAAAGAGCTGGTCGCCCGCGCGATCTACCAGCACGGTTCCCGGTGTAAGGCCCCGTTCCTGGCCCTCAACTGCGCTGCCATCCCGGAAACGTTGCTGGAAAGCGAACTGTTCGGCTACGAGAAAGGCGCCTTCACCGGCGCCGACCGCCGCCGCATCGGGAAGTTCGAGCAGTGCAACGGGGGCACACTATTCCTCGATGAGATCGGCGACATGCCGCTCGCCTTGCAGGCCAAAATCCTGCGCCTGCTCGAGGAGCAGGCCTTCGAGCGTGTCGGCGGCAACGAGACTATTCAGACCGACGTGCGGCTGATCGCCGCCACGAACCGCGATCTGAAGACTTGGTCGGAAGAAGGCAGGTTCCGGCCGGACCTGTACTACCGGCTGGGGGTGTTCACTATTCACTTGCCCCCGTTGCGCGAGCGCGGTGACGACCTGCCGCTGCTGGTGCGCCATTTCCTACGGCGTCTCAGCCGCGAACTGGGTCGGGAGGTGCAGCAGATCGCCCCCGAGGCACTCCAACACGTGCGAGACTACTCCTGGCCAGGGAATATCCGGGAGTTGCAGAGCGTGTTGAAACAGGCGCTTCTGCACGCACGCGGTGCCACGCTGCTCCCGACTGACTTGCCGGAGCTGACGCCAGCCGATGGTGGGCTCGTCCCGGTGCCACGGTTCGGCGGAGAAGACGCCGACTTGGATGCCTTCGTCCGCCGCTGCCTGTCGTGCGAGGGAGGTGACCAATACGCCGAAGCCCACCACCGGTTGGACCGCGTTCTGTCAATCCGTGTCCTGGAAGCTACCGGCGGGGATCAACACGACGCAGCACGGAGGTTGGGCATATCGCCCAAGTCCCTGGAGTGCAGGCTGCGCGAACTGGGACTGCATCCCAGTCGCGGACTTGAAGGGAGAGATGAGAGAGAGCAAACGCTCATTCCGCTTATGTCGTTGGCAGATATCGAGTGGGAACACATTCGAAGGGTCTTGTCGGTGACCAACGGGAACCGCGCAGAGGCCGCAAGAATTCTCGGCATCGGCGAGGCCACCCTTTACCGGCGTTTGCGCGAGGGTCAGACGGAGCAAGTGTTGTGATTTGGCTGCCTGAACCTCTGTCGCTCCAACTTGGTTCTTTCTAGTTCTCGATTTCTTTCGACAGACTTGTTAGTTCCTCCGCCAAATTCGAAAGTTGCCCTCCGACGAGGAACCGGGCATCGCTGCCAGTCGAGAGAAGGTCGAAATAGTTTAGCAGTTGCTTAAGCCGGGCGACTTCTGACGTCACACTGTCCATGATCTCGAAGAACGGTCTTAGTTGTTTTTGCAAGCTAGACATTGAGATTCCTCCGTTGGTGCGATCGAATAGGCGCTTCGGGTTGGTATTGGGCCGTGGACAACCCGGCTAACGATACCCCTCCGCACCCCGGGCAGCACGCGACTGGAACCGACCATCGTTGAGGGGCTTCCAAGGCGATCGTCGACCCATCGTCATGCACCCAACACCCGGGCCTTTTAGCTCGATAGTCTGTCAGGAATGATCGCGTGGGGCGCGGCGACCGGACCGCACTTTGAAGACAAGCGGAGCAATAGGACCACCGGCAGCCCCATGCTCACGACAAGCAGGCTCAGAAATTGCAATCCGTGTTGGATTCCTTGGGCCACGGCCTCGGATCGCGCGAAGCTTCCCAGGACCGTGGATGTCATTTGTGCAAGCTCGGGCCCAACGATCCCGTGCTGTTGGTAGTAATCCGCAATTCGCAGAGATGCCTCCTGAACTTCCGGACGGTTCTCGCGCACGTTCATGCGCTCCATTTCCAGGGAGCGATCGGTCGAGGCGGCGATGGTCGTCGTCGTTAGGGAAGGAATCAAGATGAAGGCAAAGATCAGGACAGCGGCCGCATGCGGGCCGCCGTACAGGAAGTCCTTGGGATCGAGCCCTTCCACCTCGTCCTGGAGGAAACTGGGCGGAATCAGCCCGACGAACAGCCCCCAGCAGCCAACCATCATGGCGAGACGCCCCTTGCTCGTGAAGCCGTCGATGGACGACATCCACCATAAGCAGGCGGCGCAGCCCACAACGCCTACCAGCAACCAGAAGTGGCGCAGTCGGCGACGACGGAAATAAGTCGTCAGAAATGTGGACAGCGCCATGGTGAATGTCGCCGGCACAAGGACCGATCCGGCCACCGACCGCGGGTATTCACGAACATCCACGCAGTACTTTGCCAGTAACGAGAGTACCATGAGCAGTTGAATGAGCAGGAGGACGCGCGTTACCATCGCCAAGACGTAGACGCGGACGTGGAACATCCTGCGAATGTGCTCGTCTATGGCCAAATGGCCGCCGAGCCGAAAAATCACTAGAAAGGGCACGATCAGGTCAATCGCGACGCACGCGTTGAAGGCGCTGGAGGTAAAACCGCCCCATTTCCGGTACCATGCCACCGTGAACATCATGCTCACGGCCCAGCCCGCCACCGCGCTAAGCCCAAGCCAATCGATGGGAAGCGGACGCGGCTGAGCAGGACGGTCGGGGCGGATGAAGCGCAAGACCAGGGGAAACGCCAAGAGGGCCAGCGGTACATTGATCCAGTAGATCCACCGCCAACCTACAGAATCATAAATGAAACTCGTCAAGAATGGAGTCGTGGGGCGGGTCGCGTAGGCAACGATGCCGTAGAAACCGATACCGATGATGGTCAGACGGTCGAACTGGCGAAGAAGCAGGGACCGGCAAATCACAATCACCATGCCTTTGCCGATTCCTTCCACCAACTTGGCTACCACCATGTTCGGGACGTCCACGGCGGCGCCACACATCACGTTGCCCACGGCAAACAAGCCGAGACCGACCAACAGCGTGTCGCGGGCGCCATATCGAGACGAAACCCAAATGCCGCCGAACACTCCGTACAACAATCCGATCCCCCAAAGGATTTGGGGCCAGATCATGCTGTAATGTTCGGCTTCGAGGCTCTTGCGGATCACATCATCGACCACATCCGTCAGGACAAACGTCTGGAAGACGGTCGCCAAGATCGGCACGATGGCTATCGCCGCCAGCCAGGGCGGCGATTTGTCTGTCGGCTGCTGGGTCGGCTGAGTCATGGGAAACGGCAATTCGAGCGAGTTTTGAAACGAGTTCCCGGTTTGTCAGTTCAACTTGCCTTCCACGAACCGGCACATGTCGGCGACAGTGAGCAAGTTCGCGAAATCCTGGACGACTGGGTTCTCGGCGAACTTATCGAGGTTGGCAAACGGCAACCGCTTGCGCAGCTCTGCCAACCCCAATCCGTTGACGCAGCCGTCCCGAACGTACGTGGCGTCGGTCAAGACGTCCTCGGGAAACAGCTCGCCGCGGGAGACCTTGATGCCGAAGGCCTTTTCAAGCCGGAACACGATGTCCAGGAAATCGATCGATTCGGCACCCAGATCGCCCACGAGCGTGGCATCCAGTTTGATGTCTTCTTCTTCGACGCCCAAGGCGTCGACCAGACAAGATTTGACTTTCTCAAGTACTTGGTCTTGTGTAACAAGCATCTTCTGCTCCTCCTAAGGTTTGAAACGCATCGGTATCATGGAATCGGGCTCGTTGCTCTGAGGCCCGCTATAGCGGCCTTCGAGATCAGCAAACTCTTGAGCGGCCTTTTTCGCCCATTCGGGGTCGCCTAGCCCATGGTCGATGACTGCCCGGACCGAGAGCCCCGCCTGTAGTTGTGGCCAGCGGTCGTCCTTCTCGATCCAGATCCGCACAGGCACACGCTGCACGACCTTCGTGAACTCTCCGGAAACGACGTTGCGCGGCATCAGGGCGAACTGGGCTCCGGTTGACTTGTTAATCCAGACGACACGACCCCGGAAAGGTCGTGGAAAGGCGTCGACATAGAGGGTCACCGGGTTCCCTGGCGAGACCCCGGGTAGGCGCGTTTCCTCCAGGTTGGCGGTCGCGTACATTAACTCGGGGTTGTACATGCTGAGCACGGGGCTGCCGGGCGAGGCAAAGTCGCCGACGTGCCGGTAACATTTGACGACCACGCCGGGAAACGGTGCATGAATCACCGTGTAGCGCAACTCATCTTCCGCTGCAGCTAGCCCCTGTCGGGCCTCCTTGACCATCTCCCTTTTCAGGGCGGTCAGATGCTCCATTTCCTTGATTTGATCATTTTCCGTCTCCGCCAGCTTCACGCCTTCCTCGGCCTTCTGGGCCAGCTTTTCGGCCGCTTCCACGGTCTTCTGGGCCACGTACACCTCGGTGCGGCCCGCCTCGGCCTTGGCGAGTTTGGCGGACGCCAGGTTCTTCTGTGCCACGGCCACATCGCGGGCCCGCGT
The DNA here is from genome assembly GCA_964615095.1 of uncultured Planctomycetaceae bacterium. GTDB lineage: Bacteria > Planctomycetota > Planctomycetia > Pirellulales > Thermoguttaceae > JANXQG01. The sequence goes on along the minus strand of CAZTPX010000257.1, from coordinate 4,974 downwards.
CACTTGCTGGGATCGCTCCAACGGTACCACTTCTCGTTGATACAAAGCCGTGAAGCGGTCGTATTCCTGTTGGGCGAGCACGAGGTCTGCTTGGGCAAGCTCCAGCCCGGCCCGAGCCTCCTGGATCGACTTTTCCACCTCGTCGGCGGTCAGTTTCAGGGCTTCCTTCGCCCGGGCCACGTCTGCTCCGGCGGCGGCAAGCGTTCGCTTGGTGATTTCGATTTGGATCGGAACCTCGACTTGGAGTCGCGCTAGGCTGGTTTCCTGCCGCCGCAATTCGGCCGCGGCTTCATCGACCTTGGTTCGGGCCAAGTTGACCTTGTCGCGATAGAGGACCGGATCGATCTCTGCCAGCACTTGTCCCTGTGCGACGCAATCGTTCTCCTCAACCAGGAAATGGCAAAGGCGACCAGAGACGGCCTGAGGAGCCACATTAACAATGTGAGCCTCGATGAACGCGTCTTCGGTTTCCGATCGTAACAGGCTGGGGCCAATCCAGCCTTGCCGGAACGATACAATGACCAGGACCGCCACGACAACCACGCCGCCGACGATCCACCGCGTGCGAGACGGCCGTTTTGCCGCAGCCGCGGGGGCCGTGGCGCTTGCGGGTGTTCCTGTCGCTGCGGGTGCTGGGGGAGTCGACGCAAGAGTACTGGATGACGTTGGGGTTTGCGGAATAGCGGATTCTGGGGGCGAAGTTTTCATAGACTTGACCTATGGTTCGACATGGATTACTCCTTTCGGTCTAGCGATGATCATGCGAACCCAAGCACTCCTCGTACCAACCGGCTCGCGCGCCGATCTTTTGCGAGATCGGCCCTACGATTGCCCTGGGAATCTGCATTCTCGCGTGAGACTTGACCCGGAACACCTATCATTGTGAGTGGCTCGTCGATCATTGTGAGAGACCTGCCGATTTGCTCGTCGTTGTCCGGGGTGGCATTAACCCGAGAACGCTATCCACTTACGCGAAAGTCCGAACAGCCGTGCTTCGCTTCCTAGAGTGGGATCAATTCGTCCAAGGGAGCGCCCGAGCCGAAAGCGGGAAATGTCCATTCCAGCGGGGAGAACTCCATCACGTAAACGTCCTCGTCGTTTAGCAGGCAGGCCGGAAGGACTCTAACTGCCCAGAACCTGCATTGGCGGAAGAAGAGTTGTGCGCGAACATTTTTCTCGGGGACCTTTGTCAGGACTCCGCTCGCTCGGTCGGCGGTGAGACGCACGACATGCGCTACCATGCTCGAGCCGACGCCGCGCCGCCGAAACGCGGGACGGACGACGCAGGAATAAAAACGGATCCGGGGATGGTCGATTCCGAAAACCTCGTAACCCACCACCAGGCCGCTTCGCTCGAGAACGAGCGCCACGGCGTTCGGGTTCTCCAAGTGCTCGAGGAAATTTGCCTCGGACCAGGGGTGCCCGAAGGAGTCCGCTTCAATTCGCAGGACGTGCCGGAGATCCGCCCAGACCATCACCCGCAGCCCGATGGTCAGCCGTTCTCGATAGGTTGCATCCATGGGATCCATTGGTTCATCGTGTAATTTGGGGATCGGTTCACGCCGACGGGACCGCGGCCGTTTAGAGGATTCCGGATTCTTTGACTTCGATACCTTTCAGCGCCATCTTTAGGGCCTCGGGGTTGGGGGCCACCTCGAACGCTGTGGCACGGTCGATCAGCTCTTTGTCCACGAGCGTTTTCAGGCTCATCGTGAAGTCCTGCATTCCCTCGCCCGCGCCCAGACGGATCGCATCAGCCAGTTTCTCGTCGTTTCCCTCCAGGACCAATTTGCGAACCGTGGGGTTGAAGATCATGATCTCCACGGTCGGTACGCGGCCCACCTCCGGCTTGATCGAGGGCAGCAGTTTCTGGGCAACAATCACCTTCATGTTGAACACCAGCGAGCTGCGGATCGCCCGGTGCATGCCCTGTGGGAAGAGGTCGAGGATCCGGCCGATCGTGGTCGGCGCCGACGAGGCATGGATCGTGCCGAAAACCAGGTGTCCGGTCTCGGCGGCGTTAAGTGCCGTCTCAAACGTCTCCCTGTCGCGCATTTCCCCCACCAGCATCACGTCCGGGTCCTCTCGCACGGCGTGCTTCATGCCCAGGGCAAAGTCCTTGACGTCCGCGCCGATTTCCCGCTGGTTGATCTCGCACTTGTCCTCGGCAAAGACGAACTCGATGGGGTCTTCCAGGGTAAGAATGTGCCGGCGATAATGGCGGTTGACCCAGTCGAGCATGGAGGCGATCGTCGTGCTCTTGCCCGAGCCGGTTACGCCGGCCAGCAAGATCATGCCCTGGCTGAACTTGCACATTTCCTCAAGGATCGGCGGCAGGTTCAGGCCTTCGAAGCCGGGGATGCGATTGTTGACGCGCCGCGCCACGAGGCCGATGTGTCCCATCTGCGTAAGTACGTTGACGCGAAACCGCCAAGTGACGCCGTCCACCTCGACGGTATGCGCGAAGTCGCAGCCGCCGTCTTCGTCGTAGATCCGCCGGCTGCGCTCGTTCATCATGGGAAGCACTAGTCGCAGCATCTCCTCGTGGCCGATGGGGGGCCGATTGAGCGGCCGGAGGTCCCCCCTGACGCGCACCAGCGGCGGCAGACCGACCTTCAAGTGCAGGTCGCTACCCTGCAATTTTACCAGCGCATAGTACAGCCGGTTGACCTCGGCCAACTCTTTCCGCGCGTCGTGTTCCTGCCCGGGATTCCCTGCTGCCACCATCTTCGTTCCACCTTTCTCTTCTCACACAGAACATGAACTCCGGCCGCCGCCGCGGCCGTGCCCGCTGGTCTCGACCATTCCCAAAAGGCCCCGGTTGTACAGCTCATAGGCCCCCATTTTCCAGGCGACATCAGTCAGCAGCCGGTAATAGTCGTCGACGCCGGGGGCCATGCTGATTGCCGATTGAATCACGGTGAGGCTCTCTTTGTTCCTGCCGGCCGATTCGTACGCGCGGGCCAGTGCGTACAGGTAGCCGCGCCGTCTCGGGTCTCATCAGGAACGCGATGATCCTGTCGCTGCCGCTTTTTCCTCCGCCTGGCTTGGCGATCGCGGAGCGAACCGGGTGGAGCTTCTTGATCGCCAGGCGAAACACCTCTTGCGTCCTTTCCGGATCTTGTTGCGTGCAACGGGCCTCGGCATGTTCGACCATCTTTCGGCAGTGGCCAATGACCGCACGCGGTTGACGACGATGCCGGATTGTTGCCGCCAACGTTTCAACCGCTGCAATGATCAGCGGTGCCGTGGTCCAAATAATGGTTTTCATCTTCGCTGTTCCAAGTGGCGAAGGCGTGCCTGCGCGTACTACAAGCGGGCCGTCATCTCCGCAGGCAGTTTGGCTGGGAGGAGGGGCCACGAAACAAGGGACCCGCAAATTTGATGCCCTCGCGTGGCGTCTCTCGCTGTCGAGCAAAAGATAGCCCTTCCCGTCTAGCGTCCGTTCGGTCTCGCATCATTTTGACAGGCGTCGTTCAATTTGATTGACCGGGCTGGCCGCCGGACCGTTTCGAATGCTCTCAAGGCCCTCGGCTCCAAATGCCGGTCAGCGGAACAGGAGTTGCATCGAGCGAGAATACAGATGGACAGGTTGCGTCTTGGGCGCGTATTGGGGCCCCAAGCCGGCATGACCAATCGCCCGTGCATTTCGGCCCATGCTGAAGCTCAGCGACCGGTCTCTGTCATTTAGAGAAGAGGAGAATTACCCATGAATATCGAAGACAAAGTTGCGATTGTGACGGGCGCGGCCAGTGGCATCGGCCGCGCGGTCGCCGCGGAACTGGTTCATCGCGGCGTTGCCGCTGTGGCCATGGTCGACCGTTGTGATGCGGTCAAGGAGGCGGCCGCAGGATTCGACGAGTCCGCAGGCAAGAAGGTCTGCCTCCTGCCATTTGTCGGTGACGTCACCGATGGCAATTTCCGTCGAGCGGTGATCGACGAGATTGCCAGGAAATGTGGTACACCTACCATTTGTGTGCCGGCGGCCGGGATTACCCGCGACAAGCTGGCGGTGCGACTGAACAAGGAAACGGGCAAGGCAATGCTCTATCCGGTGGAGGATTTCATTTCCGTTCTGAAGGTCAACCTGGTAGCCCCGGTTTACTGGGCACTGGAGATAGTAGGAAAGATCGCAGAGAGCCGCCACTCCCGGGGACTGAAACGCTGGGCGCCGCCGGAGCACGTCGAGGGCACCGTCATCTTTATTGGTTCTGTGTCCTCGCATGGAATCGCCGGGCAGATCGCCTATTCGGCGACCAAGGCCGGCCTGGACGGCGTCAGCGCCACGCTGACGCAAGAAGCGATCTTCCACGGGGTGCGTTGCGCCGTGATTCATCCGGGGTTCACGGACACTCCCATGGTCCAAGCCCTGGGAGACGAGTACATTCGGCAGAGGATCCTGCCGCAGACGCAGTTGAAGCGTCTCGTTAGGCCGGAAGAGATTGCTGCCGCCGTCTGTTTCATGATTTCCGACTCGGCAATGAGCGGCGATCTTTGGATAGACGCTGGATGGCATCCGCAGGCGGCCTGATCCGCTCAGTTTTCGAAACAAGGACGCGAGCGATGCGCAGGTAGTCCGATCCTACACCACGACCGGATTGGTTTCGCGCTGCCTGATGCACGAAGCTTGAAAGGATGACCAACCATGTCAATTGCCCAATCCCTCGGCCCGGAAGGACTCGCCCCTTCGCTACCCCCTCCGATTGCCCCGGCCGACAATTCTCTCCAAGAGATCCCGAAGGTCAATTCGGTCCCTCGACAGGGTAGCCAACCAACAGGAGCGGGTGACGGGCAAAGCGGCGGACAGCTCGCCTCCAAACCCGAAAGTGCCGTGAACTGGGACCGGCTCTTCCGTGCCCAAGTGGGCAGACTCAACGGTTCCCTGTCCCCGCCCGGGCTCATGCTCGCCTATCTCGACTGCGTCGTTCCGGCAAGCGTGTATGAATTGTTTTGAAGCTTGTGGTATCGTTGGTT
>CAZTPX010000256.1:0-10760 GCA_964615095.1 uncultured Planctomycetaceae bacterium | reverse complement strand
TGGGAAAGAAGGCCGAATTCTCGTTCGACCCGCCCATGGCGAACTCGTCCATGTTGGTCTTGCCGATCAGCACGGCATCCGCCGCCTTAAGCCGAGCAATCACAGTGGCGTCGTAAGGCGGGCAGAAGTTCTCCAGGATTCGCGAACCACACGTCGTCGGTTCGCCTTGCGTGCAAAGCACGTCTTTGATCGCTACCGGCAACCCGGCCAAGCGGCCCAAGGGTTGACCGGCCGACCGGCGGCGATCGATCTCTTCCGCGCGTGCAAGTGCCGCCTCGGGCGCGACCCGCAAAAAGGCCCGCAAGCGGCCGTCGTGGCGATCGATCCGATCAAGATAGGCCCGCGTCAATTCTACGGACGAGATCCGCCCGGCGGATAAGTCGGCCAGATGATCGGTGGCGGTGCGTTCGAGCAAGTTCATAATGAATAGGGCCTGCTTCGGGCACGAAGTGTAGCATGGTCGGCGAGTCTGTCTTGCTCCAACCTGCCTAAGATACGCTGGTTGTTTTGCTGGATCATTACGTATTAGTCCCTTCCGGCAGAAGGAACCTACCGTTTTCCTCGCGCTCCGCGTGAGGAAATCCATCACGCGGAGCGTGAGGAGTACGCTATAGCACGGCGGGAACGAGATAACATTCCTCGTCCCGATGCGGAGCATTGGCCAGGGCTTGCTCGCGATCGAGGCTTGGACGAGCGACGTCGTCGCGAAACACGTTCGCCATGTCCCGCGCATGGGCCATCGGCTCGACATTCGTCGTGTCGACTTCTCCCAGCAAGTCCATGTAGCCCAAAATATCGCCCAACTGCACGGTCATTCGCTGGAGTTCCTCTTCGGAAAGCAGCAACCGCCCCAGCAGGGCAATCTTTTCGACTTCGGCACGGGACAACGACATGATTGGAACTTATGGGCAAAGTTCTCAGGATGTCTTCGCCTTGATGGCCCCCTTTGGCAGGCGGAAGGGCACGGCATGCACGCGCTTCTTCACAGCGCCGTTACGAATGCAACGGGTGCAGACCCGGGCAGTACGATTGGTGCCGTTGGCAGTCGTGATATGGATCGTCTGTAGGTTAGGGCGGAACGTGCGACGGGATATGCCCGTCACCTTGGTTCCTACTCCACCGAGGTATTTTGCCTTACCGCGTATTGTAATCTGGTTGCCGGTGACCGGCTTGCGTCCGCATACTTCACAAGATTGAGCCATGCGATCTCTCCCTCTGGCTTGTGGCTTCTGGCAATCTATAGAATCGTTATTTTATAGCCAACTTCGGTCGTAATGCAAGGGGGACGAGGGTATAATAAAGAGTCAGTACCCGTGGAAGTTTTTGAGAACGGTCTGAGGGATAAGCCCATGAGACGTTTATTTGTGCCGCTGATATCCATTTTGCCGCTGTTTTTCACACCTGTACAGGGCATGGGAGCGGGTGCCAAGCCCGAAGTACCGGCGACGGACCAGGCCACGGGGGACAAAGCCCGGGTACAGCCCGCCGCTGGTCAGGCCCCGGCCGACCCCAAGACCGACGACGATGCGGACAAGCAAGGTGACGCCGATCAGGCCGATGCCGACATACCCAAGCCTCGCAAGTTCGGGGCACGGCCGAACTCGATAGCCGTCACTGCCGAGCCGGGCGGACTGAAGACGCTGACCATCCACTTTCATTGGAAATTGTTTCCCAACGGCTCGGTCGAGGTGCGACTGGTGCCGAATTCCGATCTGAAAAAGGCCACGGTCACGCCGGTCTGTTTCGCGGAACTGCTCAAGGACAAGGTCCGCGAGGAGTTATATAAATGTCTCGACCATCCGGGTGAGGGCGGCCGAACCTATAGCTTCACCAAAGACAAGCTCGTCTACAAGATGATCGGCCGCCGCAATTCGTTAGGCAACCAGGGCGTTCACGTCTATGTCGCTCCTGAAGGTGGTGATACGCCGCGGTCGCCGCAGAAGGCGCCGCCCCCGGGCGCGCATGTTCAGGCCCGTTCTCATAACATGCTGGATGATATGGAGAAGGTGGACCCCAATCCGGGGACTGTCTATCTGCAACTGGATACATGGGCAGTCGACCATGACACATTGTCGTTGGACATGGATCGGGATGAGTTTGCCAAGCCGGGCACACTCTTTGTCTGGTTCTTTCGCGGCAGCCAGACCGTTTGGGAAGAGCAGATTCGCTGGCCGGGATACAAGTAGGTCCTTTCTGCCGGAAAGGACCAATGTGCGCCGCCCCAGGAGAAACTCCAAGATATCCAGCGGCGCGAAGCACAATAGTTCCTCTCGGCAAGAGGAACCTACGTCAGCGGCCCTTGCGAGTGATCGAGATAGCGGAAGTACATGCCGGCATCGCCTTCCACGACCAGTACATAGAGTGTGTTACTATTGCCCGCTTGCCAGGCAGCGGCCGATTTGCCACCTGTACTCAAGGGCATTGACGGCGGGACCGACGGCAAACCAGGGACGTTTCTTTCCGCCACATAGAGCGTCACTCGGCCGCCGCCGAGGGCGGGTAAATCGTAAGCCACTGCCGGTCCGCCCATGAATTGCTCGACATGCCGCCAGCGAATGCCTCTCACCTGAACGACATCACGGCTGATGGGATATTCGGCCGGCGGCTGCCACTGTAAGCAGTCCTTGCCGGCGATTGGATCGTCTTTGTCGAAGAAGTCCAGTGCCTCTTCGAGCACGGAGGCTGGCGTCTGCTGTCGCGGCAGATGCGTCTGGATCCAAACCGCGGCCAGCAATGCAGCGGCGGCCGAAAGAGCGGCAAATCCGGCCAACAACCGCCGTCGCGAAAACTGCCGGGCCGGCTTTCGCAGTACGGCAGGAGCGACTGTCGCCGCAAGGGGCGTTTCAAAGTCGCCTAAGCCCGTTGACTGCGGCCCTGAACTTCCCGCCAGCGTTGCCTCTGCCAGCCGACGCTTAATGCGATCGGCCAGCCCGGCAGGAATGGGCACGTCTGCAAAAGCCGCTTCGATCGCTTCGTCGGTCTGCTGCAAACGCTGAAACTGCCCGCGAAGTTCGGGATCTTCCGCCAACCGCGCTGCCAGATCGGCGAACTGGGGATCGCTCAGGTCGTCAGTGCCGGCGCGGCACGACTCCATAGCTTCCCAAAGTTGCTGCCGACGAACAGACGGATTGTCCATTGAACGTTCCTTAATTTGCCTTCGTAGCACGGAATTTATTCCGCGGCCTCGTTTACCCCGGAGCCAACCGCGACGGTACCATCGCCGTTGGCTCCGGGTAAAACGAGGCACTTCTACCGCGCGGGCATTGACTTGACCGGGGCCGGCTCAGACTCGAACAATTTCGCCCGCAAATGGCCTTTGGCCCTCGCCAGCCTACTCATAACAGTGCCGATGGGCAAATCCAATTTCTCGGCAATTTCGCGATACGAACACTCCTCGAAATAAAACATCGCCACAACCACGCGAAACTCCGCGGGCAACTCATTGATCGCAGACTGCAACTCGGCGCTATCCACAGCTCGGCCACTTTCGCTGGGAGCGGGCATCGCCTCCATGTTCACGCCCACGCTGGTTGCGGGAACCGGCTGCGGCCGCTGCACCAATTTCAGGAAGCAATTCCGCAAAATGGCGAAAAGCCAACCTTGGGCCCGATCGGCCTGGCGCAATTGATCGAACCGCTCCTGGGCCAGCAGAAAAACCTGCTGCGTCAGATCTTCGGCATCGTGAACAGCGCCTGTCAAACGGTACGCGTACCGGTAAACGGCGTCGAGATGATCGTCGATCAGCCGCTGGACGTCGGAGTTGTTGCGATCGCTGGCCATCGCTGACCCTAACTCTTAGAGAGGCCGAGGAACGGATTTATTCCCGGCGAGGCGGGAAAAACCGCAGAAATCGCACAAGAAACAACCATTCGGGGGGCGTACGTGGCATCTTGTCCTCGTTCGCACCCCGCATTTGACAAATTTGAAAGAAATTGTAACCCGGCGGGGAATAAAAACCTAGTCCCCGGTATCTAAGAGGGGACGACGGAAAGGTTCCGGCGAAGAGTATCAAAATACCTGTAATTTGAGGTGGAAGATGAAGACGATTATGACGTTCGCGTTGCTGCTGGGGTTGGGCATGATGGTTGGCTGCGGCCCGGAGGCTCCGGCGAAGAAAGACAGCGGGAAGTCGTCTGTTACGGCTAAGGAAACTCCCAAGGAAACTCCCAAGGAAACTCCGAAGGAGACCCCCAAGGAAACGCCCAAGTAGTTTTTGTTCGAACAGCAAGAAGCCTGGGGAAAGGACGTTTCATGGACGTCCTTTCCTTTGTTTTTGCGCTGACAGCGCTTATGCGCCTCGCTTTGGCCGCGGGATTCGGCCCCCTGAGCCTTGCGGCTTTCTCCGTTTACGACGGTTGCGGGTGGCGTGTTCGACTTCGGCGTCGTTCACGGATTTGCCCATCTGAGAACGCATTTCCTGGATGCGATCGCGCAGGGCGGCGGCCCGTTCGAACTCCAATGCCTCGGCCGCAGCCATCATCTCGACCTCCAACTCGTCGAGAAACTCTTCGGTGATATATTGGGCGTCATCGCCCCGGCCCACAGCCGCATACGACTCGGCATGCGCGGCCGCCTCGGACTCGATGCCGGCGTGAATCGCCTTGCGAATGGTTTCCGGTGTGATGCCGTGTTCAAGGTTGTATGCCTGTTGCATTTCGCGACGGCGGCGGGTCTCTTCGATCGCCCGCTGCATGGAGTCGGTCACCTTGTCGGCATACATGAGCACCTTGGCGTTGACGTTTCGGGCCGAGCGGCCGATCGTCTGCATCAGCGACGTTTCACTTCGCAAGAAGCCCTCTTTGTCGGCATCGAGGATTGCCACCAGCGAGACCTCGGGCAGGTCAAGCCCTTCCCTCAAGAGGTTCACACCCACCAGCACGTCGAAATGGCCCTGCCGCAAGTCGCGGAGCAGTTCCACCCGTTCGAAGGCGTCCAGTTCGCTGTGCAACCATTTGCAGCGGACGTCCTGCTTGCTGAAATAAGCCGACAAATCCTCGGCCAGCCGCTTGGTGAGCGTGGTCACCAGCACTCGTTCGCCCGCCTTGGCCCGCTGGCGAATCAGTTCCAATAAGTGCGGCACCTGGTTGCGGGCCGGCGCGATTTCGATCTCGGGATCCAATAAGCCGGTCGGCCGGATCACCTGTTGCACCGTCTCGCCGTCTGTCTTGGCCAATTCATAGGGACCTGGCGTGGCCGACACGAAGATCACCTGGTTGAAGCGGTTCTCCCATTCCTCGAACTTCAGCGGCCGGTTATCCAAGGCGCTGGGCAGGCGGAATCCGTGCTCGACCAGGGTCACCTTGCGGTTGTGGTCGCCGAAATACATGCCGCGAACTTGAGGCACGGTGACGTGCGACTCGTCCACCAAGAGCAGGAAATCATCGGGAAAGTAGCTGAACAGCGTATCCGGTGCCGAGCCTGACGGCCGCCCGCTGAGGGGTTGGCTATAGTTTTCGATGCCCGGGCAATAACCTACCTCCTGCATCATTTCCAGGTCGAACCGCGTCCGCGCGTTGAGCCGGTGGGCCTCCAGCAGCTTACCGTCCAGGCGGAGGCGTTCCAGGCGTTCGTCCAGCTCGCGTTTGATCGCGTCGACAGCCGCCTTGATCCGCTCTTCCGGCATCACGAAGTGTTTGCAGGGGTAGACGAACAGTTCCTCTTTGCGCTCGATGACCTCGCCGCTGGTCGGGTTGATGATCGAAAGCTGTTCGACCTCGTCGCCCCAGAACTCCACGCGCAGGGCGACCTCCTCGTAGCTCGGCCAGACTTCCACGCAATCGCCGCGAACGCGGAACTTGCCCGGCTGGAATTCGAAGTCGGACCGTTCGTACTGGATATCCACCAGCTTGCTGAGGATGAAGTCGCGATCGACGATCTTGCCCACGCTCAGTCCGACCATCATCGCGCGGTAATCTTCCGGCGAGCCTAGCCCGTAGATGCTCGACACGCTGGCCACGATCAGCACGTCGCGGCGGCTGACCAGCGCGCTGGTGGCCGCCAACCGCAGGCGGTCGATCTGCTGGTTGATCGAGGCGTCTTTTTCGATATAGATGTCGCGCTGCGGGATGTAGGCCTCGGGCTGGTAGTAATCGTAATAGCTGACAAAATAATGGACGGCGTTGTGCGGAAAAAACTCCTTGAATTCCGAGTAAAGCTGGGCCGCCAGGGTCTTGTTGTGCGACATCACCAGGGTCGGCCGCTGCACGGCCTGGACGACGTTGGCCATGGTGAACGTCTTGCCCGAACCGGTCACGCCCATGAGGACTTGGTTCTTCTTGCCTTCGCGCAGACCTTCGATGAGTTTTTCGATGGCCTGCGGTTGATCGCCAGCGGGCTGAAAGGGGGAAACTAATTCGAACATAGAGATAATTTTACCGCCCTGCCTCCCCCAACAGCGTCTCCAATCGCCTCGCCAACTCGGGCGTCAGCCCCGCGAGCAGTTCCCGGCCGATCAGCCCGACTTCGATCATGTCCGCCAAGTGTACGCGGTCTTGATCGCGGTTGGAGAGCAGTTTCATCCGCACCAGTCCCGCAAGCGATACGACGGGCAGACCGGGGGACAACTCCTGCCGTTGGTCGATCTGCGGCGATGGTAATTCATATTCCGGCCGGACCTTCTCGCCGGCCCAGACGAGATGTACGGCATGGCGGGGATTGGGGTCTGCGCGGTCGAGAAACATTCCCACGCCCATGACCTCGAAGTAATCCATGCCGACCGCAATCGCCGCGGCCCGGGCGCGTGGCAGATCGCCGCGCGGCAAGAGAAGATCGACGTCTTTGGTCGTGCGGACCGCTGCCGGGTCGCGGGTCGCCACCCACAGGGCGACCGCCTGGCCGCCCACCAAGGCGAAGGGTACGGAGTGTTCCGTCAGGGCCTCGCAAATCCGTTTCAAACGTGCGGTGACGTCGTCGAGCGCCATGGTGTAGAGCTTCCAAAGATCGGCAGTTGCGCTCATGGCTGATTCCAGCAGGCAAATTCCAACTCCGCTGTATTTTACCATTTCGACGCGGTGGTGACTATCTGACTTATCTGTTATTGACAGTTTGCCCGCTGTCTGCAAAAATTTCTTGCGGCCCGCGTTTCCCCATCGTTAGGTCGCCGTTGGAACGGCGAGTGGGAGCGGATGACGCCGGGACGGATTCCCGGCCAAGAGGAGAACAGCCGTGGCTGACGCTGCCGGCTTGATCGTTCAAAACGCCCCGGGAACCACTGCGGAAACTTCACAGCTCCGCTGGAAAACCGCGGGAGGCATTCCGGTCTTCGTCCGCAGCCTACCTCCGCCGCAGGGCACTGCGGCCCACGATAGCGGCGGCCTGCGGCTGCACTTGGAACTCGCCCGGTTGGGCCTCCTCCGCGGCTTCGATCAACTCCTCTGCCTGGAAGGTCTGACGGGTGTCGAGCACCTGCCGCACCAGATCGAAACGGTCCGCAAGGTGCTGCGGCACTTCCGCGGCCGCGTGCTCCTGGCAGACGAAGTCGGGCTGGGCAAGACGATCGAGGCCTGCCTGCTGTTGCGGGAATACCTGCTCCGCGGCCTGGCCCGCCGCGTGCTGATCCTCGTGCCCACGCCCTTGGTGTCGCAGTGGCAGGAGGAGTTGCAGTCGAAGTTCCATCTCGATTTCGCCGTTCCGCCCCGCACGCGGCAGGCCGACCGCGCGGAATACTGGGCCAACACCGACCGCGTTCTGGCATCGATCGCCTTCGTAAAAAGCCAGCGCCGCTCCGAGATCGTGGCCGCCGCGCCCTGGGACCTGGTGATCGTCGACGAGGCCCACCATTGCAAGAACCGCAGCACGCGGAATTGGCAACTCGTCAATTCCCTCAGCCGACGCCACCTGTTCCTGCTCACCGCCACGCCCGTGCAGAACAACCTCCTGGAGCTTTATAACCTCTTGACGCTCTTGGAGCCGGGCCACCTGAAGACCGAATCAGACTTCAAGCGGCAGTACATTCGCCGCGGCAATCCCCGCGATCCGCTCAACCGCGAGCGGCTGCGTTCGCTCCTGGGCGAAGTCATGGTCCGCAATACGCGGAGCCTGGTGAGTATCGATCTTCCGCCCCGCTACGCGCAGACTTTGATGGCCCAACCGCAGGGCGACGAAGCGAGCTTGTACCTGCGGCTGAACGAGTACCTCCGCCAACGCAAGGTGCTGCCCGGCGAACCTGCAGCGGACGATGCGGGCGAAACGGATGCGCCGGATGTCGATGCCGTGGCGGCAGGAAACGACGATGTAGGACGGATTGCCAATCCGTCTTACGAAGTTCCCGCGACTTTGCCGGGCAACGGCCAGCCGAATCTCCCTGCCGGGCAATCTTCCGCGCCGCCCGCGGCCGGCTCTCCGCTTTCATGCCCGCAGATCAGTCAGTCTGTCCCGACGCCCATCGAGTTGCCGCCCTTGGGGCGAAAGCAGCTCAGCGCCCTGCTTTCAGCCTCGGGCAGCCATCCGCGGGCGCTGGCACGGACGCTGGAAAAAGTGGCCGGCGGCGATCCTCAGGCCGCCGCCATCATTGCCGCGGCGCAGGGTATCGACCACTCGGCCAAGGACCAGAAGCTGCTGGATTTGCTGACACAGAGCCGCGGCGACAAGGTGCTCGTCTTTGCCAATTTCCAGCGCACCTTGCAGCATTTGCAGCAAATGCTGACCGAGGCCGGCATGGCCTTCGTCACCTTCTCCGGCGCCGAGTCGGACCGGCAGAAGGACGAGGCCGTAGAGGCCTTCCGCCAACAGGTCCCGGTCATGCTCTGCTCCGAGACCGGCGGCGAGGGACGCAACCTCCAGTTCGCCAATACGCTCGTGAATTACGATTTGCCCTGGAATCCCATGAGGATCGAGCAGCGCGTGGGCCGCATCCATCGCATCGGCCAGACCCGCGAGGTGTTCATCTTCAACCTCTGCACGGCCGGCTCGCTGGAGTCGCAGCTCATGGATCTGCTGAGCGAAAAAATCCGCATGTTCGAGCTGGTCGTGGGCGAGGTGGGTTCGATCCTCGGCAACCTGGAGGGCGGCGAGGAATTCGAAACGCTGGTGCTCAATCTCTGGCTGCGCTCGCATAGCGACGAGGAGCTCGCCCGTTCGTTCGACGCCCTGGGCGACTCGCTCCTGGGCGCGCAGGAGAAATACTTGCAGAGCAAGCAGCTTGACGAGGCCCTGTTCGGAGAGGATTTTCAGTAGCACGGAATTCATTCCGTGACGATCGTCAGTAGCACGGAATTTATTCCGTTTCCCTGACCAAGACAAAGCGACGGAATGAATTCCGTTCTACGAGAGGAACACCCATGACTTCCGGCACACAGATTCGCGACGAACTGCAATCCTTTGCCACGCTGGTCTTGGAGCGCCGAGGCGGGCTGGTCGATTGGCCCGCCGGGGCCGCGGAAGGCACGGCCATCGTGCCCGCCGAAGTGGCCGCAGTCTTGGAGCAGCCCGGCGATGTCCTGCCCTTGACCACGGAACCCGGCCGTCCGGGGTTGTGCGTCAACCTGGCCGCCGACTTCCTGGAAACGGCCGACCGCGTGTTGGCCGCGGAGCCGCGGATCGGCGATTTCACGCTGGCAGACCTCTATCTCAAACGCGGCACGCTGGATGCCGCCGTGCAACGGGCCTTTGCCTGGCTGAACGCCAAGGTCACGATGGCCGACACGCGTTCGATCTCGGTGGAATATCACACCTGGTGGTTCCGTGCGGCTATCCGCTCCGAGGACCGCTGGGAGACGCGGCTGAAGCTGACGATCAACGCCGCCTCGGGCGTGGAAGTCGATTTGCCCGACCCGCTGGAGCAGTGGGGATTGCAGCCGCGCGATACGGCCAGCCAGCCACCCGCGGCGACGTACGATATCGCCACGGCCCGGCTCACGGCGCGGATGCAGGCGGCTGCGGGCGAATTCTTCCGCCGCATGGACGTGCGGCTGGCGGCCGATCGCCGCCGGCTCCGCGAGTACTATGGCGCCTTGCTGCGCGAGGTCGAGCACAAGAAGCCCCGCAGTGGCGAGTCGCCTGACCCGGCGAAGTTGACGGCCAAGAAGCGGGCGGTCGATCTGGAATTGCGGCGCAAGCTGGCCGAACTGGAGGAGCGCTACGCCATGCAGGCCGTGCTGGAGCCGTTGGTCTTGATTCGCACCACACTGCCGGTGTTGGCCATCGACCTGCTGGTGCAGCGGCGGCGTGCCCGACAGATGCACGTCGTCTATTGGAATCCGTTATTGAGGCAACTCGAGCCGATGCGTTGCAACCGTTGCGGCAAGGGGGCCTTCTCGCTGGCCTTCAGCGACGACCAGGTGCAGCCCTTGTGTGCGGCCTGTGCCGGCAAGGGAGTGTAGCAAGCGTAGGCTGGAACAATCGCAGCGCAGTTCCGGCAGCACTCCTGGGAACCACTCCACAGGCGGTTCCACACGTCCTTTCTCCCTCTGGGAGGGGTGAGGGTGAGGACAATAGTATTGGTCCATTTTGTTGCCGGGGTAACATGTTGGCCAATTCTGGACAAGGCAGGTAGGCCGCCCCATTTGCGCGCGGCGCGGACTTGCGCTGCAAGCCTAGGGAGTTGCCCGGCACTCGCTGTAGCCGAAATCCCCGTATCCAAATGGCCCCACCAAACCACGAGACAGCTTTTCTGGAGTCGTTTGCGATTGCTGCGGTCAGCGATCGTTGGCACCCTGTTGGGTCTGGGGTTGCATGACCGTCGCGCCGCCGTAGTACCAAAGGCGTGTACTGGGCATCAGGAGCGGCCGTACTGGGCGAAGACGCTGTCCAGGGCCAGCAGG
>CAZTPX010000255.1:0-10804 GCA_964615095.1 uncultured Planctomycetaceae bacterium | reverse complement strand
GAGCATCGCCGTCGTCGAGAGATTTATTTTAACGCTAAAATGCCTGCTCTCGTGCCTGCTCTTGGTGCCCTACGGTCGCAAGGCGGTGCAACGCGAACTGGACGTAATCACCGATTGGTACAACACCGCGCGACCTCACACTTGGCTTGGCGGACGCACGCCGGACGAAGCGTACTATGGCCGCTACGCCGCCAACCGCAAGCCTCGTTACGAACCTCGCGTCTGGCCTCGCGGGTCGCCATGCGCGCGTCCTTGGGCACTGGTCAGGGGCAAACCCGGAGGTCGCTTGGACCTCAAGGTAAGCTTCCAGCACGGGCGCAGACACCTCCCCATCGTCACGGTAGTGCCGGCGGCCTGAAGCAGCGCGGCCCATGGTCTTCGTACCGACCGCGCTCGTTCCGCGCGCCGACATGGCGCCAACGAACCGCACTCTTCCGAATTCTCAACGAACTTCCGCCTTCTGCGTCGCTATGCGATGCCAAAGGCCCGCTTCTTCCCTATTCGTCGTTTAATTCACCCCTATTCCTGTTGATTTGTCTCTCCCTCCGTTCGGTTGTCGCGGTCCCCTGGACTAGGACACCGCCTAGCGGTCAAAAGAAGTCAAAAGGCAAAAGTCAGAAAGTCGTGCCCGTGGTCACACGAGACTCTACGTAATGTAGCAGATTAGCACCCCCTCTGCAATAGGGGCCTTCCAGATTTTTTCTGCGTCGGAAAAGCCGCAAAAAGAAGGCCAGGCTGGCTCAACCACAGCCTTAGCACACCGGGACCGCCTCGCGCGACAAGATGCCCAGCGGGACCCTTACTTCGTTAGCTCGCCGTCGCCACGAACCCGCTGGCGAGGGCATCGAGGGGCGAGGGAGCCGGGACATGGTTCAGGCGTCGCCGCGAGCCGCCGACGCCCCATGCCTTCGGCGGTGTTCGCTTCTCCGTCTCATCGGTTGTCGAGGGTCGGTGGACCGGGACAGCTTTTTGCGCTTCTCTTGTAAGACTGACTCAGTTCTCGGATGCTTTGAATTAATCGCTGCGAGAATTCACGGTCCGAGTTGAAAAACACCCTTGCACGGAACTCTTCGGGCAATCCTGGGTTCTTGGCCTTCAATGTTGTAAGGATAGCCAAGCCATCCGTCTCGTACCAATCTGGCACGGGAAGGGGATGAAATGATAGTGGAATGTCATGCGAATTACATACTAGCAGTAGCCCGTATTTTCGCGCCAAGAGTTGCCTCACAAAACAATGCTCACAGGGCGAGCCCAGATCGCGGGCAAGTCGTGCATCAAATGACTCCTTTTCGGAGTGGAATCGACGCGAAACCACTAAACCAAATACTTGCGTTTCGACTGAAACACGACGGCTGTCGCAGTGGTTGCACGCCTCATAATACGCAGACTCACGCACGCAAAGGAACCAAACAGTCGACAACACGACAGCCGTTACGGTTGCCCCGAAAACTGCTCGGCGATTAGGCGATGTGATCTTCATTCTTGGCAGCGTCTTGTTGCGATGCTATCCTACGCTAAGCACGCCCACCGTCCGATCCACGGAAAATTGAAATCGGCAGGTGCTCGACGGTGTCCGTTTCGGCAGGGTATCGCTACTGGGTATCCAGCCTTTCCATTATCCCCTGGACCTCGGAACCCGAAATCTCGATCCGCCTATTCGGATCTCCCGGATGCGATGCCAGCGATCCCGCTGGTGGCTCCGAGAAGATGTAGTCGCCGTTACCCAAAATCGAGTGGAAAAACACTTCGTAAGTAAGCGCGTTCGCGTACGCGAGGTTCCAGTTCTGTATGGCTCGGCCAGCATCTTTTTCCACACCCTCATCGTGCTGAATCTCGTCAGCATTAGCATTTCCCGAGAATTTTCCTGGAGGCATGGAGAAAGCACTTGAAATGAGCGAACCAAGGGGGGTGCTACCACTCGTCAGGCCGTGACCAACTTTTATCGTGGCAGCTACGCTGCACACCTTGCGCGTGTAGAGGTAATACGGGTATTGCCGAAGGGTCCAGCCCAGCGCAAGACCAATATTCCACCAACCAAAATTGGCAAAGTGGGAGGTTCGATCATAGTGATAGCCAAGCTCAATATGCGGTGGTACCTCGCCATCAACGACAATGACGAGAACGCCTTTGATCTTCTTGGTCTTGAGCCAGGCGTTCATCGTGTTCTGCACCGCCGTGGCGTTAAAGTGAGGCATCTGCGCGTCGCTTTGGTCTACGTAAATTGTCACGCCCACGGTCTTCGAGCCCGTGGGGTCAGTGTGCCGAATTGGCTCGTTCCCGCAATACCGATACAGATTCTCATCCGCCTGCGCCGGGTCCCTGCTGATGAACGTGCTGACCGCCGTGCTGTACCAGCGGGCCTCGTCGTAGTAGAGCCCCGTGGCGGAATCGAACGACATGCTGGCAAAGCCGATCGTGTTGCCGACCGTCGAGGCGGAAAGCGAAGTGCCGAGAACCGTCCCGTAGCCCCCATTGTTTGCCACCGCGTAGACCGTCACGTTCCCATACGGATCGAAGACGTAGCGCTCCTGCACCTGCCACGTGCTGCCTGACAAGCCCACGACCGCCGTCACGTTCGTGTTGGCGTCGGTCAGGTAGTAGAGGCGACCCGCCGGCGTCGGGTTGCCGTTGCTGTCGAAAGTGCCGTCCCGCAAGATCGGCGTCTTACCGCCAAGCGGCGAGAAGACGTACTGGTACTGAACGGGCAGGGACTCGGGGCTGGCGGTTGCCGAGCCGGTGCGGGTCTCGATCGCGTTCTGACCGGAGTAGTAGGAGTACGTCACGGTGCCCGGCGTCGTGCCGGTGAAATTCGTGAACTCCGCGATCCGGCGGCCAGTGCCGTCGTACAGGTATTCTGCCAGAATCGTACTGCCATTGCTGACCTCGACCAGGCGATCCCATGCGTCATACTCGCACGTCAGGCCCGTGCTGGGGTTGCTCGGCTCGGGCGTAGTGGTCATGTTGCCCGCCAAATCGTAACCGGTCGTGCTGCCATTGATCGTCTGCGCCTCGTTGGCCGGGTCGAAGGTCTCGGCGTTGCCGTTGTTGTTGGTCATGTTCCCCGCCGAGTCCAGACCCCAACTCTCCGAGGTCGGTGCCGGGCTATTCGCGAACGTTGGCGTCGGCGTGTTGAGGTTGCTCTGCTGGAACTGCCCTCGCTGCATCCCGGTCAGCTCGTTCAAGTGGTTATACGTGTACTCCTCGTCCATGCCCTGGCCGGCGGCGTTGGCGACCACGTTCTCCTTGGAAAGCACGTTGCCGTCGGCGTCATAAGCGTACGTGTACTGGTCCAGCGCGGTCAGGAAGTTCAGCCCGCTGCCGCTGTTGCCGTACTCGGCCCAGACCTGGTCGCGGACGCGGCCGAATTGGTCGAAACCGGAAAAGTTGTTCGTCGAATAGTCCAGCCCGATTTGCAGATCATTGTAGTAAGTAGTTCCAAAGTAGCCCGAGCCGAGGTCGTAGTACTCGCTGGCGATCGTGTCCGCGCCCAGATAGGTATAGCTGTCGGCCAGGCCGGTGCTATCGGTCAATTCCGTTATCCGCGACATGACTTCATCCACGGCATTGGTGTAGTTATAGTCGACCTGACGGGCATTGTTGGGATAGATCACGTCGTTGAGGCGGACATAGGATGCCGGTCCATTTTCGCCGGACGTGTTACCGTCCCCATACTGATATTGTACACTGGGCGTGCTGCTCGTGTTGACCCAACCCGAGACCGACTGCCACTCTTGGGTTGGATTACCCCAGCCATCGTAGGCATCCTCGAACTGGTTGAGGATCGTCGCGCCGTTCAAGGTGGTCACTTGGTAGACCTGCCCCAGGTCATTATACGAAGTTTCGATCTCGTTGGCCCAGCACGCGCCCGGACTCAGCGAAAGATTGCCGAAGCTGGTGACCGAATCGTCCGTGATTTGCCCCGCGGAATCATAAGAATACTGATGCGTCACCCCCCGCTGGTCGGTGCTGGTCAGCACGTCGCCCTGCAGGTCGTAGGTCGTCTGCACGGCGTCGGTGATGCCCGTGGCCTGCCCGTTGACCGGCGCGAGGCCCTGCACTCGCCCAGTGTTGGCGCTTCCGCCGGGATTTGCGGACAGTCCGAAGGAGAAGCTCGTGGAGGTGTTGGCGGTGACCTGGAACCAGCCGTTGTAGCCGCTCACGTTGGCTCCGCTGATCAGCACCCACTGGCCGGCCGGATAGTTGTAGCCGTTGCCGCTTCCTACGGTCGCCGTGGCGGTCCCCCCGGTCCAGGTAAGCTGGCTGACGCTCTGGTACGTGGTGAGCAAGGACTGCACGCTGCCGCTGTCACCGTTGAGCGTGCCGTTGTAAGGAAGCGCGTAGCTGAAGCTGTTGGCGGTGTTGGCGGTGACCTGGAACCAGCCGTTGTAGACCGCCTGGCTCGGGCTTGCCCCGCTGATCAAGACCCATTGGCCAACCGGATAGCTGTAGCCGTTGCCGTTGACGGTCGCCGTGGCGGTCTCCGTAGCGCTGTTCCAGGTGAGTTGGCTCACGCTTTGGGACGCCAACGGCGGAGTCGTGGAATCGGAAGAGATTTCGGCGGTCTCCTGCGACCCGTCCAGCGGCGACTGGTAGAGGTACGTGGTCTCCTGCGGGGCGACGGACGTGTTGGTGGCGTCGAAGGTCACCTCCGCGCTCAGCCGGCCGTCGGCATCGTATAGCTCCGCGGTCGTCGCGTCCTGGGCCGTGTTCGACGTGTGAGGGCTGCCGGTCGTATAGTTCTGTACGATCGCGACCGTCCGGCCGGCCAAGTCGGACTGGGTCTGCGTGACAATGCCCGCGTTGTCGGTCGTCTGCACGATCGGCCCAGCGGTGGAGGTGTCAATGTAGGCCGTGGTTGTCACCAGGTACGTGTTGGGCAGAGTGGTTTGCCGTTGGGGCAGCGTGCCTTGCGTCACGGAGGGAACGCCGTTCGTCAGGATCGGGTTCCCGCTGGGGTAACTGAAGAAGGCGGTTGACGACGAGCCGTCGATGAGGTCCTGCCGGCCATAGTCGACATCCTCGATATCCCGTCCGGCCTGGTCGTAGAAGGTCGCCGTGCAAGTGACGTAAGAGTCGGTGGCCGTCAGCGCGCCGGTATCGGTCGTGTCGTTCGGCAGGCGCTGGTAGTCGGCCGTGGCGATCGTGTTGCCGTCGGCGTCGTACCAGGTCTGGGTCTGCTCGATCACGTCCGTCTCCGTGCTTCCTACCGTCGTGGCTTCGCCGTATGCCATCCCTGCCGTCGGGTTCGGGTCGGCGCAGGTGTACGAATCGATCACCTCGCCGGCGCCGTTGTAGACCGATTTTGTGATCGGCCCGGCACCGGTCCGCGTGGCCAGCACGTTGCCGTCGGCGTCGTACCAACTGTCAGTGGGCAGGTAATCTTCCAACGTGCCCGCGGAGGGCGAGCCTTCCGGCGCGACCTCGCATTGGCACGATTCGTAGACCTGGCCCAAGCTGTCGTAGGCCGTCGTGCTCTCGGAGAGCAGTGTGTCGCCGGTGGACGTGTTCACGGGGACGTTGAAAGGCGCCAGCGCGCTCTCTCCCTGCGCGTTGTTGATGTCGTCGATTAGCAGCGTCTGCGTCAGGAGGCTCGGGTTGAACAGGTACTGCTGTGTTTCGACCGTCTCGCCCAGGTTGTCGTAGTAAGTCAGCGTGTAGGTCACGTCGTTGTTATCGTCGTTGGGCGGATTGACCGTGATGATCTGCCGGTCCTGCGAATTGTAAACGTAGTAGGTCGGATAGAACGGCGCACCGATTCCGGTGGGATTCGTCGAGGTGGCAAAGTCGGGGTCATAGTACTCGTCGGATTCGATCAGGTTGCCGTCGGCGTCATAGGTGCTGGCGGAAATCTCGTACATGTTAGCGCCGTCGCTGTCGACCGTCGCGTTGGCGTTGCCGGCGACCCATGTGTGGAAAGCGGCGTCGCCGCCGTCGCTGGTGCCCTTCCACGTGCTCAACGTGTTGCCGTTGGCGTCGTATATGGTGTCGGTGACCGTGCCGTCGGGGTCGACGGTGGAGTCCTGCCGCCCCAGGGAGTCGTAATAGGTGTCGGTTTCCAGGTATCGAACCGCTTCAGTGTCGTAAAGACGAGCAAGAGCGATGTGTACACTTCGTTATTGTGCAACTTCACGACACGTAAAGAAAAGGCTATTTTGCGTCATAATTCTTGAATGCGCTGGCATTACCCGCTGAAGGATGACCTTCAGCAGCTATTGAGCCCCAAAACCGACGATCAAGCTGCTTTTGGGGCTCCTTTTCTTTCTTGCCGGCGCGTTCCTGCCGTCCGCGACGTTGCGGCGGCCATGTTCCCACCCCATGGCCGCCGTGGGCGGCCTTATCTATCAGGAGAGTCTCAATGTCCCGTATCGCTGCTGCTTGCCCCGCTCCCCGTCCGCGCTGGCACAGGGTCTTCCTGGCCCTCTTGCCGCAGATCGTCCAGCATGCGAAGTTCGCGTTCCGCCACCTGCGCGGCGAAGCCCGCCAGGAAGCCATTCAAGAAACGGTCGCCAACGCCCTCGTCGCCTTCGTGGCCCTCGTCCGCCGCGGCAAGATGAGCATCGCCTATCCGACCGTGCTGGCCCGCTATGCCGTCGCCCAGATCAAGGACGGACGCCGCGTTGGCTCATCGTTGAACGCGAAGGAAGTGCTCTCGTCCTACGCGCAGAGGCTGAAGGGCTTTCGGGTCGATCGCTTGGATCACTACGACCCGGAAGACCAGAAATGGTGCGAAGTCCTTGTTGAAGATCGGCACGCCGGCCCAGCGGAAATCGCTTGCACCCGCATCGACTTTGCCGCCTGGCTGGATTCGCTGAAACGTCGCGACCGCCGGATCGCCCAGTTCCTCTCGCTCGGAAACCGGACTTCCGATGCCGCCCGCAAGTTCAAGGTGAGCGAAGGCAGGGTTTCGCAGCTCCGCCGCGAGCTGGCCGAAAGCTGGCGGAAGTTCACTGGTGACGAGCCCGGCCCAGCCGCCGTGGCCGCGTAGCCGAACCGGCCAGCAATAGGGCGGCAAGCCCTGCCGGCCATGCATGACTTCAAAACGAGAAATGAAGCCATCGGTGCTACACCGGCCATCGTGTCCCGGCCGATTCTGGGTTCCGGGGGGCAGCCCGCGTGGGACGAAAAAACCTGTCGCTATTTTGCCGCCGGCAAAATAACCCCAGTCTTCCTGTGGATGCTGCCCCCCCAACCTTGGTTATTGTAATCGCAGCAGATTAGCAGTAGATTCAGCGTTTGGCTTGATGCCATGTTCTTTGACAAGTCGGCAGCATCGCACCCGCAACGAAACAAAAAGCCGGGGCTGCGTAGTACCATTAGCAATAGGGAGAATGCCGTTATGGCAAATTCCGATGCTTCGGTTTCTACCACCCAGGCGGCCGAAAAGGTTTCCGCCAAGAACAACGACGCTCAGTTGATTGGCCGACTGGTCAAGCTCTGGGCGACCTATAAAAAGCGGAGCCTTGAAGTCCGCCGAAAAATTGGTAGCCTTCTCAACGCTCGCTTAGGCGAACCGAACGAACGACAAAGACGTGATCGGTCCGTCGTCGAGCGAGCAGCGGAAAAGCTGCAAATTTCCGTATCCGAGATCAATCGGATGCGGTGGTACGCGTACTTCAGCAAGGATGAGAAGTCCTGCTGGGGTGAGATACCTCCGGGCGATCGTACTTGGACGAAGTTCAAGGAGATTCTGCCCGATCTGATCGCCGCCGCTAAAGGCAAGGCGAAGCCCACCGCCCTTGAAGGCGATGAGAACCTCGCCGCCTCCGAAGCGAACGAGAAGCGCAATGGCTCCTCGGGCGAGAAGAAGAACCCCGCCGCGTTCAACGGCGTTTTGAGGTCCATCGATTCAGTGATCTCCAAACTTTACACCGACAACTTCTCTGTTGACGGCCAGAGCAAGGAGACGCTGATTAAAAGGTTGAAGGAGCTTGCATTTGCAGTTTCCAAGACCTTTGGCGTTCGTTTCAATTTCGAGACGGACCAAGCTGGTAACCACGGTCTGACCCAGGCCGAGGCCACACCAGAACACGAAACCAGCCTTACCCTGTCGCAGTGTCCTTTGGACGCTGTGGCGGTGTAGACCGAGTTTCGCACGCAGCCCCGGCTTTTTCTTTCCTCGCGGATATGATGCTGCCAGACTTTCGAGATTCGATCCCGCGGCGCGAGCCTCATGCGCCCGTGGATTGAGAACCTCCCGAGGTTCCCATCTTCTGCCGCTTGCGTCGATAATGGCCACCGTGCCGCCGACGACCTTGCACGCTCCCTGAACGTCCCGCATCAAGTGGCAAGCCCTGCCGGCCATGCATGACCTCAAAAGGAGAAATGAAGCCATGGATGCTGGACCGGACAGCGCGTCCGAACTCGGCCGATTCGTGACGAACGTGATCCGTCCGCCGGCCGATTCCAGCCCCAGGGGAGTGCCTGCACGGAACGAGAGAATCCAGCCGTTGTTTTGCCGATCGGCAAAATAACGATGGTCTTCTTGTGGGTGCTCTCCCCCTGACCTTGGCTATTGTAATGGCAGCAACCTGCCGTTCCCGCCCGCTGTGCCGCCGACAGCCTTCTACAGCTCCTGGACGGCTTCTGCTACTTCTTGCCGAGCAAGCCTGGCCAATCGGCCGCTTTCGTTTCCGCCGCGCCAGCGGGCTTCTGGGGCCTTGGAGGCAATCTGGCCTTACGTAACACAACCACCCTTTACCATCTTATAGGAGAGCAACATGACCACTTCGATCTCGACGGGCTAGTCATCAGAACTTTCACCCCCGAGAAACCACAACATGCGAAGCATCCTCGACGACCCTGGCGCCGCCAAGCTCGCACTCGCCATCCTCGGCACTGGCCTGTTTCTGACAATCTCCGAGGCGTCTATTGTGCCGCTGGTCGCTTGCGGCCTGGCGGTGGCCATGAGTGCGTGGGCTGCCAAATTCATCAATAGAAGGTGACGGCACGCTCGAGGTCCTGAACCAGGTCGCACAGGACTGCGGAGCAGATACAATAGTACGCGACCAGAAAAAAGGCACCCGATATATGTTGAACAAAATAATGCGTAAAGCCCGTAAGACTCTCGACACCGTGAAAAGCCATCCCACCGCCGTCGAAATGCGGGCCCGGGAAAAGCTGGCGTTCGAGATCCTGCACCCGCAAGTGGAAATCGTGAAGCGATCGCCCACGGCGCAAATCCTCGCGGGAACCGCCCTCACTGCCGCGATTCTCACTGGCCACTGGGGCACCGCCGCCGCCATCGCTGGTGGCTGGTTTGGCTCGAAACCGTTGACCCATGCGGTCGCGGGTGGCGTGGCGGGCGTCGGCATGGTCGACGCGAAACTGCGGACGGCCCTGGAACGGCTCCAGGCGATGCAGGTCGAACTGGAAGGAAGTGCATCTTGATCGACCGAGTTTTCGATGGCTGTGTGAATCTACTGGTCTGGCTGGCGGAGAAGCTGGGTATGACCTACAAACAGATCAACGTCTGGATCTTCTGCGTGGCCGTGCCGCTCGTCATCCTTGGCCAAACCGCCGCGATCATCTGGCTGCTCCTGCGGCGATAACGCGGCATCGCCCGTCTCTTGCTCGGCTTCCCAGTGCCCATGTCCACCACCTCCTCGGCCGCGAGGGTCGGGGGTGGTGGCTGTTTTCTTATCTGGGCAGCGCAGCAGACCATCGTCCAACTGTACGCTCAAGACGCTGGGCAAGTAGTTCCCCGTCCAAGACCACCCAAACCCAAAAGGATTATTTTCCATGCTCATATGATCGTCCACTTCGGAGTCTTGCATCGTGAACAAGTAAAGAGGAGAATCTTTCGTGGGAGCACGAACTGAATTAAACAAGATCCATTTCATCGGTTCGCTCGGCCTAGCTGGACTGCTCGGCCTGGCGACCGGTTCCATCACCGTTTTCGTAATCGCCGGCGCCGTGATGATCGCCAGCAGTGTTTACGCGGGCGAGATCCGCGGCAAGGGCGGCAGGCGGTAACGGCTGGGCGTGAATGGCGTTTCAATCCTGTCCGCGCCGTGGGGCTTCAAGCCCTGGACGCGGGCAGGATTGTGCTGGTCAACGCAGTCGTGTTCACGAAGGCCTTCGCTTACCTATCAGCGAAAGCCGCACCCGTCGCCGCGCGTGCCACCGCCATACGGATTGAATCGTCCTTCAGTTTACCACTTTTCCAGGCCCAGCACCACGAAGCGGCGACCCGCTCTGCGGCTGCGGCGTGTTGGACGCGTTCTTGCTGCTACGACCGTCTCCTGAGAGTCGATTTCCACAACGAGTGCAGACCTCCAAGTGGAACTCCTGAAAGAATGACTTTCCGCACGCATCGCAGAACCGTGCGCCAGAAAACTGGACAAGGGTGATAACCCCCAGGATCGCAGCAGCAGCCAATAATTCGTACCACGCTGCACCACACGAGACAAAGAACCCGAACAGGAGTGCGTCAGAGACGAGAAAGCCCCAGCGGTAGATGTTTCTCTTGAGCTTGGCATTTGTACTTAACGGAAAGACGAGGTAAGTAACCACTGCCATCGTAAACATCCATGCCACACCCGCAATGAATAGACCGAAGATCATAACACTACTCGCCGATCGTCCAACGGATAGGACAGCGGTCAACGAAGTTGATCCGGCGCAGCCGGACTCTGCCGCTCGTCCTTAGTTGGCGGCATCGGGTTAGCTTTACGCACTACTTCGATCGTCGCGATTCTCTGGCTGCGATCCTTCCTTTTACTCTGCTTGCGCAGAGTTCTGCTTCCTTAGTTGCTGCCTCCGCCAAGAGAAGTGTTGGATAATCGACAGTGCCGACTTGTTGCTG
>CAZTPX010000254.1:0-10830 GCA_964615095.1 uncultured Planctomycetaceae bacterium | reverse complement strand
GCGTTTTTTTCCCCGCAGTTTTCTCCGTGTGAGCAATACCTTTAGCGGAAGCCGAATACACCCGTGGACGTGCAAAATCGCCACGAAAACTCCAAAAGGCCTATTTTTTCGATGTGGCTACACCACTGCCTGACCCCATACGGCGGGTTGCTCGCGGCGGCCAAGGCCGGAGAAACATCGTGGCAAGCACTTTTTTCTGACTCGCCAGGCCTTACTCGCTATCGCCAGGCGATCGATACGTTTGACGGCTTGCGGGAAGTCATTTGTCGGCCGGTCCTTGCCCAGACCGCTTGCGAAACTGCCCCGCGAAGACCACAATAATCGCTGGACCGCCACGGAAGACCACGGAAGACCAACTTTCAGGACTGAAGACTATGAACGGAATTCCCGTATTGACCGCTGAGGGCGATTGCATCGCCCGGGCCTGGGAAAACGCCCTGCTGCGGCTCTTCGAGTCGGGCTGCGATATCAAGACCCAGTACGACAAACCGGACGACCCGGCGAGCAAGGACGCTACGATGATCATCACGGTCCAGCAGCCGCTGGCCGAGCCCATGATCCACCGCGACTTTCCCGGCGGCTTCGAGGAACTTCAGGAATATGTCCTCGAGGTCTGCGACGGGATCAAGGACCATTGGGTCCGCGACCCGAATGACCCGGCCGACACCCGCTGGGAATACACCTACCATCAACGCCTGTTCGCCTACGAAGCGCCCACGCAGGCCCCGATCGACCAGATCGAGCACGTTTGCCGCCAACTGGCCGAGACGCCCTACACTCGCCGCGCCCAGGCCATTACCTGGAAAGTCTGGGAGGACAACCGCTGCTACGATCCGGCCTGCTTGCAGAGCATCTGGTGCCGCATTATCCAAGAGGGCGATGTGCCCGTGTTGAACATGAACGTGCGCTTCCGCTCGAACGACGCGTACAAGGCGGCCTTCATGAACATATTCGCCCTGATCCAGTTGCAGTCGCGGATCGCCGCACGCGTGCGCGAACTGTCGGGCTTGCCCGTGCAATTGGGCCGCTATTGCCACATGGCCGACAGTTTTCATATTTACGGGTCGAACTTGGCCGAGTTCCGCGGGCGGTTCCTGGGGGCGATCGCCCGGCGGACCTTCGAGCAGCGGACCATGCGCTATGAAGACGTGCGCGAGATGATGGAGTCTGCCCAGCCCGCCATTCTCGCTAAGGCCCGCGCGATGGGGAGCACGTGAAGATTGGCGGGCACCCAAGGAGAAAGACTCGATGAAGCGACGAGACCTGTTGGCGGCAGCCTGTTATGGCGCGGCTTCGATGGCCTTCCCATTGTGTATCCCGGTCGCGGACGCTGCCGGCAAGCCAATCGGGAGTGTCCCGGAGTCGGCGTACCGCTACCGCATCGCCTTTGGGGCCTGGATCAACGACATGCGTCGCCGGCCGCTCCCCCTGGAGAACTGGCCCGCCCCGCAGTTCGACGACGAGACTGTGGAGAGCGCGATCGCGGCCATGGACGTCCAGGCGGCGGCCGGGTTCAACTATCTTGACGTCTGGGGCCTGTTCGCCACCTATGGCTGGCCGCCGGATATCACCAGCGCCCTGGACGACAACCGCCGGCGACGCTTGCACCGGCTCCAAGAGGCAGCCCGAGAGCGGAACATCCGCTTGTCGCTTGGCCTGGGCACCTACAGTTGGGGCTACGACAGAATCATCGCCGCCGACCCGGCGGTCTGCGGGCGAAACCCGGACGGCACGCTGCATGCCCACGCGATGTGCGACGCCAGTCCGAAGTCTTTCGAGTACGTCAAGCGGATCATCGACTTCACGCTTGGCCAGTTCGACTTCGGGGCGGTCCACCTGGAATCGTGCGATCTGGGCTGCTGCTGGTGCCCCCGCTGCGCCGGCAAGGACGGCGTGGTGGCGTACAACGTGCGCATCAACGCCAAGACGGCCGACTACATCAAGCAGAAGTGGCCGGACAAGACCGTCTACGTGATCACGATCAACTGGGTCCCCGCGGGCAAGCAATTCAGCGACGCGGAATTGGCTAGGGTCGTTGAACTGAGCAAGCACGTGGATTGCGTGTTCGACCAGGGACACACGGGCTACCAAGTCCCGGAAGCCAAGCGGCGGGCGTTCATTGCCGGTCTGCACTGCGCCTACGGTACTTCCGGCCGACTTTGGCTCTACCCCGACACGCGCTGGGATCGGGCCTCGTATTTCCTGCCTTATCCCAAGCGGGCCAGCGAGGCCCTGGCAGAGCAGTTTCGGGACGGGGTGCGCGGCTGTCTCTACTACCAAGGCCCCGTGAACAATGCCGGCCAGGAGTTGATGATCGCCGTGGGCGGCCGCGTCCTCTCCGACACCCGGCGCAAGGGCGCGGAGGTGCTAGACGAGGTCCTGGAATCGCTCTACCGGCCTCGCGACGCGGAGGCCGCCCGAAGGCTGGGGCGAATGGTTGAACTGGCCGAGGAATCCTACTTCAGTCAATGGTCGGAGGAATTGTTCCGCAAGCTGTGGGGCGTGGGGAAGCCCGGCGAGTTCAAGCTGGATCAGGGCCTTTTCGGCACGTCGCCGGGACCGGCCACTTATCTGAAGGAACCTTGTTTGGACGCCAAGGGACGCAAGGAATACCGTAAAGGGCTGGCGGCCATCCTTGCCGAGTTGCCGAAGCTGGAGGGCCGCTGCGACGATCGAGGCAGGCTGGCAAACATCGAGCGCAGCGCGATGGTGACCCTCAACTTGCTCAACACTGTCTGCGCTTGCCTGGGCGAGCCGCTAGGATAAGGACCGACGATCCAATAGCTGTACGTTGGGAAGCCCGACTCGTATTGATTCGCCGGTCCTAAGCCGGATTATTCTTGTTGGGCAAGCGCTATCCCTCTCAGAGGCCATCCGGGATCTCCCCTCTCCCGTTACGCGAGACCGACGCTGTGCGCCTTCAGCAGGCAGGTGACTTGGCAACCGACCGCGAGTTGGAGTTCCGTGAGCGCTTGCTGCGTGATTTCCGCCCAGAGTATCTGCCCGATATCGATCGCCACAAAAACAGAGCTCTCCAGAGTCAGGATGCGGCAGACCTGACCTTGCAGGTGGTTGCGGGCGCTGACTCCGCACACGTCGCCGCGCGAGAGCATGACGTCCGCGGGCCGGAACTGGATGAAGGATGCGGCCTGCGGCTGCGGCCCGCCCGCGGAGACGATGATTGCCTTGCCGCCAATGTGGGCCACGCAGCGGTCCTCCGCCATGTCGAGCCGGTCGATGCGCAGCAGATTGACGGGTCCGGTCGAGTTTGTCCAGGCCAGCGGAACCGGCTGCGTCAGGGCTTCATCGGGTGTGCCGGCGCCCACCAGCCGGCCGCTGCTGACGACGATCACCCAGCGGGCGGCGCGGCGGACCTCCGCCTGGCTGTGCGTGACGTACAACACGGGCACTTGCCACTCGGCGACGGCGCTTTCCAGGTAACTCAGAATCCGCGCTCTGAGCGAGTCGTCGAGCGCGGCGAGCGGTTCGTCCATGACCAGCAATTGCGGGTTTCGCAGCAGCGCCCGCCCCAGGGCCACGCGCTGCTTTTCGCCCCCGGAAAGATTGTGCGGGGTCCGCTTGAGCAAGGGCCCGATTTCCAAGACCTCGACCACGCGGGAGAACTCGACCCGCCGCGGTTTCTTTTCAGCGCGGGCAATCCCATAGCGCAGGTTGCCCTCGACCGTGAGATGCGGAAAGAGCAGGGCGTCCTGGAAGACGAAACCGATGTTCCGTTGCTCGGGCGGCCGGCAAAGCCGCGCGTGCGTCTCCAAGAGTGCCCGCCCCGACAATCGTACAACGCCGGCCTGCGGCCGCAGCAATCCGGCGATGACGTGCAAGATGGTTGTCTTGCCGCTGCCCGAGGGGCCGAACAGGGCCGTGAAGTGCTGGTCCGACTCGAAGGCTAGATCCAACTCGAATCCGCCCGCAAAACGGTGCCGGCATTGAAACTCAAGGAGCGCCATCGTTGGCTCTCCGTTCCATCCACTCGCTGACGGCAAGGGCCGCACAGGCCAGGAGAATCGATATCGCTACCAGTCGCCATACCGCGGATGCGCCGTCGGGACGGTCCGCGAAACTGTAGATCGCCAGGGGCAGGGTGCGGGTCTGGCCCTCGATGTTTCCCGCCACCATGATGGTCGCACCGAATTCGCCGAGGCTGCGGGCGAAGGCCAGGATGGTGCCGGCAATCACTCCCCGTCGCGCCAACGGCAGGCTCACAGTGAAGAAGGCCCGCCAGGGTGTTGCCCCAAGACTGCGGGCGGCCATCTCCAGCCGCGGGTCAACCGCCTGGAAGGCGAGCCGCATGGCCCGCACCGCCAGGGGGAAACTCATCACGGCCGCTGCGATCGCCGCGGCAACCCAGGTGAAGACGAGCTTGACGCCGAGGCAGCGCAGCAGCACGGCTCCGAGCGGACCATGGGGCGCCAAGAGCGTCAGCAGCACGAAGCCCACCACGACCGGCGGCAAGACCAGCGGCAAATGCAGGGTCGTCTCCGCCAGCCACTTGCCGGGAAACTGCCAGCGGGCCAGCGCGTAGCCGGCGGCGATGGCAAAGGGCATTGCCGCCAAGGCCGCGCAGGCGGCAACTTGAAGGCTCAATCGTAACGCCGTCCATTCCTCGATCGTCAACATCAGGGTATCCCGTGCGGATCGTCACCAAGGACCACGAAATCATGCTTCTCGAAGACCTTGGCGGCTTCCGGCGAGCGGAGGTAACGATAGAAGCTCTCGGCGGCGTCATTGCCCTGGGCGTGCTTGAGCAGGACCAGTGGATAC
This sequence comes from uncultured Planctomycetaceae bacterium, assembly GCA_964615095.1. Taxonomy (GTDB): domain Bacteria; phylum Planctomycetota; class Planctomycetia; order Pirellulales; family Thermoguttaceae; genus JANXQG01. The sequence continues at coordinate 6,051 of CAZTPX010000254.1, read as the reverse complement.
CGCACGGAACCCGTCAAGTCCTCGGCAATTGTATACGCGACCTTGACCTTCTTGCTGATTGCGGCATCCGTGACATAGACGATCCCCGCTTCCGCGGCCCCGGTCTCTACGAAGGCCAGGGCGTGCCGCACGTCGGAACCGGCAACGATCTTGCCTTTGAGTTTGTCCCAGAGGCCAAGCTTCTGCAACGCCTGCTTGGCATACTTGCCGATGGGCACTGCCGCCGGATCGCCCACGGCCAGGTGCGTCACGGAGTCCGCCGCGAGATCCGCCGGAGATTGAATCTTGAGCAGCGAATCGGCTGGGACAATGATCACCAGGCGGTTGCCCAGCAGATTGCTCCGCCGGACCTCCATGCCGCGGCCGGCTACGAAGTCGGCCCATTGAATGTCGGCGGAGAGGAAAATGTCGGCGTCGGCGCCTTGGACGATCTGCTGCGCCAGGGTGGAAGAGGCGGCATAGCTGACCCGGACGTCAATGCCCGACTGCTGCTGGAACAGGACCTTGATCTCGTCGATCGCATTGGTTGTGCTGGCGGCGGCAAAGATCAAGACCGCTTGTCGGGATTCCGCCGTGGCCGCGGCTTGGGGGGCAGTCTCTGGCGATTCCTGTTTTCCCTTGCATCCCGCCATGCCGCCGGCAAGCAGAGAAAGTCCCGCAAGTAATGCCGTGATTGGTCGCCGCATGCGCATGTCCTTGATGGTTATACTGCGCGCGGGCAGAAATGCGGTTGTTGGAGTCCCGGCTTTAGCCGGAATTCATGCCCGATTGCCGGCTAAAGCCGGGACTCCAACGTGCCATTTCTATCCGCGCAAACGATAACCGAGCTTCGGCGCCGCACGCGTCAGTCCGCGGGCGGTCCGAAAGCCGGTTTGCTGGAAATTATAGTGCGGCGCGAGGCAATCGGCCATAGGCTGTCGGGTCCCTAAAGTATGGGAGGGCGGAAAGAATCAGCGAACGAGTTGCAAAAATGTTCCGGCCACTTCTGCCAACGCCGCCGGGTGGGCGGCGTCCATCGCTGCGGACTTCACGGCAGCATGACCTGTTCGGGATCGACCAACTCATCGCGCGTGGGCGTGCGGACGGCGGTGTGATAGCCGGCCCGCAGGGCGGCCGAACTCCAGCGGCCCTGGGAATCGAGAGCGATGATCGCCACCTGGTGCTCGGCGCGAAGCGTGTAGCTGTCGATGATGCGTTGCAAGACCTCGACGGCGGCCTCCCGCGGCGCGGCCCCGCGGCGCATGGCCTCGACGGCCAGGAAAGTGCCGCAAACACCCATGACCAACTCGCCCAAGCCGGTTGCCACGGCCGCCCCGGCCCGCGGGTCCACGTACAGCCCGTGGCCGATGATGGGCGAATCGCCCACTCGACCGGGCAACTTGAAGGCCGAACCGCTGGTCGAGCAGGCACCGGCAAGCTGGCCGCGAGCGTCCAGGGCTAGTACGCCCACCGTATCGTGCGGAGCGCGATCGTCCCGATGGGCCAGACCCTCATCGATAAACTGCTCTTCGAAATTGGCCGCCGGCAGATCGCTCCGCTCGACGGCAGGGCGCGCGGCAAGCCATTTCTGCCAGGCGGCGCGCGACTGCTCGGTCGACAGGTCAGTCGGCGTCATGCCGTGAAGCTCGGCGAAGCGCTCGGCCCCCGCGCCGGCAAGCATCGTGTGCGCGGTCTTTTCCATCACGAGCCGGGCGATGGAAATCGGGTGCAGGAAACGCCGCACGTAGCAGACCGAGCCGCAGCGGGCAGGGGCGAGCATGATCGACGCGTCGAGGCTCACCTCGCCGGCCTGGTCCGGGTAACTGCCCAGGCCCACGCTCATCACCCGCGGGTCGGCTTCGCAGGCGCGGCAGGCCGCTTCCACAGCGTCCAGGGAAGATGTGGCGTTGCCGGCCAGATAAGGCCAGGCTGCCGCGTTGGCCCTCTGACCGAACGACCAGGTGCTCAAGACAATGGGGTCGGGCATAGTTCCGCTATTATACAAGAAAACAAGGCACTTGATCATCCGTGGGAGCGCCGATAGAATCAGGACTCGTTTGCAAGGTTTCAACAAACGGCCGCTGCACGGAAAGTCCATCGTTTTGGGCGAACCGCGCGGCAGGACCGGTTTCACCCCCCTCAAAAGGAGATGGATTGATGAAGAGTCTAAAGATCGTGTCGGCAACTATCATCGCTGGATTGCTCGTCACCGCGGCGATGGCCGCCGATGAAGCCAAAAAGGAAACCAAGGGCGTGCGGCTCACTCCCATCGCGCGGACGATGTTGCGGATCGAGCAAATCAAGAGCGCCGTCGAAGGACTGGATTTGAACGATGCCCAGAAAGAGAAGCTCGGAAAGATCCGCGACGATTTCGAGGCCCAGAAAAATACCATCCTGGCGCAACTCGGCGAGGTGCTGACGGACGATCAGAAGCAAATCGGCAAGGAAGCGATGGAAAAGTCCGACAAGAAGGACCGGAAGTTCTTCCAGTCGGTGGAAGCATCGCTCAAACTCACCGACGAGCAGTTGAAGAAGATGGAACCCATCGGCAAGGAACTTCAGAAGCTGGTCGGCGCTACGTTGAAACAAGTCCTGGAAGTCTTGACGCCGGAGCAGAAGGAAAAACTCCAGCAGAAGATCGGGGCAGGGAAGAAGAAGACGCCCAAGAAGGAAGGCTAGTGTAGCGACTTTGAATTAGCGGTCTTTATCTTGACTCTGTAGGGAACGCCCTCCGTGGCGTTCCGAATTCGCGGAACGCCACGGAGGGCGTTCCCTACAGGGTTTCGTTCAGAGGATAAATCCCCCTCTGTTTGACTCACTACATTAGCAGGGCACAATCATACCACGGCCGTGGGCTCGCGGTCAACTTCCGGCTCGATCACGCGCATGGTCCGCCACTTGCCTTGCAGGAAGCGGGCGAAGTAGATCAAGCCGGCGGAGCAGACCCAGAGGGTGAGCAGTGTCCAGCACCAGTACAGCCCCCGGCCAAAATGGTGAATCCCCAGCCATGCCAGGCTGAGCGGCACGAGCGACGTTCCCAGCGCGGTCCAGAACACGAAACGCGTGTCGCCCGCGCCGCGAATGGCGCTGGCAAAGACCACGTTCAAGGCGTCCAGCAGGCAATAGGCGGCCACGAACCGCAAGAGGATCACCACCAGTTCCCGCAACGGCGCGAAGTCCTCCGGGGCCATGCCTGCCGCATGGCCCATGAGGAACCAGTCGGGCACGGTCACGTAGAACAGCGACATCGTACACATGTAGAGCATGGCCAAGACGAATGCCGTCCAGGTGGCCCGCGCGGCCAGATCGGGTCGGTTTGCGCCAAGCTGCTGGCCCACTAGCGTGGAGACGGCCAGCCCCATGCCCATCATCGGCACCCAGGCCACGCTGTTGACGTTGAAGGCCAACATCGTACCGGCCTGAATCAGTTTGCCCAGCCCTCCCACCAGGGTGATGAAGAGCGTGAACGAGGCGCATTCCACGAACACTTGCAAGCCGCCCGGCGCGCCAAAGTGCCAGAGCCTGCGGGCCAAGGCCGCGTTCCAACGCCAGCCCGACGCCAGGCCGTACTTGCGGTATTCGCGCCGCAGCATGATCGCGGCATAGCAGAGCACGCGGAACCATTCCGCGCAGACGGTGGCCGCGCCGGCGCCGGCAATGCCCCCGCGGGTGAATCCGCAGTGGCCGAAGATCAATAGCCAGGCCAGCACGCCGTTGAGCACCGCGGAGGTGCAATCGACGACCATCACCACCCAGGTCGCCCCGCGGCCGGTGAAGAACGCGGAGAGCGTGCCCGCCAGGATGATCGCCCCCGAACCGAAGATGAGCACCGAGTAGTAGGTCGTTTCTTCGACTACGACCTTGGGGTCGTGGCCCGCATGCTCGAAGTACAGACGGGCCAGCGGGGCCGTGGGCAAGAGCAGCACTGCGGCCGCCAGACCGATCCAGATCCCCTGCCAGACGATCGGCCCGATCTGCCGCACGCGGCCGCTGCCCTGGTATTGTGCTACGAATGTGTTGACGTAGGTCGCCACGCCCAGCGGAAAGCTGATCAGCGTGAACTGCAGCATGGCCGCCGGCATGGCCGCCGCCACGTCGTCGATCGAATACCAGGTGAGGAACATTCGATCGATGAACGTCATCAACGTGAACGACATCGTGGAGATGACCAAGGGCAAGGCCAAGGCCAATACGTCGCCACCGCCGCAGGGACGACGCCACCAGTAACGAACTCCTTCAAACATCCTACAGCGTAACACCAATCCCGGCCGCGCGGACGGTCAGGGCCTGTTTGAAATACTGGAACTTATGACGCGGCTTCTTGCGTGCCCAGAGAAACGTGCTCTGGAACATGTCGCGAGGCAAGGTCCCGGCCTGCACCAGTTTGATGGTCCGGTCCACAAACCCCTCTTCGATATCCGTGATCGTGTGCAGCGCAACCTTGATCTGCTCGGGGTCGAGATCGTCGTCGTCGGCCCGGGCAACGCGAGCGGAGAGCAGACAAATGACGATGGCCATTGCCAGGAGCGACGCAAGTGTGGGGGTGCTAAATATGCGGCGTATCATGGTATCCTCCTCGGATTCTTGATACATTGTATCATTGCCTAGCCGGAAATTCCGGCTCAAACGGGTACTACGAGCGACCTGTCCGCGCAGGCTTATTGCGTGCGTATAACCAAAATAGCCGCTTGCAACAAGGGCAGTCGCGGATATTTGGTGGACAATCGACCGTGGCCGACGGATACTAATTGAATGCAAAGCTCGCTTCCAATAATCTCCGTATGGGGGGTCGTGGTTTCGCTGCTGGCGGCTGTCGCGCCGGCCGGCGAGGAGAATCCCCGGCCTGCGGCAGACGTTCAGGCCCAACATCGGGCGGAATTCCAGCAACTGATTCAGGAGCTGGACAACCCCTGCTACGAGACCCGCTGCTATGCCGCCGGGCGGCTGGAGCGATGGCTGGGCATGCCCGACTTGGCGTCGATGCTGGCCGAAGAGTTTCAGCAGCTCGTCTTGCAGCCGGAGTTGCCCTTCGAGGTCCGCTGGCGGATCACGGCCTGGCGGACTCGCTTGCCGCTGGCCGGGAGCGAGCCGCCACAAGCGGTGCCGCAGGAAGAACTGCAGCGGCTGGTGCGCCAGTTGGATGACGATTCCTATGCGGTCCGCGCGGGGGCCTTCGAACGCCTGCGGTGGATGGCAGCCAGCGAGCGACTGGCCAAACCGATCATGGTGAGCCTCAAGCAGCGTCTGGCCGATCCCTTGCTCTCCGAGGACACCTATCGCCGCGTGGAGGCGGTCCGCAACGTTGCCTGGGGCATCTGGCTTTCCAACGATGCCCCCGATTGGAGCCTGCCGCCGGTGTCGGCGGCGCAGATCGACGATTGGCTGGACGAGTTGCAGCAACCCGTGGCGAAGCACGACGCGCGGGCCGCCGTGCGCCGCCGTATCGCCCGGCAGCAATTGCTGGACGTCTTGGCGGAAGATCGCGAGGTTCCGCGGGTGAAAGCGGCCATCGAGACGCGGTTGCGTGGCAAGCAGGACAAGAAGGCCGACAGCGAATTGCGGGAACTTCTGGAGTTGACGCGGCCGGCCTTGGTGGCGGAATGCTGGAGCGGCGGCAAGCAGAAGACGGAGCAACACCTGGTGGTGGGCGTGCCGATGCAATCGCCCGGCGCCGCCCACCCTTCGCATTTCGATCGGATCGACGACCGCACGGCGCATTGCGTGAGTGGAAACTCGCTGACGCCGGGCGATTATCCGGTGGGCGTGGCCTTCGCAGCGCCGAATTGGCACTCCGACCAGCAAGGCTTCTTCCACCTGGTCAATCTGCCCACGCCGCGGCGGCAGATCGCCTATTCCTATTACGTGAAGACCGACGAGGCCGCCCGCCTGGCCAAAATAAGCCGCCGCACGCTCGACCGTTTCCTGGCGGAGAAGAAGGCCCTGGACGACTCCGAACTGGGAATCCTGGGCCAACTCGACGCGCACGAGGTGTCGCGCTTTGCCAGCCGCTATTTCCTGCTGATGGAAGACAGTGCAGTCGAGGAGGATTTCAACCAGGACGCGTCGGCCAGC
>CAZTPX010000253.1:0-10909 GCA_964615095.1 uncultured Planctomycetaceae bacterium | reverse complement strand
TCTGGATGGCGTTGACCGTCAGACCCAGCGACAGGTACAGCGGCCCCATCCATTCCATGTCGCGACGGGCCAGGTAGTCGTTCACCGTGACCACGTGTACGCCCTTGCCTTCCAAGGCGTTGAGGTAGGCCGGCAGCGTGGCCACCAGCGTCTTGCCTTCGCCGGTGACCATTTCCGCGATGTTGCCGCGGTGCAGGATGATGCCGCCCATCAACTGCACGTCGTAGTGCCGCATGCCCAAGTTCCGGCGGCCGGCCTCGCGGCAAACGGCGAAGGCCTCGATCAGCAGGTCGTCGAGTGTCTCGCCCCCGGCCAGGCGCTTGCGAAAGCGGGGCGTCTGCTCCTTCAATTCCGCGTCGGTCATCGCCTGGTACTTCGCTTCCAAGGCCCCGATGGCATCGACCATCGGCTGTAGTTTCTTGATGTACCTGGCGTTCGACGAACCGAACAACCCCGTCAAGGACCGCTCGATCCCGCGGCTGATGTTGCCGAAGATATCACCTAAGGCATCCCAAATCTGCGACAGTACTTCTTCCATAGCGTTCCGCAGGGCCTCCACCCATCTATGCTTTCTTGGCCCCCATTCGCTGGACCTGTGCGTCGGCGCAACTGATGCCAACGTAACAATTTACCCATTATTATACGGGGGGTCAAGAACGGTTGAAAAGGGACGGCAACCCTGCAAACTCCAATTTGCCGCTCAGAATATAATCCGGTTTTTCCAGACAACCCAATCTTTTTCTTTCACGCATTTCCACAACCCGTTGCCCACTGCTCGTTTATCGCTTATCCTTCATCCCTCATGGTTCAATACGCGCGCCGTCTGCTGTAGGGAACGCGGGGCACCCGCTTGCGGGCGCCCCGCGTTCCCTACAGAGTTTTCGTCGGCGGAAGTGCAATCTCGGTTTTGAACATGCCCTTTATCCCTCATCTTTCATCCTCATGCCAATCCTGAAGATCAACCGCAATTTTCAGAACCAGCTCGTCTTTCTCGGAACGGGCACATCGCACGGGGTGCCCGTGATCGGTTGCGGCTGCCCGGTCTGCCTCGATCCAAACCCCAAGAATAAGCGTGGCCGGTGCAGCGTGGTTCTCGGCCTGCCGGACGGCAACCTGCTTATCGACACCCCTCCGGAACTTCGCATGCAGTTGCTCCGCGAGCAGATTGGCTTGATTCACAGCGTGATTTATACCCACGAACATGCCGATCATCTGTTCGGCCTGGACGATTTGCGGATCTTTGCCAACTATCTCGGCCGCGATCTGCCGGTCTACTGCACGGCGACAGTCGAGGAGCGGATTCGCAAGGCCTACGACTACGCCTTCGACGACGCCACGCGGCACTACGAGGCCGGCGGGCTGCCGAAGCTTATTCTTGAACGCGTGGAAACCGAACCCGTCGAGATCCTGGGCGCCCGGATCACGCCTATTCCGCTCCAGCACGGCCGTTACTGGACGCTTGGTTTCCGTGTGGGCGACGTGGCCTATTGCACCGACACCAACGGCATTCCGGCGGCGAGTCGCGAGTTGCTCGCAGCTCTCGACGTATTGATTCTCGATGGCCTTCGTCACCGCCCGCACCCCACGCACTTTTCGCTCGAGGAGGCGGTGGAAATCGCGCGGCAATTGCGGCCGCGGCGCACGTTCTTCACGCACATCTGCCACGACTTGGAGCACGAGGCCACCAACGCTGTCTTGCCGCCGGGGATGGAACTGGCCTACGACGGCCTCGTAGTCCCGCTGACCGGCCTCTAAATATCCTTTCGCGATTTTTGGGACTTCGACCACAACAAGCGATGCCTGGCACATCATAGAGGTATCCTCGGTGCTCTCTGTGATCTCTGTGGCGGGCTCTACCATCACAATACGCTGGCTGGCGCACGGCCATTTGTCGCGGCGTGCCCGTCTTGTTGCAACAATCCTGGGGTCAGAAAAAAGTGCTTCCCGCGGCATTTCTCCCACCTTGGCCGCCGCGGGCAAACCACCGTATCGGGTCAGGCAGTGATGTGGCCACATCGAAAAAAGGTGCCTTTCGGCGTTTTTGCGGCGATTTTGTACTTCCACGGCTATATCCGGCTTCCACTAAAGGTATTGCTCGCACGGCGAAAACTGCTGAAAAAAACGCTTGACACTCTAACGACAGGTTTTCCATAGCCGAAATACCTAGATAATACCTAGCCACTTTGTCTCATTTTCTAGCCACTTTTGTGGTCAACCTAGCCACTTCCTAGCCACTTTTTTGGATACATGGTCATGTGTATAGTATCTAGGGGTTGGGCACAGGGTGCTTTCTTGTAGACATTTAAGTGCAGAGTCATAAAAATAATTAATTGCTGTCAAAGAACGATTCCGAGCTTTTCAAATGCGCTGCCTAGCGCGCTCTACATAACAATACGCTAGCCGGCGCACAGCCATTTGTCGCGGCGTGCCTGTTTTGCGCAACCATCTCGGGGCTTCTCGCGGTCGGGCAAGGAAGTGGACATGGTTCAATTCCAAGGCCCTACAGAGTTGAGAATGAAGTCTGCCACAGAGAGCACAGAGACCACAGAGAAAGAGGCCGGTTCCGCGCTCCGCTCCAGAGCCGTTCAAGAATAAGTTGGACAGTTTATTCGTAGGACGGATTGCCAATCCGGCGTTTTGTTCCAGACCGATCGGCAATCCGTCCTACCGCGATTGAGCAATATTTCTTAACGACTCCTCCTCTGTGAACTCTGTGTTCTCTATGGCAACTGAGATTGTCTTTTTGACATGTTTCGCAAAAGGCACTATCTTGGTGATTGTGACTCGGGCCGTACGGTGCTCCAACGAACCCGACCGACAGGGCAATCTATTTACACATTAGGAGTGAGAGATGGATTGTCAGGAGTTGGAACTGATCCGTTTCTCGTGTGACGGGACCGACAGCGGTGGAGTGCTGGTCCTCGATTCCGCCGCGGCATTCAGGACGCGAAAATCAATAACTGGCGACGTTCCAATGTATCCGGCACACTCCGTGTGCCGACCCCAACGGCACACGGAGTGTGCCGGATACATTTTTCTCAACCGCGGCGGGCCGTCGCCCAGCGCCCGCCAGGCTGAAGCCGTTCGCCCGGCTACCGGCTCCAAGCGCGACCCGGAAGGCAACATCGTCCCGGCCTGCAAACGGCGCGGGCGGAATCGACGCCCTGCGGAAGGAGTTGACGACTCCCCAGGAGCAGCGCAATGATCGCCAGATCGAAACTCACGGCCGCCAACAGTTCCGCTATCGCCCTGCTCCCGCAGGCGGGCCGGATGCTTGAGAAGGCGGTTACCATTGAGGAGATACGCAAGGTGGAGAACCTTGCCCAGCTTGCCCGCGAGTATGCCAAGGCGGCCGGGCTGGGCCGCGAGGCCATCAATACCGCCACGCGGCATGGCCTGGACGCCCGCCGCAAGATGGGGACCGTGCTGAAGACGATGCGCGAACGCGGCGAGCTGGCGGAACGGGGGAAACGGAATATGTCGCAGCGTGCGACATTTATCCTGGAGGACCTTGGCCTGACCCGGAGCCAGTCCTCACGCTACCAACAAGAGGCGAGGGTGCCCCAAGACGTTTATGAAAAATGGGTGCGGGCGGTCATGGAGAGCGACGACCGGATGTTGACCGCCGCCGGCCTGCGGGCGCTGGCGCGGCGGCAGGATGACGCCTGTTTCCCGCTGGCCGTCGCCGCAGCCCGCCTGCGCCGCCTGATCTTCAAGCTCGCCAAGCGGATGAGCGACGACGACCGGGCCCGCCTGCCGAAGCTCCTGGGCTCCCTGTCGCGCCAGTTGAAGCGTAAAATGACGGCTGGGCCGGATGATCGAAAGGATAACTGAGATGAAACGTACTACATCGCTCGTTTTGCTCTTCGCCGCCGCAAGCGGCATTCGATCCGTTTCGGACACGAATGACTGTAAACAAAGCTGAAACCTTCAGGAATATTTACCACCGCATGGTGACAAAAATGGTGCCCATAGCCTCAATGATCTTGGTCTTCGCCGCGATGGCCGTCGCGGCCGAACAGTCGCAGGACCTAAAGTCCGCTGCGACGAGCCCGGGGTCAGTAGAACACCGCGCCGACAGTTTTTCGGCCGGGCCGGCGCGGCCAAACGTTCGGGTCGATGCGGACGACCCCGACCCCTTCGGTCCGCCCTCAGCGGGCCCGCGCGGCTCAAAGGAGCCGCCGAGCAAGTCTTCCGCTGAAAGTACGCAGGCGGTCCCTAACCCGTCAGGAGCTGCCGGCGCGCCGCAGCAAGCGGATTTGGATGAAAACTCCAACGATCCGTTCGCTCCGCCGGGATTTAAGCCGCCAAAGCGGCCCGCGCCCGCGGCAATCCCGCCGATCCTCGCGAAGCTGAAGGGCCTCGGCTGGCGCGTGATCATGGACCAGCGCGACGACACCGTTCACGTCAGCGATGACTTCGGAAAGACCCTGAGCGTTGGCGACATGCTCGCGCTGGCGGCGCTGCCGAACCTGGCCAGCCTGAAAGTCCGCACAGTTCCCAGCTTTCACCTCGTTATCGGGGCACTCGCAAAGAGCCCGAAGCTCGATTCCCTCAGTCTTCGCGCATCGAACGTCAGCGACTGGGACGTCAAGATGATCGCAAGGCTCCCCAAGCTTCGGTCGCTCGATCTCTCCCGCACGAAAATCGGTTCAAGGGGCGTAGCCCCCCTGAAGGGCCATCCGGCGATCAGAGAATTGAACCTTGAATTCACCCGTGTCGACAACGCAGCCATGGAGACGCTCAGCGGCAACGAGAACCTGACGTCGTTGAACGTCTGGGCCACCCGCGTTGATGATGCCGGGCTGGTCTATATCGGCAAGCTTCGTCACCTGCGGAGATTGAGCATCAACGCCAACATCTCCGACGACGCGTTTGCGGCCATCGAGGGGCTCGTCGAACTGGAGGAGTTCTGGGCAGCGATGAAGATCAACGACTCTGGCTTGCACCACCTGCGGAACATGACGAACATGCGGGACCTTAGGGTCGGGTCCAGGCTGATCACCGACGATGGCCTGCGGTCGATCCGCGGTTTCACACACCTCGAAGAGCTAGATCTTGAGTTCAGCAAGATCACCGATAAAGGAATGGAATTTGTCGGAGAGATGCGCGGCCTCAAGGAACTGCGTCTCTACGGAACGAAGGTCACCGACGCCGGCATGAAGCCCGTCGCGAATTTGAGGCACCTTCGGCTTCTCAATTGTGAACGGACGCTGATAGGCGATGCGGCCCTCGCGCCCATCGCCACGCTTCCGGAGCTGGGCTGCCTGGATCTCGGCGCCACTCGTGTTACGGGCGCCGGCATGAGGTTTTTGACGAAATTGGCTGCGCTTCGGTGGCTCGACCTGACGGGAACGCACGTCGGGGACGAAGACATGGCTTACATCGCCAAATTGCCGGAACTGGAAACGCTTGGCATTAGTGGCACGAAGGTGGGCGATGCCGGCTTGGAGAAGCTCGCCGGGATGTCGTCGTTGCGGAATGTGATCGCGCGTGACACGAAAGTTACGGAAAAGGGCGTTTCGTTGCTTCGGCGGCGCAATATCGGCGTAACCTACACAGAAGTTAGTCCGGAGCCGCCGACGGTTATTCCGCCCCTGGTTCCATAGCGATTCACAATGCCGCGTCGTTTTTCAGCCGTTTCGATGGACGGTTCGCGGTCGAAATAGGGTTCCGTTTGGGAAAATTGGAGTAAAGCATGTGTCCCCGGAACTCCTGTCCCCGGAACTCCCAGCCAGTCTCGCATTCACCGATTGTGGGGGAGGTTCCGGTGTAGCCCTACGGGGTAACGCGAGAAATTTCATTGCCCCCCGTTCAAAAATGTGATAAACTAAACTGCTGTGGATAGTACGCTAAACGCGAGTCTTCTAAGAGGCATGATGATGTTGCATTGGCTTCAACAGGCGAAGAACTGGAAAACGAGTTTCCAAGTTCGTAGGGCAAAAGAAGTTAGCAAGCGTGCGAAGGCGCGTACCCGTTGCGTCGGATTTGAATCGCTCGAAAACCGGCAGTTGCTCAGCGGTGGATCGTTGACCAATATGAGTGGCCTAGGAGTTCCGGGATATTGTTTAGACTTCCAGGTGGACATTGCGCAACTCCTGAGCCAGCCAACATCGGCTATTACCAGCGCGACAAAGACCATCATGACCAGCCACGCCTCAACCACGACCGGTCTGACGGCTTCCAACCGGAATGTGGCACTGACCGCTAATGTCACCGCGGGCAACGGCACTACTGGGACTTGGGGAGATTCGTCTGCTGTGGCGACGGCAAAGGCATTCTCTTTCGCTCGCTGCGGACCGACCGAACTCTTTCCAGCGATGATGAAACAGCCCTAGCCTGGCCGTTCGGGGCCGGGGCCGACTCCGACCACTCCCCGAGCTTATTGTGGAACCAATCAGCGAAGGCGGTGGGGTTTTGTGCTGCGTCCCGATCTCTTGGGCCGTACTCCTTGCCGGCTTTAATCGGCGCTTTCTCTGCCCCCACCGCCCGATCAGAAGCTGAATCTGATTCACTTCTCATCCGACGGGACCGGACGCGGGGCGCGATGGGAGTTCGTCGCATAGCGCTCGATGGATTGATATAACCGTCGAGTTTCAGACCCCACCCAGCTTGTCTGGGTCGGTGAAGGAGGTTGGACAGCTAAAACGCCAAGCCACTACGTGTCCGTCGACCCCACCGGGCTCGTCCCGGTTGGTGAAGGAGGTTGGACGGCTAAGGTCCGGCGAAAGAAGAGAGTGAGGGAGGTGCATGGTTTCTTAGCTTTTTCAACCTCTTCACCAACCTCGGCAAGCGAGGTGGGGTCTAACAGCCTGGCGTAGGCTGGAACAGATTCGCAACAAAGCGCTGCTTATTACCCGGGCATGAAAGATCCTCACACTAGCCCGGCGAGCAAGCAAGGGTCCCTCGCTTGCGCGGCGGGCTAGTGTTGGTCAACTTAGCGGCCTCGTCTCCGTCTGCGGTTCGCCCGCATAGCAGACCGCGGCGCACGCTGCTCGCATGCTCGCTGCGCCGCCCGTTGACTGCGATTCTCGTGCCAAACGCAACTCGTCTGTCCCAACTTCGACGCGCGCGTTTTTTCCAGGCCGGTGATCATAGCGACCCTGCAAAAACGGCCAGAAAAACGCGCTTTCAAGCCCGTCGACCAACTTCGACGCGCGGCCGGTGGACAAATTTTTTGCGATGTGATATTCTGCCCCTTGTGTCAGCTTGGGTCCTTCCATGTGCGAGCGAGGATTCCCATGGGTACGCGAAAACGCTCTTTCCAGGTCGCCTGCCGCAAAGGCAGTCAAATATTCCACGGCCCGTACACTGCGCGACGCGGTCTGCGTTGCCGGCCTGCCGGCAATGCCCCCCGGCGGCATTTCCCGCCCTTGCGGCGTCTGCGGCAGCGGAACTTTCCGCCCATCGAAGCCGCTCCGACCATGATCGAGAACGGCGCGATGGCGTTGGATGACGCAACGCGCCTGCTCGCCGCTGACGGCGGCGTGTGTCTGGACGGCGGAACGATCACTGACCATAGTAGTGCCGGCACACTGGTCCTCGATTTCTGCGCGGAATCTAACTACGGTGGCATCCTGATCGATGGTGGTGTCACGCTTGACCTCCACGGCTGCCCGTTGACCATCGGTACCCTGATCCTCGCCGACGGCGTGCTTGACCTCGATGGCGGCAGGCCGTCGCCCAGTGCCCGCAAGGCTGAAGGCGTCCGCCTGGTTACCCGCTGTAAGCGCGGCGCCGAGGGCAACATCGTCCCGGCCCGCAATCGCAAACGGCGCTGTCTGGATCGACGCCCTTCGGAAGGATTTGACGACTCCCCAGGAGCAGCGCAATGACGTGCTGGAAGAAGCGGATGAGCGTTGACGACACGGCAGGCCCGCCGCGCTTGCTGCCCTCGCTGGCCCGCCAGTTGATGGGGCACTGCGACCACCCGGTTTCCGTTGTGGCCCCTCCGCGAATGCCTGTGAGATATCGAGAAATTCCATGATTGCAGACAAAATGCTTGACATGCTCTACCTGAATATGGTAAACTACTGTTCGTTCGGCTTGCAAAGGGCGGCAGGCCGGTTCGCTTTCTTAGGCCCAGGTGTGTTGGATCTTGGCGTCTTCGGTTCAGATCCCATTGGCACCATCACAAGGCGCGGCTGTCACGTTTTGATCGCTTCCGCTACGAAGCAAGCCGTTCGGACCTTTTCGGCCCGCGCGACACGAGCCCGGTCTTGGTTGCTGGGCCGGGGCGTGCTTGGTCCGCTCGGCGGGACTGTTTCTCGATCCTCAGCGTTGGCGCATGCACCTTGATAACGTCACAGGTTGAAATCCCATGATCAAGAGCAAGACAAAACTTATCGCGGTATTCCTCATTTGCGCAGCGACGGCATACGCCTATGCTGACAATATCCAGTACACCGTCACCGACCTCGGCACGCTGACCGGCCCAGGCAGTCACCCCACCGCAATCAACGACCTCGGCGAGGTCCTGGGTTACGGCGATATTTATACCGACTATTCCCACGCTTTCCTCTACACGGGAAGCGGTCCGCTGGTGAACCTGGGATCATTCGGCGGCGATTACAGGGTGAGCGTTGCCACCGCGATCAACAATAGCGGAATGGTCGTGGGGTATTCCGACTCCTTCGGTAGCGGTAATCCCACTCGGGCCTTCCTTTATACCCAGAGCGGCGGCATGCAGGATCTCGGTACATTGGGCGGAGCGCAGGCCGAGGCCGAGTGTATCAATAATCTTGGACAAATTGTGGGAGTCGCGCAGGTTGCGAGCGGAACGTATGACGGTTTCCTCTATTCCGGAAATGGGCCGATGGTCGACCTCGGCACCTACCGTTCGATCCTTATCAACGACACGGGCCAGGTGGTTGCGGTCAATGGCCCGGCGGGATCGCTCCACACATACATCTCCAGCGGCGGGACAGGTACTTGGCAGGACATCGGTTCGCTCGGTGGTGCTGAGACGGACCCAGTGGGTATGAACAATTCCGGCGAAATTGTCGGCGGGTCCACGATTACCACCGCGAACGGTTATCTCCAGCCTTTCCTTTATAGCGGCGGCACAATGACGGACCCCGGCACCTTTGGGGGCCAGATCGGCGCAGCCAATGCCATAAATGATTTTGGAGTCGTAGTGGGTGGCGCAGATTTTCCCGGCGATCTGTCTGGACATGCCTTTGTCTGGTACGGCAGTGGCCCGATTCAGGACTTGAACGATCTTGTTAACCCGTCGCTTGGCTTGACGATCGAGGACGCTCTGGCTATCAACGACAATGGTCAGATCGCCGCTGAGGCATACCAGCAAGGCGGCGAATACCACGCCATCTTGCTGACGCCGATCCAAACGCCCGAACCGTCATCGTTCGGTTTGCTCTTGGCAGCGATTATTGGCGTTGCAGCAACCCGTTACGGCGCGTGTCGCACTCGGTTGAGTTCCTGTTTGGTCGATTGCTCCCGTCGTGCTTTGTGGCTTCTGGCAACGGGAAAGACGCAAAGCATATTGCCTCAATTAGCAAGTTCGCTAATCGCCTTTTGCGCGAGCTGCGCCCTGGCCGCAAACGTGTACGGGCAAGATATTCAATACACGATCACCGACCTCGGCACGCTGACCGGCCCGAGCAGTTTTCCGACGGCTATGAACAACCTCGGACAGGTCGCGGGTTACGGCGATATCTACACAATGTACTCGCATGCCTTTCTGTATACGGGCAGCGGGCCATTGGTGAACCTCGGATCGTTCGGGGGTGACTCTAGCGTCAGCGTGGCCACCGGCATCAACAACAACGGTATGGTTGTCGGATACTCGAACTACTTAGGCGCGGGCAACACGACGCATGCCTTCGTTTACAACCAGAACAGCGGGATGCAAGATTTGGGAACGCTGGGGGGGCCGACAAGTTACGCGGAAGCCGTCAACAACAACGGTGTCATCGTGGGCTACTCTCAGACTGCCAGCGGAAGTACGGACGGGTTCATTTATTCCAGAAACGGGCCGATGATCGACCTGGGACCGGGATATTATCCGCTTTGCATCAACGACGCAGGCGTGATTGCGGCCATCGGGGGCACGAGCACGCAAGAAGAAACGTTCATTTCCAGCGGTGGAACTTCCGGTTGGACAAACATCGGCTCCTTGGGCGGCAACCTAACGCAACCATCCGCCATGAATAGTCTGGCGGAGATCGTGGGGGGCGCCACAATTTCAAGTTCGAGTCAGTACCTGCAGCCGTTCCTCTACAACAACGGCACGATGCTGAACCTCGGCAGTTTCGGTGGCGAGGGCGGGGAGGCAAACGGTATCAACGACTATGGCGTGGTGGTCGGCGGAGCCGACATTCCGGGCCCAGTCTTCTCGAGCCACGGATTCATCTGGTACGGCAGCGGCGCTATTGCAGACCTCAACACGCTTATTGACGGGTCGTCAGGGTGGACAATTGATGACGCCATGGCCATCAATGATCAGGGGCAGATTGCTGCCGAGGCGAATCAGCCGGGGGAGGACTACCACGCGGTCCTGTTAACGCCGATCGAAACGCCCGAGCCGTCGTCGTTCGGTCTGCTTCTCGCTGGGATTATCGGCCTTGCAGCAATGCGATACAGCGCACGTATTTTTGAGACGCCACCCATAACAAAATCATAAATGCGTTCTTCGAATTGAGCAACTTGCGATCCGAGATTTGATAACTTGATACTCCAGGAGAGTTCTGTCATGTTTCGTAGGCTCGGGCCAATGCCGACTCTGTGGTGGCAAGTCGCCGGGGGGCGCGCATGGCTTATTTTCACGAACGGGGTCCGAACGGGGTCGGGTCCGAACGGGGTCACGGGTCCGAACGGGGGCGGTCCGAACGGGGTCGGTCCGAACGGGGTCAGGCTTACGTTTTGTACTTTACCAAGCAAAGTACAAAAC
>CAZTPX010000252.1:0-11017 GCA_964615095.1 uncultured Planctomycetaceae bacterium | reverse complement strand
GCCCTTGTTGAATCCGGCGGGACCGCGGGGGGCCAGCAGGCCGACGATCGTGATGGTTCCCAGGTGGCCCGGCTTATGGACCTTGGCCGAAAGGAACTTCACGCGGTCACCCACGTGGATGCCGGCCCCCGCGGCGAAACCCACCTCGAGCAGGCCGCTATCGGTGTCGTCGGCCGCCAAAAATCGGCCTTCGCGGAGATCATACTCCCGCGCGTCGGCGTCGTGGACCGGATCAATGCCGATCGCGATCAGGAAGAGCCATTTATGCTCGAAGACGATCCGCGTCGCCCGCTGGTAACTGGGCACGGCCGCTTGCACGCCGCGGACCTCGGTAATTTTCTCCGTAAGATCTTGGGGAAACGTTCCATTGGCCGGCGCGGTGACTTGCAGCGCCGCGCGGCCGGCGATTTCCTCATACATGCGGCGATAGGCCTGCCGCGTGGTGGCCGTAGCCAGCGAACCGGCGATTACCGATGCGATGCCGATCGCGATGCTCAGCAGCGTCAACGTGCTGCGGCCGGGATGCCGGCGGAGGTCGTGCATAATCAGTCGCCAAGTGCTCATCATGTCTCCCCGAATTTCACCGCCACAGGCTCATCCGCGTACGGAACCGGCGTCTGTTCGTTGTCGCTGGCGATCAAACCGTCGCGCAGGCAGACGAGCCGGTCCGCGTGTGCGGCCACGTTTGGATCGTGGGTCACCATCACAATCGTCTGCCGTTGTTGATTGACCAGTTGGCGCAGCAAGTTCGTCACCTGCCTGCCATTGGCGGTGTCCAGGTTGCCCGTCGGCTCATCGGCCAATAATAATGCCGGTCCGATGGCCAGTGCCCGGGCGATCGCCACGCGCTGCTGTTCGCCGCCGGAGAGCATCGTCGGCAGGTGGGTGCGGCGGCGCAACATGCCGACCATTCCCAAGACGACTTCCGCTCGGGCGCGGGCCTTCGACGTTGGTGTTCCGCCCAATTCCAGTGGGAGCGTGACATTTTCTTCGGCAGTGAGCGTAGGCAGCAGGTTGAACGATTGAAAGATGAATCCGATCCGCTGGCGGCGGAGGATCGTGCGCTGATCGTCGCTCAGCGCGTTCATGTCGGCGCCTTCCAGCAACACTTGGCCGCTGGTTGCGCGATCCACGCCACCCAGCATGTGCAAGAGCGTGCTCTTGCCCGAGCCTGAGGCACCCATAATCGCCAGGAATTCGCCTCGTTCGACCTTCAGGTCGATTCCGCGCAGCGCTTGAACACACAGTTCGCCGCTGCCATAAGTTCTCTTCAGGGCACGTATTTCAAGGAGGGGCATTTGGGGGGGCTCCGTAACGACAATTCGTCTTGTCTCGTTTACCCTTGTCAAGCAAACGGCGTGCCCGGCAAGAGTTTTCCGCCGCCGGAAGTGTGACGGCAGCAGACAAGGAACCATCGTCCCATTCGGCACGAATCTTGCGGTAGGCGTAATCGCGAAAGATAATTCTAGGCCACCCAATTTTTGGATGGAGACTCTCTTGTTAAGTGTGGAGAAGAAAAACGTGACAAGCTATCACTTTCTTACGGGTGCGACAGGTCTCTTGGGATCCTACCTGTTGCGCGATTGTCTGTTGGCAGGACGCAGGATGGCCGTGCTAGTTCGGCCTTCCAAGTCGGAGTCGGCATGTCAGCGCGTCGAGACCCTGATGCGGCGATGGGAACTGTCGCTGGGAACCTCGCTGCCCCGGCCGGTCGTGTTGGAAGGCGATCTCAGCAAGATCGATCTCGGTTTGGACAATCGTGCCCTGAACTGGATTGGGCAGCATTGTACGTCGGTTCTCCACAACGCCGCCAGCCTCGTCTTCCGAGGCGATGCCCCCAACGGCGAGCCGTACCTTTCGAATGTTGAAGGCACGCGACACATGTTGGAACTCTGCCGCCGCACCGGCATCCGGCAGTTCCATCACGTATCGACAGCCTACGTCTGCGGCTTACGGAAAGGCCGCGTTCTGGAGTGCAACGTCGACGTGGGCCAGACCGCCGGCAATGTCTATGAGAAAACGAAACTTCAGGCCGAGAAACTTGTCCGCACGGCGGGTTTTCTCGACCCGCCCACGATCTACCGTCCTTCGATCATTGTCGGTGATTCGCAGACCGGATACACAACGACCTATCACGGCTTTTACGCCCCCCTGAAGCTTGCCCATACGATGGCCGGCAAGGTCTCGCGCGAGATCGTCAGCAAGGTCACACGCGGCCTTACGGCGGGCCATCTGCTTGTTAAAGCGCTGGGGATCCACGCCGGTGATCACAAGAATTTTGTGCCCGTCGATTGGGTCTCGGCCGTGATGTGCCACATCCATGGCCGGCCGGAGTTCCACGGTAGGACCTACCACCTCGCGTCGCCATATCCGCTGTTGATCCTGGAGATGGCTGCCGTGATGCAAGAGGTCGTCGAGGATTGCTCGCCACTGGGCAACCCCGATTCGAGTTGGAACATGGACGGAGATTGGTTTGCCAAGACGTTCCGCGACCAGTTGCGCATTTATGAAACGTACTGGCGCGACGATCCGCAGTTCGACATGACCAATACGTTTCGTGCCGCACCGCATCTGCCGTGTCCGAAGCTGGACCGCGAGATGATGTTGCGGCTTGCCCGCTTTGCCATCGATGCGAACTTCGGCCACGCGCGTCGTGCGAAGCACAAGCCGGAGCTTGAAGTCCAGGACCACGTTCCGCACCTGTTGTGGGACCAGGGCGAGATGCCGGCGGGTATTTCGCAGATTGCCTACACGGGTATTTCGGTCGAGGGCCCGGCCGTCGGCTAAAGAGAGTATCGCGCGGCGCGAACTATCCACACAGTAACCCGATGCGTAAGCGAGGACACCTCGCTTACGCTTCGGGGTTGCTATCGATCAGCTTTCTTGCTGGGGCAATAAATAGAACTTTAGCACACGAAACTGTGCTTCCGCATGGCGAGAACCGTTTGTCTCTTGACCTGGGCCACGGCGTAATGGGCCAGGACCGTGGGATAGGCCAGGTCGACCTTCTTCAATTGGACCAGCCGGACAAAAACAACCAACGCACTGGCAATCGCTTCTTGAATTGCCTCTTCGCGCGCCTGGGAATTCAGATGTCGGAAGGCCATAGTCGCATGGCTCTTGATCGCGGGCAACATGGAAAGAAATTGTTCATGCCAACTTGGGACAGGGGAACATTTGTCAAAACGGTTCATGGCTCGATCTCCCGGCGGTCGTCCTTGGCGGCTGGTTGCCGTCGTGCTTGCTTCTCGTTTGACTCTGGCGGGAAACGGTACGGCAACCTCAAGTCGGTTATTGATCTTCCCGACGCCGTCTAGACCGCGGATTAGCGTTTGAGCGATTTGCTTCAAATGGAAGGTCGTCACCTGCCCTCGCAGCGTCAGGATGCCTTCGTGGAACTCGCAGGCAATATGCTGTAACTGGCGGTAACCCGACTGCCGCAGGCGCGACTGGGCCTCCGCTTCAACCACTTGCTTCTCGTTCGCTAGCGCGGTTTCCTGCTCCTTGAGTGGGAGCAATCGTCCTCCTGCTCGAATTTCCAACACAATAAAATCCTCCATCGGTAAAAAGGCTTCGACCACGACCTACCACCGTGTGGCTATGCCGTCAAGAGCGGCCAACAGTGACCAGATCGTGCCGTTCACGACTAAGTCGATACCGATCAGCAGGCCCAGCGTCCAGCGGCCGGACTCCGGCCAAGGTCCCCAGATGGCAACACCTACCAGCATGGTGATCATGCCGTTCATGCGGAGCCAACGCCAGGAGGAACAACCTTCGACCACGGCGACGACGATGCGGAGCACACTGCCGATCGGGTAGGCTGCCGCTACCACGAGGTTCAGTCGTTCCGCAAGAAGCAGCGATTGCCGCAAACTCAGGAATGCGACAGTCACATCAAGTACCCCGAGCAGCAGAAACAGGAAGAACCCGCCCCAGTCGCGAGCCAACAGCGCCGCGGCGACCTGAGCGCCGGCGGTAATGAGGAGCAGGCCCCCGGCAAAGGCCAATCCCGCCACTAACATGCCTGCCACGATCTGGACGATGCCCAACACGAGGAACTTATCGCAATTCCTCCGGGCGCTGTTCACTTGTTCCCTCAATGTGCATGTAATTCGGGTATCCGCGACATTTGTCATGGTCGGTCTCGTGAAAGGCTCGGGGGAAAGAAAGTGCATCAAGGCGGTTTTCCTGCATCGCAAGGCGCGATTGTAGTGAAGAAAAAAGCAATCTCTGTGCCAAGGACGTACGACCTGGTTTTTTTGCGGCTAGTCTCGCTCATGTCGATCTTGCCCCACAAGGTGATTGCGATAGTCCATCAGTGGGGCAATCGTCGGCAAAGCGGGCGCTGCTGGGGTTTCCTTCGATTCCATCATGCCGTGCAAGTTGCCGCCGCGGTCGGGACAACTCAGCCGGATCTCGATCACCCCATGGACCCTGTCGTATTTCAAGCAAGCTTTTTTCAGTACGTCGACCACCGGGAGTGTTTCGGCAGCTTCGGCAGGAAACAACTGCGTGTCGTACACCGTAAGCAGCTTGCCGGTGCGTTCATGGATTATTGCTGTGCAGCCCACTTTGATATCGCGGGGCTGTTGCGGGGGCAAGACAAACGTATCGGTCGAGAACCCGCGTTCGGGCGTCAAGATTCGGAAGCGTCTATGGCTGGCCATGAGATGAACCTCAATCAATAGCACCTTAATGCACTGCCTCCTTGATAGTCCTTTCCCCGGATGGTCTGCCGGTCCTCCTTGGTGGCTCAACCGCGCTGGCTGCTAGTCTCCCTTTCCAACAGAGTGAAAGACGAGCAAAACGCCGCATCTTTTTCGAGAAACCAGATCACGCAATCCTGGTGCCGAACGCCCACGAGAAATCCCACATGCCGTTGCCGTCGCGATGGTGACCGCGAAAAAGAGAAGGACCTAGAGTGGCGAAGGGGACGATCTCGTCGGGAATCATGTCATATTGATGGGTTCGTCGCTCATTTTGATAGGGATGAATCAGCGGAAATGATACGCCGGGTTGTCGACGCTAAAGTCTTCATCGCTGAAGCCGTTATTGAGTTTCAGGTCAAGGTAGTTGTACTCCTCGAGCAAAACGGGCGAGCCACCGGGTTCATTAGGCCAGGTATAGGCTTCGTAGCGGATTGGAATCTTCAACTGATCATCCACGAAGACCCGCGCGAGATGAAAGTGGAAAAATTGCCGCGCCACCGGGTGGACGGCCTGGAACCAGGTGCATACGCGATCGTTGATTTTCCCTTGCGCGAAAAACCTCACCTCGCACTCATCGTGCTGGAGGTCCTGCTCGGCCACGCAGGCCATGCGTTTGACCATGTTCAAGATGCCAATCTGGGTAATCGGATAGCGTTGGTCGCACATGGCGAGCGTTCCGTCGGGCTCGACCAAGATGCCGCGCACCAGGATGCCCGCCAGGCCAACGGGGTGGGCCCACATCTTCCCGCCGTTCCGCCCTGCGACATAGATGGCCTGTTGACCCTTGATCGCAGCGGGAGCCAGGGCACGTATATAGACGCTGAACGGCTTGTGGCGGATCTTGATAAAGAAGCTCTGCCGCTTGCCGAGCTTGCCATCCACTTGCTCGCGTTTCACGAACGTGGCCGAATAGTCTTTCAATCCTTCGATGGCAGGCAGCACCTCCTTGGCCCAACGTAACGCCGGCTTTAGGGGATGCTCGCCCAGCCTTGGTCGGCCTGGACGGTCGTCGCCGAATAGCTCGCGCAGCGCCGATGAATCAGGCCGTTTCGGCGGCGACGGCGATCGATCCAAGCTTTTCGCAGCGGGGGTTGCGGGCGGCCCAGGCGGCGTTTGTACGGATCGTCGCTGATCAACGGGACGATCCGCAATGGCCCGAGACGCCCCGACCAAGGAACTTAGAGAAATGAGAACCGATCCGATGGTGGGCACACGGCCAAAACGCCGCCACGCCGTCCAGCCCTCGGCGTTCCTCGATCGCGACAAATTCTTCATAACAGACTCCTCTCGTGGAAAACCGAATTTGTAAGACTGGTCGGCGGCAGTGTCGAACGTCCGCAAGCGCAACGAGCGGATTCTTTTCCGGTGAGCCCGACACAACCAGGAGCGTTCATTTCGCTCCCGGCTGTGTCGGCCTTCCTCGGTCTCACCCCCTTTCCGAAAACGCTACGCGAAGATCAAACCTCGCGTCAAACCGATGTGCGTCGGTTGCCCTCCAGAATTGCTCCGCGTCCTGACGGTTGACGTCCAGTTCGCAGTCCAGCAGCCAGACCCGCACGGCCTGCTTGGCTGCCAGGC
Source organism: uncultured Planctomycetaceae bacterium (assembly GCA_964615095.1). Lineage (GTDB taxonomy): Bacteria > Planctomycetota > Planctomycetia > Pirellulales > Thermoguttaceae > JANXQG01. Next base: position 4,730 of record CAZTPX010000252.1, on the reverse strand, counting down.
GACCAGTAAGCCTGTTAGGGTAAATGAGCAGGAAGTTGTCGCTTCCCTTTACCGCTTCGACGACGCGTGTAATATGCGTGAGATCGAAACCCATAACTGCGACTCCTCCCTTGTCGTCTATCAGAGTGACGGCCGAGCACCGAAGCACGATGCCAGGGCGCCGGCAATCAATTGTGCAGTGCGTTGCGGCCCGATCCGTTCGACGTTGATCATCATGTCGAACAAGTGCGGATCCGCAATGTCGCGATGGAAGCACTGTCGCGTAAACTTCTGCCGGCGAGCGTCGGTCTTTTCCACGTAGTCACGCGCCTCGTCGAAACTCAGATGTCGACGCTCCGCGACCCGTTGCACTCGATACCCGAGCGAGGCAATCAGCCGAACGCTCAAACCGCGCTGGTGCGGCAAGAGGAGCTGCGCCCCCCGCCCTACGTAGATGACTCCCCGCGCTCGTGCGGCCATGAGAATTACGCGACTGAGGTGCAACGTGTATTGCGTTTGAGCAACGGAGTCCGGATCGATCCACTTGCCGAAGATGTCCGTGATCCAGTTGTTATAGTTTTGCTGCACGAGTTCCAGCACGGCGGGAGAGGTGCGGTATCTCTCCGCCAGGCATTCGAGGAGTTCCCGGTCGAGGACCTCCCAGCCGATCATCTCGCCGACCAGCCGTGCGATGCGGCTGCCCCCAGACCCGGATTCTCGCGAGATAGTCAAATAAGGGCCGATGCTCGCGGGGCCTCCGGGTTTCGTTGACGCAACAGCCCGACCCTGGCCTTGATAAGCGCGCAGCCATTGCCGCATCTGACGTTCCGCGGCATCGAGCACCTCGGGGTTCATCGGACTGTGCGACTGCCGCTCGATGGCAGCAACCAGCCTCTCACCATTGTACGCTTGTGCCTTCATGCGCGGACCTCCAACCGGGTTTTTGTTGAGAACGTTCGGAAGAAATGAGCGAATTGGAGTCCCGGCTTTAGCCGGAATGCCTGAAACTCCGCCTAAAGGTGGGACTCCGACAATCGGGCATCTTGTCAATTCCTTCCGAGCGTGGTTAGACAGGTGTCAAATGAGAAATGTCCAGCAGGGAAGCAACGTCAGGCCCGGTGTCCATGATATCGAAAATCCGGTCGAGCCTTGTAGTGGCGAAAACCGACCGAAGGTGTGAACTAATGCTACAAAGCCTGAGCCTCTCCCCCTTGGACCGCATTTTTCTGTGGAGTTTCACTAACTGCGCCAGCATCGCACTTGACATCTGCGCCACACCGCAAAAATCCAAGAGCAGCCGATGGCAGTCTGGCCGGTCAGCCGTTCCAAGCAACTCATCGCTGATCACGTCGACGGTCAGTTCATCGAGAACCGGATGCTCGCCAAGATGCACCACGATCAGGTCACCGTTCTTTCCCACCTCTAAATGGCAATAGCTCAACATGAAGCACTCCTTCTCTCCGCGACGAAGCGGTTGAAGAAACGGTTATTCGCGACCATCACCGATACGGGGGAAAACGGCCGAAATCCGACGAGCTTCGTGGTATTACGCTCCATCCACCGCCGGACATTGTGCCGGGCACGCACTTGGGTGCGTAGTTGGTCGCCGCCGGGGGCGCCCCTAGCAATGCTTCCACGCCAATTGCCGGCTTGTTAGCCTGGCGAACGACCGGACCCGAAGACGCTGGCGCGGCAGTAGGCGCCGGCGCCGGACTCGTCGCCGCATACGGGGTCGGATACGCGGGGTCGTAATAGCATCTGCCACCACCACGGAACCAGCCGGCGTCACTCGCCGAACTCGCGGCGAGCAGGATCAAAGCCGCACCTATCATCCTGGCATACAGTTTGTAAGTTTTCATGACATTTACTCCTAGGTTTCAAATACGAGAAAGACAATTCCCAAACGCCGCATTACTAGGTCCTCCAAGTGAAAAAGGGAAAATACAGAACACAGAACATTCATCTCGATTTGACCGGCTTCAATGGCCGGCAACATCCGCGTAGGCACGTATGGGCGTGACGGCCCCGTGGTTCGTTTCGATGTAGATCGTGGCTTCCACCGGGCCGGAACCCTTGGGAGCCACGAAGGTCACGGGAAGTACGTGCAAGGACTTCTCCGCAGACCCGTCGGGCGTGGCGATTTCAAAGCCCGGCGCCGCACAGGTGGCCTTGTTCACGCGGAACGGTTCCTCGCCCCGGACCACGATCTGCTTGATCGCTTTCTGGCCCGGCTCCACGACACCGAGGAACAGCAGTGCAGGGCTTGCGGAGATCCGATCGCGAACGATCCCGTCTACTCGCACCAGGATTTCAGGCGACTGCGGATCGTTGGTCAAAAGCGTAAGGTTTTCCGCCAAGTAACCGGCGGGAACGTGCCGGTCGACGCGGACGACAACCTGGTACGTCACTTGTGCCGCGCTGCGTTGCAACTCGGTCGCCGTCGCGGACAGATGCGAGTTGCCGCTGCGGACCCCGGTGATCCGCCAATCCTCACGACCCCAGAGGCTGATTGTGAGGTTCTTCTCGTTCCCGCTGCCCTGGTCTATGGATCCGAAGTCGACGCTTCCGGGCTGGAGCAGGACGTCGCTGCGAATGAAGCCGTGGACGTTCAGTTGGACTTCCGCGAAGAAGGGCTTGTCGAAGGTCACCGTCAGGGTCGCGCCCTTGGGTCCGAGGAAGGCGGCGGTGTTGTACTTGGCGAGGATGGCGCCCTTCTGGTGCGTCTTCAAGGTCTCCATCTTGATCTCCGGCGTCGTGCAGCTACAACTTGCCCGGACCGAAGCGATATGCACGTCCTCGACGTAAAGGTTTTCCAGAACGAACTCGAATTCCGTGCGTTGTCCGCGGGCAACCGTGCCAAAGTCGTGGCTGGTCGTCGTGAACATCTTGGCGGCCCATTCCTGGCCGAAGGTCGGGGTGGACAACAGAACCACTACGAGTGCCGCCCGCGCAGCTTTGCAAAACATGGCTAACTCCTAGAAAAATCTTCCTCGGCGGCGGGGTCGCCGAGGTTGTTGACGGGCAGGAGTTCCCCGCGCTGAACTGAGAACCCGCTGGGGGCTTCAATTCCCAATTTGACCTGCCGTTTGTAAATCTCTAGCACCTTGATGATGATGCCTGATCCGATGTGGATCTCCGTGTTGCACTTGCGTGATAGCACCAACATTGAAAGTCCTCCTTGATAGTCCTTTCCCGGGACGCCCTGCGGTCCTCCGTGACGGCTTAACAGCCCTGGCTGATAACCGACATTAAAGCAGTTTCGTGATCGCGGATTGACTCCGCACAATGAACCTCATGCGCATCTGCTCCGAAAAATCTGGTATTGCAAGTTTGATGCCAGACGTCCCCTTCACCAGCGGTCGAAATGTACTCGTGTCTCGTCGTAGCGGCACTTCGGCTCGCTCTTGTCGACGGGATAGCCAACCGGCGTTACGGCGAATGGAATCACGTGCGGCGGCAGATCGAGGAGCTTGCGAAAGTTTTGCACACGGCCCTCGATCGGGTAGATCCGCAGCCACACTGCTCCTAGGCGCTGGGCTCGCGACTCGATGAGAATGTTCTGCATCGCGGCTGCGCAGTCCTGAACCCAAAAGCCGGCATGTTTTTGTATTGTCGGATCGCCGCACACCAGCAGTGTGAGGGGAGCCTGCGGCAGCATGTGGGCGAAAGGCTGGAGGATATCGGCCATTTGCCTCCGCGTTTCTTCATCTTGCACGAGCACGAAATGCCACGGCCGTTGGTCTCCCGCCGAGGAGGCGGCCATCGCGGCCAGCAACAGCTTCCGCACGAATTCCGGACAAACAGCCTGGTCCGAGTAGCTACCGATCTTCATTTCCGTGAGTAGGGTGTCCATAGGTCCTTTCGCGAGTATCTGATGCCTGCAACAAGATCGCCGTACGGTTTTCATCCATAGAATTGCGCTGGCCCTAATCCAGCCCTGAGCAGCCTGAACGACGCAGATTCGCATTCGACCATCACTTGCAAGCAACAGTCGTGCCATTGCTCTCGCAAGGATTTCCGCAAAAAACGCAGGAATTGAGAGCGGCGGGAGGGGATCTCATCGGCAGTCATGTCATTTTGATAGGCCGGTCCTTCATTTCGAGAGACTTCAGGAGGCTCGCATCTTGCGTCTGCCCGGGAAACCGCGATAATCGAGGTTCTGTAGCTCGATTTCAGAGGGGATTCGCCATGAGAGCCGAGGAATTGCGGTTGGATGAACTTATCCGCTTTAGCGAGGGACTTGTGGACCTTCATGGCGCGCGACTCGCGATCCATGACACTGCCTCATTAGGTCAGTTCCGCCGCGATCTCATTCATATGGTCGGCGAGGACGATGCCCGGCGGATCCTCACAAGAAAGGGTTACTTCGCTGGTCAGTCATGTGCCGCTACGATGGAGCGGCTTTTCCAATGGGACAGCCTAGAGGAATGGCTCAAGGCCGGCATGCGGCTGTCCCGGATTCTGGGTCTCGCCATTGCCGATTCGATCTCCTTGAACCTGGACAAAGCAACCGGGTGTTACTCGATGGAGTTTACCCTCCAGGATTCAGTCGAGGTGGACGAATGCCTCACGGAGTTTGGGATTTCCGACAAGTCCGGTTGCTGGGGTCTCATGGGGTTTGCCAGCGGCTATGCTTCCTATTGCCTGGGGAAGAGCGTCTACTTCGTGGAGCGAGAATGCTGCAGCAGGGGCGATAAGGACCGACCGAAAAATAACTTCCGGATTTCGTTTTGGGGCGGGATACAATTGAG
>CAZTPX010000251.1:0-11320 GCA_964615095.1 uncultured Planctomycetaceae bacterium | reverse complement strand
GTCCAGGGACAGCCAAACAAGATGATCGCCAGGAAGCTTGGAATCAGCGTCCGAGCGGTGGAGAATCGCCGTAGTGCGGTGTTCGCGAAGATGCAGGCGGATTCTGTCGCTGACTTGGTCCACTTGGTGATCGAGACCAAGCTGGATGACTGAGAGGCTAGCCGAGACGTCTCCGCAGAATGTCCCCCATCCCTCATGGAGAGTGACATGCTTTTCGGATAGCCTCTAAGACGCGAAGTCCCCTTGATTCTGCTTCCTTCGCCGAAAGAGGCCGCTTACGGCGGCCTTTTTCGGCGAAGGGAGAGGGCGCGGGGCCTTAGCTTTTCAGCCAACTGATTCACCCACCTCGGCAAGCGAGGCGGGGTCTAACAGTCGGTGGATGGTGGAAACCCACATTATTACAAATTTGTTTGCGGTCGATGATATTTCCAGATTACCGCGACAGGACAAGATAGGGAGGCTGCTGGACCACTCCTGCGGTAAGTGTACGTCACCAACGCGTGGATTCGCTGCAAATCGAGCGACGATAGTTGCGGAGATATCATGATTCATCAGGGGCAAAAACATGGATTATTTGGCACCATCCCTATTCGTCGTCATTGACGATCCGGATACTCTGGATTCTGTATCCTCGCTGGCATCGTCCCGCGGAATCCAACTCGAAGCATTTTCTTCTGCGGACACCTTTCTGAATCGCTTCACGCCCTCCATGGCGGGTTGCCTGCTCGCTGAGCTATGTGCGGAAGGCATAGCCGGATCGGAATTGCAAACGTTGCTTGCTGCCCGAGGCAGTATACTGCCAATCATTTTCCTGAGCGTTAGCGCAAGCCTGATAGCGGTAGTCCGGGCCATGAAGAACGGTGCATTGACCGTGATTTCGGCGCCGTTTCGGGCCGAAGAGTTGGCGGAGGCGGTCCGTCGCGGACTGGAGGTCAACAGGGAGTCGCGCGAATTCCTTGCCAAGCGTGTTGAAGTCCAGCGGCGACTCGACTCGCTCACGACCCAGGAGCGCCGCGTGTTGGAGATGATCATCGAAGGCATGCCAAACAAGCGCATCACGCGCGTGTTCGGAGTCAGCCAGCGGACTATCGCTCGTTTGCGCGCGCGGGTCTATGAGAAGATGGGTGTGGAGTCGGCGTTTGAACTGGCGCGGGGCATCGTCAACTCAGGAACATTGCCGGTGGTCGACGGCCAAGAGCGCTCCTTGGTCAGTGGCGGAGAACTCGGAACGCATGTCTCGCGGGACCGTATCCGCGGCGTCTCGCCGGAAGCCGGCGGACGGCTAGCGATCCTTCAGCCGCCCCATTTTCCACACGATCAGCCGCGCCTGCTTTCACGGAAATCTGACCGGCAGCACCCTTAGGACCTGCGAGACAATAGCTGGCGCGTGAAAGCATGCCACCCTCGCAGAAGCACGGAAATAATTCTTCCGCCGGTTCTCAGCCAACGGGAGCCGTGTGGAGATTTATACGTCCCAGCGTGAGGATACGATCCGCGATCTTTTCCAAGGGCAACACTTGTTCGGCGCCGCCCAAGGCAATCGCCTCCTTAGGCATGCCGAACACAACGCATGTGGCCTCGTCTTGAGCCATGGTGCGGCCGCCGGCTTGCCGCATCGCCCGCAACCCCTTCGCGCCGTCATTGCCCATTCCCGTGAGAATCGCGCCCACAGCGTTGCCGCCGACGTGGCGCGCGGCCGACTGAAACAGGACATCGACGGAAGGGCAATGCCGGTTGACCGGTTGGCCGGGCGCGACCCGAACCGTGTAGTTGGCCCCAATCCGCGTGACGGCCATGTGCAGTCCGCCGGGGGCCAGGAGGGCGTGGCCCTGAAGAATGCGATCTCCGTCGCGGGCCTCCTTGACGCGGATCTGACATGCCTCGTCGAGCCGAGCGGCGAACGATCGCGTGAAGCCGGCCGGCATGTGTTGAACGATGGCGATTCCTGGGGCGTCGGCTGGCAGGGCCGTGAGCAAGTCGTACAGCGCCTCCGTACCGCCGGTGGATGCGCCGATGCACACGACCTTGTGCGTCGTTTGCAGGAGCGCGCCTGACTTGACCACGGGCGGCGACGCCGGCGACGCCGGTCGTTGTCGCGTGCGCAGCTTGGCCCGAGCCGCGATCTTGATCTTTTCGATGATCTCCGGCCCAAGTTCCACCGTGCCGGACGTGACGTCCACCTTGGGCTTTGTGACAAAATCCACGGCGCCGAGTTCCAACGCCCGCATGGCCGTCTGGCAGCCTTTTTCCGTCAGCGAAGAGACCATGACGACGGGCATGGGCCGGGCCCGCATGAGCTTCTCCAGAAACGCCAGCCCGTCCATTCGCGGCATTTCCACGTCCAGAGTCAACACGTCCGGTTGCAGGCTGTTGATTTTCTCCCAAGCGATGTACGGGTCCGCCGCGGCGCCTACGACCGACAGGTCGGTGTCCTGACGGAGGATTTCAGCCAGGACCTGGCGAATCAGTGCCGAGTCGTCGACGATCAGGACTTTGATGGGGGGCATGTGAGACCTCAGAACAGGGTGATTTGGTCGTGCGATGGATGATTGAGTTGTTCGCTGGCCCGCCGGTCAAGGAATTGCTCGCGCTCGATGATGCTTTTGCTGCTGGCAATCGCCTTGACGAACGCTTTGCCGGTGGCCGTGACAAAATGGACTCGCAACGGCTCTTCACCTCCCAACCGCTCGGCAAGAACGGGAATGTTCTCCGACTCAAGGAACTTGCGGACGAACTCGACATTGCATCTTCCGACGTTCCAAGGCGAGTCGGTGAATCGAAACACGTTGGCGCCGCCGAAGACCTTTGCACGCAGGCGGCGCCGGTCTCCGCCGAGCTTCATGATCTCGTTGATCAGCAGTTCCATGGCATGTACACCGTAACGCGCCGAGACGGCAAGATCGGAAGCATGGAAGGGCAGCATGAAATGATTCAAGCCGCCGATGCGGGCCGCCGGATCGAACAGGCAGGCCGCCACGCAGGAACCGAGTATCGTGGAGATGACTGTTGGCTGACGTGCCGCGAAGAACTCCCCCGCGATGATTTCACGGCGCCACGTCTTCACGAGTGCGTTTCCGCACTCGTGTACTGGATCGGGTGCTTCAGCCGTTCGCTGCCGTGTCGCGGCCGGCTTCGAATCGTCGCCCATCGGCAGACGAATGCCCGAGCGGCGCTGGTACACGGTATTCCCCAGCGGCGCGAGCAGGTCCGCCAACCAATACAGGTTCTCCGAGTGGCCGAGTATGAGGTAGCCGTTGTCGGTCAATTGCCCGACCAGGCGCGGCAGCAGTTGTTCCTGGGTCGGCGCGTCGAAGTAGATGATCACATTCCGGCAAAAAATGACGTCAAAACGAGTCCTGAGCGGCCAGCTTTGGTCCATGAAGTTGATCTGGCGGAAGGCGACGAGGCGCCGGACTTCCGGACGCACCTGGCAGAAGCCGGCACGGAGTCCGGTACCTCGCAAGAAGTACTTGCGCTGGATTCTGTCCTCCAAACCGTCGATGCGTTCCGAGGCATAAACTCCCTCGGCCGCCTTCTGCAGGACCTCAGTGTTGATGTCGGAGGCCAGGACCTGGACGTCCCATCCCCTGAGCGATCCGAAATGTTCGAGAATGGTCATGGCGACGGAGTACGGCTCCTCTCCCGTCGAGCAAGCCGCACTCCAGATTCGTAGCCGTCTGGGCCCGCCTTGTGCCGCCGCGCGCTCGATGCGCGGAAAGACGTGCTCGCGCAGAAACGTGAAGTGGTGCGCCTCGCGGAAAAAGTCGGTCTTGTTCGTCGTCAGGCAATTGATCATCACCTGCCGCTCAGCGCCTTCCGGGTCGCGAGTTGCCAGGTAATCGAGGTACTCGGCATGGTTTCGCAAATTCAGATGTCGGAGCCGCTTTGCCAGTCGGGAACAGACCAGCGCGCGCTTGCCATCACTCAACGAAATCCCCGCTTCCTGATAAATCATCGTGCGGATGGCGTTGAAATCCCGATCCGAGATGTTCTGGCCCTCGTCATTCAGGCCAATGCTGTGAAGCAGAGGGTTGAGAGGCATAGCCATCGTGGGCATGCGAGTATCCAATCTCGTGAGAACGCCTAAAACAATACGATTAACTCTGACATTATTTATGAAACCGACCACTAAGCCTGGATTGTGTCTGGCGAGCGACGATCGATCGCCAGCCGAGGCAGAAGCGGGCCTCTGCCTCGGCCGTGTAGATGCGATCGTCGAAGGCGGACGACTAAAACTCCTCGAAGCCCTTCTGCCCATCGCCGCCGGTTCCCACGCCCAGCAATTCGAGTTCCTGCTCGACCCGGGTTTCCAGGGAATCGTCATGATGGGTCTGTGGTTTGGCCAGTGCCTTCTTCGTGACGGTCGTCTTCTTAGTCGCGGCCGCCGCGCGCCTGGCGACAGAGCGGACGGGCGCAGGCCGGGCCTGCACTGCGGTTGGCTCACGGTTTCTCTTGGCCAGGTTGAACTGGGCGACCAGTTGCTGGAGTTGGGCCGCCTGGCCCGCCAGCCCTTCGGCCGTACCGGAGAGTTCCTCGGTCTGGGAGGCGTTGCCCTGCGTGACCTGGTCCATCTGGGTCACGGCCTTGTTGACCTGCTCGATGCCGCTGGCCTGCTCGCGGGAGGCGGCGGCAATTTCCGAGACGATGTCGGTTACCCGTTTCACCGACGTGACAATCTCCGCGAGGGTGTGACCCGACTGGTTGACCAACTCGGTGCCAGCCTCGACCTTGGCCACGGAATCTTGGATCAGGCCCTTGATTTCCTTGGCGGCGGCCGCACTTCGCTGGGCTAGGTTACGCACCTCGCCGGCCACGACGGCGAATCCGCGGCCTTGCTCTCCGGCCCGGGCAGCTTCCACGGCGGCATTTAGCGCCAGAAGGTTGGTCTGGAATGCGATTTCGTCGATCGCCGTGATGATGTCGGCGATCTTCTTGGAAGCCACGTTGATCTCGCTCATCCCCTTGACAGCCCGGCCGACAACTTCGCCGCCCTTCTCGGCCACGCTGCGGGAGTTACCCGCCAACTGGTTGGCCTGCTGGGCATTGTCGGCGTTCTGCTGGATAGTGCCGGTAATCTCCTCCAAGCTGGAAGCGGTTTCTTCCAGGCTGGATGCCTGCTCTTGGGCCCCGCTGGAGAGTTCTTCGGACGCTGCGGCCAGTTGCTGCGAGGCCGAGGCCACGCTGTCGGCAATCGCCGAAACCTCGATGAGCGCCTTGGTGAACCAGCGGGCAATCAGCCAGCCGAGGACCAGCGACAGAACGACGCCCACCGCGATTGCCAGGATCACCATGAAACGCGCAGTGCCGTATCTCCGTGCACATTGTTCCGCGGTGTTGTTGGCCAGTACCTTCTTCATGCGCACCAACTCATCAATGTCCACGTCGCCCTTTTCGCCGATCTTCGCGGCCTTTTCGATCATGGATTTCGCCTGCTCCTGCTTGCCTTGCGCGTGAAGCTGAATCGCGTCCAGTACGTCGGCAAGATAGCTGGCAAATCCCTCCCGAACAGTCGTCAACTCCGCTTTACCTTCGGCTGTGACGAGCGTCGCCTCGAGCGAGTTGCAGGCTTCGTGGAAGCCGGCTGCATATTTCTCGATCTTGCCGATCAGGGCCTTGATGGCCTCAGGGTTGTTTTCGGACATCGCGGCGCGCGAATTTCGGCCGACCTGGATTTTGTTCACTTGGGCTTCGTAGGCGTTCGTAATCCCCGGCAAGTCGCGGCCGTGCAACGTATCCAGTGCCAAATCGATCTCGCCCATCTGGTAAAGCGCAAACGCTGCCACTCCGCCTAGGATCACACTGACCGTTACAAAGGCCAGCAAGAGCTTGGCCCGGGCACTCAATTTTTGAAACCAGTTCATCATCTTGTCCTTTTCAATCGTGAAAAAAGTGTGTTTGTTACGAAGTTCGTCACAGGATACCTTGCCCCTCTCCCGCAAGCGGGCGAGGGGAGGCATCGTCGGGACATCTCGCACTTCCTGCCGCGACGCCTGCTACGTTACGCAGCGGTCTGGTCGATCGCCTCGAGCCGCTCTCCGGCCAGGAGCCTATCTATATTCAACAGCAGGACCAGCTTCTCGCCGATCTTCCCCATGCCGCGAAAGAACGAAGTGTCGATTTCGCCGCCGATGTCCGGCGTGTCCTCGATCTGTTCCTTGGTGATGTTGAGCACGTCGGAGACCGCATCCACCACCAGGCCGATGACCTTGGCGCCCACGCTGACCATGATGATCACCGTGAACTGGTTGTACTCGGCCTCCGACATGCCGAAACGGCAACGAAGGTCGATGATTGGGACGACCGTGCCGCGAAGGTTCATCGCCCCCTTGATATAACTGGGCGCGTTGGGGATCGGGCGGACTTTCGAAATGCCCTTAATCTCCTGCACGCGGAGGATCTCGATCCCGTACTCTTCACCCTGGATGGTGAAGGTCAGGAACTGGTCACTGTCGGCGGCGAGGCCGGCCACGTGATCCGCTTTGGCTGGTTCAGCCATGAAAGCACTCCTTGTCACCGAGGAAGATTGGACACATGCGACGACCTGAACCCCTCGGAACTCCAGGAAGACGCGAATATCGGGTGGGATGCCCTCACCGGGTGCCGATGCGAAACATTCGTCGGTGGGCCGGCATTCTTTTGCTGCCCCAGAGGGCCATTGGACAATAGCCCAGCGATTTATCGCTGGGTAACCGTATCGCAAGTTTTCATTCAGTCCCGGAGGGACGATTGAAGCGCCCGTGGTCCTGATGTTTCACTCGTCCCTCCGGGACTTTTCGTCTTGCTCTCCTTCTTGACCCAGTGACGAATCACTGGGCTATTCTCACACGTCACTCCGGGACGGGCAAATCAGTGGCCACGCGCCAACCGGGTCAACCCCGGCACATCCACGATGAAGGCCACTTGGCCGTCCCCGAGGATTGTGGCCGCCGACAGGCCTTCGACTTTCCGGTAGTTACTCTCGATGCTCTTCATGACGACCTGCAACTGGCCCAGCAGATCGTCGACCAGGATCCCCAGCTTCTTTCCCTGGTGCTCCATGAGCACGACCAGCCCTCGGGTTGGTTCCGTGATTGCGCCGGGACAGTGGAAAATACGATGCAAGCGGACCAGCGGCACCGGCTTGCCCCGCACCATGACCACCTCGCCCCTGCCTGCGATGGTTTTCACCTCCACGGCCTTCGGTCGGAAGGACTCGATGACCGACAGGAGCGGGAAGATGTAGATGTCGCCGCCGAGGCTTACGGCTAAGCCGTCCAGGATAGCCATGGTCAAGGGGAGCCGTATGCGGAAGGTCGAGCCATGACCTGGCGCGCTCTCGATGCTCACTGAGCCGTTGAGGGCCTCGATGTTCCGTTTCACCACATCCATGCCAACGCCGCGGCCCGAAACATCGGTCACTTGCTCGGCCGTCGAGAAGCCCGGCGCGAAGATCAATGCGTGGAGTTGCGTTTCGCCGAGATCGTCCTCGGGGCCGATCAACCCCTTGGCCACGGCCTTGCGGCGGATCCGCTCGTGGTCCAAGCCGCGCCCATCGTCGCTCACCTCGATGACGACGTTGCCACCTTCGTGGTAAGCATGCAGGCCGACCGTGCCTTCCGGCGGCTTTCCGGATCGCTGCCGATCTTCCGGAGTGCCGATGCCATGGTCGACCGCGTTGCGGATCAAGTGCGTCAACGGATCGGCGATCTGCTCGATCATCTGCCGATCGAGTTCCGTGTCCTCGCCGGTAATTTTGACGGTGATCTGCTTGCCCAGCGAGCCCGCCAAATCGCGGACCACCCTGGGAAATCGCCGAAAGACGCTCGCCAGGGGAACCATACGGACCGACATCACCCGTTCCTGGAGATCGCGGGTGCATCGATCCATCGTCGCCAAGGCCCCTTGCATGACAGGCAGGATTTCTGCAGGAATCTGGCCGATCACTTGATTCACCATCGATTGGGCAATCACAAGCTCGCCGACGAGATTGATCAATTCGTCGACTTTTTCCACCGAGACGCGAATCGAGGAAGTCTCGACGTTGCGGGCTTTGGGCTGGGATGCGGCAGAGGCTGTAGTGAGTACCCCGGCGCCTCTCGAGCCCATTTCGCCGGATTGCGGTCCGGCGGGAATCGCGCTGCCGGCCTCGCTGGCGGCAGACGTTGTTTCGATGCTGATCTGGCTGGAATCCTCGACGAACACGAACACTGCCCGGATCTCGTCCGAGCTTCGGTCGGTCACGAGCCGAATTACCCAGCCGACGTAACATTCTTCGGGCACGAGTGCTGTCAACTCGGGCAGTCTTGAAGTATCGGCTGTGACTTCGGCGATCTTCCCCAACTGACTCAAGTCCCGTAGTAGCAGCAGAGGGTCCATGCCATACAGCAGGATATCGTGTCCCGGCACGAACTTGACCGTGTATTCACAGGCAACGATCTTCGGCGGAGGCGGATCGCTGTTCTTGGCAGTTGTTGTGGCGGCATTGCCATGGCCGCCGCACCGGGCCTCGTCCAGAGCTGCAACCAGTTGTTCCACTGCGGGTGGTAGTGGACCGCCGTCCTTCGCTACGGCCACCAAAGCCCCCAGGACATCTGCCGATTTTAGCAGTAGTTCGACCAGAGCCGGCGTGGGCATGATCTCTCGGTCGCGCATGCGGTCCAACAAGCTCTCCAAGCTGTGCGTGAAGGTGGCAATATCGGTAAACCCAAAAGTGCCGCTGGCACCCTTGACGGAATGTGCCGCGCGGAAGATACGATTGAGTAGTTCGCCGTCCTCGGGCATTCGTTCCAAGGCAAGCAGCGATTCCTCCATGACCGCCAGATGCTCGGCGGCTTCGTCGAAAAAGGCGGTATGAAAACGCTTCAAGTCGATTTGCATGACAGTTGCCCTTGCTTACCGGACCACCTTGGCGACAACTTGCAGTAGTTGCTCGGGATTGAACGGTTTAACGATCCATCCGGTCGCGCCGGCAGCCTTGCCTTCCAGCTTCTTCTCCTGCTGCGACTCCGTCGTGAGCATCAGAATCGGCGTGAACTTGAACTCGGGTTTCGCCCGAAGCTGCCGGATCATGGTCATGCCGTCCATCACCGGCATATTGAGGTCCGTGATGACGAGGTTCACGGACTTGCCCTGGACGCGGGAGATCGCCTCCTGGCCGTGGCCAGCTTCGATCACGTCGAACCCGGCCTCCTTCATGGTGAAAGAGACCATTTGACGCATCGACGTCGAATCGTCCACAACGAGCACTGATTTGGACATGGAAATCTCCGGCTAGAACAGTTCTATGTTATTTCCAGGGTCTTGCCCGCAGTTGACCGCTCGGTTCGCGTGCCCGGCGAGGACCTCGTGTTCCGCCGCCATCGTGTATCGTCCGGCCATGCGGCTCGCCCAATCCTGGGCAGGCGCGAGTGATGCGGCTGCGCCGCCAGGGCCCATTTGCGATTCAAAGACGCCGTGCATTTCCTGCAAAGTGTGGATCACATGGCCGATCCGCTGGCTCACCGTGTCTTGGAACTGCATGGCCATGACCGCCGCGGAAATGTCGCGGGCCAATTGACTGCTTTCGAGTTCGGCTTGTTCGATCGTCCGTTGCATCTCCTCGTGCAAAGCGCTCATGGCGTCCAACGCGTGGTTGACTTCGTCGCGGCTCAGGGCCGCTTCGCGAGTGTCGGCCGCCGCGCGCTCGCGGAGTTCCTTCGATGTGCCGCCGATTCCCGCGGAAACCGTTTCCGTGGTCTTGCGGATGGTCTTGCTGGAGGCCATCGCATGCTTGGCCATTTTTGCCGTCTCCGTGGCCACAACGGCGAACGCTGCTCCCCGGTCTCCAAGTCGGGCTGCTTCGATCTGCCCGTTCAGTGCCAAGAGACGGGACTGCGCCGCGATTTCGTCGATATCGCAAAGTATCCTGTCGAGGCCGCCAATCTGCGATTCGACCGCTTGCATCCGCTCGACGGCGAGGCTTGAAAAGGTGCTCGTCTGTTCCACGCGCTGTAGTAGGCTTCCCATCGTCTGGCGGGTGCCCGAGATGAGGCTATTGATCCCGTCGGAACCCGAACTGGAACCGTTGTCCGATGCGTCTTTCATCAGCGGGACTCGGGAAGCCGCCTTGCGGGCCCGTGCCGCCATGCCCTGGAAATTGCCGCACACTCCTACGACCGCCTGTTCGACCTGCTGTGCCACCTCTTGCAGTTGTGTCGCCAGCACGGGAAGCACGGGGATGCAAGATTGCAAGGCATTCAACAGATTTGTGGACGACGGCTCCGCGCAGGCGTTGACCGTGTTGTCATCGCGCATGGCGGGCGAGATCGTCTTTGAGAGCGATCTGTCAATCATAAGGCATCACCCTTCGTTACAAATCCGCAATCGATTCCGAGACGCTTTCCAAGACCCGCCAAGTGGGTTGTTTCCGCCACTTCGGCTGAGAGCCCCGAAATGCTCATCATTCCTCCCCGGGCTACCAGCGTATCCTTGAGAGCCAGCAGGATCTGGATCGTGGCGACATCCAACGAAGTAATCCGGTTGCAATCGACTTCCACGCTGGAAGCCCCTTCAGAGACTTTCACACAGCAACGGTGCAACTCCGCGGCAAGAAAGACGTTGATATCACCCGCAAGTTCGAGGGTGCGGTGATCTTGATGCTGCCCTGAAATGGCGATGGATTCGTTCATGGTTCTCTCGACCGTCGCGGTTTTTGAACGTGCGTGAATGATCGGACTCGACACATGCGGCACGGTTCTCTTCACACCGTCAAATAGAAATTAGGTCGTGGGAATGGGCCATGTCGTGGCATTTGCGTGCCAGCGCTGCCGCTGGACGGGGTCCAAGACGCCAAACGGCTGCTCGATTGCTGCTCCACGACACCCAGGACGGGGGGTGCTTTTCGGATAGTCTCTGAGCATGTCACAAAATGGACAGGCGCATCGCGGCTACCGCAAGCTATATGTTGATTGGTACATGACGGTTCTTTAGGAGCGGCGACCGATTCACCCTCAATTGATATTTCCATGGATATCGCCAACACAACATCCGCCAAGGCGACAGTGTGCGACAGGCTAAGCGAAGAGAAGTGTCGCCTGTATTTCGAGAACACTTCAGATCTCATTTTCTCTATCGATAAGGACTTTCATGTCCATAGTGTTTCACCTGCCGCACGAAGAGCCTTGGGATACAATGACGCGGAGGACTTTGCCGGCCAGCATGCATTCGACGTCTTTCGAGTCCTTCCGGCATGCCGCGAGACCGCTGCTGCGCGCTTGGCACGCCTTCTTGCGGGCAAACGTGGGGAACCGATGACGGCGGCGGCCGGGCGTTGAGCAAGTGCGGCGGCCAGAAGTGAGCCCGT
>CAZTPX010000250.1:4948-11398 GCA_964615095.1 uncultured Planctomycetaceae bacterium | reverse complement strand
TGCCGGGCCTGCCGTTCGTAGTCGATGATCACGGGCACGATGTCGTTGACCTGCTGCACGAGTTCGTCTTCGCTGCGGCCCAGGGTGATCTGGTTGCTGATCTGGTAGAAGTCGCCCATGGCCTGCGAGCCTTCCCCGAAAAGGCCGCGCACGGCCAGGCTGATCTTCTGCAGGCTGCGAAAGACCTTCTCGATCTGCCGCGTAATCACCAGGGCCGGCAGGTGCAGCATCACACTCACCCGCATGCCCGTGCCAACATTGGTGGGGCAGGCCGTCAGGTAGCCCAGGCGTTCGTGGAAGGCGTACGTGACCTTGTCCTCGATGGCGTTGTCGATGGCGTTGATTTGTTCCCAGACGCTGCGGAGGTTGAAGCCGCTCTGCATGACCTGGATCCGCAAATGGTCTTCTTCGTTGATCATAAGGCTGAATTTTTCGGCCTTGTCGATGGCCACGGCCCGGCGGCCCTGGCCTTCGGCGTGCTCGCGGCTGATAAGGTGCCGCTCGACCAGCAGTTGGCGGTCGACACCCTCGAGTTCGTCCACAGCGACATAAAGCAGATCGGCCGAGACCTTGGAAGTGATGATGGCGTTGCGGAGGATGCGCTCCACCTGTACGCGGTCCTGGGGCGTGGCGCGGCTGATGAAAGGAAAATCGGCCAGGTTCCGCGCCAGGCGGACCCGGCTGCTGATGACAATGTCGGCCTCGGGACCGGTGCCTCGAAGCCACTCGCCGCTGGTCTGGATTAGTTCTTTGAGTTCCACGGCAAATCCCGCTGAATTCTGATTTTGCTCTTACTGCCGGATTGGGGCGCCGAGTTCGAATGGGCTACGAGGCCTGCTCTGTTTCAATACGTCGTATGTGATCGCGGAGTTCCGAAGCCCGCTCGTAGTGCTCGTTCTCGATAGCTTCCTTCATTTCTCGCCGCATGCGAATCAACTGCGTCCGCTGCTCGCTGCTACCGGGCGTGCGGCGGGGACGCTTGCCCACATGTTCCGACTCGCCATGCACGTTCATTATTAACGGTTCCAACTGGGTCTGAAAGGCCACATAATCGTGGGGACAGCCCAGGCGGCCCTGGCTGCGGAATTCGTAAAACGTGATGCCGCAGACGGGGCAGGCCTGCTGGTCCAGGTGCGCCAGTTCTTCGGCCGTCTGCCCGATGGCCATCTGCTGCACCTGCTGGGCCAGCGCCGCCGCCATGCCCCCCGCGCCAACCGGCTCACTGCCGGCCGAAGAGGTAAGATACGATCGAGCATGCTCCTCGCAAAGATGGAGTTCTTGGGGCTTGCCGCCCGTCAATTCCGTGATATGGAAAGTAGCCGGACGCTCACATTGTTGGCATTTCATGGCTTGGGACCCGTTTTTCACACTTGTAACACAAAGATTCTAGCGATGCGGCAGTGGCGAGTCAACCGACCAATTGCGGCCGGCCTGTTTTGATTAACCCCTTACGGGAAAAAAGGTTCCGCGATAAACTCCATCTTCCGAACGCCCGCTGTTGCGATCCCCGGCTGCCGTTGTTAAGCTAACAAGGAATCGTTCTTACACCACGCGGGAACCCTTGTTCATGCAGCCAGCGCAAATTCGCCCGGAGCCGACCGCTCCGGCGCAGCCGCCCAGGGCGGTCCATTGTCCCGATTTCGAGGCCTTCAGCAAGCTGGCCGGACAGGGTATGCTCGTGCCCGTCTTTCGCCGCCTGGTCTGCGATTCGCTGACCCCGGTCAGCGCCTTCCACAAGATCGACTCGGGCCGCTGTGCCTGCCTCTTCGAGAGCGTCGTAGGGGGCGAAAAGGTCGGCCGCTACAGTTTCCTGGCAGCCGACCCGTTCTTCGAGATCGAGGCCTACGGTTGCCGCGTGACGACGAATTCCTATTCGGGTGTTTCCGCCTCCGGCGGACCGTTGTTGACCACCCGTTCCTATGAATCGGCCGACCCCATGGCCGAGCTTCGCCGCCACGTCGAGGCCCTCCGCGCGGTTCGCCTGCCGGAACTGCCGCCGTTTTGCGCCGGGGCGGTAGGCTACGCGGGCTACGACGCGGTCCGCTATTTCGAGCGGCTGCCCAACGCCCCGGCCGACGACCGCCAAGTGCCCGATCTGGCCTTTGCCTTCTACGACCGCATGGTCGTTTTCGACAACGTGGCCAAGACGATCGTCGTGGTGGCCATGGCCCGCCTCGACCGGCCTGGCACGACGGCCCGCTCGGCCTATGACGATGCCTGCCGCCGCGTGGATGACTTGGTCGAGCAACTGGCCACACGATCGGCCGACTTGCAACTCGTGGATATCCGGCCGGAGGGCGAGATCGATCTGGAGTATCGCTCGAACTTCACCCAGCAGCAATTCGAGAAGGCGGTGGAGAAGTGCGTCGAGTACATCCGCGCCGGCGACATCTTCCAGGTGGTCCTCAGCCAGCGGCTGGAAGTCTCGCTCACGGCCCATCCGTTCGAGATCTACCGCACGCTGCGGATCGTCAATCCCAGTCCCTTCATGTTCTACGTTCGCACGCCCAGCGTGACGCTGGTGGGCAGTTCGCCGGAGGTGATGGTCCGCGTGGTGGATGGGCAGGTGACCGTCCGCCCCTTGGCCGGCACCCGCCGCCGCGGCAAGACGGACGAGGAGGACCGCGGCCTGGCCCAGGAACTGCTGGCCGATCCCAAGGAACGGGCCGAGCACGTGATGCTGGTCGATCTGGGCCGCAACGACGTCGGTCGGGTCTGCCGCTATCGCAGCGTGGAAGTCAGCGACGTCATGACTATCGAGCGTTACAGCCACGTAATGCACATCACCTCGAACGTCCGCGGCCAACTCGCCCCGGGCAAGGGCGCGTTTGAAGCCTTGCAGGCCTGTTTGCCGGCGGGAACCGTCTCCGGCGCGCCCAAGGTGCGGGCCATGGAGATCATCGACGAGTTGGAGCCGCATCGCCGCGGACCGTACGCCGGGGCCGTGGGCTACGTCGATTTCAGCGGCAACATGGACACCTGCATCGCCCTGCGGACCTTGGTCGTGCAGGGCGACAAGGGCTACGTGCAGGCCGGCGCGGGGATCGTGGCCGACAGCGTTCCCGCCAATGAATGGCAGGAGACGATGAACAAGGCCCGCGGGTTGCTGAAGGCCATCGAGCTGGCCCAGCGCGGCAGCTTTGGATCGCGGTGATTCCGCATCTCGCCCGCGTGGCGGCCGCTCGGGCCACCTGGCGTTCAGCCCTGACAGTAAGTTGCTTGCCTCGGGCGGTGACGCGACGATTAAGCTGTGGGACGTGGCTACCGGTACGGTTGGCAAGCTGTGCCCTCACGCGAATATGGATTTTTGGGATGGCCGTTTGGGCTACGCTGGCTGCTGATCGCCGGGCTATTCGCCATCGGTGTATATCTCTTCCTTTGGCCTCGCATGCCTTGACGGCCGTCATTTTCGTCGACTGAATCTTCGGTCGTGTATTTGGTGCCGACTCGTGCAAGACAAAGCGTTCCTGCACTTCGGCTGGGACTACTGCATGTACGTTGGCGTCCCGGTCGAGTGCCCAGCTTCAATTGATTTCGCAACCTGTTCTGGGCTTTTTGTCGAACTATTTGAGTCATCGTACCTCGAAGGACGTTCAAGGCGTCGCAGGTGGTCGTCCCCTAACTATTGTCCTGGTCGTATTTCTCTTTTTCGCGACAGGCGTTCAATGGTCGTGTTACTTGAGCCTCTTGTCGTCCGTTCAGACCTTAGAAGTGGTACGGGATGCGATGGAGGAACAAGGGCAAGAGGAGTTTGCACGCAAGACGTAACCGCCCCCAACTCCGCCCTCCCGCTAATGCCTATCGCGACCGCCGCCCGCTTGTGCAGCCCGCCCTCGCAGCGGATAATTGCGGTGGCTGGATGCTGGGGCACGACATTGGGCAAAGACCGTTGTTCCAAGAGGCTATTGTAATGAGAATCGCATTTCGATTAGCGGGTTTCACGCTTGCCGCCGCAGGTTTACTACTTGAAGGAGTCGGCGTAGCCAGTGCCGCAATCTATCCCCTCCGCCGCAGGTTGCCAATTTCGCCATTCTCCATTCAAGGTATCGGCTGCTACTGCTTTTGTGGTGGCATCCTTCTTGGTTTGGCCGCCCAATTCTTCGACTGAGGAGCTTTAGGGCTGTAAGGACTGTTCGCTTCCGGCTCGCGTATCGAATTTGGCATCGGGCGAGGCGGCAGTCCGCCACCGCCCTCCCGCTAGCCATCATCGGCAATGCCCCAGGGCTGTGCAAGCGGGCGCCGTGGAGTAGAATTGCGGCGGATCGACGTAAAGGCAAACCAGACTCGTTTCGTGACTTCAGTGAACGCCGCCATCACGCTCGATTAGCCACTCCACTTGCCCGCCTAACTCCTCAATCGCTGCTACCGCTGCAAGAGCAAAACCACGAATTCTACGACCAGCAAGCCGTAGATCAGCCAGGCGGCCGTAGGGGTGAGGCGGCGGATGGTGGGAGTGGGGTCGGTCATGACGGTGGGTTATCTGGAAATCCGGCAATGCCTCTACTTCCCGCCCGACAAGTTGATGATCAGGTCGTTCAGCGGCACCATCATCGCCTGCAAGATCAGCCCTACCAGGAGCATTTCGGCCAGCCACACCAGAACGCCCAAGGCCGTCATCAGGCGGGTCCGTCCCCTGCGGTTCAATGAGAGCATGAGCGCGATATCGCCCGCAGCAAGGCCCGGCGCAAAGACGTACCAGAACCTGACAAACAATCGCGACAGGCCAAGGGTCATGATCGTCATATCAGGCAACTTCGCACCGAAGTCCTTGAAGAGCTTCTCGTAACTCGGTACGAGTTTGAGCAGCAGCCAGAGGATGAACACGCCGCAAACCGCGTGCAATACGAGCAGGACAACCATCGCGACCGGTGATCTTACGGCAGTGTTTTCGGTCATGCGTGCGTTCCTTTCGGGCGTCGAGAACCATTCGTGGGCGGTCGTGCCTCTGCTTCGACCAAGGGCTTATTCATCTTCGCCGCCAGCTTGCCCGCCGTCAACTGGTTATGTCGCTGCCGGGGTATTCAAAGGCATCCAAATCGCTGCCCGCCCTTCGATCTCCGCACGTAGCCGGTGCTATTACTGGCAGTTATGAGCGAATCGCAGCCACAACGTCGATGGATCCCCCATCTTCCATTATCTCCTTCAAGCGCCTCCCGGGACGGTTGCGTTTTCTGGAGAACCTTTCGGATCGTGCCGCTGGCACACTCGCCGCGCCCGGATTACGATAGAAGCAGATGCTTGAAAGGAGCCCGTCATGAAAAGCCGCAGATTGTTCTGGCCTCTGCTGCTGCTCATCTTGGCCTTTACATCGCCCGCCTTCTCGGCCGTCGATCTGGTGACGTTGCCCATCCGCGAAGGCAAGCAGCTTACGATCTACAACTCCGAAGACATCACCATGGTCCGTGAACACCGCCTGCTCACGGTTAAGGAGGGCGTCAACCGCATCCAGTTCTCCTGGGCTAACACGCTCATCGACCCAACCTCCGGCAATCAGCATGTCGAACGTGGCGGTTCCTGGCTCGGCGGGCCGTACAGCAGCCATTCCGCCATTCGCGGCAGGGACGTACCGGACGACCAGATCAGCTACGTCAACGGATTCCGCGTTGCCAGGACTCAGTAATACGATCGCCAGACCCCCGTCCTCCAGCCCCGGCTCCTTGCTCGGCGGCGAGCGACTTACGCGTGCCGGATGGCCCCTGTGATCGCCCGTAATATATTGTCTCGGCGACAGAGGAGTTCGAGCAGGACCGTCGTGCATGCCGGGACTGCGGCAACGGGCTAGCAAGGGACGGGACCACCGACGAAGAAGGTCCTGATTTTCATCTTGGTGACAAGATTGGTGTAATGATGGACTAGCTCGCAGGGCGGCTATCCATGCGCTCAACCGGCCGATCGTGACCTGTTCAAGATCTGCCCATTTCTCGTGTTCTGAATTCAAACGTCGCTTAGCCGCTTACCGACATTCGCAGTTAGATTTCGCCGGATCTCGTGCAATTTGCAAGGACGGATGTTTTTCGGCAATTCCCCGCGTGGCAATTACGCATCCTATCGCAGTTTTTTCACGGTAATCAGTTGATATCTTTTCGGAAAATAGTATGGTACAAATAGAGGGCAATGCGAATGCTTGCGGATTTTCCGCAAGGCTACTTCAGAACCGATATGAAAGGCAATCAAAATGAAATCGTTCTTCCGGACCCTGCGGTTGCTGCTCAAAGAGGACGACGGCCCTACTGCAGTCGAATATGCCGTCATGCTGTCGCTCATCGTCTGCGTGTGTGTGGCCGCTATTTCGACAATTGGGTCGAACACCAGTAGTGTGTTCTCGAATATCAGCAATTCGATTTGACGTTCGTAGCGAACGCGAGAATTCGAGCAACGGCCTCTGATCATCTTCGCCGCCAGCTTGGCCGCCGTCAACGCTATGCCGCTGCCAAGGTGCCGCTGCCAAGG
>CAZTPX010000250.1:0-4848 GCA_964615095.1 uncultured Planctomycetaceae bacterium | reverse complement strand
CCGCCAGCTTGGCCGCCGTCAACGCTATGCCGCTGCCAAGGTGCCGCTGCCAAGGTGCCGCTGCCAAGGCATTCGACATGCCTTGGTGGCAGCCAGTTCAGCCTCGCTTTGGAACTCTTTCTCGTTGCCAAGCGTCCAATGCCTTGTCTAGTGGCGAACTCGCTGGCCCCGTATTATGGTAGATGTAACTCTACTAAGGGACTTATCATGGCAAAACGTCTAATTTGGTTTTCTCTGGGGCTGTTTCTAGCCTTTTTGGCACCTGCCCAAGCCGCCGTCGATCTGGTCACGTTGCCTACCCGTGAAGGCACGCAGCTCACGATTTACAATTCTGAAGACATTACCATGGTCCGCGAGCACCGCTTGCTAACCGTAAAAGAGGGCGTAAATCGCATTCAGTTCTCCTGGGCGAATACGCTCATCGATCCGACGAGCATCGAATTCCGCATCCTCGATCAGCAGGATAAGGTTGATCTGGTCGATACCACCTATCCGGCGGGTCGCAATGAAGCTTTGCAATGGAACATCAAGAGCCAGATTGCCGGCAAGATCTCGGTGGAGATCCGGTACTTTACCAGCGGCATCACCTGGGCCGCAGATTACGTGGGTGTCGCGAATGAAGACGAAACCAAGCTCAATGTGACCGGTTATGTCCGCGTCTTCAACAATTCCGGCGAACTTTACGACAATGCCCAGACCCGCATGGTGGTGGGTAATATCAACCTGGTCGAGAAGATTTCCGACCTAGCGAGAAGGCCACCGCCGGGCCAGCCTGTGCCCACCGCGGCACCAGCAGCTCCGCCACCGGACGCGAAACCAGGAGCAGCAGCCAAGGGAGCTGCTTTCGGCTTTGCGGTTGGGCAAGCAGAGCAACTTGCCGCGAAACCGGAGGCTCCAAAGGAAGTCGTGAAGCAGGGCCTATCCGAATACTTCCTCTTTACGGTTGAAGGTCGCGAGGACATCAAGGACAAGGAACCCAAGCGACTCATAGCCCTGAAAGCGGCCGAGGTGCCTCTGGAATGTCTCTACAAGCTCACCGATCGTGACGGGGACAGCCGGCAGTTCACCAAGTTCTACCGCTTCAAGAACGTGAAGCTACTCGATGAAAAGGGCAACAAGAAGAAACTCTCCGCCATGGAAAACCTTGGATTGTCGCCCTTGCCCAATGGCATGGTACGGCTTTTCTCCGAGTACCAGAACAAGGACCTGGCGTACGTCGGCGGCACGGAAACGAAGTATGTCCCCATCGGCGACCGGGTCGAGGTCAACGTTGGTCCCGACAAGGATATTACCATCCAACGCCGCGTGAAGGACCAGAAGATCGCCAACGTCATGGCCCGGCAGTACAAGCGGCGGCTGGACGACAAGTTCGTGCTTTATTTCGACCTGGTCGATTACGACGAAACCTTCTTCTACGAGGAGGAACTGGTCTCGGGCAAGCCCGTCTTGGCCAAGATCGAAGTCGAAAGGCAGTTCGACGCGAATGTGGTGCTTTGGGGCTCGGAAGAGCCGCCCAAGGGCTGGACAAGCAACGAGCCCGGGGCCTACGTCGATCTGCATACCGTTGGGCACGTGGAACGGGTCGATCAGCAGCACGTCAAGTACTTTCTGGACCTGAAGCCGGGGAAGAAGCAGGCGATGGTGTACAGCGTGACCTACAAGCGGCGGAAGGTTGGGCCTGAAATAAACACCGAGAAGAAGCGGGAGCCGCTGTAGCCGGTTTGCTGGCTAGCATCTTGTTTATGAGATGGAAGGCCCCGGCGAATCTTGGCCCGGCGACGACGATCCAACTGCTCGATGAACCGCCGCTGGCCGAGGACCTGAAGCTACCGGGATCGAAATAGGCGCGTTCCACACAACTTCCTGAGTAGGTTTCCAGTTCAGTATCCGGTCGTTGCTGGTGCTGGTCGTCGTCGTGGCCATTCCATGCAGTTGGCTGGCAGTGGAGATGAAGAAAGCGAGCGAGCAGGCGGCGGCGGTCGATATGATTGAACTCGCGGGAGGATACGTGCTTGCGACGGAACCTCATGCCGTAATAATGTTCTTGCGATGAAAATGGTCAATGCGGCGGCACGTCGCCGCTTGCTTGCCTGATTGACCGGCTTTGTCGTGGGTTGTAGACTGTCTTGTTAGTCGCCGTCGCACAGGCGATCCCCAATGATGGTTATCCCCCACTGGAAGGAACGTGTAACGCCCAAGTCCATCTTGACCCTGCTGCTTTTCCTGATAGCCATGCCTCTTCCAGCGGCAGAATGGAAGCTCGTCTGGTCGGACGAGTTCGACAAACCCGGACAGCCTGATCCTGCCAAGTGGGGCTACGAAGAAGGCTTCATCCGCAATAACGAACGCCAGTTCTACAACCACGTCCAGCACACCAACAAGGGCTCGAAGATCACAATCGCCAAGCCCTACGAGGACTTCCAAGTCTATGCCGTCGAGTGGCGGCCGGAGCGGATCGATTTCTTCGTCGACAAGACCAAGTACTTCACCTTCAAGAACGAGGGCAAGGGCGACGCCGCCTGGCCCTACGACAAACCTCAGTACCTGATCCTCAATATTGCCATCGGCGGCGATTGGGGCGGTCAGAAGGGAATCGACGACCACATCTTCCCGCAGCGAATGTACATCGACTACGTGCGGGTCTATCAAGAGCAGAACGCGCATCCGGTGCGGTCGTCGGCGAAATGAGGGCCACCGTCAGAACTTGCCTCCATTGCTAGTCGCCATGAAACCCATACCCGTCATCGATCTCGCCCACCATCTGCCGCATCGTCTCGACTGGTCTGTCGGCAAAGCCGGCTTCATAAGGCATTGAGACTGCCGCGACGGACCTCCAGGCATGGTACGCCAAGCAACTTGGCGGCCTGACTTTCCGACTGAACGAGCCCGTGGTCGAGGTCGTGAAGTCGGACAAGAACGCCAAGTGGTTCTACAACCATCCGAACGGTGACGATAAGGATGACTGGGGTTTCAATAACGGGCTTGCCGAAGCCCGGCGGTTGGTCGGTGCAAGACAGGGAGATCCGGACTATGTGTGGGTGGTCGATCGAATCAGCCGTGGGATTATCGAAACGCTGAAGAAGTAGACTGCGATGCCTCCAACCACGGAAAACACGGAGAAGAAGCGGGAGTTGCTCTAAGGTCCGCATGCCCATTTCTGGCCTTCATCTTTCTTTCCCACATTTTCCCTTCCTCAAAATCAGCGCCGCCAGCCGCACATGACCGGACCATTTTGGGAAAGGAAAATGAGGGACAAGAAGATGGAACGACAGCAAGATGAGCGACAGGAATATGCCTTGTCAATGTGGGCCGCCTTGCCCTCTTGCCAGGCCAGCTTCCGCGGCGCAGGCTGGTGGACGTTCAACCATCCTTGGAAAGGGTCGCCCTTTTCCCGCTCCGGGAGACTGCATAGGATTCATTCACTATGGACATTCTCCAAAATGCTCTACGACTGGTCGACGATCCGGCGGCGACTCCACAAGGGGCCGGTTCGCGCCCGCAGGCGGCCGCAGCGGCCGATGCCGATTTGCTGGACTCCTATTCCCGGGCGGTAATCTCCGTTGTGCAAAAGATTTCACCGGCCGTAGTTTCGGTGACCGGGCCGCGAAATGATCCCCACGGCGGTATGGGATCCGGCTTCTTGCTGACGCCGGACGGATATGCCCTGACCAATAGCCACGTGGTCAACGAGCGACGGAAGTTGCGGGCCGTGACGGCCGAAGGCGATGAACTCGACGCCGCGCTCATCGGTGATGATCCGGCCACCGACCTGGCCCTGGTGCGATTGCTGGCCCGCGAATTGCCCTACGCGGAATTGGGCGATTCGGAAGCTCTGCAGGTCGGCCAACTGGTCATCGCCATGGGCAATCCCCTGGGCTTCCAATCGACCGTTTCCACCGGGGTGATCAGCGCCTTGGGCCGCGCCATGCGGAGCGAGGCCGGCCGGCGGATCGACAACATCGTGCAACATACGGCACCGTTGAACCCGGGCAATTCCGGCGGTCCGCTCCTGGACTCTCGGGGACGCGTCGTGGGAATCAACACCGCCATTGTTGCCATGGCCCAGGGCTTGGGGTTCGCTATCCCATCGAAGACCGCCCAGTGGATCGTGAGCGAACTCTTGACGCACGGCCAGGTCCGACGGCTGTCGCTGGGCATCAGCGCCACGGTAACACCGCTGCCTCGGCGGCTGATTCGCGAGCACGATCTGCTGAGTGATCGGGCTGTCGAGGTAGTTGAAGTCCTACCGGGTGGGGCCGCCCAGCGGGCGGGATTGATGTCGGGCGATTTGCTGTTGGCGGTAAACGGCCGGATTGTCGGCGAGGTCGACGACTTGCACCAGATTCTCGCCGGATTCCGCACGGAACGACAATTCGTGGTCAGCATCCTTCGCGGCGAGCGGCTCTTGGAGATTCCGATCGAGCCGCACTGGAATTAGTTGTAGGGAGTAGCAAAATCTTCTAACATTGGCATTGACCCGCCCGGAAGGGAGTATATAATCCGCCCGAATTGCCGTACTTACCCGAAAAAGCGTTAAAAACCGTAAATTCCGCCAAGAAGGAATAAACCGGACAATCGCTCAAGTTCGATGTAGGAAGTAGGCAATATCTCATCGTTGGTATTGCCAATCCTCAAGGACGAGGATTCACCTTAGCAGCGGTCGGAAATGATGCAGGCCATCCCTCGAGTTGGGGCGGCGGCATTTCGGGCCGCGCGAACTATAGATGCGGACCCAAGACAAGGAAGTCGCCTCCCGCGGGACCGGCTTCTTGTCCCTTCCAAAGGACACCTGAAAATGCGTAGCTCGATCGCTCGGGGTGCATTGGCTCTCTTGTTGGTGGCGGCGAT
>CAZTPX010000249.1:0-11398 GCA_964615095.1 uncultured Planctomycetaceae bacterium | reverse complement strand
TTCAAGGCCCCGATGCCGACCGTCTCGGCCACGCAGGCCCGCTGCTCGGGCGAAAGCTCGGCGCCATCCGGCTTGGCATCGTCGTTTTCGGCGACAATCCGCGCGGCGCGGAGGATCGCCTCGTCCAGCAGGCCCTCCAGCCCCACGGTATCGCCGGCGCGGGTCTTGAAGGGCCGGCCGTCCTTGCCCAGCACCGTGCCGAAGCTGACGTGCTGCAACTCGACCTGGTCGTAGCCCAGCAGGCGGGCCGTGCCGAAAAGCTGCTGGAAGTGCATGCTTTGGCGGTGATCGACGACATACAGGATGGCATCGGGCCGCCACTGCTGCATGCGATAGCGGATCGTGGCCAGGTCGGTAGTGGCGTACAGATAGGCGCCGTCCTGCTTCTGCACGATCATCGGCGCCGGCTGGCCTTCGAGGAAGACGCACACGGCCCCTTGGCTCTCGCGGGCGATGCCCCGGCGGCACAGTTCCTCGACCACGCCCGGCAGCATGTCGTGGTAATAACTCTCGCCCAGCTCGTGATCGAACTGCACGTCCAGGCGGCGATAGATCCGCTGGATGTCTTCCAGACAGTAGGGCATGAATTCCTGCCAGAGCCGATGGTTCTCGGCGTCGCCGGCGTGCAGCTTGGCTGTCTCGGCCAGGACGTTGCGGCCGATCTGCGGGTGTGCCGCGGCCAGTGCGGCAAGGACCGGATCGTCGTCGACGGCGGCGATCTTCCTCTTGGCGCCCTCGACTTCTTCGGTACTTTCCTTGACGGAGCTTTCCAGCTTCGCAATCGCCTCACGCAGCTTCTTGTCGACCTTCTGCCCCGGCTGCGGCGCGGCGGCCTGTCGTTGGGCGGCCAGAGCCTGCTGTTTCTCTTCCAGTCGTTGCTGGAACTCCGGCAGCCTTTCCTTGGCCGCGAAGTAATCGACCAACTGCCGCACGAGGCGATAGAGCCGGGCCAGTTCGTGCACGGGTTGACGCTGGTAGTCATCCGGCTCAAGGAAATGCTTGTAGCCGTAGATGATCATGCCGAACTGTGTGCCCCAGTCGCCGATGTGATTGTCGCTGACGACCTGATGGCCGAGGAAGCGGAGCGTGCGGCAAAGGGCATCGCCGATCACGGTCGAGCGGATATGGCCGACATGCATCGGCTTGGCCACATTGGGCGCGGAGTAGTCGATCACGTAGGTCCGCTGCTGCTCGGCTGGCCCGACGCCCAAGCGCGGATCATTGACGGCGGCCGTAAGCTGCCGCACAAGCCAATCGTCTTTCATACGCAGGTTGATGAAACCCGGGCCGGCCACTTGCGGCGGCTCGCACAGATCGGACACGTTGAGCCGGGCAACAACCTCGGCGGCCAGTTCTGGGGCCTTCTTGTCCAATTGCCGGCTCAAGGCCATGGCGAAGTTCGCCTGGTAATCGCCGAAGCGGGCGTCCTGCGCGCGGCGGATCATTTCCAGCCACGGCTCAGGCCGATCGGTAAAGGTCGCCAGGGCCTGGCGAAACCGCGATTGAAGATGGGGGAGCAGAGTCATGCGCCTTCTTCCACCGGCACGCGCTTGGCCTGCCCCCAAAGTTCCTCGATGGCATAGTACGCGCGGGTCTCCGGCTCGAACATGTGGATCACCACGTCGCCGTAGTCCAGGAGGATCCAGCGGCTTTCCTCGTAGCCTTCGATGCCCATCCGCCGGTCACCCAGCTCTTCCTGCAGTACGCGATCGATCTCTTCGCTGATGGCGTGCAACTGCCGCCGGCTGCTGCCACTGACGATGACGAAGAAGTCGAACATGCTGGTCAGTTCCCGCAGGTCGAGGATCACGATGTCGCGGCCGCGGTTTTCGGCGGCCACGCGTGCGGCGGTCTGTGCCCGGCGAAGCCCACGGTGAGTGTCTGGAGTTGTAGTCGCTGACGAAATGGGATTGGCCTCTGCCACGATAGTGATGTCTCGGCGGATTATGGGGGAAAACTCAACCCACCATTATACACTGCCACGAAACTCGGGGGGAGGGCCACTGCGCCAGCCGAAATGTGGCCGATGCCCGTTTTCCGCAAGGGTCACTGGTAGATGTAGTCGGCTTCGATGTGGTAAGGCGTGCCGTTGCGGCATTCCGGATCGACGCGGAAAACCCCGCCCAGACCGACCTGGTGTGTCGTATAGTCGATCGTGCGGTCGCCGGTCAATTCAATGTGGATCAGGTCCGTAGGGCGATAGCCCAGCTTGTTGACAAAACGGCATTGATCGCTGGTGCGGCAGATGGAAAACTCCGTCAACTGCACCTGTCGCCTACCCGGTACGATGTAGCCGCGGACGTAAACCTTGATTTTCTTGTCGGGGTCGCCCAGCGTCATAGCCGCCGGCGGGACCGCCTCATGCTTGCTCGTATCCGGCTCGAGATCGGCCCAGTCCAGGACCTGGTAGCCATGGGGCACCTCGCTGCCGAAGAACAATAACCACGCGCTGAGCACGATTCCCAGACCGGCCCCCAGGCCGATGCCCACTTTGGCCAGCCAACGGCCCGTGTATTCCTCGGGCAAGCGGTCGATCTGCCCCAGGGCCTTCAGGCCGAAATAGATCGCGGCCAGCGGTAGCGGCACTGCCAGCCATGAAAAGATGATCATCGCGGCCGACGCCATGCCGCAGGCGACGCTGAGCACGGCCCACAAGCTGACGGCACGGTAGCGATGGGCAGAAGATGTCGATGGATCTTGGGAAGCGGAGACCATGATTAAACGTAAAATGCGTTTCCGGGAATCTCCACTTATTGTACCCGACGCGGGCAGAGCACCCAAGGACAGGTCTTTAGTGGTCATTTTCACAAATGATCGCACGCCGTAGGATGGGCCTGCGCTCGCTACGCGATCTGGTCCCACCCTGCAGTTCTAAGGACAGGTACTTATCGCGTCGTCACCTCTGCCCATGCCAGGGGATGATCGGAAGCTCCGTTATCGCGCAGGCCGGCATCCAATACCCGTAACCCGCGGACAAAGACGAAATCAATCCTCGGCGGGGCGTTGGGACCGAGTTTCTGCCCGACTGCGTCGACCACGCCCGGCGCGGCCAGCAAGCGACCGATCTCGGGTTCCGTGACCTCGCTGTTGAGGTCGCCCAAGAGAATCGCCGGCAGGGGCAGGGCAAGAAAGCGGTCGATCGTCTCGTGGAGCTGCGCTTGCCGCGTGTGCTGGTCGCTGCGCGCGATGTGGGTCAAGAGCACAATGATCGCCTGCCCGCGCTGTCGCAACCGCACGAGCACGGCGTTGCGATAGCCGCGGCCGTTGCTGGCCGTAAGCGGGATCCGCTGCCAGGACTCCACCGGCAGCGACGTGAGCAGGCCGTTGCCAAAATCGATCGTATGCCAATCGCGCGTGGCTGGGGCGAAGAGCCAGGGCACGCCCAGCCGCCGGCCCAGCAAGGCGGCCTGGTTGTCGCTCTCCCACCACCGCGGCCCGTGGACCTCGTTGAGGGCCACGAAGTCCAGGCCCTTTAGGCAATCGGCCACGCGATCAATGTCGCGGCGGTCGTCGGCGCCGGTGCAGCCGTGGATGTTGAAGGTGCCAACGCAAAACGAATCGCGCGGCGCATCCGAGGGCGGCGCGGCAGGGCCGTCGAGCTTCGTTCCCTCCGCCGGCCCCGTCGCTTGCGGCTGCGCAGCCAGCCAGACAAGCCCAGCCAGCGCCGGCAGCAACACGACGGCCATGAAGATGCGACGACGCATGGATGCCCTCATTCCTCCTCGCGAGACATCATTCGATCGCACGTCGCGCACACCAGTTCGACGTCGATGGCTTCCATGTAAAGGCTAGGCGCGTGCCGCCGTTGATGCGTGGTACCCTCCATGCACATCTTTTGCAAGTTGACGTGCTGCGGGCCATAGGGACCGTGCTTGTCGGCCGGCCAGGGACCGTAAAGGCCGATACACCGCGCGCCGGCGGCCGCCGCCAGGTGCAGCGGCCCGGTGTCGGAGCCAATTGCAAAGCAGGCCCGGCGGGCAATCGCCGCCAACTGTAGAAGCGTGATTTTCGGACAGAGCCGCGCATGGCCCTCGGCGGCCGCGCCGATCTGCTCCGCGCGAGACCGTTCCGCGTCGTTGCCCCAGATCAACAACGACGGTAACTGCCAGCGGCGTCCCAAGTAAACGGCCACCGCGGCATAGCGCTCTGTCGGCCAGAGCTTCGACGGCCAGCCGGCGCCCGATGCGACGAGGACAAAACCATCGTCCAGCCCAAGGCGATGAATCACCTCCGCGGCCGCCTTCTGGTCCGCCTCGGCGGCAGGTACGTCAAAACGCACGGCGGGCGACCGGATGCCGAGCGGTTCGAGCAGTTTCAGCGCCCGCTCGACGGCGTGCAGGCCGTCGGTATCGACCAGATCATTATTCAGCCAGCGGCTGATCTCGCGGCCCCAGCGCCCGCCCATGCCGATCCGCCGCTTGGCCCCGGAAAGCCAGGCGGCAACGGCCGATTTGGTCAGTCCTTGGGCGTCGATGGTCGTATCGAAGGCCAGCGTCTTGAGTTGCCTGCGCAGGTGCCAAACGCGGGCCGGCGAGCGGAGCCAGCCGCGCGGCAGGACGATCCGTTGGTCGATCATCGCGTGGCCTTCGATCAGCTCGCCCGCGCGCTCTTCGACGGCCCAGGCCAGGTAGGCCTGGGGAAAATGCTCTCGCAGCGCGCAGGCCACAGGCATGGTGTGGATCACGTCGCCGATGGCACTGAGGCGGACCAGGAGGATGCGCGGGGATTTTTCCGGAGTAGACATCGAGCCAAATTATAGGAATTCGGGCGGGAAGGCGGAAGAGCGAAACGCGGTAGGTCCCTCTTGCCGAGAGGGACTATTGTGCTTCGAATCGTGGAAAGAACTCCGCATTGCTCGGCAGGGCCGCGCACAACAGTCCTTTCCGGCAGAAAGGACCTACGGTATCAGCAACCGCGAATTCAACACCGGCTTGAGCCGGCGGACTAGCAATGCTTGCAGCCCGAACGGCTTGCCGTCGTCGGGCAGGACCGTCACGGCGACAGGTCGCATCCGTTGCCAGGCGGGAATCTGCATCACGAGTTCCAACCGGCGGTTGAGATCGAACGTCTCGCCCACGTAGAGCCGCTGGTTGCTGGCGGTGTACAGCACATATACGCCAGGGCAGTTGAAATCCGACCACTTGCCCGCCCGGAGCTTCTTGGGGTGGGGCAGAGGTCGCCGCCGCCAATCCTGATAGAGCGTCTCAGCCAATTGCTTGGCCGTCTTGGCCCGCTTGCGCAGCGACAATGCCGCCCAGCGATATTCGAAGGCCGAATGGCCCGGCGCATAAGCGGCCGCCAGTTCGTCGAATCGGCCGGCCAAATCCGGGTTGCACAGCAGCCCGTCGAGCGTTTCGCCAGCTTCCACGCCGAGTTGGTGCATGGCCACTTCCGCGGCAAAGCTGTAGCAGTCCATCTGTTGGAAGGTACGGACCCGCGCATGGTTCTCGCTGTGCGGCAACTTGCCCGCCTTGCGGAGTCGCATCAGGCCCAGGTTCCACTGCACAGGGAAGCCAGGCACACCGCTCTTCTTACAGGCCGCGAGAAAGGCGGCGTTTCGCTGGGGATCGGCCACGACGTGATCGACTGGCCGGCCCTGCTGTGTCTTCTTGTAGGCCTCGATGATGCCGCGATCGACCTGGGCCGATTCCTCGGGCGTGAGACGACGGGGAGGGCGCAGCGGCTTGGCCGTCGTGGGCGCGCTGGTCGCCGGATCGACCGCGCCGTCCAGCGGATCGCCCACCGCGGTCTGCTTCAAGCGGGCCTGAATCCGTTGCACGTAATCGCTCGACAACTCGAAGCCCAGCCACTGCCGCCCCAGCTTTTTCGCCACGCTGAACGTGGTGCCGCTGCCGCCGAACGGGTCGAGCACGACGTCCATCGGGTTGGAACTGCAGAGGACGATACGGCCCAGCAACTGTTCCGGCATCTGGCAGCCGTGGAACCCTTCCCGCTCCTTGAACGTGCCGGCCACGCGCGGATAGTACCACGTGTCGTGATCCGGGCCAAAGCCACCGGGCAAGTCCTGCGGACGCAGGATCCAAGTATTGTCCGGCAGGCGGCCCTTGGGGTTTGCCCGCGCATCGGCATAAACCAATTGCCGCGCCGAAGGCACCCGTACGGCCGGATTGTCGGCGTTGAAGGTGAAATCGACCGGATCGCAAACGAAATGGAACAGGTGCGTGTGCGAGCGACTGAATCCGCGGACGCAGTTCACGCCGAAGGTGTAATACCAGATTACCCAGCTTCGGCACGTGAAGCCGAAATCGCGCTGGGCGATGAGCTTCAACTCGGCCGCGTATTCGTCGCCGATCGCCAGCCAGAAGGTGCCGTTGGGTTTTAGCACTCGCTTGACGCCGTCAATCCATTTGCGCGTCCAGTCGAGATATTCTTCCGCCCCGCGGGCGTCGTGGTAGACATCGTATTCGTAGCCGATATTGAAAGGCGGATCGGCAAACGTCAGGTCGACGCTGCCCGAGGCCACTTGTTGAAGCCCTTCGATGCAACTGCCTTCGTAGATGTTATTGAGCGCGAACATTTTAAGCCAACTTTATCACTTACGTCCACGTTTTGCAAGCGCCCCGTATGGAGGACAACGCAGAATAATCTACTTCCACCGCACTTCCTTTATCGACCCTAGCATACCCCCCGCATACGGTCAATGTTACCGTTGGATCATATTCACAAGTCGGCTGCCCAGCGCATACCAAGAGGCATCAAAAAAGGCATTCAAGTGCCAGGAACGAAAAGAGGCCTCGGGAACAAGAGCCGCTGCGGTGGAGGAGCCGTGGGGCCGCGCGTCACTCAGGTTCCCGAGGCCCGGGGGGTGGGTTGCACGGGATCAAGATGAACTGAGAAAGAAGAACTGTCTTCAACCGCCCACGCGGAGCAGCACCATGCGGTTGCCCTCCTCGGTGCGGACCATCAACAACAGGCCCTCGCTCAAGGGCTTGGCCTCGATCGCTTTCTGCAAGTCGGCGGGCGCCTTCACCGCCTTGCCATTGGCCTTGGTGATCACCATGCCCTTGGCAAGGCCGGCCAGCGCGGCCGGGCTTCCCGGCCGGACCTCAGTAATGGCCACACCGGAGTCGGCCTTCACGCCCAACTGCTCGGCCAGCGGGCCGGTGAGCGCCTCGGCCTGGATGCCTAATAGATCGAAGTTCGATTGGCCGCCACCTTCGCCGCGGCTCGGTGAAGCGGTCGAGGCGGTCATATCTGCGGGCAGTTCCTTGCTAGTCACGTTGAGCGTGATCTCCTTGCCCTCGCGAAGCAGGACCATGGGCTGCGAACTGCCGATGGGCGAGCGTTCGACGATGCTCTGCAATTCCCGCGGTTCACTCACGGCTTGCCCGGCGAATCGCAGGATCAAGTCACCCGGCTGCACACCGGCCTTGGCGGCAGGCGTGTTGTCGCGGACCTCGCGGACCAGAACGCCACTGTGTACCTTGACCTTGAGTTGCTGGGCAATCTCTTGCGTGACCGGCTGGATCGCCACGCCCAGGAAAGCGCGATGCACCGTTCCGTTCTGCTCCAACTGGCCGCCGACCCACTTGGCCAGATCGATCGGAATGGCGAAACCGACGCCCTGGTAGCCGCCCGAGTTGGTGGAAATGGCCGTGTTGATGCCGATCACTTCGCCGTCCAGGTTGACCAGGGGCCCGCCGCTATTGCCAGGGTTGATGGCCGCATCCGTCTGGATAAAATCCTCGCGGTCGGTAATGCCCAGGCCGCGGCCTTTGGCGCTGACGATGCCCGCGGTGACAGTGCCTTCCAATCCGAAGGGCTGCCCCAGGGCCAAGACCCAATCACCCACTTCCACGTCGCTGCTGCGTCCCAACCGGGCCGCTGGTAGCGGACTGCCGGCGTCGATGCGGACGATAGCCAGGTCGGACTTGGGATCGGTCTTGATCCCGGCGGCCTTGAATTCCCGCCCGTCGCCCAGCCGCACGGTGACCTCGCCGCCGCCGGCAACGACGTGATTATTGGTAAGAATGATGCCGGACGGATCGACGATCACGCCCGAGCCGCTGGAAGCGACGCCGTGCGGCAAATCCGGCATACCATGAAAACCCTTGGGGAAAAACTTCCGCATCTGCGGGTCCTTGAAGAGATCGCCGAAGGGCGAACCGTTGAACCCGAAGGGAATGTCTTCCGCGCTCTCGTCGCTATCCTCAGGGACCGACTTCAAATTTCCAGAGACTTTGGCCACCGTCGGCTTGCTCATGATTGTCACCACCGACGGCAAGACCTGCTCGGCCGCCGCATGAAACGCCCGCGACATCGACTTAGCCGACTGCCGGGCGGCGTCCAGCGCCGTCTTATCGACCGTCGCGTGATCGTTGGATTTGCTGTCCGCTGGCGACATCGAATACCAGGCGCTCGACGGTCCCGCCCAGGCGTTCTTTGCATAGGCCGATATCGTGTTCCAACCAATGGCCGTCATCGCGGCCAGGACGACCAGGCCGGCCAGTCCCCAAAAAACACCTCGATTCATCCTACCCCATCTCATCGCACTACTTCTCCCTAAAATCATTGTCCAAAGAAAAAGGCAACTTCGAAGAACCTGTTTGAAAAATCAATTTCCACCTAAGTTCCCACTCCCTTGGAGTCTTCCCGCCAGCGGGACGTTCCGGGGCCCGGGCGGCGCGATGTTACCCACGAAATTCGTTCACTACAAGATTGTTTCCGCCCTGGCGGTAATCTTACAGGAAGAGCAGGAAAAATTCCTAAAACTCAGCGGCGCAATAAGTTAGCGCCCAAGAAAGTCAGTGGCCCCATTTAATTTGCCGAATTCTCTGTCGCCGTAACCTATCCTTCGTAGGAGGACAAACTTATGAACAACGAACTAGCGTTGCCTGCGGCCTGCAATACGTCTTCACAACTCCGTTATTGGCTGCGGTTCCCGCCGGACGAGTCCAAGATGTCGGTGATCATCCGGAATGAACAGAAGTGTGCCACTATCCTCGATGATTCCTTTGGCGGGATCGGCGCAACGCTCGAGTTGGACGATTCCGTAAACGTGCAAGTCGGCGATCAATTGACCGTTCTCTATTACGGTTCCCCGACCACGGGCCAGGTACGGTGGCTTGAGCATGGTCAAGAGGACCACAAGGTCCGCCTTGGAATCTGCTGGTCTTCGTGATCGGCATGCGTTATCGCGCCAACGCAACCCGTGGTGGTTCTGTCCCTTCAAGCGTCCAACTGCCAGGTGATAGAATTATCGCCAGGCCGATTACGCGTCTTCGTCCCGTAAGACGACGGGTAATTCGACGCTGATGCTGGTTCCCTTGCCGGCCTTGCTGCGGATGCTGCACTTGCCGCCCAGGAGCCTTGCCCGTTGCCGGATGCCCTCCAGGCCGAAATGGCTCTTGGGAACGGCCTTGGGGTCGAACCCCACGCCCCAATCGCGGACCTCGATACGCAGACGATCTGCCCGCTGCAAGAGACTGACCGATATGCGTTCGCTCTTGCTGTACTGGGAGGCGTTGGTCAACGCTTCCTGGGCAATGCGGTAGATGGCATTTTCCAAGGTCGGGTCCAAACGGTCGAATTCGACTTTGCTGTGATACTCGATCTTCGGCCCCTTGAGGCGGATCTGTTCGTGGACGAGATGGCCGACGGCGGCCGCGATGCCTTCCTCGTCGAGAATCGGCGGCCTCACGCCGGCGATCAGGCGGCGGGTCTCGAAATGCCCTTGCTGGAGCATGGTCAGTCCCGCATGGTAAGCGTTCGCTGCCTGCTTGACTTGCGTGACCTTCAAATGCTCATAGGCCTGGAACTGCATAATGGCCCCGGCCAGTTGTTGGGCCAGCCCGTCATGGATTTCATAGGCGATGATCTGCCGTTCGTGATCGCTGGCGTGCAGCAGGTGCTTGAGGTTGCGGTGTTCCTTCGCCAATGCCTCCTCGACCCGCTTGCGTTCCGTGATGTTCTCGATAATGCCCAGGGCGAAGACAACGTTGTCGCTCCGGTCGCGGACCGCGGTGACCGTGACCTGCGCCCAGAAATCTCCGCCGTTTCTCCCGCGATATCTCTTCTCGGTCGCGAAGCCGGGAATCGCCCCCGCCATGACTCGTGCGGTCAGTTCCTTGGAGCGTTCCATGTCGTCGGGATGCGTCAGGTCGTGGATGGACTTTCCGATGAGTTCCTGTTCAGCGTAGCCGCTCACGTCGCAGAAGGTGCGGTTGGCCCGCACCAGAATGCCGTCCGCGACAGCCATGACTATGCCCACCGGCGCTTCCTCGAAAGCAACCCGGAACCGCTCTTCGCTCACCCGCAGCCGGTCGTTCGCTTGCGCCAGTTCCGCCGTGCGCTGCTTGACCCGCTGCTCCAGTTCGTCGTGGGCCTTCCGCAACGCTTCTTCCGCCCGCCTCCTCTCCGTGATGTCGATATTCACCCCGAGAATTCCGAGCAACTCCTCCCCGTCGCGAATGGGAGCGACAATGTTGTAGTACGATCGCTCCTCGCCTCCCAGCGACAAGGTGACTTCCCCTTCGACCTTTTCTCCGGCAAAAGCCCGCCGGTTGTTTTCCAAGTAGATCGCAAGGTCATGCTCGTTCGCGCAGACTTCCTCGGGCAGTTTACCGATCGCATCGCCCCGCTGCTGTGCTCTGGATACCGCATTTTGCAGCATGTACCGCCCATCTAGCCCGAGGGCGAAGAAATTGAAGGGCAAGCAGTCGATGGCCGCTTGAAGTATGACGCGCTGCTTCGCCAACTCGCGTTCGGCCTGCTTGCGCTCGGTGATGTCTGCCGCCATGCCGACCGTGTTTATTGGCCTGCCCGCTTCATCATGCACGGCTGAAACCGTCAACTGTGCCCACACCAGGTGGCCATCCTTATGGAAATAGCGTTTCTCCGCGTGGTACGACGAGATTTCGCCGCTCCACAGGCGCGCAACGCAGGGCCGATCCCGCGCCCAATCGTCGGGGTGAGTAATGCCCGCCAGACCAAGGGCGATGATCTCGTTTTCCGCATAACCGAGCATCTCGCGGAAACGCCGGTTGACACACCGGATTCGGCCATCCGTGCCGACCAAGAGAATGCCCAGGGGTCCTTCCTCGAAGATCTTGCGGAAACGCTCCTCGCTGTCCTGCAAGGCCGCCTCGACCCGTTTCTGGTCATCGATGTCCATGGCGCTGCCGAACCAGCCCAGGATCGTCCCGTCGGCATCTCGCATGGGAATTGCGCGGGCCAGATACCAATGGTAGGTGTCGTCCGACGCCCTGCGAAGGCGGTATTCCGCCTGGTAGATCTTTCCTCCGGGCACGTCTTCTTGCACCCTCTCGATGGCCCGCGGCACGTCGTCGGGATGCAGGGCCTTCATCCATCCGTCGCCTTCGGCTTCTTCGGGGGTCTGCCCGGTGTACTCCTGCCAGCGGCGGTTGCAGTCAATCTG
>CAZTPX010000248.1:0-11459 GCA_964615095.1 uncultured Planctomycetaceae bacterium | reverse complement strand
GCTGCACCGTCCGACTCGTTCACTCTGGACCTGCGGGCGCATCGCGTCGCGTAACTTCCTGGACTGAGTTCGTATTCCCCTGCCAATCGCGACCGTGGACAGAACCGAAAGGGAAGTACCGCGGGAACGGAGTGCCACATAGCAACCGCCAGGGTTCATGATGGGGGCAACCCAAATTACAGCCCTCAGCAGAGTGCTTGACCGACGTGGCGTGCTGGCAGGCGGAAGCAGTAGTATGGCGCTGCCTATTGGGGTACAAGGGATGCTCGAGGGCCACAACATCTAACGCTTGATTTCGCACAGCTTAGGGCGGGGACGCCGCCACCGACGACGACTCCGCGCGTATTGCCGGCTCAGCACTCGGCGGCATGATTCCTACTATGGGTTGCGTGTTGCGTCTCGGTAGAAGCGGCAAATCGGCATCGCTCCATAACAAGTTCGTGTTCGGAATCCGAACAGTGGGCAGCAGAATGTCCTCATTGTAGCAAACCCAAGCCCCGAACGTATTCCATCTGACTGCGCACAGTGTGAATTGCCGGACGATTCTTCCTTCGGGCAGGAGGTTGCCGCTCACCGGCTTCCCGGCCGCATCGATCGGCGAGACGTCGAACTCGGCCGATTCCAAATGCTGCCCAGGTCAGGCACCGTGCCTGATGAGGGCAGCACGCTAAACTCGTTCGATCTGTGCTCGGAGGTTGTCCAGCAGGATAACCGGCACGGATGATTCCGCTCTAAGCTCCGGCGACAAAGCTCCCGCCCAGGAAATCACTTCAACTCGCAGGCCCAGGTTCTTGATGAACCCGACCGTTTCGAGATAGTCCTTGTCGCCTGAAACCAGGATCGCGGTTTCATAGGCTTTGTTAAAGGCCAGCATCAACATTTTGGTGGCCAGTCCCACGTCCACCCCTTTTTCCGCAGGAAGCCGCTCTTGATTTCCGCACGAAGAACATCTCTGGGTCTTTTGCCCGAGATCGTAAAGGCGTAGCTCCCATCGAAGTTGTTCCTTGAGGAACCGGTAGAAATCAGTCTGAATCGCGCGAGGGGGATCCAGTTCCGAGGCGAAAAAATAGGTCTGCCACACCGGACTCGTAGAATCCAAGTGCGCAGCAAACTTCTGCCAATCGATCCGCCAGCCAACCGAACGCTGGCCGCCGAAAACATTCGAGTTGTCCACGAAGCAGATCGTTCTCCCACGCTCGACCGGCATGATAACCTCGCTTTGAGCCTGACACAGTTATTAGACTGATCCGTATGAACTGCGGCGTCTTGTTCTCCTGCCCCTGTAAGACAGCTTGGGCACCATTGATTTGCAACGCGATCAGCATAAGCACGGGAGGTTCATCACGTCAAGACCCCATAGGTGACTTCGCCAATCGACACCTTCCGCCTGTGACTGCAAGGTCTCCCTACTCCACGGAGGATCGGCAAAGCTCGGCCAACCGATGCCGGCCATGAATCTCGGGGCCGAAACATAAAGATGGCATCATGTCACCATGATCGGGCAACCAAAGAGACTGCCCGCCGCCCCAAGAACATCCGCCAGGATAACAAGCACGAGTCGCTCGGCACGAGCCTTCGTCTATCGGCAGTCCACGAAAGGACTTGGGAGCGGTATAGCGGCAACTTCGGAGGTACCTACTCGCACCGGGAAGTGCCCGACGAATAGGTTCCCGACTCAGGCTCGCATCGGGTCAACTTGATCCGAGCCACGGTGTCCCGAGGAAATGGGCCGGCACAAGGATCCGGGCTGGCGGTTGGCAGACGAACGGTCGGCGGGTTAAGATGTTGAAATGTGCCGAGACCGTGACCGGAAGAGCGAAGAGGAAGAGGACGAATTGCTGAGGGAATTCTGCATGTGCCTGTCGACACTGCCGCGTGACAAGCAGGTGGAATTGCTGGCGAGAATGGGGTTGGTGGATGAAACGGTTCGTTGGTTGATCGAGCTGAATTGACGGACAGATCGGCGTCCTCGTGCCCCCACCGCCTCCGTCGGCGTCTTCTGCCGTTTCGCCATCATCTGCCCCTCG
The DNA here is from genome assembly GCA_964615095.1 of uncultured Planctomycetaceae bacterium. Taxonomy (GTDB): domain Bacteria; phylum Planctomycetota; class Planctomycetia; order Pirellulales; family Thermoguttaceae; genus JANXQG01. The sequence goes on along the minus strand of CAZTPX010000248.1, from coordinate 9,432 downwards.
GAAGCTGCGCTCGTCGAAACCCCGAAACAACGTTTCGGTCTGCAGCTTAGCGGTGATGCGTTTGTTCCTGACCGTCCCGAAAGCGGGTGTGATGTACCGATGTAGGCCGTGGGGGCGGTGGCCCTGACATAAAGGTGGAGCATAGGAATCGGTTACGCCGATTCTGCCCGCCGTTCCACTCGCGACAATCACAATGACGCAAGGCTACGTTGATCCTGGAATACCCGTCAGTGAGTCAGAAGTCGGGGCGAGCGTCCCGTGAATCCGTCCTCGCGAAACACAAAGTTGCATATTGTCATTCCGATCCCAAGATTTCCGTCATTGCATCGGCAAAACGGAACGAATGTCCGCCCAGCCCCCACCGAAGTCTTTAGCGGATCGTTCTTTATGGAAATTCGGCGGTGCTAGACTGTTCCTTAAGCTCCCCGCAATCTTGACCACAATTCCGTATTTGAAAGGCTCTGCCGGATGTAGCCCTACACAGCAAGCCCATCCGTGTTCAGAATCTGAACAAAGCCCGTCAAACCATCCTTCCTGAAAATCAACATAGCCCGCGGCTATTGTGATCTTGGCATACCCGTTAGCACATCGACAAGCCCTCTGTTGAAAACCCGAGCCACCCTTTGGCTTGTCTTGGCTATGCGACTAACGATCCGGCATAGGGCTTGAGCACCTCATGCGCGGCCAATTATCCCGAAACAGGAGTCCCTGAAGGAGTTTTGCTCGCGGGTTGCCGAAGAATCAACACGGCGATGCTTGAAAGAGGCGGGGACTTTGGTGTAAAACAGCTTCTTGAGTCCGAAATGAATGCGAGGGGTTTGGGAGGGCGGCAAAATGCAGAAAACCAGAACTCACGAGGCGGAACTGAAACTTCGGGAACTACTGGTCCGTGACAACACGCTGAACGGCGGGATCCTGTTCGGTCTGGAGGGATACGTAATTGAGGTCCAGGCCCGCGCCATGGAAGTCCTGAAAAGACCATGCCCTTGGACCGTTGCAACCAGGGTTTCCGGTATGGCAGGGGTTGCGGTTCGGGAGGCGACAACGCGAATCGCCGGTGCCTTTGCGAAGCTGCGCATTCCTGATCCTGAAGTCGCTATCCAGGTCAATCTGACTCCGTCCAGCGTTCTCAAGGAAGGTACTTGGCTCGACTTGCCGCTGGCGATCATCATGCTTCAGGCAGCTGGCGTGCTTGGACGAGGTCGTCGATTTGTTTGCCGGCAAGCGAAACTTGAAAACACGTTGCGCAACGAAATCCACTTTGAGCCGGTCATTGCCAAAGCGGTCGATTTCGGGGCTATCCGCGGTCAGAAGGCGGCCAAAGAGGCGGCAATCCGCCGACGACTCCGCGGACCGCCCTCACGCCGCCGCCCCCAGCGCAACTCACGCTGGAGGACTCGCCGTAAAGCCTGACGGCATAAGCACGAACAGAATCGTTGATGAGGCGAGCGCCGCGAGGGAATGAACAACTCCTAACAGCCCGGACGGGCACAAGAAGATTTTCCGAATCCTCGACTGGGTGCTGACCCTCGCACTCCGCCTGGGCGGCTTCCTCGGCTGCGGCCTGTTCCGCCTCTCGCCGCTCGCGGACCCGCTGGCGATAGACGACGGGCCAAATAAGTTTGGACGTAGCACGCCGAAACGACAAAAGTGTACAGGATAAAAAGTTTTTGACCGCCCCCCTCGACCATCATATACTGAACGACCATCGGGATGACCAAATTCCAAGAGGGCCTAAGCATGTCAGCCCCCACTACTTGTGACTTGCTCATGCTCCGCATTAAGCGTTTCAAGCCTCTACTTGAACTTAGCGGTCTTATCACGGCGGTCGTTGCGCTCATCATAGCCATGAAAAGTGACGCAGCGTTTCATCGAGCGACCGAAATCCTAGAAATAGCGGAAGGGAAATCGGAGAATGAGCTTGCGCATCATGCGAGAGACGACTTCAATCTCGCACTTGATGATGCCTCCAAGTATTGTCCGAACTGCACACACTGCGCCCCTGCGTATGCGATTCAAGTTCCATTGAATAAAGCGGTTACCAGAGAACCAGAAGCTGCTGCAATTCTCTCGGCAGGAGAATACAATAGACTGGCAATGCTTGGTTCATCTGTGTGGGATTTCAAGAAGGCGGAGTATTATGTTAAGAAGGCGATGGACAAGAGCAGCGAACCCTTTGACAAGTTCTTTTCAAATCTGCTTTTAGGTCACCTCAACTACAGTTACGCTGAATCTGATCCGACGGATGCTAGTATTCAGGTGGGCAATGTTAGCTTCACGACAGCCGTAGCGTGTATGGAGCCGCAGCAATCTAAGCCTGCCGTTCAGTCGCTTATAGGACAGGCATACGGGCTTTGGGCACTCCATGAACTTCTCCGAAAAGACACCGCGGAATCCGACAAACATGCCGGACTCGCCAAAGCTCATTGGAAAAACCTACCGGATGAGGCGTCTCTCAATCACGAACTGAACGAGCGACTCGCTGCCGCAACCAATGGCATTCGACCGGAAATCGCATGCCTGTTCAGGTCAGGCGGTTCGTCCGAGTGCGCAGATTGCGCACCCACACTCAGGGAAACCTACCCCGTCCGATCCCCAACTAGGGCATACGCCCCAGGTCCGGCTGCGCCGCCATCATCAGATTCAGAGCCGAATCCAACACCCGACAGGGCAATTGCCGAATTCAACGAGGCCATCAAGCTCGACCCGAAAAATGCCGTAGCGTATTACGACCGAGGCGTGGCCTACGGGCACATGGGCGAATATGACAAGGAGATTACGGACTGCACGGAAGCTATCCGGCTTGACCCGAAGTTGGCGGTAGCGTATTGCAGTCGGGGCGCTGCCTACCACGCTGAGACGAGATACGACAGCGCACTTGCTGATTACAACGAGGCCATCAAGCTCAACCCGAAGTTGGCCCTGGCGTATTTCAACCGGGGCATGGTTTACCGAAAGAACGGCGAGAGGGCCAAAGCTGAAAAGGACTTCGACGAAGCGAAAAAACTTGGGTTCCCTCAATCGCCAACCTTCGAACCTTCACGCCAAGTCATTCTCGAATGGCAGCCGCCAGGCGATCGTCAAGGTCCAATTTCGGCCCCAGCCCTGGCCGCACCACAATTAACAGAGTTAGAGCCAGGTTCAATCTCCGAAGTAGTCATCGCCAAATGCAGTGAAGACATCAAACTCAGTCCGAAGAATGCCGACGCTTATTTCAACCGGGGCAATGCCTACCGGTACAACGGTGAACACGACAAGGCAATTGCCGACTACACCCAGGTCATCCGGCTGAACCCGAAATCCGTCGATGCTTATCGTTGTCGTGGCTACGTCTATGAAATGACGGGCAAATTCGACGAGGCGATTGCCGACTACACCAAGGTGATCCAGCTAAACCCGAATGAGGCCGGAATCTACTGCAACCGAGGCTGTGCCTATCGAAAAAACGGCAATCCCGACAAGGCCATTGCAGACTTCACCAAGGCCATTCTCTTGCACCCAAACCCAGAACTTGCTGGCGGGGTGTATTACAACCGAGGCCAAGCCTACGATGAGAAAGGCGAGAAGGCCAAAGCCAAGAAGGATTTCGATGAAGCCAACAGAATTTGGCTTCCTCCGCAGTAGGCATCAGAATTTTGTCGCCCGGTCAGGTATTCCCATGTTCGTCGCTGGGCCATATCCCACTGCATCTGCCGGTGACAAGATCGTGCCGACCCTGGCAACTCTGGCACTGACGCTTCCCCGACCGCAGCCCTAGGCCGAACGGGAGCCTCCCGTCAACGGCCTGGCCACCGCCGTGGGCTGGGTGCCCGCAGGTCGCTCAGTGTCGGATGTTCAACGAGCCGTGGTAGAAAGCACCTTGCAGGTTGGCCGCCCGTCTACGCCAGTTCTTCGACGATCCTAGTAACGCGGTCCTTCAGGACGCCGAACAGATACCTTGTATTGCACGGGGTAATCTGTATCTTGCCGTTCACTACGTTGAACCGGTCGCCCTGCAATAGCACAGAGGTCATTCCCGTCGCGTCCACAAAGCGAACCTTGTACTTGTCAAGATCAGTCCCCAAGATACCGCCATTGTGGGCGAGGGTGTGTCTGACGAGCTTCGCAAGATCAACCTCGGCATCGTTCCAGCAGTAGTCGGTAAGCGAAGCGCCGAAGTGCTTGGCGAACGCGCCTTTGATCGGGTTGTTCTTTGACCGGTAATCCGGGTCTTTTGTCCTGATCGTATTCGCAAGAAAATCCTCATAGGCGAAGAACAGCGAACCGTAATTGATGCTCTGCACACCAAGGATGCAGAAGTCGAATTCCGATTTGTCAATGAGGGATTTCCAGTATCCTTCAACGTCAATCGTAATCTGGGAATCTGCGGCCTTGCGAGCCTGTAGTGTCTCTTCCTTGAGCCTACCTATGGCTCGCCCCAGTGCCAAACGCTGTTTGAAGTTCAATTCGGGCACACAATTTATTAGTTTGTCACTGAGGGTCTGGACAAGTGCTTCAACGAAAGTTGGCGGGTACGACGCGCTGGGCTTGTTCACGCCCACCGCGAACTGTTTCAGTTGTTCAACCGCGAGCCACGGCAATCGGTGCGCCCCGTCCGTCGATCGCCAGGCGTGCATGAGGGTATCGACAGCGGCTCTCAAGGGGGAACTCTCGACCAACCCGAAGACGTGCTTGCACCAGCCGTGGTCAAAGAACTGCTCATAGGAAGCGAGGTTCGGGTCGATGATCGAAGTATCAATGATCTCTTTTTCCACTCGCGCGGCTCCATGTTCGAAATGTTGTTGCATTTTAGCATGACACGGGCTGGGGCGAAAGGTTCGTCGAGCCATCAGTGTCGTCGAGTCATCAGCCAAGGTCAGAAGACCTTCCGCAGCAAGATTGCAACAGGCAATCCTGATTCTGGCGATCCGTCGTTACCCTGACCCCAAGGCTGGCGGAAGAGCGCCCCGAAGCCGACTGCCCGGCGAGGCTCTCTGGACGCAAAGACCGTGCCGTAAACGACTTCGATCAGGTAATGAGGTGACCGCCGGTACGTCTGCGCCCCTTGACCCATACCGCGGCCCAATTCACGGTGATCAACAGGGCATCGTGCAATCTTGATTCCCGCCCAGGGCGTTGTCGGCGTGCGTAGAAAAACTTTCCGCCGGCGGGAACTTTCCGCGCCGGTTCTGCGGCAAGAAACGCAATTAGACAAGTGGAGTCCCAGTTTTATTCGGAGTCGCCCCCATGCCCCCAATCATCACCCCCTCGAACGCCATGATCGTCCTGGAAGAAATCCGCCGCGCCCTGGAGCAGTCCAGGGACCCGAAAGAAATCCGCGACCTGCGAGACCAGGCCGAGACCGTTCGCCACTGCATCAAGGCCGCAGCTTTCGGTCTGGACCTTCTGAACAAGGCTGCGGAAGTTCAACTCCGCTGCGAACGCCGGATAGGGCAGATCCTGGCGGGACTGCCTCTCCATGGCGGCGACCGCAAGTCGAAGAACCGCGAGCAGCGCGTGACCCTGGAGGATCAGGGGATCTCCAACTGCCAGTCGTCGCGCTGGCAACAGGAGGCGTCGGTGCCGGAAGAGGAATTCGAACTGTACGTCAAGCAGACCACCGAGGAGGGCCGGGAACTCACCTCCAAGGGGCTGCACCGCATGGCGCGGATCCTTGCCGACGCGGCAAAACCTGACGATGGCAAAAATCCCTTCGGGGATCTGACCGACACACTGAAGAGCCTGGCCCGCCAGCGGAAGCGGTTCGCCTGCATTTACGCCGATCCGCCCTGGCACGCCGACCAGAAGTCGAAGATTGCCCGGCTGCACGAGCGACTGTGCCGTCTGCCGGTCAAACAGGTCGCTGCGCAGCAGGCCCACCTGCACCTCTGGGTGCCGCCCGAATCCCTGGCGCTTGGTTTCTCGGTCCTGTTGGCTTGGGGCTTTCGTTATAAAGCCGTGCTCGTCCGCGGCAAGACGCCGCTGCAATGCGGGAATTACTGGCGACAGGAACACGACATGTTGTTGTTGGGTGTGCGCGGCGTGCTCCCCTTCCGTGACAACAACCCATCCAGTTGGTTGGATCGGCACGACCAGTCCCCCGAGGACTCGCATCATGAGATCTGCGGGCTCATCGCCCGCGTCAGCCTGCCGCCCTATCTGGACCTTTTCGGAAATGCGGCCGCGACGGGATGGACTACGCCCCTGCCTCCGTGAAATCCAGCCATTCCAGAAGCGTTCGATCAAGTCCGTCCTTTTTTTCCACTCCACCTTTCACGATCCGGAGCCCGTAATGCACGATACCCCTAAAACCCGCAAGAGAGCCTGTTTCTTCTGTGAAGCCGCCTGGGCAGGTATTTCGCAGGCGTTGAGTCTCTCAGAACGCGAAGTCGAGATCTTTCAGCGCCTGATTCTGGGCGAGAGCGAGCGCGAGGTAGCAGCGGCCCTGGCCACCTCCCCGCGCACCGTTCGGACGCATCTGGAACGCCTGCGCCGGAAACTTGGCCTCCACAATCGCACGGAACTGATCGTGCGGATCTTCGATGCCCACTTCGATTGGCTCGTCCAGGCACGAATTCCATCGGGGTGTCGGTTGAACGGCGGCCGGCTTACAGGGATTCGTAATGCGGCAAGAACGAACAGAATGCACGATACCCAGGAGACCCATTGTTACTTCTGCCAGCCCGCCTGGGAGGGTATCTCCCGACAACTTGACCTCACGGAACGCGAGTGCGAAGTCCTGCAATGCCTCATCCGGGACCGCAGCGATTCTGAGACTGCCACAATCCTGGGGCTTTCCCGTTCTACCATTCGGACGCATCTGGAACGTGTCCACAAGAAACTCGGTGTTCACTCGCGGACGGCGTTGATTGTGCGGCTTTTCCATACGCATCGCGACTGGCTCCGCGGCGTAAAACCCCTGCTGGAGTGTCCGGTAAACATCCGACTTGCAGCAATCGATTAACTTGCTAAAACGAATCGAGCGTGCCAGACGAGCCTCACTTAACTTCTTTCCGGAGGGTGTGATCGTGCGTAAACCGTGGTGGACCTGGACGGACCTGTTGAAAGCCTTGAGACGCAAGATCCGCCGTCGCGGCAAGGCCCCGCACCGCAAAGTCGAACGGCGGATGTCGCTGGAGAGCTTGGAAATCCGCAAGTACTTGTCGGGTGTGGTCGATGTCCTGCCCGTCAACGTGAGGGCTGGCCATGTGGGCTGCCTGACGGTCGAGATGGCCGGGCAGATCACGGCCCCAGCGACCATCGACTACACCGTCACTGACGGCACCGCCGTGCAGGGGACCGATTATCTCGTCCCGCCGCAGGATACGCTCACCTTCCAGCCGGGCCAGACGGCGCCCGACACACTGCCCGTCTTTACCACCGCCGATCCCAACGCCACGGCGAACAAGACGTTCACGGTGACACTCTCCAACCCCACCGGTGACCTGACCATCGGCACGGGCCAAGCCGTGGGTACGATCTACGAGCCCGCCGTGGCCGCCCAATGGCACTCGGGCGGCAGTACCGCTTCCCAGGCTGGGCTGGGCGGGACGTCGGACGGCCTGGGCCTGCAACCGCTGACGCAGTCCTCCACGTCCGTGAGCATCACCGGTCCTAGAAGCACGACGCAGGGCCAGACCGCCTGGTTCGACGTTACACTTACCCAGAGTGCCACCGCGAACGTCACGGTCTTCTACCACACCCAGAACGGAACGGCTTCCGCAGGGATGAACTACAGCTCCGCCAACAGTTCGGTCGTGGTTGCCAGCGGTAGCTTGATGGCCATGATCGGCGTGGCCACTTTGGAAAACGTCTACGAGGAAAATGAGGATTACTTCAGCGTCGACCTGACCAGTGCCACCGGCGGCGTCACCCTGGGCGCGACCAGCGTGGCTAGCGCGTCGATCCAAGGCTCCGGCTCGGCCCCAACCGTGAGTGTCAGCTTCCCCGCGGGGTCCGTCAGCGCGGACAATGTCGCCAGTTTCCAGGTGACGCTCAGCAAGCCCTGCGATGCAAACGAAGCGGTCTCCTTCCAGACGCAAAACGGCGCGGGCCAGGCGGGCAGCAACTACTATGCCAGCTCCGGCTGGGCCACGATTTCCGCCTACCAATCGACAGCCTGGGTCACCGTGAATACTAACGATGACGGCATCTACGAGCCAACCGCCGAGTACTTCACGCTCAATCTGGTCAGTGCCAGCGGCGGCATTACTGTGCCGTCGGGCGCCTCGGCCACGGCCTATGTCCAGAACACGGATGCCATGCCCGCCGTCAGCTTCAGCACTCCCTCGGTGAGCGTGAGCGCAGGCACCTCGCCCAGCTTCCAGGTGACGCTCAGCAGATTGTCCGACGTCCCCACAGAGGTCTCTTTCCAGACTGAAGGCGGGAACGCCGACTATACCGCCGCCTCCGGGTCGGTCACGATCCCTGCCTTCAGTTGGTCGGCTGCTACCCCCATCACCGTGGGCACAAGCGATAATGGAATCTATGAACCTAGCGCGGAGTACTTTACGGTCGGTCTGATCAACGCTTCCGGGGCATCGCTCGGCACGCCCAGCGTGGCCACCGGCTACGTCCAGAACACGGATTCCATGCCCGCCGTCAACCTCAGCCCTTCCTCGGTGAGCGTGAGCGCAGGCACCTCGCCCAGCTTCGAGGTGACGCTCAGCAGGTTGTCCGACGTCCCCACAGAGGTCTCTTTCCAGACCGGCGGAAACGCCGACTATACCGCCGCCTCCGGGTCGGTCACGATCCCTGCCTTCAGTTGGTCGGCTGCTACCCCCATCACCGTGGGCACAAGCGATAATGGAATATATGAGCCAAGTGCGGAGTACTTTACGCTCAGTCTGAGCAACCCTTCCGGGGCATCGCTCGGCACGCCCAGCGTGGCCACCGGCTGGGCCCAGAACACCGACCCCATGCCCTCAGTGACCGTCAGCGGCCCGGCCTCGCCGGTCAACGAGGGCCAGCCAGCCAACTTCCAGATCGCGCTCTCTGGCGCGGCTAGCGTGCCTGTGACGGTCTTTTACCAGACCGCCAACGGGACGGCATCGGCCGGATTCAATTTCACGTCCGTCAATACTTCCGTGGTGATTCAACCGGGAAGTCTGACGGCTTCGGTCCCGGTGCCAACGCTGGACGATCACGTGTACGAGGCCAACGAGCAGGACTTCTTCTTGGAGGCGACGGGCGTTTCCGCGGGCGCCAGCTACATGATGCAGGCCACTTCCGCCACGGCCTTCATTCAGAACACCGACCCCCCGGGAATGATGCTCGGCTACGCCGATGCCACCTTGGGTTATCAGGACTCCGGTGCAAGCGGCGGCTGGCAAACCGTCTCCAGCTCAGCCGCTTTCGGCGGCGAGTATCGCCAGACCACTTCCGCAAACGCCACGGTGACCTACACCTTCAGCGGCATCGCCCCCGGAAACTACGAGTTCTGGGCAAACTACG
>CAZTPX010000247.1:0-11754 GCA_964615095.1 uncultured Planctomycetaceae bacterium | reverse complement strand
TGTCCCATGATCAATGCGCCCAAAGTGTCGGCGCCGGCCACGATTTCGTCGGTCATGATCCGCAATTTGGGCTGTAAGCGGTAATTATAGCCGCGGAACTCGTGCAGCGAGGCGATCGCCGCATCGCAGGGGCAATAGGCGTAGTGGACCGTGGGGCGATAGACCGCCACGCCGTCTTCCCAAACGGTCAGATAATCGGTAATGGTGAAGGCCTCGCCGTGCCGCACAATCATGCCGTGGATGGAGTAATAGGGCACCCAGGAGCGAACCCAGGTGTTGATGCCCATCTGGGCAAGGCAAATCTGGTGCTTGGGGCCGGCGTCGTGCTGGCATGCCAGGGGAGGCAAATACTTCTCGTGGGTCCCCCAGCCCATTTCCGCCGTCGTCGTGCCCTCCTCGTGGAAGCCCTCGATGCTCCATGTGCTGACAAATTCGTCGACTTCCTTCGGTTTGCCGGCAAGTTGGGTATCGCGCTCGCTGCAATGGATCACCTTAATGCCGATCTTTTGCGCCAGGCGGTTGAAGACCCGATCGGCAGCCAGTTGCTGGACCAGTTCGGCGTCGGCCGGTTTGAGTTTTCGGTCCGCGATCAAAGCCGCAGCGATGTCCAGGATGCCTTTCTTGGTCCAGTGGGAGATCAGCCCCGGGTTGGCGCCGTGTTCCAGCACGGCGGTCGGTCCCGGATCGTGCCATTCGGCCTTCAAACGGCGGATATTCATGTGGCGGAAGTAAAGCGTTCGTTCCGTGGGCCGCTTCCATTCCAGGCCTTCATAAGGGTCCCAGACCTCGACCGACGAATTGACATACAGGACACCGTGGTCGCGGCACCACTGCAGTAACTCGCAACAGTCGATGTTCCAGGCCAGGTCGATAATTAGGTCGCCCGGGCCGAGGTAGCGGCTGAGCAAGGCCCCCAAGTTCTCCTGGGTGACTCTCTCCCGCTTGAAGCGGACGCCTTGCTCGGTCCACGACTTGATCATTTCGCCCAGGTCCTCGAAATCGAGGACGGTGATGTTGCGAGGCGAAACTTGGACGCTCTTCAATAAAATGGGGAGCGTGCAGCGAGCAACCGCGCCGAAGCCGAGAAACAGGACTTTTCCGCGGAATTTGATCATTCTAAAGTGCGAAATTCCCGCTCGGGGGCCTCGATCACAGTGGCAAAAACGCCATTGAGAAAAGCGGGAAACAACGATTTTGACAGTACCTTGCGGGAAAGTCAAGTATGGCGCGCATGCGATTTTCCACATGAACCATTTGAAAAATTCTGCGTGCCGCTTTCTGTGGCCTTGGAAGGCAAACAATCGCGGCCCGATTGACGTTTGACACCCCCCATGCTCGCTGCCATAATCAACGTAGAAGTTTAGTCCAGGCATTCCTCCCGCAGGAGTCTGCCATGAGCACAATGTTGCCCGATGCCCCGTCGACCAGTTTTGCCGATGCTCCACTGTCATTCTCGCCCGCTTTGCCGCCGACCGACTGGACGATCGCCGACGTCCTGGCTCGATTGCCCGGTCTTCCGGCCGATCGAATTCGTGTCTATCCGAGCCCCGGTACGGCAACCGAGCAGGACGTTTTTGAAGCCGAGGCCCGTAGCGGCCGGATCTGCGAATTGATTGATGGAACCTCCAGCAAAGGTGGGGCATGATGACCCGAGTATTGCACGATGGCCGCGATGATGGACTAGAGCCCCTGGAATCGCTGGATCTTCAGACCACGCAGGGCTTTGCCGACTTGCTCCGGGGAATGTCCAAGACGGCCTTTGGCGGCCGCGATCTGGGCGAGGCATTCCAGGTCCTGCGGGCCATGGCCGACGACCCCGACTGTACCCGCGTGCTGACGATCTCCGGGGCCATGAGTGTCGCCAAGATGGGGCTGGTCGTCTGCCAGATGATCGATTCCGGACTGGTGCAGATCATCATTTCCACGGGCGCGATCATGGCCCACGGCCTGTCGGAGGCGATTGGTTGTACGCACTACAAGTACGATCCCAAAGTTTCCGACAAGCAGCTTTACGACTGGGGCTACAACCGCGTTTACGACACGCTGGAAATGGAATCGAATCTCTGGCACGCCCAGCAAGTGGTCAGCCAAGTCGTCGAGGAGTATGATTGGTCGCAGCCGGCCTGTTCGTCACGTTTGAATCGCGAGATCGGGCGCAAGCTCTACGAGCAGGGCCAGATGCCCAGCATGCTTGGCACGGCCTATCGCAAGGACGTGCCCGTGTTTGTGCCGGCCTTTACCGATTCGGAAATTGGTCTGGACGTGGCCACGCACTTCCTGGCCAAGCGGTATTCTCCCGGCAAGCAGGCAAGTCTGGAAGAGCTTTGCGGCAGCTTGCCGCCGTACAATCCGTTCCTCGATCTCTACGATTACGCGCAACGGATCCAGCGGGCCAAGCGACTAGGCATTTTCACGATCGGCGGCGGCGTGCCGCGGAATTGGGCCCAGCAAGTCGGGCCGTTCCACGATATCATCAACATGCGGCTGGGCAGCGAGTTCCCGGTGCCGCGGTTCCGCTACGGCGTGCGGATCTGTCCCGAACCGGCGCATTGGGGCGGGCTGAGCGGCTGCACCTATACCGAAGGCGTTTCCTGGGGCAAGTTCCTCAGCCGGGAAGAAGGCGGTCAGTTCGCCGAGGTGCATTGCGATGCCACCATCGCCTGGCCCCTGCTCGTGCGGGCGCTGCTCGAAGAGCGGACGAGAGTGGCGACAGAAAAATGAAGGGGCAGAAAAATGGAAAGAATGAAAATGTGACGAAGAAGATGTCGCCGTTTTCCCTTCGTCCAATCCTCTTTTCTTCTATGTTTATGTCCCCTATATTTCTGTAAGAATCCTGGTGTGAGCGGGGCGATCTGATCTAATTCCCTTAAAAGCTGATGCAGCATAATCATCCTCTCGCCTTACTGGTACAACTGCCTATCCCGCCCACGGGGCCGCAACCGATCCAAGGCAACGTGCCGCTGGCGGCGGGTTTCCTCAAGCTCTTTGCCCAACGCGGCGGGCTGGAAGGCTGGCAGATCGAGATCCTCCCGGCCCGGCTCTGCAACACGCTTGGCGACCGGGCACTGGTGGCCGCGGTCCTCGAACGCCTGCCGCGGCTCGTGGGATTCACTTGCTACCTTTGGAACATCCAGCGGACAATCTGGATCGCCCAGGAATTGAAAGCCGCACGGCCCGATCTGCGGATCGTGCTCGGCGGGCCGGAGATCACCGGCGATAATAGCTGGGTACTCGAACAACCGGCAATCGATTTGGCGGTTATCGGCGAGGGCGAGCAGACCTTTTTCGACTTGTTGTCGGCAGTGCATGCCGGCCGCTCCCTGGAAGGCATTCCAGGGCTATGGAATCGCGGTGGCCTGCCGCCGCCGCGAGCGGCGCTCACGGACCTCGATCGGATCAGTTCGCCCTACACGGAAGGCATTCTCGACGCCGCCGAGGAGCAAACCATGCTCATGGAAACCTCGCGCGGCTGCCGTTATCGCTGCAAGTTCTGCTACTACCCGAAAAGCTACGACTCGATCTATCGTATGTCGGCCGCGCAGATCGAGGCCAACTTGCGGCACGCCTGCCAGCGGGGCGTCAAGGAGATCTACCTGCTCGACCCCACGCTCAACCAGCGGCCCGACTTCGCCGGTTTCCTGCGCCTGCTGGCCCAAGGCAACCCCGACCGCCAGTTTACTTTCTCCGCCGAACTCCGGGCCGAGGGCATCCGCGCGGAAACAGCCCGCTTGCTGCGCGAGGCCAATTTCCACGAGGTCGAGGTCGGCTTGCAATCGGTCGACGCGCAGGCCCAGAAACTGATGGGGCGGCACGTCAACCTGGAGGCCTTCGAGCGCGGCGCTCGGGCGATGTTGGACGAGGGCATCCGCGTCCGCGTCGATCTGATCCTGGGCCTGCCCGGCGACACGGTCGATTCGGTGCGCCGCGGACTGGAGTATCTTGACCGAGTGCGGCCGTTCAGCGAGTTGCAAGTGTTCAACCTCTCGGTCCTGCCCGGCACGGAATTCCGGCAAACGGCCGGCGAGTTGGGGTTGGAGTATCAGCCGCGTCCGCCCTATTACGTGTTGAAAACACCGACGCTCGAACTGGCGGACCTTTACGGCTTGATGGAAGAGGCCCAGGACTGCTTTGGCATCTTGTTCGACGACTGGCCGCCGCTGGAGCTTGAGTGCGAAGGCGCGGCTGGGGATGCGGGACAGGGGATTCTCGTGGAAGATCATGCGGGGCAAATATCCTCGTGTTTTGTCGATCTCGATGCCACGGTTGCCGTGGGCCTGCCTTCTGCTTCCCTGCGCAGCCTGACCTTTACGCTGCGACTGAGGTCGGCCGATTTTCGTGCCCGCTGCGAGTATGCGGTGGCGCTCGTTCGGCAAGTCCTGGCTGAAAATCCCCACACGACATTGCAAGTCATGATCGAACCGGTCGGCGATCCGAGGCGGCTGACGGCGGGTGTCCTGGAGGCCCTACTGGCCGCCAGCCACGAGAGCTTGAGTTATCTCGACTGGTTCTACAGCGTACACCCTGTCCGACTGCTGGGCGCGAAACGGCTGGTAGTTCTGCTTCCGGCAGCCGCGGAGCATTCGCTCGACGAGGCCTGGCTGGACGACGTTGAAGATCGGGCCACGATCCATTGGGCGAGCAAGGCTTTCGGCGACACGACTGGATAAGTGTCGGGGTTTCAATGTATCCGGCACACTCCGTGTGCCGCTGCGCAACGGCATATGGAGTGTGCCGGATACATTCTTGCGGCACTAATTGACGCGCCGATCCTTAGATCACCCGGCGACCCGCGACTGAAGCGACGGCCGCGCGTCGGCCGCGCTGAAATGCGGACGAATCACGGTTTCCGCGGCGTCCGATGCGACCTGCCGACCGATCGCCACTTGGCGCGGCGTGCCGAAGCCCAGCGCGGCCCACAAACGGCCCGCAAGACGGTTGAAGATCGACGGTTTCAACGGCGCCTGAACGCATTCCATGCTGACCAACATGGCATGGGCAACCCAGGAGCGTCTGCAACTGGGCACCGCCGTCCAGCGGCGGAAGAGCCGCTCGCCGGCAATTCCTTCCCGCCATGCGCCGCTGCCAGCAAACAATTCGCCCGTGCCGGTCGTCACGCAGGCCGGTTCGTGGACCGAGCGGTATCCGGCCGTGCGCATGGCCAAGGCCAGATCCACCGCGGCTGCCGACTCGCTGCCGTAATGCCGTAGGGCCTCGATCGCTGCCAGCACGTCCCTGCGATAAAAGGCGACTGCCAATTCGGGACCGCAGAGCAGACGGTCATTGGCGACAAATCGCTGCAATGGTATTCCGGCTGCGATGCGTTTGATGGAGCCGGCCGACGTCCAACGGAGCCCAGCGGAGAGGATCTGATCGGGCGCGTTACGATCGACTACAACCGGGGCCACGGCGGCCACGTCCGCTTCGGCAAACCGCGCGAAGGCGCGATCCGCCCAACCCGGCGTGGCTTCAAAGCCGGCGGCAATCGTATGCACCACCGGCGCACTGCTAGCCGCCAACCCGCAGGCAAAGCAATCCGTCAGATCGGCGCCCTGCGGCGCATCGACAAAACGGACTTCGCTGCGGAGATCGTAGGGATCGTCGTACGGCTCATTCAAAACGACGACCACCTCACTGCGTTCGGGCTGGTTTTCCAGCACCGAGACGAGCGTGTCTTCGAACCGTTTCCAATCGCCCATTGAGGGCACGATGATCGAGAGTCTTTGCACCGCTTCACCTTCCAAGGTGCCTTTTTCCGTTTATCTCGGTTAGATAGGCAAGCGAAGTTGATTCAATCGTGCTTAATTCTCTGGGAAAAGCAAGTTAATTATATGTGTTTTCTCCAGATTTTGCGCCTATTTTTCCGCGGCCCAAGTCTCGGCCAGGGCCACCACCCATTGCACGGAACACGCCATTTCGTCCAGAGAGGCCCATTCTGTTGGCGAATGAATCGAATGCGCCCCACTGGAAAGATTGGGCGTGGGAAGCCCGAGCTCGGTCAAACGGGAGCCGTCGGTGCCGCCGCGGACAATGGTCTTTTTGGCCGTGCGCCCCAGCCGTTGTAGGGCTTTCTCGGCGTAGAACACGGCCCGGGGTTCGCGCACAAGTCCGTCGGCCATATTGAGATACGAGCGTGTGATCGCCATGTCGAATCCAGCCCCGGGGAACTCCGCAAGGGTGGCGTCCGCCGCTTGACGCAGCACCTGGGCATGGTCTTCCAATCGAGGTGTTTGAAAATCGCGGAGCAAGAAGCGGATTTTCACTTCTCCCACCCCACCGCGGATTTCCATCGGATGAATGAACCCCTCTCGCCCGTCGGTTGCTTCCGGGGCCAGGCGATCGCGGGGAAGTCGCGTGAGAAAAGCGGCTGCAACGCGCAGGGCGTTGGTCATGCGGCCCTTGGCGATCGACGGATGGATGTTCACGCCGCGCAGCGTGACCTCGGCGGTCTCGGCCGAGAAGGTCTCCACGTCGATTTCCTCGCTGCCGTTGCCGTCGAGCGTGTAGCAGACCGTAGCGCCGATTTGCCCAATGTCGATGTGTTCCACACCGCGGCCGACTTCCTCGTCGCAGGTGAAACAGATACGGATCGGCCCGTGGATGATCTCCGGGTGTTCCATGAGCCACGCGGCCGCTTCCATGATGATGGCCAGGCCGGCCTTGTCGTCGGCACCCAACAGGGTTGTGCCGTCGCTGGTGATCAACGTGTGGCCGACGACCTTTTCCAATTCCGGATTCTCGCTTGCGCGGATGACCTGTTGCGGGTTCGCCGGCAAGACGATATCGCCGCCGCGATACTTGCGCATGACCTGCGGCTTCACGTTCTTGCCGCTGGTCTCCGGCGAGGTGTCCATGTGGGAGCAGAAGGCGATGGTCGGCGACGGCAGCGCAGTCGTCGCCGGCAGCGTCGCCAGAACAATGCCAAACTCGTTCTGCTGAGCGTCTTCGATGCCCATGGCCTTGAGTTCGCGGAGCAACAACCGGCCCAGTCGCAATTGGCCTGGCGAACTGGGATATGCCTTGACATCCATCCTGGCAGTCGTGTCGATCTTCACGTAACGGAGAAAACGTTGCAAAAGGCGGCGAGTGTTCATGGGGATGAGGGGTAAAGGATGACGGATTTCAAATCTCGGATTTCAGATTTCAGATTTGCCAGTTCCAGCCGCTTAGGGCGTCGTAGTTTTCACTGTCTCTCGATGGGAGGGAATGAAGCCCTCGCCTTCAGGCGAAACCTTTAGGATACGTTAGACGTTGTTGTGCGAGGGAATTCCGTCTTGTGGTTATGTGTTTTCTCGAAAAGGCTCGAACTGTGAGCTCTTTGTGTCAGGTTATTCAATTCGGGATGTGCGAAGGACTTCAGTCCGTAGCTCATCCCGTTGCCTTTGAAGCCCTCGCCTTCAGGCGAGGGTCGTTCACTTTATTGTAACCGCTGACACACTGGCTTCACTAGTCCCCGCGGCCGCCATAGATTATCATAATAACATATCTTGTGGCCAGAATCGTCGCATCTGCCGCACCGCGAAACCGTAAGCGGTCGGAATTGTTGAATCTGAAATCCGAGATCTGAAACCTCGCACCCTTTATCCCTGATCTTTCACTTCTAACCCCGCCCTTCCCATGCCCGCCTCGCCCCGTTACCTCGTCTTCGATACTGAAAGCATTGCCGACGCGCCGCTGGTGGCCAAGCTTCGCTACCCGGGCCAGTCGCTGGAGCCGATCGAAGCCGTTCGCCGCTATCGGGCCGAACTGATGGATAAGTTCGAGAGCGATTTCATCCCCTACACGTTTCAAATGCCGATCGCCGTCGTGGTCGGCAAGGTCACCGCCGATTTCCGCCTGCTCGACGTGGTCGTGCTCGATGAGCCGCAGTTTCGGCCGCACGTGATCACCGAGAACTTCTGGCGCGGCTGGGAGAAATATAACCGGCCAACCTTGGTGAGTTTCAACGGACGCGGTTTCGATTTGCCGCTGCTGGAACTGGCCGCTTTCCGTTACGGCCTGAGCCTGCCCGGCTGGTTTCAATCGACGGGCAAAGCGGCCGAGCAATCGCGGAACCGCTACAACACGACAGCCCATATCGACCTGTGTGAGCTTTTGACCAACTTCGGCAGCACGCGGTTCCAGGGCGGGTTGAACCTGGCGGCCAACCTGATCGGCAAGCCCGGCAAAATGAACGTGCAAGGTAACATGGTCCAAGACCTCTACGATCTGGGAAAACTGGCCGAGATCAACGATTACTGCCGCTGCGACGTGCTGGACACGTACTTCGTTTTCCTTCGCAGCCGCGTGCTTATCGGGCAGCTTTCGATCGACGCCGAACAGGAGATCGTGGCCGAAGTGAAGTGCTGGCTCGAGCAAAAAGCCGCCCAGGTACCGGCCTACCAGCATTACCTCGAATGCTGGGGTGACTGGCCGAATCCCTGGAAGGGAACGTAGGCTATAATTGGTAGGAGCAGTCTAAACCCATTTTTTGTGCCTTTCCGCCCCAGCGGGAGCTAGCGCCATGCCTGAACCAACGTCCAAACGGCCCAATCCGACACGGGCGGCGGTTCAGCAGTCGGCGATAAACGAGGACGCGCCGAAAAACGGTTCCACGGAACAGATGCCGATTGCCAAGCGGCTAGAAGCGGCGGCGAAGTCCGAAGCGGCACAGTCCAAATCCTCGCGCGTGATTTCCAAGTCCTATCGGGTACGCGAACTTCCGCCGCCACCGATCATCTCGCCGCCCGCAACGGATCGCGGGGAAAAGGACGATTCGCGGCCTTGCGACACGCTGCCCGACGGCCTGACGGTGCCGCCGGAAAAACCGCCGGAAGCGGCCGTTGATCTTGATGCCTTGCACATTCGCAGTCTGGGACGATGGAGTTTCTTGGGCCCCCGCGGCCGCGCCTCGCTGTGCTGGGTACAGTGGTTGGCCCATCCCCAGCGGCGGAACAGCGTGGGTGTGGGCTTGAGCGTGGTGATCAACGTCGCCATCCTTGTGCTCCTGGCACTGGTTCTCCACCACCCGCTTGCGCCAACCGATGAATCGATCCACGCCCGGATTGTGCAACCGGCCGGCGAAGCAGCACCCGTCGATCAGGATCGGGTCGTACAAGTGCGCGAGCCGGTCGTGCGGCAACTCACTCCCGGGGCGTTGGAGACTGTGGCACTGGAGCCGCCGGTAGATGCGCCCGCGGCGACTTCCGCTTTGAAATCCGCTGGTGCCGCGCAAGGGCCTGAGGAGCCGCCGGAAAAGAACCTTCCGGCCGTGCAAATGGCCGAGGCAACAGATCGTCCACGCACAAGTCCAACGGCCCCTCCTGCGGCACCGCTCGCGCCACGGACAGGCTCGCAGGACCATCCTGCGGTGCCGCGCGCGGATGCGGCGTCGGCGGAAGATTTCATACCTGGGATAATGGGCGGGTCACAAGTACCGCCCGACTTGCTCCAAGCGATTGACGCGATGATGCAAGGGAAGTTCAAACGCCGCACGCCGGCCGGTCGCAGCGAGGGTGTGCGCTATGGCGGCGGCACGGTGCAAAGCGAAGCGGCCGTCGAACGTGCGATCCGCTGGCTGGTGGTCCACCAGCGCCAGGACGGCAGTTGGAACTTCAACCACCTGAGCGACGCCTGCCAGCACTACTGCACGCATCCCGGCAGCGAGGGCAGCACCACCGCGGCAACCGCCTTGGCGCTGCTGCCTTTCCTGGGCGCGGGCTACACGCACAAAGAAGGCCCCTTCCAGGTCGCAGTGCAAGGTGGACTCGATTACCTGAAACGACGCGGCATCCGGATCTCCTACGGCAATGACCTCCGCGACGGCTCAATGTACGGTCATGCCCTGGCCACGATCGCCTTGTGCGAGTCCTATGGCATGACTCACGACATGGAGTTGAAGGAGGCGGCCCAAGGCGCTTTGGATTACATCTCCTATGTCCAGGACAACAACACGGGCGGCTGGCGCTACAATCCGGGCGAGCCAGGCGATACGACAGTCACCGGTTGGATGCTGATGGGATTGAAGAGTGGTCAGATGGCTGGGCTAAGTACTCGGTCGCCCACGATTTTCGCCGCCCAGCGGTTTCTCAACAGCGTGCAAAACGCCGACGGTTCGCAGTACGGCTACCAATCGCGGAAGCCGCGGCCGACGACGACGGCGGTGGCCTTGTTATGCCGCATGTATACCGGTTGGCAGCGCGACAACCCGGCCCTGATCAAGGGCGTCGCGCACCTGGACGCCTGGGGGCCGTCGAAAGACATCCTCTACTACGACTATTACGCTACGCAGGTGCTCTTTCACTGGGCCGGCCCGGAGTGGGACACTTGGAACCGCAAGATGCGCGAACACCTGATCTCCGCGCAGGAACGCGTGGGGCACCAGGCGGGAAGTTGGTACTTCGAAAGCGAGCAGAGCGGCGCCGGAGGCCGGCTCTACAATACGGCGATGGCGACGATGATTCTGGAGGTCTATTACCGCTTCATGCCGCTGTATGGCGAGGAAGCCGTGAAAGCGAGATGAACGGCGAAAAGATTAGTGCGAAAGAACATCTAATGCAATTGCAGCAAAAATATCTGGCGTTCGACATCGAGACGGCTGTCGAATTTCCGTCTCAGGCCCCTGATTGGCGAGCTCACCGGCCTCTGGGTATCAGTTGCGCCGCAACCCTTGCGAGCGATGAGGCCGGTGTGCGTCTTTGGCACGGGCGGACGAAAGAAGGCACACCAACTCCACGCATGCAAGGAGTCGAAGCGGCTTGCCTCGTCGAATACTTGGCTGACATGGTGAAAGGCGGTTACCAAATACTTACGTGGAACGGCTTGGCTTTCGATTTCGACATTTTGGCCGAGGAGTCCGGCGCGACGGACGTCTGCAAGCGACTGGCATGGGACCACGTGGACATGATGTTCCACTTCTTCTGCAAGCAAGGCTATCGCGTCGCCTTGGACAGCGCGGCCAAGGGTATGGGGCTATCGGGCAAGACCCAAGGAATGAGCGGCATCCTGGCTCCACGAATGTGGGCTGAAGGCCGCTACCAGGAAGTGCTCGATTACGTCAGCCAGGACGCAACAGTTACCCTGAATCTTGCGCAGAAGTGCCAGCAGAACCGGAAGCTCCACTGGATCACTCAGAAAGGAACGCGGCAGTCCCTGGACCTGCCTGACGGCTGGCTCAGTGCCAAAGCCGCCTGCTTGCTCCCTAAGCCCGATACGTCCTGGATGAGGAATCCGGCATCACGCGACGAGTTCATCGCTTGGCTCCGATGACCGCCTACATCTTCTCTACTACGCCAATACCCAGCAATTCCAATCCCTTTCGGATTGTTCTGGCGGTGAGATCGCATAGCAGCAGGCGGCTGGTGCGAAGCTCGGTCGTTTCGGCCTTAAGGACAGGGCACTGTTCGAAGAAGGCCGAGTAGCGGTTCGCCAGATCGAACAGATAGGCCGTGAGTTGATTGGGATGATAATCGGTCATGGCCAAGGACAACGCATCGCCAAAGCGAAGCAGTTCAATGGCCAACGCGCGTTCGGCGGGCGTGCCGAGGACAATCGTTGCGTCAGCCTCCCGCAGTCCGTCGATATCGACGTTGCCCCTGGCAAAGATACTCTGCACGCGGGCGTAGGCATATTGCATGTACGTCGCCGTGTTGCCGTTCATGGCGAGCATCTTTTCGTAGTCGAACTCGTAGTCGCTGCTGCGATTCTGCGACAAGTCGGCGTACTTCAAGGCCCCGATGCCGACCGTCTCGGCCACGCAGGCCCGCTGCTCGGGCGAAA
>CAZTPX010000246.1:0-11895 GCA_964615095.1 uncultured Planctomycetaceae bacterium | reverse complement strand
AGCAGGTCAACGACATCGTGCCCGTGATCATCGACTACGAACGGCAGGCCCGGCAATTCCTCATCAAGGAAAGCCAGGAGAACTTGCACGATCGCGTGAGCCGGGCCTACGGCATCCTGCGGACCGCGCAGACGATCAGTAGCGAAGAGACGATGCACTTGCTTTCTAGTGTCCGCATGGGCGTGAACCTGGGCTTGATTCCGGACCTGCGGATCGCCGACATCAACGAGCTATTCATTCACACGCAGCCGGCCCATTTGCAAAAGCGGACCGGCGGTGAGTTGGGCAGCGCCGATCGGAACATCGAGCGTGCCCGCTATCTGCGGCAGTATCTCAGTCGCGAGGACGGAGCCAATCGCGCGGAAAAGAACTAGACCGCCATTTTCCCCCGTACCGCCCGCACGACATTCGGTGGCAGGAAGCGCGCCAACTCCTCTTCGCTCGCCAGCGAGGCGATTTGCTTGATGAGGGAACTGGATACGTGGGCCAACTCTCCGTCGGCGATCATGAAAAGCGTCTCGATGTCGGGCGCCAGGCGGCGGTTGGCCATCATCATGGTCAACTCGGCGGCGATATCGGTAATCGGCCGCACGCCGCGGACCATCACCAGGGCACGCTCCTGCCGCACAAAATCGACGGCCAGCCCCTGAAAGGTGCGGATCTCGATGTTCCGCAAGTGGCACGTGGCCACGCGGATCAACTCCACGCGCTCATCCGCGGCAAACATGCCTTGCTTCTCGATGTTGATGCCCACCCCCACGATCAGGCGATCGAAGAGCCGGCTCGCCCGTTCGATGACGTTCAGGTGCCCAAGCGTTATCGGATCGAACGACCCGGGGTAGACGGCAATTCGCGGCGGCGAGGGTTCCATGATAGTGCCTTTCAACCAATCACTTCGATCAACCGGTCGATGTCGGACGCATTGTTGTAGGCGTGCGGGCTGATCCGCAGCCGCCCCGAGCGGCAACTGAGCACGATCTGCCGCTGGAGACACAGTTTGCGGAAGGCATCGGGATCGCGGCCGGGCAGGCGGAAGGAAACGATGCCGCTGCGGCGGTCGCCGCTGCGGCAACTGTCGATAGTTGCACCCGCGGCCGCCAACCGTTCGCAGGCCAAATCGGTGATCTCCAGCACGCGGGCGCCGATCGCTTCCTGCCCGTAGCCCAGCAACAGTTCCAGGCTGGCGTTCAGGCCGATGAAACCGACCATGTTCATCGATCCACCCTCGTAACGCTCGGCCGTATCCTTCAGATTCCACTCGATGCGGGTGAAATCGCGGTCGTGGGCCACGCTGTTCCAGCCCACGCCCAGCGGGCGGAGCAAGTCAAGATGCTGGCGGCGAATGTAAAAAACTCCGGCCCCTTCCGGCCCCAGCAGCCATTTGTGGCCGTCGGCGGCGAGGAAATCGATCGGCGTGCGGCCGACGTCCAGGGGGAAAACACCTAGTCCTTGGATCACGTCCAGGCAGAGCAACGCACCCCGGCCGTGAACCATTTCCACCAGTTCATCCAAGTCGTGCCGCCAACCGCTGGAGTAGGAAACCCAACTGACACTCACGATCCGCGTGCGGGCGTCGCAGGCCCGTGCCAAGGTTTCCAAAGGCACTCGGCCCCCTTCGGTCGGCACGCGGCGAATTTCCACGCCGCGGGACCTCAGATTCAGCCAGGGGTATTGGTTCGACGGGAATTCGTTGTCGGGCAGCACGGCATTGTCCCCCTCTTTCCACGGGTAGCCTTCAGCCGCCAGCGTGATGCCGGCCGTCGTGTTGGGAACCAGGGCGATTTCCTCCGGCTGGGCTCCGATCAAGCGGGCCGAGCGCTGCCGGGCCTCGTTCAATTGCCGCATCCACTCCGGGTAGTAGGCATCGCCATTTGTCGCGGCATCCTCGTTCCATCGGGTAATTGCCCGATGGGCCGGACCACTAATGGGGGAAACGGCCGCATGGTCCAAATAGGCCCAACGGCCGGTCACGGGCATTTCCTTGCGAAAAACATCCCAATCGGCCTTTGCCACAGGGGGGGTAGGCTGCTCGATCAACTTCTCGCTCCTTTATTGAACTTCACAGTGGTGGACATTTCATTCTCTGATTATACTAAAATCTATCTACGTTCGCTTCCCGTTTTCTAGTCCACTGCCGTCTGCGGTCTCGAGAAGTATTGATGTCCAAAGCTTTCTGCATAACCGGCGCTGTCGTTGCTATCCTGTTGCTGCTGCTCTTCGGGACCGATCTTGCCACGACATTCCCTTTTGAACGCCAAAGCTGGCTGATCGATATTTGCATGTTGCTCTGCTCGGGGATGTTGGGCTACATCAGTTGGGTCACCTATCGGACACTCAAATAGACGACAAGGGGAAGTTGTGTTCCGCCGCGAGAGTGGTAAAATAAGGAGTATCGCCTAGGGTGGGGCGGAAAGTCGGGTTCTCTGACGACCGGACTTGTATCCGAATGGAATTTCAATCGCCTCCGAGCGAATTGCGACCCGGCATGGCATGAATCTCAAGCAGATTCCGGGCAACGCTGGAAGACTGTGTGGAAGTTCTCTACAGGCAGATATGGCAACGCAAGACAACGAACCGTCGAAAAACAACCGTCACCCCTCTTCTGCTATGCGCAAGCGCCTGCTGAAGCTTTTTGAAGCCGGCAACAAGCAGGCAGCGCAGGCATCGCAGGACAAACTCGATTATGCTTGTGATCTGTACACGGAGTGCGTTCGCGGCGATCCGGGAAATCTGGAGTATCTGCAGAATCTCATGGTGACCCTGCAGAAGAAGTACGGCAGCGTCAAGAAGCTCGGCCCAATGGTGCAGTTCAAGGAGCGAGGGGCACGTGCCGCCTTGAAAAAAGCCGTTGCCCAGTGCAGTTGGGACGAAGCGATTCAGCAAGGGATCAGCGTGTTGCTGGTGAATCCTTGGGACGTTTCCACGCTGACGGCAATGGCCACGGCCTGTGGCGGAGTGATGAAGGAGGAGGGGCCGGCAGCGACGGGGACCTTTGGCGACTGTGAGCTGTTTTACTTGAGATGTGCCTACGACACGTTTCCCAAGGACAAGCCCGATGCCGAGGTTTGCAAACAGTTGGCTGAGGTCCTGGAGAAGCGGGAACGATATGTCGACGCGATCAATTTCTGGCACAGGGTCGAAGTGGCCCGGCCGGATGACGAGATGCCCAAGCGTGCCATTGCCACGCTAACCGTCTTGCAGCATCAGGCCAAGGATCCCACCTACGCGGCCGACACGAAGGGCGGGAAAACGGCTGATGGCAAGCAAGAATTCACGCACGAAGACCGCCTCAAGCAGCGGATCCAGCGGAATCCGAAGGATCTGGCCGCCTATGACGAGTTGGGGAATCTCTACCTGAACACCGACCGTTATGTGGATGCCGAAGAGGTTCTCAAGCAGAAACTTGAGGCCTCGGGCAACGACCCCACCGTGCGCGAGGAAATTGAGGACGTGCAACTCCGTGCCTTGCGCTCCAAGATGATCGCGGGCGGCAAGAAAGCCAAGGAAAGCGGCAAAGAGGCCGACAAGAAGGAGTACGAGCGGCTTCGCATGACGGTCATCGTGAAGGAACTCGATGTGTACAAGAACCGCTGCGAACGCTATCCCAATAACCTCATCTTCCGCTATGAATTGGCCCAGCGATACCAGTGGAAGGGCGACATCGGTGAGGCCATCAAGGAATATCAGGTCGCCAAGGCCGATCCGCGGAAGCGGGGCATGTGCCTGATCAATTTGGGCGAGTGTTTCCGGGCGATCAAACAGTTCCACTTGGCCATGAGCCACTTCGAGCAGGCCGTCCAGGAGATCCCCGACCGCGAGCAAGAGTACAAGAAACTGGCCTATTATCGGGCCGGCAAGCTGGCCATGATGCTGAAGGACCTACCAAAGGCCGAGAAGTACCTCACCACCTTGGCCAGCATGGACTACACTTTCCGGGATACGTCCGCGCTCTTGGAACGCCTGCACCAAATGATGGAGGACGAAGACAAGGGCAAGAAGGACGAAGACGAAGATAAGAAGGACGATGGCCAGGAAGCAACCGAAGAATAGTCCTTGCGATTATTTTTGCCATCCCCTCTGGACAAACGCGCCGGATTGCAGCAAAATGGTTGATTCGCCACGTGCGGGATGGGTCCTGCCACGCTGGCCGTGTGAGATATACCTTGCCCGGTCTAGGATGAAATCAATCGCCATAACTGGTGTGAATTAGTAACATTTTCGACCGTTGACCTAAAACACTCCCCCATATAGCGGAAACCATGCCCCATTCCAACAGTGCTAAGAAGCGCCACCGTCAGAGCCTTGAGCGGCGGGAGCGAAACCGCGCGGTGAAGCATGAACTTAAGACTCGCGTTCGCAAAGTGGTCGAGGCCGTTGACGCCGGCAAGCCGGAAGAGGCCCAAAGCGCCATGCGGGCTGCCGCCCAGAAGCTTGACCGTGCCGCCGCCCACAAGATCATCCATCGCAACGCTGCCTCGCGGACCAAGTCGCGTTTGGCCGCTCGAGTCAAGACGCTGAAGACCGCCGCGCCGGCAAAGGAAGGCCTTTAGATCCCTTTGGAAAGCAGCGACAGGTCGCCGCACTCCAAAGTCAAATCTCCACATCGGCCGCGTCGAAAATCGGTCCTTCGACGCAAATCCGCCGATAGTCCCAACCGGCCTGCGCGTCACGGATCTTCGTCACGCAACTGAAGCAGATGCCGATCCCGCAAGCCATGGGACTTTCCAGCGAAATCTGGCAGGGAAGTCCCCAGGCGGCGGCCATCGCGGCCGTGGCGTGCAGCATCTTCTCCGGCCCACAGGCCACAATTCGGCAGGGATAGGGCGAGGCCTCGACCACGCGCGAAATCAACTCGACCACCGTGCCGCAGTGCCCGGCAGAGCCATCGTCGGTACTGATCGAGACCTCCACGCCCAAACGGCGAAAGTCCTCCACGCCCGCCAAGAATGCGGCCGTGCGTACGCCGTAGCAAAGCGTCACCTTTTTCGCCCGCGGCACAACCATGGGTGGCTGTCCGTAATCACCCAGTCCCAGGTAGTGCCGGGCCAAAGCCATGAAGGGAGTTTGGCCGATGCCGCCCGCCGCCATGATCAGGTGGCCGGTCTTCGCGGGCGGAAAGCCATTTCCCAGCGGTCCCCAAATATCCAGCCGCTCGCCGACCTTCAGGCTTGCCAGACGGCGCGTCATCCGGCCGATTGCCTGATAGACGATATCGACGCCCAGCGGCCTTCCCGAGCCGTTGCAATAGGTGTCGTAAAGCGCCAACGGTCGGCCCAGTAGAGGGTCATTCGTGCCGGCCAGCCGCAGCATCAAGAACTGGCCCGGGCGAATGGTCGCGGCAATCTCGGGGCAGGGCAAACGCAGACGATACGTATCGCAGGCAAGCGGAACGTGCTGCTCGACGACGGCGGTTTCCTGGCAAATGTGCTCGGGCTTGGAAGTGTGCATTCTCACTCCGGAATCTTCATGAAGGCTTGCAACGCTCCGACTTCTTCGTACGTCAAAGGGCGGCCTATGGGATCTTCACGAGGGCTTGCAACGCTTTGACCTCCTCGTACGTCAAGGGGCGAGCAGAGCCCGCAGGGAGTTTGCCGAGCCGGATCGGCCCAACGCTCACGCGCACGAGCCGCAGCACTTTGTGACCCACCCTGGCCAACAGGCGGCGGATCTCGCGGTTCATGCCCTCGCGCAGAATGATCTCCAGCCAAGTGCTTTCCTTCTGGTGCGATTCGATGCGGACCTGTTCCACGCGGGCGACACCTTCGGCCAAGTGAACTCCGCGACGCAGTTTGTCGAGCACCTCCGGTGTCGGCCGGCCGGCAACCTGGGCCAGGTAAACCTTTTCGACTCCATACCGCGGATGTGTAAG
This sequence comes from uncultured Planctomycetaceae bacterium, assembly GCA_964615095.1. Classification (GTDB taxonomy): domain Bacteria; phylum Planctomycetota; class Planctomycetia; order Pirellulales; family Thermoguttaceae; genus JANXQG01. The sequence goes on along the minus strand of CAZTPX010000246.1, from coordinate 6,026 downwards.
GCGATTGGACAGTTCACCATCGTTGGTGACCAGAATCAGCCCTTCGCTGTTCAGATCGAGCCGGCCGATGGCAAACAAGCGGATATCTTGATTCGGTACCAGATCGATCACGCGCGGACGGCGGCCGGGATCGCGATTCGTCGTCACCACCCCTTTAGGCTTGTTGATGGCATAGTAAACCCGGCGTCCCATGGACAGTGATTCGCCATCGACACGGATCTCCTGGGTGGCGGTATCCACGCGCGTGCCAAGCTCGGACACGACCTTGCGGTCCACTTCAACGCGGCCGGTCGTAATAAGGTCCTCGCACTGCCGGCGGCTTCCCAGCCCTGCCGCAGCCAAGACCTTTTGCAGGCGCTCGCCCGACTGGGGCTCGCCGACACGAACCGGTTGCGGACGCGGGCGGCGGCGTTTGACCGCGCCACGCGGCTTAACAGGGCGGCGGCCAAGGCCCGTGCCGCTCGGCCGAGGCTTTGACGGACGCTTCGGCCGCGACGAGCCTGGGACGGGAACCTCGCCGCCCTCGAAACCGATCACGCGGCCGGCTTGCTGACCTTCGCTAGGCCGACGGGCCGGCTTGCCGGGGCGTCCTGCCCTTGTGCTGGGAAACTTTCGTCGTTGCGGGCCGGGCATAAAATTGCGCAGGGTCAAGGGTGGAGATTACACAAAAACCAGACTATCCATCATACCCAGGCCGGACAGATTGCGACAGTGTGCCCTACGGCTGCGCCATTCCTGGCGGATAGTAGATCGTCGGCGGCGCGGTAACGATCGGCGGCTGATCGACCGGCGCCTGCTGCTGAGGTGGCGGCGTTGGGGGCGTGCAAGGAATGAGAACCGGTTCGCCCGGCTGCGGCCCGATGTCGCCCCTGGGATGCATGTCCTGGAGGACCGCAAAAGAGGGCCGCGGATCCTGATATTCCCGCGGGCGGGCGCCGACAATCGGCGGCCCAGGCCCGTTCTCCGGATACGGCTCGAAGATATACGCCCTGGCCTGCTGATGCTCCTCGGTGCCGGGATGGACAAGGTTCGGGGTTGACACGTTGCTACAGCCTGCCGGCAGCACGGCCGACAAGATAATCAAGCTTACGATTCCACGCATTGGCGAAACTCCAGCCCCCGGAGAAACTTTGATCGGCGGCGGATTGTAAAGACTTTAGCCGGGCGGGAAAAGGGGAATTAGCTCAAGTAGGCATCCAACAGCACCGTGCGTTGCTGCGGCACAAGCTTGATGCCGCCGAGACTCGCGGGCAACAGCGTGGTTTCCCCCTGGTGCAAGGGTGTGTTTTCGGGGTCCCGTTCCAGACGGATGGCTCCTTGTATGACACAGATGATGTGAAACCGATCATCCCCACCAATCACCTGCGGCTGGTCGAAATCCCAGCGATCGATGATGAATTTTTCGCACGCCACCAATTGGCTGACCCAAGGGCGCTGGGTAGGCCGAGGTGCCACGGGATCGACCGGGCCACGCTGGAAATCAACGACTGCCAGGCCGGCCTCGACGTGCAGCGGGCGAGGCTTGCCGTCAGGAGCCGTACGGTTCCAATCATAGAGGCGGAACGTGGTATCGCTGGACTGCTGCACCTCCGCGACCAGCAGGCCCGCACCGAGCGCATGGACCGTTCCCGCGGTGATGAAAAGGCAATCTCCCGCCTTAGGCTGGAAATGGTGCAGGAGTTTCTCGCATGTCCCTCGGCCAATCGCATCGTACAACTGCCGCCGGTCAACGCCCGGCTGTAGTCCGGCATAAATCGTGCTGCCAGGATCGGCGGCCAGGATGTACCAGGCCTCCGTCTTGCCCAAGTCCGGCGGATTCAACCGTGCAGCCTGTTCGTCGTTGGGATGCACCTGAACGGAGAGCGATTGGGCGGCGTCAAGGAATTTTACCAGGAGCGGAAAACTCGACTGCGGGTGGTGACGTCCGAGAAGCTCCGGGCCGCGACTGCGAACGAGTTCACTCAGCGTAGCGCCGGCCAGCGGCCCGCCGTCCACGATGCTCTGGTCCGCGCCATGATCGGCAATCTCCCAGCTCTCGGCGTAATCGTTGCCCGGCCCAATCGCCTTTCCTAGGCATGTCTCCAAGCGACGGCCCCCCCAAAGATATCGCCGTACGAGCAGGCAAAAACGTAGCGGATAAAGCGGAATCATCGAGAAGTCCTCTCCTAGCAGGGCGAGATTCAGTTACAATGAAATTCATCCGACTTGTCTCCCCAAGAGCCATCCATTGAATCCCATTGGACGAAGAAGTGGTTGCTTATCGCATGCCACTGAGGTATTATAGATAGTTTGCCGCCGGCTGGGAATTCGTCATAGGCGAGGCCGCCTTACCACGGACGTCCACATTCCCGCCCCCTGTCCTACCCTGCCAGTTTTGAAGTTGCGAGTTCATCGAGCGTTGTTGCATGCCTCCATCTCCCACCGAGCGCGATCTGTTCGAAAACAGCACAATGACCTTCGGGCAGCACCTCAATGAGCTGCGCAAATGTCTGTTCCGGGCAATCATTGGGCTGGTGCTGGGTTGTGCCATCGGACTTCTGCCGTGGGTCTGCGGCCCGGTGGTCAAGTTCATCCAGAAGCCCGTGGAAAACGCCCTCAAGGCTTACTACCAGCAGCAGGCGATAGACAGAGTATTGGCGCCCGAGCAGCGGGAGTTGCTTCGCAGCGCCGGCTACACCAGTGATGACGACCTCGATCGGATTGGAAAGATCGTCAAGGAGCAGCACGTCTCGCTGGAAATGCGTCTTTATGACCCACAGCTCTTGGTCAGTCAGTTGCATCTTCGGCCAGAAACATCGCTCGCGCCCCCTCCTGCCAGTGGCGAACCTGCTAATGATGTCCACGGACTGAGAGAAATCGTCTTCTTCAATCCGATTGCCGACGATCCGCGGACGCACATGAAAAGCCTCAACGCCCAGGAGACGTTCATGATCTACATGAAGGCCTCAATCCTGGTTGGGGTGGTACTGGCCAGTCCGTGGATCTTCTATCAGATCTGGTCGTTCGTGGCTGCCGGGTTGTATCCGCACGAGCGGCGTTACATCCACCTGTTCCTGCCCGTGAGCCTCGGGCTGTTCCTGGCCGGAGCGGCGGTGGCCTTTTTCCTGGCGTTCGACAAGGTGCTGGCCTTCCTCTTGGGTTTCAATAAAATGCTGGGAATCGACCCGGATTTGCGTATCAACGAGTGGATCAGCTTCGTGCTCCTCTTGCCGCTTGGATTCGGCATCAGTTTTCAGCTTCCGCTGGTGATGCTCTTCCTGGAGCGCATCGGGCTGGTTACGGTGAAGGCTTACCTGGCCTCGTGGCGGATGGCCGTGCTCGTGATCTTCGTGCTGGCCATGCTCCTCACGCCCACGGGCGATCCCTACACCATGCTGTTGATGGCCGGCCCGCTCACGGTGCTCTACTTTGGCGGCGTGTTGCTCTGCAAGCTGCTGCCCAAGGCGAAGAGCCGGTTCGTCGAGTAAGAGTCTGTTTCGAACGGTGCTGGTCCCAGCTTTAGCCGGCTAAAGCCGGGACTCCAACACGGGTCCCCAGCCTTTCGGAACAGACTCCAATTCCTAAATCGCTTCGCCGCCACGTTCGCCGGTGCGGATGCGGATGCAATCTTCCAGGGGAAGAACAAAGATCTTGCCGTCGCCAATCTCGCCGCTGGCGCCGGTACGGCTGCCGCGAATGATGGCGTCGATCGTCGGTTCGAGAAACTCCTCGTTGACGGCGATCATCAACTGCACCTTGCGCAACAGATTCACGGCAAACTCGTGGCCGCGGTAGACCTCGGTTTGCCCCCGTTGACGGCCGAAGCCCTGCACGTCCATCACGGTAAGGCGGAAGACTTCGACGTCGGCCAGGGCCTGCTTGACGGCTTCCAGTCGGTGTGGCTGGATCACGGCGATAATGAGTTTCATGGCAGTCTCGCACCCCTGCAAACGCCGCTATGGCGAAACGGGGGTTCCGGGTAATGGGCAGAGAAACGCTAGACTTTATCGCTAAATATTAACCCATCGCCCGGCGAATCTCAAGAGGTTGGCAGCCATGACTTCTTAGAACGTCAAGATCAGATCGGCAGCCGTCAAAAGTTGCGTGCTGCTGCGGCCGTCGTTGAACGGCAGCCCCGTCTGGTTCGAGAGGCCATAGCTGCCGGTCCCGCCGTCATAGCAGTCGTAGCGGACTTCGGGCCGGAAAAGCACGTTGGCCTGGGGCCGCCAGTTCAGTCCGGCCGTAAGTTCATAGAAATTGCCGGCAAAGCCGCGGCCCGACCAGGCCCGGACGCCACTCATGTTTCCCGGCCCCGAGACCACCACACCGTCCTGGTCGCGGAACCATTCGCCCCGCACGCAGGCCGACCATTGGCCGCTCAGCGTGTAAATATAATACTGGTTCAGGCCATACCAGTCGGCCGTGCCGCCGCCCGACAAGGCGTTGTTCTCCACGCCCAGATCGTGGACCAGGATATATTGGCTGCGCGGGCCAAGTCTCTCCTGGAAGACAAAACTATAGACGAAACCGCTGTCGCCGTTGTTGATGTCCTGCGGGCCGCTGGAAAGCGTATAGGACACGACCGTCCGCCGATCGCTGCTTTGCCAACGGAAGCCGCCCAGGAAGTCCACCGACGGATTGTCTTCTTCGAACTGGCTCCAGCCGCGATGGAAACCACCCTGCACCGACCAGTTCTCGTCCATCTTGTAATCGGCCTGCATGCCGGTCACCAGGTGCGGCACGCCGTACGTGTAGCAATAGGAATGCGAGTAGAAGAAATTCGCCGGCGCCGCCATCGACTCGTAATCCATGTTCGCCTGATAGGTGCCGAACTTGACGGTCAGATCGTTATAGCCCGCGGCCGCATAGGCCTGCGGAAGCATGGTGCCGTAGATCCGGCTGTTGAAGCCGTTGAGGTGGTTCTCCAACTCGTTGTTGGTGTACCAGCGCCAGTCGGTCCCGTAGGCGGCATCGATGCGGCCGCCGAAGTCGAAACCATCGCCGCCCGTGTTGACCGGCCGGTCCAATGTCATCCAGAACTGGTTCAACTGGTATTCGCGGTCGAGGTCGTCGGTGGCCACGGGACCGTTGAAGCCGTTGACGGGATGATCGCTATTGACGCTGATGCCCTGCTGCAGCCAACCGCTGACGGAAATGCCCATGTTTTGCAGGCATTCCGGCTGGCGCAGGCCGAACTCCGGCCCGGGGGGCGGCGCGGGCGCCGCTTCTTCGGCAGGTGGATCGGCATCGGCGCCCATGTGCTGGTGCAGGCGGGCCTTGAGCGCCGCTAGTCGCGACGTGCGATCGGCAGTGGTTGCCGGAGGCACGCTATCCGCCGGGGTACCCTCCACCGCCGCGGCTGTGGCCGCTGTGGCCGCAGGGGCCGTTGCCGGTGCGGCTGCCGTTACCGGCGCGGCCGCCGCGGCAGTTCCCGCCGTGGGCGCAGCCGGTGACGTGGGCGCAGCCTGAGCGGCATCGACCTTGTGGTTCAGCGTGACCACCGCCGTGTCATTGAACTGGACCCTCTGTACGGCAGGCTGCGATTCGATCGCGGCATCGTCCGCTTGGCTCCAAGCGGTGGCGCAGCAGATCAAGATCAAGCATCCCGAAACCATCGGTACAAACACCTTGCGCCCCATGAACCTATCCAATCCTAATGCGGCGAGGCCGGATTCCGACCACCGTCGCCGTTTGCGAGTCATCGTCCTTGGGATTTTTCCAACATTCCTGCTATCGGAACACGCGTTTGCGGCAATTACGGGAAAAGCCCAAAAAAACCGTGCCAAACGACGATCCGTTGCCCGCCGCCGCAAACCTTGCGGAGCATGACGGTTGCTCAAGCGTGACGGCTGTTGGAGTTTGCCGCGGGCGTAAGATGTGAGGCTTTTGCCGAAGAAAACGCCGCGCCTGCCGGCGGCCTGTCGGGCTCCATTGTTCGCCGGCTGAGGCCATGTGGTTGATTCGATTTTTGTTCCTTCGCTGTTGCGCAGACTTTGTTCGGGCACCATGCTTGCATGGTCGGCGACCATCGGTTTGTTCGCCGGCAA
>CAZTPX010000245.1:0-11896 GCA_964615095.1 uncultured Planctomycetaceae bacterium | reverse complement strand
GCACAAAAATGGCCACGGCCTTTGGCTGTGCCGAAATAATCATTAGAGTGTCAAGCGATCGTATTCCCGCAGTTTCCGCTGTACGAGCAATGACCTTTGGGGGAAGCCGAACCCGCCTGTGGACGTACAAAATCGCCGTTGAAACGCCAAAAGGCCACTTTTTCCGATGTGGCTGCACCACTGCCTGACTCGATACGGCGGGTTGGTCTCGGCGGCCCAGGCTGGAGAAACACCGCGGAAAACACTATTTTTTGACCAGTCTTCGCCGGGCCAATAAAATCTCTTTCTTATGGGAGGACGCGTTATGAGAAACTTCGTGACTGGATGCATCAGCGGATTTCCAGAACCGTCAAAGAGAGGGCCGGAAACTCGTAGATGATCTTGCCGTCGACCAGACTCGCATTACCGGGCTGCGTGCGGACACGGTCCGGTTCCCGCCACGAGTTGGCGGCGTCGCGTTCCCCGGCCTTCGCCGTGTCGGCCAACGTCCAGACGTTGACATTGCCATCCGGCGGCACATGCGCGGCAAGATCGATGGTCCGTTTCTGCACCTCGCTCGTCGAATTGACGGCGAAGATGGCCACGCGCTTCCCATCGGCCGAAATCGTCGCGCTGGTATCGATCGCAGGATCTCCCTGCCCGCCGCCCTCGATCTTCAGCGGGTAGCGGCCCGCATGCATAGCGTACAACTGCTGCGCGTAGTAGGTCGGTGTCTTGTACAGGTCGCTGTTGTTGGTCTGAATGATGCCGCTGCAAAAGCTGTCGGTCAGGTTGCTGCGGTTGGCGATCTCGATCAGGTCGCAATGGCGGTGCATGAAATTCTGATAACGGCTGCACGCCAAGGCATTATCGAGCGTCCAGAGCATCGCGCGGCCTAGCCCGAAGTCGCCCGCGGTCGTGTTCCACTCGGTGACTCCCAGGCGAATGTCCCGGCCCGGGGCGTGTTGGGCGATCATCTTGCGACACTCGGCGACGCTCGCCTCCATCGCCGGGAGATTCTGACAACCGTAGTGGTGCGGGCAGATGTAATCCAAGTACTGGCCGGCGCGGTCGAGCAGGCCCGGCGACGGAAACGAGGCCATGAGCTTGATGCTCGGATCCACGGCCTTCATGGCCCGGCAAAACTCGGCCAGCCCTTTCTGATAGGTTTCATCGCCCAGTTCATTGCCGATCTGCCAGTACTTCACACGATAGGGCTCCACATGCCCGTTGGCAGCCCGCCGTTTGCCCATGGGCGACGAGACCGGACCATTGAAGTACTCGACTTGATCTGCCGCATCCTTGGACTTCTTGCCGGTGAACCGCACACAGATCAACGGCTCGGCGTCGACCCACTGGCAAAGCTGCACAAACTCCTCGATGCCGGCATTGCCGGGTTCCAGTCCTCCCCAGCAGGTGGTGAAGGGGACACGCTTGGCCGGGTCGCCGATGGTGGCTGTCCAGTCAAAGCCCTCCGTCGTGCTGCCGCCGAAGCGGATAATTCCCGGTCGCAGGGCCTTGAGCGCTTCGGCCACGTCGCTGCGCCAGCCGTGGACGGTCTTCAAGGGCATGAGCGAAACCTGATCGATCCACAGCGAGCCAGGCCCGCGAAAGGAGATGGTCAACGTAGTTTGATTATCGGTCTCCGTGGGCGTGAGGATCGCCTCATAGCGCTGCCAGCGCTGCGTGGGCCGGAATTCGGCCGAGGCGTAGCTCTTGCTGCGACCCCATAGCGCCACGCGGACTGGTTGACTAACTTGCTCCGCGCGCAAGTGTAGCACGCACCGCAGGGCCTCGCCCGCCTTGACGAATTTGCCGCCCTGAGAAATCCCCAACGTGCAGGGATCACCGCTCTTCTGCCGGATACGTTGCGAGACCTTGCCGTTAAAGGGATTATTCTTATCGAGCACAAAGTCTCCCCGGTGTACGGCCCCGTCGGGATACCAAGGCTGCTCGACGCGGTCGGTCTGGCTGCGAAAGACAACGCCATACGAGGGCACGCCTTCAAAGCTGCCATCGAAGACTTTCTCGGCGAACATCGACGGCGTCAGCGCACAGAGATATTCAATGAACTGGCCACTCTGATAAGGACTGATGCTCCCCGGGCAAAGGTGCTCGCGCGTGATCTTCAGTGTCGCCCCTTGGTGGGCCAACCCGCCGGCCACCAGCGGCCATGAAGCCAACAACGTAGCGCTGAGGACGAGGGCCGAACAGGAGGATCTCCACATAGGTTTTGTGCGGTGTAACATGAACTGTCCTTATAATTTGGCCTTGGGGTGGAACTATCGACGTTTAGGGGCGGGGTTAGTCATGCCGTCAGTATAGCCGAAGTTCTAGTTGAATCCCAATCGACAGGATGCGAAAATGGCTTCGCGGAAGAAATGGCCGTGCCAGCGGCAACGCAAACTCTCGCCAACAAAAGGAAAAAGGGAATGGCCCACTTCAAAGCAGTCGTCGTTGTCGCTCTCGCGGCACTGGTTCTTATTCTTGGCGGCAGGTTTGCCGATTTGTCGGGCACGAAGGCCACCGCCGCAAACGGCGCGAAACCGATCGCGCTGCAGAGGCCGCTCGACGGCGGACCGGTTCTGTTCTACCCGACCGGGCCTGACGGCATGTACACGCCGGGCCTGTTTCAGGACCGCTACCTGGCCGATGGAACGCGGGCGGCGGCAATCGTCGACCACGATGCGGGCGCTTTCGGCACGACGACTTTCTGGCTCGACAACACCAACGCCACCCCCGGCGAGAACGTCATCAATGCCACTTTCTTCAAATGGGAGATGACCCCCACGGCCGGCCACGAGGCGGACGCCAGCATGAGCTTGGCTATCGACCTTTGCCATTACTCCGGCGATTCGGTCACCGCGCTGCCAATTTCCAAGGTCAACGTGGACTGGGCCAGCCCTCGTACCATGCCCACGACCTGGATGGTGGAAGGATCGCTGGACAACCACACCTATTTCCCGCTCGTACCCCGGCAGCCGACCGACAGGGCACACCGGGAAAGCTACGCGGGCACGACTTCGGCGACGTTCGCCCCGGCCAATGTCCGCTACGTTCGCATCACCGGCCGCGGCGCTACCCCAGGCGGCAAACTGGTGATGACCAACGAGGGCGGACTGACCGAGTTCTACGCCAGCGCCGCCGGCCCGCCGATCAGCAACAAGCTGATTTTCGATGCCGGCAAGGCCCACTACGAAACGGTCAACGCCGCCCCGCCCGGCCACTCGGCCGCCAACTGGGCTGCGACGAGCAGAATCACCGGCTACCTGCGAGATGGGAATCTTGCCGGCAGCAGCAGCGCCAAAGGCGATGCCCAGTTGGTGATCGACTACCAGGTCGTGCAGGCGATGGCGCATTTCGCCATGATCTTCTACGGCACCAACACCTGGCAGTGGGGCGGCAAGGTCGAAGTCAGCGCCGACAACGCGACTTGGACCACGCTGGTAAATCAGACCACGCCCCTGGGCACGCTACAGATCGGGCATGATGTCGACAACCGACCGATTGACGCGGCCCATCCGCTGGCCGTGCGTTACGTCCGTATTACGGATTACTGCCGCGCCGCCAACGGCGCCGGAACGGGGCGTCTCTGTGCCTTCCAGTCGTTTGCCTGCGCCAGCGGCCCCCTGCCTCGCCCCGTGTACACGGCCAAAATACCGGGCGCGGCCGGCACGCTTAGCGCGGGCATCTACGACATGGCCGGCAAGGAAATCAAGTTCCTCGTGCAGGCCGCCCCTTACAGCGCCGGCCAGACGGTCGACTTCTACTGGGACGGACGCGACCAATACGGCGCGGCCGTGCCGACGAACCAACAGTATGAGATCCGCTTGCTCACTAGTCAGGCTAAGGGTTTCAACGACGCGACTGTGGGCAACACGGGCGAGCCGCCTTATGACGGAGCCTCGGCACCCTGCGATGCGGACTCCGTGGCGGTAGATCCGGCCGATAACCTCTACGTGCTCTCGTCGGGCGAGGAGAACAGCTTTACGCTGCGAAGAATGAACGCTTCCGGCGCGCAGGCCTGGGGCGTCCAGGTCGGCCAATGTTCGATGCTGGGCGGCCGTGGTCTGGCAACCGACGGCGCGGCCGTCTACGTGGACGCCGCGCGGGAAAACGGCGCGATCCACGGCCTGTACAAATACGACGCTGCCAGCGGGCGCCCGCTGAACTTCAGCGGCCGGCGCGAGAACTTTGCGGATTACGCCGCGTCGTCCGTCGGCGGCTTGGCCTACGCCCTGGATTCCGGACCCATCGCCGGCCTTGCCGCCGATCCCGGCCGCATCTGGTGCCTGCTGGGTAACGGCACGATGGAGGTCCATCGCAAGGACACGGGCGCAATCCTGGCCGCAAGAATCCCCGCGCTCGTGCGGCCCCAGGGCATCGCGGTCCAAGATGCGCCGTCGGGGCCGGGCCTCAACCCGGCCTCGCCCGGCGTGCTGTGGATCTCCACGGGCGGCTCCAACGGCTGCGTCAAGAAGTATACGTGGACGATCGACGCCGGCGGCGCGCCCACGGTCACGGCGACCTCCACCACGACCGATGTCCTGAACAACCCTTACGGCCTGGCCTATGGCGGGCCCCAGCGGCGATTGTATGTCGCCGAGGTAGGCAGCGGCGCGGTCAAGTCGTACGACCCCGCCAGGCCGTCGTCGCCGGCGCGTTCTTTCGGCCATCTGCAAACCCCCGGCCCCGTCGCTGTCAACTCCTTTCTATGGAAGGGAATCTGGGCTAATCCGGGCATCGCCGTGAACGGGCGCGGCGAGGTGATCGTCACCGACCACGGCAACCAGCGGGTGCAGTGGCTCGATCCCAGCGGCACGCGGCTCATGCATTCCTATGGCTCCGACTATGCCATGTTCGTCTCCGTGGGCGGCATCACCTCCGCCACGCACCAGGTCTTCAGTCGGGGCAGGCTCTATGAGGTCAATAACGCCGACGGCTCTTGGATCTACGCGGCCAACTACTATCCCGACGATCTGCGGGACTGGGGCGGCACGGTCGATGGCGGCGGCGTGATCAGGACCCTCAACATCCCCGGGGTGGGAAAGCGGGATTTCGTGGTCTACTACTACCTCGAAGACCAGGTCGGCCTGCCGCAAGCGTCCACCGCGCTCTATGGCGTGTCGATCTACGCCTTGGAGCCGGCGGGCATGCGCAAGTGCGTGCTGATCGCCAACTTCAACAGCGGCGGCAAGCCATTGGCCGACGGCCACGCCTACAGCGGCGGTTTGCAGATCTGGACCGATAAGAACGGTAACGGCGCCTTGGATCCGGGCGAATGGGCCAGCAGCGACGATTCCCATAGCGCCGGAAACTCCGACGTCTGGATGGATGCCGACGGCAACCTCTGGTTCGGCCGGGTCACCGACGACCGTGGCCGCTTGGGCGCCGTGATCGAGCTGCCCCTGGCAGGTTGGTCCCAGGTCGGCTCGACCGGCAAGTGGAACCCCGTGTACCGTTGGAACGACCCGAAACACGGCCACAAGCTTGTCGTGCCCGCAGCCGTCCCCGAGGGGGCCTTTGCCCCGCACTACCTCCAGATCGGCGCCGGCGGCACGATCTACCAAATCGGCAACACGCCGACCCATACGGGCTACTGCAACGGCCACGGCGGCGTCCGCATCTCCAATTCATCCGGCGCGGTACTCAACACGTTCCTGATGCCGGACCGCTCGGAAACGCCCGAGGGCAGTCTCAATGGATTCAGCCCCGACCCGGCCGGTGGCACGGGGTTTTTCTTCACTGATACCATCGACTTCGTGGACAACACGGGGCAGCGGGTGGATGTCTGGACGGAGGATGGGTTGAAGATTGCCCGGGCCCTGCCTGGCGCGGCCGCCGGCTATTCCGCCGGCTGGCCCGACCAGAACATGAGCCTGGCGGCTTTCACGTTGCCCGCGGACGCGGCAGGCACGCGGCACGTCTATGTCGAGGACGACGCGCACAGCAAGGCGGTTCGCTACACGTTCACCGGTCTGGACACGGTAGTGCGGAGCAACAAGCGTTTTACTTGGCCGCCGCCCGTGCGGTAAGAGTTAACGAATCAAGAAGCCCGTAGGCCGGAACAAGCGCAGCTCAGTTCAGGCATGGATCGGCATGCAGGGGCGAGGCAGTCCCCGCCACCGCGCCATTCGACGCGCGCTGCCTGTTCTTGCCTAGCGGACTTTCTTCGCCGCTTCCGGCCGAATAATGTGCGGTGTAACGATAACCACCAGTTGCTTGTCCGCTTTGCCCTTCTGGGTGACGACGGCGAGGACCAGCGGTTGGGCGTCGAGAATCCTGACCGTCGTCTGCATCGTGGTCCCATCGGTCCGCGGCGAACGGACTACGTTGCGTCCGGCGGCCAATATCGGGGAACTCTCGTTCTCAGGCCCCAGTTGGGATTGCTCGACGTCGATCTGCATCACAACCGCCCCGTCGGGGTCGATCCTCGGCGTGACGCCCACGATCAGACCCACGTTGGCCAGGGTCGTCGACCGCGTCTCGCCACCGGGCGACGAGACCGTCAGGCTGGCGACACGCGGGACGCGCGATCCCACATGGACAAAGGCCGGCTGATTGTCCAGAGTCATCAGGCGAACGCAGGCCGTGGTTTCCATTTTTTCCGGGCGCTGCGGCAAGCGGAATGGCTCGTCTTTGGCAGCCGGCGATTTCTCTTTCGACGGGAGGCTTTCCACGGGCTTGGCCTCGCCTACCGGGAGTGTGCCGATCTCTACTTCCAGCAGGACCATGCCCGCCGGTTGATCCAGCTTGACGAGCAAGCCCTGGACCTCCTCGACTGCCTCAGGGGTACCGCTGATCAATAGGCTGTTCGTGATGGGGTCGGGAACGATCGCGACGTTCGAGCTCGCCGCGCCTTTGGCGGATGCCGTCGCCAACTTGTGCAATCCCCCTTCCAGGTGAAACAACTGCTGCAACACCTGATTCACATTTGTGACGGGGTGATTCTTGAGGCGGCAGACAACCCGAATGTGGTCTGGACCGCTCTTCAGCACGGTCAGCGGCTCGGCGGACGGCTTTGCGTCGGGCGTGCCGGCTGTCGGTTTCTGTGGCTGCAGCGGGGCGGCAGCGAAAAGGGCTTTTGAAGATTCGGCGTTCTTGACAGCAGCATGGCCGGAAACAGGCTCCGCCGCCTTGCCCGGTTGGCATGCGAACGCCGTACCTGCAATTACTCCACACGCCGCCACAAATCCGATCCAGAGTCGAGACATGATTTTTCTCCGTGGATTTCCCACCCGCAAGGGGCAATAACGCGTAGAACACTCAGTCACTTCAACCCCAAGCGATGTCAAGAGTTCCGCGGCGTCTGGGAACGTAGTTAAAACTGCGTATGCTCATGCACTTCGCGGAATAGCCAATTCGCGGCAGGTTCTGGCATAGGAAAGCTCCAAATCCAAAGACAGGCAAGGGCCTTCGTGAGCCAAAAGGGCAAGGCCGGCAAAGCCGCGCCGCTCAAGGAACCATGTCCTTCTCTCACGCGCGAGGAACTTTTCTGTTTTTTCCTGGCAGGGAGGGTGTTTGGTTGCACGTTAGGTTAAATGCCCCAGTGCGTGGATTCCCGGCGTGCTGCGACGGTGTAGAATAGAAATAGTTGGCAGTCTGTGTTGGAATGCTCTATACTGCCAGTGGTGGGAACTCGGGCGCTTTTCTGTTCGTGTGGTGCTCGGTTCGGCCTGAACTGGCACGACACAACAACAATGGTAGGGGGCAAGTCATGGCGGCACGTCGCTTTCTTCAGGTTTCAACCATTTTGGCGGTTTTGGGGATAATGTGGCCGATTTCGCTTTGCGCGGCACACGGTGGTGGCGGAGGTGGCGGAGGCGGCGGACGTGGCGCCGGCTCAAGTGGCGGAGCGCATTACAGTGGCGGCTACGCGCACGCTCCCGGTTATGCCGGAGGCAGCTATTACGGGGGCCACCCGCAAGCAAATTATGCCCATGCCGGCCCAAACGCGAACTTCCAATCGGCCCATCATCCTTACGGTTATGGCGGTTGGGGACATAATGACTGGGACCACGGCTTCCAAAATGCTTACTGGGGGCGGGGATGGTACGGTCCCTGGGGCTGGGGTTTGGGCATTGGCTGGGGTTGGGGCTTTGGTTGGGGTTGGGGATGGGGTTATCCGTTTGGTTGGGGCGGGTACTGGGACGACTACTTCTGTCCCTACGGCCCGGTCTATGCGAGCGCGTATCCAGTGGACGCCTACGCGTATATGTATCCGGACGACGGCCAATATGCAGCGAACTATCCCAGTGCCCCGGCCCCCACGGTTGCCGACAACGCCCAGCCTGCAGCCGACGATGGCACGGGTACGGCCAATGAAGGTCTCCTCTATTACAATGAGGCCCGGACCGCATTCGGTCGGGGCGATTACCGCAATGCCTTGCGATTGGCCGGCCACGCGGCAGTGGAATCGCCGCAGAATGCGAAGGTCCACGAGTTAATTTCGCTGTCGCTGTTTGCCTCCGGCGAGTATCGCGTCGCGGCGACGGAAGCCCATGCCGCCCTGGCCTTGGGCGCGCCCAGCGATTGGAACAATCTATTCGGGTATTACCGGGACGCCGCCAAGTACACCGAGCAACTTCGCAAGCTGGAAAAGACCGTGAGCGACGTGCCCAACTCGGCGCCCGGCCATTTTCTACTGGCATATCACTACTTGATGACCGGGGCAAAGGACGAGGCCAAATCGCACTTCGCCCAGGCTGCCAAGTTGACCCCTAACGACAAGCTGGCCGCGCACATTCTCAAAGAGCTTGAAGGGGGCGAAACGGTCAAGCCACCGGAGTTGCCCGCGCCGCCCCGGCCGGGAGACCAGAAGGGAAAGGACCTTTAATGCGACTTGGGCCGCTTGAGGCCCGCGAATCAATAAGTGTCGTGTTGTAGGGGTGACTGTAGTCGCCCTCTTCGACAATAGGGCGACTAAAGTCACCCCGACGGCGTCGACTTCCGACAGTCATGATTCGCCAGTCCTTAGGGCTGCCGCAGTTGCACGAGCCGATTGCCGCCCTCGGGTGTGTGAACCAGGAGCATCACGCCTTTGGAGAGCGACTGGTTCTTCATGGCCGCCGCGAATTCGCCAGCGGAGTGGACGGCCTGCTTCTCCACTTGTACGACCAGCATGCCGCTGCGGATGCCGGCCCTGGCGGCCAGTCCGCCCGGTTCGACTTCCTTGACGAGCGCTCCTTTGAATCCCGTATAGCCCAGCCGCGCGATTTCGGCCTTGGTCGGGTCGGCGATCTTGATTCCGATTTCACCGAGCGCCGCACCGGCGGCGAATCTCGGGTCCTGCAGGATCGCGCCGGCCAACCCGACGCTCTTGGGCAGCGGGATGGCGACAACCTGCACGCTCTGCGGTTTGCCATCGCGAATGATCTGGGCGGCCTGCGAAGAGCCCAATTCCATCCGCTCGACGAGTTCTTGCAACTGACGCGGACTGTGGATGTCGCGGCTGGCGAACTTGACAATCCGGTCGTTCTTCTGAAGTCCAGCCTTGGCGGCGGGCGTGTCGGGGAAGACCTCGGCCACCAACACGCCTTCGCCCGGGGCAACCCCGAGTTCCTTGCCTTGCGCGGCACGGATCTCTTCGATCCGCACTCCCAGATAAGCCCGTTGGACTGACCCCTTTTCGATAAGCTGCCTGGCGACCCACTTGGCCAGATTGGCCGGAATGGCGAAACCGACGCCTTGGTAAGTGCCACTATTGGAAGCGATCGCCGTGTTGATGCCCACGACTTCGCCGTCGAGGTCCACCAACGGTCCGCCCGAGTTGCCCGGGTTGATCGCCGCATCGGTTTGCAGGAAATCGGCGCGGTGGCCGGAGGGCAAAACGCGGGCCTTGCCACTGATGATGCCCGAGCTGACCGTCAAATCGAGGTCGAAGGGATGGCCGATCGCCAGGACCCAATCGCCGATCTCTAGTTTGTCGCTGTCGCCCAAGGCGGCGGCGGGCAGGCTATGTCCGGCCTTGATCCGCAACACGGCCAGGTCGGATTGTTCGTCGCCCTTGACGTCTTCGGCACGAAACTGCTTGCCGTCGGAGAGTTCCACGTGTACTTCACTGGCCCCTTCGATGACGTGATAGTTCGTAAGGATGAGGCCCTGGGAGTCGATGATGACGCCGGAACCGAGTCCTGAGCGGGTGGGCGCGTCCGACGGATTGGAGCCCGACGTGGGGTCGCCGGGAGATTTCTGTGGGGGCACGGCCGGCTGGGGATTGCCGGTGGACGGCGGCAGATCGAAGTGCAATGCCTGCGACCGAATGGTGGTCCTGATCTTGACCACACTGGGAATAATCCGTTTAGAAACGGCGCGGAAGGCCCTGGAGACTGACTTGGCCGATGCGATATCGCTCGCTTCATCGCCGCGGCTGGGAGCGGAACAAAAGGCGATAATCAGCACAATCGCGGTCTGGACCATACCGGATCGGCTTAGAGTCCGAAGAGAAGGAAATTTGAACATTTTCACATTTTACCCTGCGGTCCCGTTAGGAAAAGGCCGGCTTTACGGCCGTCGCCGTTGGTTCCGTGTTAAACGAAACGTCGCCGTTGGCTTTGGGTTAAACGAAACAATAGCCGAAATTAGGCCTGAGAACGACCTTTTTCCCTTCCCGCGGCCCGCGGGTGTTGACAAACAGGAGAATGGAAGTTAACAATATATAGTGTAGTGTTGTGAGGACCTCCAACACAACCGGGGCTTGCCGCAGTGTGTGCCCGCCCAAGACCAGAACTTGTGGCGTGGACTTTAGTCCGCCTGAGCGGACTGAAGTCCACCTTGCATGTTCTTTTTGGAAAGGTTCCAGCGGTATTGCCCCGGCATGAAAGCACCTCATGTAAGATGGGCTTTAGCCCATCACGGACGGACTAAAGTCCATCCTACAAATCTGTATTCATGCCGGGCGTAATAGCGACGGTGCGGGTGAGCCGGGTTGTGCTGGCGGTTCTGAGAAGAACTGTCAATCTGAAGGACGTGGCCGCTGTATGCACACGGATGAGCTTCCCGGGTCGGCACCGCCTTTCCAATCGCTATTGCAGGGTTGTGAAGAGCGGGTCGGCTATACTTTTACCGATAAACTGTTGCTCCAGGCTGCGCTGACGCACGCTTCGGGGGCAGAGCATCGCCTGGCTTCCAACGAACGCTTGGAATTTCTCGGTGATGCGATCTTAGGGGCAGTCATTTGCGAACTGCTCTTTCACCAGTACCCACAGTACTTGGAAGGCGATCTGACGCGGATCAAATCGATCGTCGTCAGCCGGCAGACGTGCGCCAAGATCAGTGAGAGCCTGGGAATGCAGGAATTCCTGATCCTGGGGAAAGGGATGACGACCCACCCTTCGGTTCCGCCCTCGCTGTTGGCCGACGTCTTCGAATCGCTGGTGGCAGCTTTGTATCTCGACGGCGGCGCGGAAGTCGCCCGCGAGTTCCTGGAACGCCACATGGCGCCGGAGATCGAACTGGCCGTGGGCGGCGAGATGGGCAATAACTACAAGTCCATGCTTCAGCAGCTTGCCCAGCGGGAACACGGCACCACGCCCATCTACCAGTTGCTGGACGAGAAGGGCCCCGACCACAGCAAGTGCTTCAAGATCGCCGCCCAAGTGGGCGCCAATCGCTTCGAGGCCGCTTGGGGCCGCAACAAGAAAGAAGCCGAGCAACGGGCGGCGCGAAACGCCCTCTGCGAGATTCACGGCAAACCTGCGCCCTATCCGTCGGATGGAAACTAGGGCTTAGGTGCAGGGTGGGACTAGATTGCGTGGCAAGCGCAGGCCCACCACAGTGTGGTTTCCAGCAGACTTGGTGGGCCTGCGCTCGCTACGCGACCTGATCCCACCCTACGTTCCAAGCACTTCCCGCCCAAGAAAATAGAAACGCCCGGTCAGCCGTGCCGGGCGCTCCTTTCTCGTCGTGACAAGGCAAA
>CAZTPX010000244.1:0-11991 GCA_964615095.1 uncultured Planctomycetaceae bacterium | reverse complement strand
GTGCGAGGTCTGTTCTATCGTTGCTGTGTTGCAGATTTATTCGGATGAGCCATAAAACTGGGCGGCAATACGTTTGCACTTTCCGGCGCGAACAGCTATACGGGCGGGACGACGATCGCCGCCGGCGTCCTCAACCTCGCCAATTCCGCGGCTCTGCCCGCCGGCGGAACCATCACTTTCGCCGGCGGAACGCTACAGTATAGTAGCAGCAATACGCAAGACTACTCGGCCAATATCGTCGCCAGCACCGCTGCGATCACGATCGACACGAATGGCCAGAACGTGACCTTCGCCTCGCCGCTCAGCGGCAGCAACAGCGGCGGACTGACCAAGGTCGGCAGCGGAACGCTGGTCTTAACCGCGAGCAACGCCTACAGCGGACCTACGACCGTCAACGACGGCAGCCTGGTGGGCAACACCTCAAGCCTGCCCACGCCGATCAGCCTGGCGAACGAGGAACGGCCTGCACGATCACCAAGACCGATGCGGGCGCGTTGACCCTGAGCACATCGGCCACTTCCATGAATGCCGCCGACACGATGATTGTCAGCGGCGGCACACTCAATTCCAACAACGCCACGGCCCTGGGCACATTGACGACGGTCGACGTGGCCGCCGGGGCCACGCTCTCGCTCGGCGCGAGCCAGACCCTCGCCGCGCTGGGCGATGCGGGAACTGTGGTCCTCGACAGCGCTACGGTGCTGCTCAATGGCAACGCCCTGACGGTCGGCAGCAGCAACAATCTCTCCTCGACCTTTTCCGGCGTGATTGCCGACGGTACGGGCGGCCCGGGCAGCCTCATCAAGGCCGGCAGTGGCAACCTGGTACTCGCGGGCAGCGATACCTACACCGGCGGCACGACGGTCGCGGCTGGCACGCTCGTGATCGCCGATGGTGCCGCGCTGGAATACGGGACAGTTTTGACCGTCGGCGCGGGGGGCGTGTTCGTGTTCGATCCTTCAGCCGCCGCAGGGCCCGTGGTGGCGGCCGCGCCCACGGAGACGCCCATCAGCGTTCCCGAGCCGTCGCCCTGCACGCTCTTGGCGGCATGTGCCGTCGCGCTCGCCGCCTTCGCCTGGCGGCGGAAGATATGGGAAGATGCAGAAAGACCGAGGAAGAGGACGGAAAAGACAATAATACAGAAGGGCCATTGAATTGCCAATTGTGCGTGGGCTTCCGGTTCGTACGCGACGATTCTGTTCCCATCTGCGGCAGCAGGGCGTATTTGCGTTGTTGGTGGACTGTCGATCGGGCTTTGGGTTTCTTGCTCATGTACGGAGCATGGTACACCCGTTAAGGACTATCGCACCAGCCCCCGATTCCTCAGATACCCGCCCACCAGATCCTCCACCGGCACCTCGTTGCGGGCCAGCAGGTAAACCATGCCGCGCTTCATACAGAACTGCCGGGCCTGCTCGATGAAGGCCGAAAGCGTCTGCTTGTAGCGGGTCATCAGGGCCGGCGTGACGCTAACCTCAGCCACGTCGGAATCCTCGCAATCGATCAGACGCAGGTCGCCGGTGATGTCGGGATCGATCTCGGCAGCCGAGAGAATCTGGATCACGTAGACATCCAGATCGCGGGAAAGCAGATAGCGCAGGGCCGCTTCATAACCGGTCTTGTCCATCAGATCGCTCAAGAGGACGACGATCCCCCGCCCGGTGTTGCGGATGCAGAAGTTCTTGACGCCCTCGGCCAAGGAGACGCCCTCGCCTCCCTGAAGCTCTTCCAGGTGCTGGATCATCCGCCACAGGCTCTTGCGGCCGCGGAAGACCGGCGCCGGCCGACCAACCGGTTGGCCGAGCGTCTCGATCTTCACCCGATCACCCCGCACCAACCCCACAAATCCCAGGGCGGCCGCAAGCTGGACAGCGTAGCGGAGCTTCGTCGGTTCGCCGAAATCCATCGAGGCGCTGGCGTCGATCAAGGCGTAGAAATGCAGATCCTCCTCTTCCAGGAACATCTTCAAGAAGAGCTTTTCCAGCCGGGCGTAGGTGTTCCAATCGACGAAGCGCAGGTCGTCGCCCGGCACGTAATTGCGGAAGTCGGCAAACTCGACGCTCTGACCTTTCCGCGGGCTACGGCGCTCGCCTTTCATCCGCCCGCGGAAAATCTTCCGGCTTACCAGTTCGAATTTCTCGAGCTTGGCCAGGAGTTCCGGAGATAGCAGCGCGGAAGTGTCGATGATCTTGTCTTACTCCGCGAGTTGCGAGATCGCCTCTTGCAGGCGGAACTTGTCGAAACCGATCGAGCGCTCGACTTCCTGGCCGTCCTTGAAGAGGATCAAAGTGGGGATCGAGGCGATGTCATAACGGGTCGCCAGATTCGTGTTCTCGTCGGTGTTGATCTTGACGATCTTGACCGTTTCGGCGTTTTCCTGCGCGAACTGCTCCAGCAGCGGGGCCACCCGGCGGCAGGGAACGCACCAGGGGGCCCAGAAATCGACTAAAACCGGCTTTGTCGAGTTAAGAACTTCGGTTTCGAAACTGGACTCGGAAAGTTCCTGGATGGTTCCCATGGAAAAACAACTCCTCTGCTGTGAAAAAACGTGGCTCGCGCGGTTTGAAATGATCCGGCGGCAACCGCCCCCGGCAGAAGCTCATTTTCATCCCATGCCACATTATAAGCCTCTTTTTTGCAGCGACAACCGGGAGGGGACGGCAACACAATACCCATTGCGAGTTATGCTTTGCACGGATAGGTAGGAATGGCACGTTGGAGTCCCGGCTTTAGCCGGCATTAATGCCGGATTACCGGCTAAAGCCGGGACTCCAACAAATGCATTTCAGCCGCGTGGAGTATAACTACCCGATCGATTTCTCGTAGATCCGGTGAACCTTGTACTTCTTAGCGCCCACAGCCTCGATTGTTTGGTTCACGAGGTAATTGTCTTCCAGGGTCCAGCCCAGCTCGGCGCCCGTGAAATGGGCCACATTCTTGCCGTACTCCAAGGTCTTCAGGATCAGCATCTCGGCGATGCCCCGGCGGCGATATTTTTCCAGCACGTCCAGCACGATCATGCGGGCCGTCTTGATGTGCCGTTTCCGCCAGAAAAACCGCACCACATTGATCGGCAGCCCATAGGGGAACAGCCGGCCGTTGAGTGGGCGCATGGCCTCGTTCATATCGGGCAACGTGATCGAGAAGCCGACTGGCAAGCCATCGACCTCCGCCAGCAACACCATTTTGGGATCGGCCAGTTGCTTTAATTGGCCGGCCATGTCGCGGAATTCGGCCTCGGTCAGGCTGACAAAGCCCCAGTTGCGCTGCATGGCGCCGTTGTAGACCGTGTTGCAGCGCTGTACCTCGGCATCGAAGTCGCCCTCGTTGAACGAGCGGATCGCGATCTTGCCGCGGCGCATGATCCGTTCGGCCCGCTCGTGCCACATGGCGTTCATATCCTTGGGATCGACAAACCACCAGCTATAGACGTCCTTGGCCTTTCTCAGGCCGCACGATTCCAGCAGGCCAGCGTAGTAAGGCGGATTGTGGTTATCCATGACCCGTGGCGGCGTGTGGAAACCTTCGACCAGCAGGCCGCAGGTGTAGTTGGTCGAATAGTCGACGGGACCGAGGATATCCGTCCGGCCGCGGTCGCGGAGCCATTTCGAGGCCGCCTCGATCAGCCCTTGGGCCAGTTCCGGATCGTCGGCCGATTCGAACATGCCGAAGCAACCGGTGTTGCTCTGGTGCTCGGCGTTGTAGCGCGGGTCGTCGCTCACGAGGATGCGGCCCCGGGGCACGCCATCGCGGTAGGCGATGAATTTCTCGGCGGCCCCGTGCAGATAGAAAGGATGCTTGCGGGGATTGAGGAATTTCTTCTGGTCCCACATCAACTGCGGCACCCACTGCGGATCCTGGGCATAAATCGGCCAAGGCACTTTGAGGAACGTGTTCAGATCGCGGCCGGAAACCACCGGGCGGATTTCCAGACGCCCCTTGACGGCGGCCCGTCGGATGGCCTGCCGCTGGGCCGCCGTCTTGGCCGGATCGAAGTCGATGTCGTAGACCCGATAGGTCTTGGTGATCTTGGCCCCGCCCTTGGTCAGGGCCCCGCGGGAGAAATTGTTCGACTCCAACACCCAGGAGAACTCGGCCTCTTGGATGCCCCACTCGAGCACTTTCGGCACGATGCCCCGCATGAGCACCATGCCCAGGCCGTGCAACTGGTACTCCGGCAACACATTGGTCGAGATCAAGCGGATCTTCTTGATTGCCGTCTTGTTGCGCAAAAGATGGAGGAAACCGAAGGGGAACAAGCGGCCGTCGATCTCCTTGATGCGCGGATTGTAGTCCAGCAACCCGAACATCGCCCCCACCTTCCGCCCGTCGATCTCCACGAAAATCGCCAGCTCGGGCACGATTAGGAACTGCAGGGCCTTGGCGGCGTGCTCCACTTCGGCGTCGGACAGGGGAACGAAGCCCCAGGTGTTGGTCAGCGAACGGTTATAGATGGAGAGGAACGCCCTGACCTCTTCGAGGAAGTGCGACTTGTCCAGGTGCAGGATCTTGACGTCATAGCGCTCGATGATCTGATCCACGATGGGCTTGAGCTTTTCCGCCACCTTGGGCAGCATCTCGATGTGCCCCCAGAACGCATACATGTCCTGCGTCTTGCGGAAACCGTAGTTCTCGATCAGCCGTTCGTAATACTTGGGGTTGTAGGTCATTTGGAATGTCGGCGGCGAATCGAAGCCGTCGATCAAAAGACCCACTGGCGCATTCAGCGAGGGATTCGTTGGACCCCGCAGCTTGAAGATCCCCTGGTCGGCAAACCAGTCGCGGGCGGCATCGAACAGCCCATTGGCCACGTCCTGGTCGTCGATCGACTCGAAGAAGCCGAAGAAACCCCGCGGGTCGTTATAGCGGTCGATGTGCCCGTTATTCAAGATCGCGCCAATGCGGCCGACGACTTCACCCCCACGATAGGCCAGAAACGTCTGGATCTGGTTTCGATCGTAGAACGGATTGCGGCTATAACCCACATTTTCCTTCTCATCGACGCGGATTGGGGGAATCCAGTAGCGGTCTTGCCGGTATATTGTCCAAGGAAACTGCAGGAATTGCTTCCGTTGCCCCGAACTGGTGACTCGCTGAACGACAATATTACCCATTGGAGACTCCTCGACCATAAGATGTTCGCAACATCTTACCTATTTTGACTTTTCGCCGTCAATCCGAACTGATATCATCTCTTTGGAATTTCATTATGGCGAAGATACTGATTACCGGCGCAACAGGTTTCATTGGATTTCATCTTACCCGGGCATTATTGGAACAGGGGCATGAAATAGGCTGCCTGGTGCGCAAGTCGTCAAAGCTCGACCGTCTGGCGGGGTTGCCGATTCATCAGGCCGACGGTGACGTGACCGATGCCGAGTCGCTGCGGCGGGTCGTACATGGATACGATGCGGTCTACCATCTGGCTGGGCTGATCAAGGCGATCCATGTCCAGCAGCTTTATCAGGTGAACTGCGAAGGGGTGGCCAATGTTGTGCGGGCGTGCGCGGCACAAACCACGCCGCCAGTCCTCTTGGTGGTCTCGTCGCTGGCGGCGATGGGGCCATCGACCCGCTCGCGGCCCCGCTTGGAAAGCGATCCCCCTACGCCGGTTTCGCACTACGGCCGGAGCAAGCTAGCCGGCGAGCGCGCGGCCCGGCAATGGGCCAAGGAGGTGCCGATCACGATCCTTCGTCCGCCGGTCGTGTTTGGCGAGTGCGATGCGGCCACATACGAGATTTTTCGTCCCATTGCCCGCTACGGGATCCACGTCGTCCCCTGCTGGCGAACACATCGCGTTTCCCTGATCCACGCCGACGATCTCTTGCAGGCGATGATTCTCGCCGCGCAGCGCGGGAAACGCATCGTCAGCGATCCGGCCGATGGGGTTGCCGCGGCCCAAGGTTGCTATTTTGCCGTGGCGGAGCGGGACCCGACATTTTCCGAGATGGGACGCATGATGGGCGCAGCCTTGGGCCG
Organism: uncultured Planctomycetaceae bacterium; assembly: GCA_964615095.1. Taxonomy (GTDB): domain Bacteria; phylum Planctomycetota; class Planctomycetia; order Pirellulales; family Thermoguttaceae; genus JANXQG01. Next base: position 6,012 of record CAZTPX010000244.1, on the reverse strand, counting down.
CCGCCGCATTTTGAGCCTGCGCGTGGGATCGGTACCCACGTGGATCTTCGGCCTAGTGGCCACGGCCCTCTCGCAACTTCGCGGCCAGGCCTGGTACTTCAACCTCGACAAGGCCCGTGAGGCCCGGGCGGGCACCTGGACCTGTTCCGGCGCTGCGGCCACCCGCGACTTGGGGTTTGCCGTCGCGGCCTCTTTAGAAGAGCGGATGCGGCAGACGGCCCACTGGTATCGGGAACACGGTTGGTTGTGAGAAGGCGGAAGGACCGACGTAGTGTATACTGGGTATCGCACTGCCAAAAACAACTTCCTTTGGCCATCAACTCCCACTTCACAAGCGATTGTACCTCCCCTTCTCCCCTTCTCCCTTTCTCCCTTTCTCCCCTTCCCCCTTTCTCCCCATGCCATTCCTCCTTGGTACTGACGAAGCGGGCTACGGACCAAACTTGGGGCCGTTGGTGATCTCGGCCAGTGTCTGGGAAGTACCCGATGGGATCCGCGGCGACGGCCTCTACGAGCGGTTGCAAAGCGTGGTCGCGCCGGCGGCCGCGCGCTTGAAGGACAGCCCAAGGGTGGCGATCGCCGATTCGAAGACCCTTTATCAATCGGGCAAGGGATTGAGGCTCTTGGAACGCGGGCTTTGGGCCGCCTGGCGCTTGATCGATCGACGGCCGGCCGTTTGCGGCGATGTTTGGAAGTTGCTGGCCGGTCCCGAGACGGCCCCGCGCTGCGAGGCGCTCTGCGGCGGCTGCGATACGCTGCCGGCGCCGCGAGATTTCGACGCCGCAGAAATCGACCGGCTCGGCCCCGGCTTGTGCGCGGCCCTCAGCCGGGCGGGTGTTCGACTGGTCGCCCTGCAAAGCGTTGCCATTTTCCCCCGCGAATTCAACGACGTGGTGGACCACAGCGATTCCAAGGGCGCGGCCCTTTCGCACTGGACCTTACAACTGCTGGCCCGCATGATCGAGCCGCTGGGTAAAGGACCGATCGCAGTGCTCTGCGATAAGCACGGCGGAAGGGATCGCTACTTGCCCCTGCTGACGAACTGTTTTGCCGGCCAGTTCATCGAGATCGTCAGCGAAGGCCGTTTGCAGAGCGTCTACCGTTTCGGACCTGCACGGCGGCGAGTGGAGATCGCCTTTCAGGCCAAGGGCGAGTCGCACCTGCCGACCGCCCTGGCCTCGATGGCCTCGAAATACCTTCGCGAGCTGGCCATGCAGGCCTTCAACGGCTTCTGGCGGCAACACGTGGCCGATCTTGCGCCTACGGCTGGGTATCCGGTCGACGCCAGGCGGTTCAAGGCCGACATCGCCGCGGCGCAGCAATCGCTTGGCATCCCGGATAGAATACTTTGGAGAACGAAATAGGAGGTTTCTATGGACTTGTTCATTATCCGTCATGCCTGGGCGGCGGACCGCGACGATCTGGCCTATCCGGACGATTCGCTCCGCCCGTTGACCGAGGAGGGCCACAACCGCTTTGTACAAGTGGTCGAGGCCCTGGTTCCCCGCGGGCTGAAACCGCAGTTGATCCTCACCAGTCCCATGCTGCGTTGTGCGCAGACGGCCGAGATCCTTGCCGAAAAGCTTGGCAAGAAGGCCAAACTCGTGCAGGCGCAAGAGCTGCTGCCCGGCGGCGATTTCAAGCATCTGCTGGCCGCCACGGAAGAACAGGCCGCGGGGCTGGACCAGGTGGCTTGGGTCGGTCACGCCCCGGACGTCAGCCACCTGGCCGCCGCGCTGCTCGGTTTGGACAACGGCTGGCTGGACCTGAAAAAAGGCGCCATCGCCGCGCTCGGCTTTCCGCAATCGCCCGAGTTAGGCCGCGGGGAACTGCGCTGGTTGGTGACAGCCAAGATTCTCGGGTTGTAGAACCTGCGTGTCCCTTGCTTCCTGGATTTTCCTTATTGCCGGCCGCGGCCCCGAGGGTGTACGTCGGGGAGGCGGAATCGCTCGATGGCGACGCACCTTTATATGGAGTGACGGCGGCACAGACCTCGTGAGTCAGAAAAAGTGCTTCGAGTGGTGTTTCTCTCGCCCGCGGCCGCCGTGACCAACCCGCCGCTTCGAGTCAGGCAGTCGTGTAGCCATATCGAAAAAAGGGGCCTCTTGGCGTTTTAGCGGCAATTCTCTACGTCTATGGGCGTATTCGGTCTCCCCTAAAGGTCTTGATCGCCTCGCGGAAACTGCGGGAACACCATCGCTTGACACTCTATTGGTTATTTCGGTACAGCCAAAAGCCGTATCCATTTTTGTGCCACTTTGTGCCATTTCCTGGCCACTTTGTGCCATTCTGTGCCATTTTGTGCCAAATGTGTTCATGCGTATAGTATGCAGGAGTAGGGCACGCGGCACTTTCTTGAAGCTATTTAAGTGCAGAGTCAGAAAAATAATTACTTGCTGCCACAGCAAGTGCGGCGGTTCGCGACCATTGCCGGAGTTGTAGGTGGGTCGGCGTACGAGACCCACGGGCCACTGCTTCCGCGCAGCCGCCGGCGCGGACGCCGACCTGCGCAAGTCGGCGCCGCGCATTGCTAATGGCCCCCGGTTCGCTACGCCGGGGGCTGGTTAAATTGTCAAAGAACAAATGCACGCGCAGGGTATTCAGGCGTAGCCTGAATCTTCTTCAGCGCGCTTTATACCCACATAATACGCAAGGAATCTCCGCCCCATTGCGAGCGGGACGCGAACTTGCGTCGCAAGTCCAGTCGCTCGTTGCACTTTCGGCATCTGCTGTCCGGCCAGTTTTCAACGCCGACGCCGGAACTCTGATTGCCAAATTGCCGTGGGTCGTCACATCGCCTCGATCTTGATGGCGTGCCCGGAGCTATGCGGGCACCATGTACCCATGGTCGTGGTCCTAACTGGCGACCGTTGGACTTGGAAATCGCTCTGACTTTCTGCCAGACGTAAGTCCTTTTTGCCAATAGCTTTGATGCTCGGCCGATTTTTCTGCAATACCCGGCGCCAAGTGCCAACCTAAATCTGCATGCAGATCTGTAGCTTATGAATTTACAATTATAGATTGCACATGCACTTGACGCGAAGTAAGATGGACGGCAGGGAGTTCCGTTCCTGAGGCCGAAGACGCTTAACAAAGGCACCTAAAAAGTGGACGACAATCTGATTTTAGCGGACAGCGAAGAAACTGGCCGATTATCGGACTCCGTCTACGAGACGTTGTTGGCGGCTATTCTGGCTGGCCGGCTAGTGCCTGGCACCGTCGTCAGCGAAGTCGCACTGGGCAGACAACTCAATGTCAGCCGGACGCCGGTCCACGATGCCTTGCGGCAATTGGCCAAGGACGGATTGCTGAAGCAACGGGCCAACCACCGCGCCGTAGTCGCCCAGTTCTCGCGCGAGGACGTTTACGATATTTTCGAGATGCGCAAACTCCTCGAAGGAGAGGCGGCACGACTGGCCGCCACCCATATCGACCGGCCGACGCTGCGCCACCTCCGCAACCTGGCCGACTCGCTAAACAAGGCGCGTCGAGAGCCGAATTGGGTTTCGCGCTGGGCCGATTTTGACGACGAATTTCACGATACGATTGCCAAGGCCGCCGGCAGATCGCGGCTCTGGCAAGATATTGCCCGCTACCGGATGCTCCATCGCGGCTTCAACAAGCTGACGACCACGAGAGAGGTTTTGCAGCAGGCAATGGAGGAGCACTATCGAATCCTCGACGCCCTGGCAGAGCGCAATCCCGAGAAGGCAGGGCAAGCCATGATTGTCCACATCCAGGAGTGGCAGGCGTATTTTATCAACCACCTGAAACCGTGAAATTCCGTCGGGGATCGACGAGGGCAGGCGACTCGGAAAGAATGTCCCCAAAGGACCTGCAAAACCACAACAGAGAACCAGTTGCCACACGATGCGATTTCCAGCAGTAGCCCTCACCATCCTGGCAATCGGTTGCCGCCCGGCGTCGGCCGCGGTGTTTCAATACTCTGTGCCTGTGACTACGCCCAAGAACTCGAGCACGGCTTTCCTCTGGATTCCAGCGGATGCGAAGCAGGTGCGCGGCTTGCTCGTGGCGGGAATGACGCTCATGGAGCGCGAGTTTGCCAAGGACGCGGCCATCCGCAAGGCCTGCGCCCACGCGGGCCTGGGCATCCTCTTCTTCAAGTGCGGGCTCGGCGATGTCGATCTGCCGCGGGTGTTGCTCGACTTTGCGCGGGTCTCGGGCTACCGCGAACTGCCCGTGGCCCCGCTCATGTTCGTCGGACATTCGGCCGGCGGGCCGCAGGCCAAGGCGCTGGCCATCAAGATGGCCGACCGTTGCTTCGGCCTGGTGCAATATCGCGGCGGCGTGCCCGGCGGCAAGGAATCGGTCCCGCCGGGCGTGCCCATGTTGATGATGCTTGGGCAGTTCGATGAATTCGGCGGCACGATGCGCGACCCGTCCGGCCGCGAGGCCTGGGAAGGTGTCCGCGACGCGCTGGCCGAGTTCCGCGCCAAGGACCGACGTAACCTGGCGAGCGTTGTGGTCGAGCCCGGTGCAGGCCACTTCGCCTGGTCGGACCGTAACGCTGCTTACCTGGCGCTATTCATCCGCAAGGCCGCACAGGCCCGCATTCCGGATTGGCCGGCGGACGCGAAGCAGCCCGTACAGTGCAAGCCGGTCGACCCACCGAGTGGCTGGCTCAGCGATCTGACGATCAAGAGGGTGGGCCAGTCCGCCCCGGCCCCCTACGACCAATACGCGGGCGACAAGGCATATACGGCCTGGCACTTCGACCGGGAGATGGCCGAGGCCACGCTCGCCTACCACGGGCACCATGTACCCATGGTCGGCGAATTCGGTAAGCGGGACCAGTTCATTCGCTGGAAGGACTCCTATAATGTCGATGCCGGCGCGCGGTACTTCTTCAGCAACATCCAATGGATTGGCGACGGACAGACCTTCGAAGTACACCCCTTCTATGCCGACCGGTATCCGCAGCCGCACGCCAGCGGCGGCCCGCGCTGGTCGGACGCCGGCAAGCCGGCCGGCCACTCCACGGCGCCGATCCTCGTCAAGCCGGTCAGCGGGCCGTTAGTCGCGGCGGGCACCATGCACCCCTGGCCGTCAAACCGTTTCCGCATCCGCTACGACGGCCTGGCGCCGGCCACGGAGGCCGCGCGGCCCACCTTCATGGCCTTTAGCGCGGGCGACGCCGAGTACCGCTACACCGAGCAGGTGGGCATGCTGCCGAAGGGCTTCTCGGGCTTGAAGAGCGGCAAGGCGCAGGCCATCACCTTACCGCCGATCGGCAAGCTCACCGCGCGGAACGGCCCCGTCAGGCTGGCAGCCAAGAGCGATGCCGGCCTGCCCGTGGAGTACTACGTGGCGTACGGTCCGGCGGAAATCGTCGACGGCAAGCTCGCGATCGCCGAACTGCCCTCGCGGGCGGCGTTTCCCATCGCGGTGAAGGTCGTCGCCTGGCAGTTCGGCCGCGGTGTGGAACCGAAGGTGCAGACAGCCCCGCCGGTCGAGCAGACCATCCAGATTGAAAAACCATGAAGAGGCGCATCCATGCGTTCCGTTCCCCTGCGACTTTTTGTTTCCGCCGTTCCGCTGGGCCTCCTGTTGATCGAGACCGTTGCGGCGGCCATAATCGACACGCCCCATCCCTTCATCCTCTGGACGAAAGACGAAGCGGCCGCCATCCGTCGCCGCGTCGCAACTGAGCCTTGGGCCCAGCGCCAGTACGAGGTGCTGCTGCAGGAAACGGGCCCCGGCCAGACGTTCCGCAATCTCTTCCGTTACCAGGTGATGGGCGATGAATCGGTCGTCGACTCCGAAAAGAAATACCTCGTCGGCCTGATCGGCAACAATCCCAGGAACTTCAAGGGCGACACGGGCGGCGGCCGTCATTACGACCAGTATCTGAACGTGCTGCGCTACGACGTTCTGTACGACCGGCTCAGCGCGGCCGGGCGCCGCGGTCTGGAGGACACGTTCCGCGATTTTATCCGCCACCATTGCCGCGAGGAAAATCTCAAGTTCACCCGCTCGAGTTGGCTTCCCAAC
>CAZTPX010000243.1:0-12081 GCA_964615095.1 uncultured Planctomycetaceae bacterium | reverse complement strand
ACGCCGGCGGGGCCGCGCTGACAGTCCACGGCCGCACGGCCGCCGACATGTTCCGAGGATCGGCCGACTGGGAAGAAATTTCGCGCATCAAGCCCTATCTTGTTCGCATTCCGCTGATCGGCAACGGCGACCTCTCCACTCCTCAGGCCGTGGTCGAGGCATTCCGCCACTACGACGTTGATGGCGTAATGATTGGCCGTGCGGCGCTGAACCGGCCCTGGCTATTCCGGCAGGCCCAGGCCGCCCTTTGTGCTGAGCCTATCCCGCCGGATCCCAGCTTGGCCGAGCAACGCGCGATGATGATCGAGCATTTTCGCCTCTTGGCCGTGCAGTTCGGCCAACAGCAAGCCACCATCCTCATGCGCAAGTTCGCCTGCTGCTATGCCAACGGTCGCCCCGGCGCGAGGGCGTTCCGCGCCAATGTAGGCAGGGTGGCCGACGCCGAACAATTTCATGCGGTCGTAGAACGTTATTTCCCCCGCGAAGAGGCCCGGCTCTCCGAATAACCAATTCTTACCGCACCCCGCGGCGGCTCCAGGGCTTGTCGCTCGGCGGGGCGATGGATGCCTCGGGGCTGTCGTGCCGCGAGACCTTCAGGGGCGTTCCCTGGGCCCAGGTGATGCTGCCGCCACACTTGGAACAGCGGGCGGCTTTCTCATGTAACTCGGCGGCACAGTGGGGACAACTCAACACGTCCCGACTTAACCCCAGCCATTTCAGCGGCAAAATCGAGGTTTCGGGGGGAACATTATCCCAACGGATGGGACGATGGCAGTGCTGACAGATCTGGCCGCGACCGTCGAGCCGGCCGGCACAATGAGGACAGGATGCCCGCCCATCAAGGGCGAAAGCGGCCACAACGCCGATTGGCCCAAGAAACAACCCCAGCACCGCCCCGGCCATAGCGGCATGCCGCGCATAGCCGACAATCCCCGCTGCGACCCCGGAGCTGAACCAGACCCATAACAAAATCCATAGGATGGCAAAGCTCGACATGGCACACCCTTATCCCCTTATCGTACACCGGATGGGGATTTTGAGCAATGGGCGTGCAAACATTACCGTCGATACAACACTTTGTGGTGTTGCAGTGGCGACTAGCCCTGTTCGCCAGCTTCCATCGTGGCTTGAATGTCGCCCAAAGTGCGGCCGAGCCGCTTTCGCCTAGTGGCTACTGCGGTCGAAGGGGCGTCCAACCGCGGGGTTTCGCCTTCTGGCGTGGTCCGCAGCAGGTGTAAGATCCGGTCATTCATGTCCTGACCGCTATGCGGAGTGCCCAGTTCGCCCACGGCGTCGTGAACCCCGTACAAGACAGCCTGCCGCACTCCTTCACGAATCCAGTTGAAGAAATTCATGTTCTTTGCCTCCATGCAATTCAAGATTCCGACATCGCCAAGCAGTCGTCCTGATCCGCCGCGTCGGACCGGTACACTACCCAGACAGCGGCCGTGTGTCCAGGCGAAATTAGAGGACGGACTTTGGTCTGTCAATATTACCCCGGCAATGAAGTTGATCAATCGTAACCCGAAGCGTAGGCGCGGACGCCTCGCTTACGCTTCGAGTTACTATGAGGTGTTTTCATATTGGTACGTCCACCCCAGCGAAATATGGCTTCCCCCCTTTCGCCAGTTCTGCTATTTTCTCGGAAAACTGAGCTTGCCTTTCGTTCCACCTATGGGTAACAGTGGAAGGCCATGCCTTTGCCCCGTTGCCTCATTATCGATACCCCCTCTGCGCTCCTTTGGAGCGACCCAGCCATGCCGCAGGCGTTATTGCGTGGTATTGCCGCGAATCCCGGCAAAATGATCGAGGCCGCCGCCTGCCGCCCGGTGAAGATCAGCCATGAAAGCCTCGTCGTCGAGGCCACTCTGACGGCCGGCGGCCGGACAATGCTGGTGGCCGTCAAGCAGTATCGCCCGCGCACGTTTTGGAAGGCCGTGGCGGCCATCTTTCGGCCCGCCCGAGCAATGCAGAACTGGCAAAAGGCCAAATTCCTGCTTTCGCAAGAGATTGCCACACCGCGACCCCAGTTGGCCTGCCGTCCGCGCGGCTGGGCAAATCGGAACACCAGTTTCCTGGCCACGGAGTGGATTGGCAATGCGGAGAATTTGCACGTCTTTGGCTGGCGGATCGCCGCCCGCCCGCCCGCCGCACGGCTTCGCATCGCCGCGCGATGTGCCGACGCACTAGGCCAACTGCTGGGGCGAATGCATGCGGCCGGCGCTGCTCATCGCGATCTCAAGGCCGCCAATCTGCTCGTGGTTGAACGCGACGGCGACGCCATCGTTTATCTGATCGATCTCGATGGGCTGCAAACGGGCAAGCGGGTTGATTTTCAGCGGCGGGCCCGTGATCTGGCGCGATTGGCGGCAATGTTGGTCGCGCATCCCTGGATTACGCGGTCGATCTGCCGGCGGTTTCTCCGCGCGTACCTCCGGCAGGCATCTGACGACCAGATGAACTGGAAACGGTTATGGCGAGCAATTGCCGAGATAACCATGGCCTACGTTCGCCGCAAGCAAAAACGCGGTGAACGAGTGTTCTAAGCAACCGCTCCCGGCGTCACCATTTCCGCCGCGTCGCCCGTGTGCCGGAAGATGCAGTTCCTGCCCGCCGACTTGGCCCCATACAAGGCCGAATCGGCGCGGACCAGCAGCGATTCGGGCGAATCGCCGTCCAATGCCTCGGCCACGCCGCCGCTGATCGTCAGCGGCATCTCCTTGGCGATCCGGTCGCGCAAGCGGTCCGCAAAGCGGGCTGCCCCTTCCAGGTCGGTTTCCGGCATGATCACCACGAACTCCTCGCCGCCGTAACGGGCCACAACGTCCGTTTCCCGCGCCGATTCATCGATCGATCGGGCCAGTTGGCTGAGCATCTGATCGCCGTACAGGTGGCCCTGCACGTCATTGATCTGTTTGAAGTGGTCGATGTCGAACATGGCTACGGCGAAACGCGTGCCGTAGCGATTCAACAGGGCCAATTGTCCGCCCAAAGCGTCGTCCATGCCGCGGCGGTTGTTCACCCCGGTCAGGGGGTCCGTGCGGACTTCCGTGAAGGTCATCAGGTTGGCGCTTTGCTGGCGGATTTCGTCGTGCGCGTTGGAAATCTGCGATGCTAGGCGGAGCGTGGGACGGAGGATCTCTTCCGCGTCGCGGCACAGGTCCTTCCACGCGGCTTCCTGCTGCTGGTCATTCAGTTTGCCCACGCGCTCGCGGAATTTGCTCACACTGGCATGATGCCGCACCAGGGCCTTGCGAAGATCCCAGGCGATCTTTTCCAATTCGGCCGCCACCAGTTCCGCCCGCCGCAGTTCCCTCCGCGAGCGGCCGGGCATATCGTTGGCCGGCCGCTTGCTTGTGCGCCCGAACACGAAGCCGATCGTGGCCACGACCGTCATGGCAATGAGAATCGGAAGGGGAATTGCGAATAAGTTGAAGCCCATGTGTACACACCCACTGGAACCGATAAAAACGAGGACCGATGCGCCAATAGAGGTCAGTAATGCGACCGCTGCCCAACGCTCTTCAAGCACAAATACCCTATCAGGATCACACCTGCCAGCACATATACCCAGTGCTGGGGCTCCATGCGCTCGATAAAATCGAGAACTTGATAGGCGAATTTTTCCATAACTCGATCTCTGGGAAGTGGCTCGGCCGCATCTTTTCCACACAAGTTTAGGTTACGAAAGTCCGTCGTGTGAAATCATCATGCCAGAGAATCAATGCTTCCGCCCCTTTGGTCTGCCCAGGCGTTTTTTTGCAACCTCGCCTTGACGCACGGCTAACAAGCCATTATTCTCCCGCCACTGATACGTTGCACGGCCAATCGCAACCCGGACGTTACCAAAAGTAGCGGTTTCCGTTGTTTGTCGGCCGTTCACCGAGAAAAACCTTCCCCGTTCGACCGGACAAGGAAGTTCGGTTCCTGCCAAGCCACGGAGGGCGCCAGCTTTGGACAACCAACGTAGCGTGCTGATTGTTGATGCCTCGGATGAGACTCGATGCGTCTTACAGACCGCCCTGGAACATCGCGGCGTGCGAACGATGGTCGCCAGCCAGTCCCAGCAAGGGCTGGCCCTGGCCCAACAGCACCACCCCGACCTGATCGTGTTGGACCTGGAAATCGATCCCGGCGGCCCGGACGAAGTGGCCGCACCTTTTGCCCAACAGTCACAATCGGACCAGGCATCCTTGGTCCTGCTGGGCAGCGTGCGACGGCGGCAGCCCCTTCCGGGCGAATATGTGGCCAAGCCCTATCACTATGCGCCGTTAATTCGTAAAATCGAAGAAATCCTGTCCGCGAGTTCGGAAAAGGTTGGCACGCCGGCCAAGTAAAGGCCCGCGCGAGAAGAGGCTCTGGCGGGAACAAGCTCGTAGGACGGACTTTAGTCCGTCCAGGCGGACTGAAGTCCGCCCTACAGGGAAGTACCCAGCAGTTCTTGACCAACCTCCAGTTCGACTGCCGGACGGGTCCCAACAACGCGTCGCCCGGGGAACCGCAATCGTGCCGTCGCTGTTTGTAATTCGAGGAAACGATCAAGGTACGCGCTATGAACTTGAGGAGGCCATCCTCCGGCTTGGACGCGACAAGTCCAGCGCGATCCACGTCCACGACACCGAGGTCTCGCGGCACCATGCCGAGTTCCGTCGCACGCATCGCGATTACACCGTCTCGGACCTGAATAGTTCCAACGGCACCTTCGTCAACGGCAAGCAGATCCGCCAGCAACTTCTGACCAGCGGCGACCAGGTACAGGTCGGGGCCACGCTGATGCTCTACACCGGGCCTATCGACGAGGCCGAGAGCAACATCGGCAGTTCCGTCGATATCGCCGCTGCCGCCCCGCCGGACGACCAATCGCGGATCATCCACTCCGTCACGCAGACCGAGGGCAGCCGCATTTTCGATGCGCAGGCCGACCTGCCGCAGAATTCCTGGCTGGCCCGGGCCCGCAGCAATCTCCAGGTCATGTACCGCACGGCCCTGGCCGTCAGCCACACGCTGGACATCGACCAGTTGCTGAACCGCATCATGGAGCTGATTTTCGAGTGGGTGGAGGCCGACCGCGGCTGCATCATGCTCTTCGACGCCGACACGCAGAAACTCGATCCCCGCGTGCGGAAGACCCGCGAAAACGTGCAACGCGACAAAATCACGATCAGCAAGACGATCCTCGATTACGTCATCCAGCGGAACGAGGGCGTGCTCACCAGCGATGCCCGGCAGGACGATCGCTTCAGTCCCGGCGGCAGCATCGTGAAGTTGGGCGTGCGCGAGGCGATTTGCGTGCCCATGCAGGGCCGTTACCGCGTGGTGGGCGTGATCTACATCGACACTTCCACTTCGCCCCAACAGATCATCGAGCGGGGCGGCGCTGCCCGGCGGTTTACCGAAGACCATCTCAAGCTCATGATCGCCATCGGCCACCAGGCGGCCCTGGCCGTGGAAGACACGCGTTACTACTCGGCCATGGTCCAGGCCGAACGGCTGGCGGCCATCGGCCAGACCATCGCCACGCTCTCGCACCACATCAAGAATATCCTCCAGGGCATCCGCGGCGGCAGCTACCTGATCGAGATGGGCCTTACGGAGCACGACGAGTCGATTGTCGGCAAGGGCTGGAAGATCGTCGAGAAGAACCAGAACAAGATCTCCACGCTGGTAATGGACATGCTCAGTTTCAGCAAGGAGCGCGAACCCGACCTGACCGCCGCCAACGTCAACGTCGTCGTTCACGACGTGCTGGAGTTGATGCAAAGTCGTGCCCAGGAAGAGCAGGTCGATCTCCGCTGCGAGCAGGACGAAAGCATGCCGGAACTGGTCTTCGATCCCGAGGGCATCCATCGCGCCGTGCTCAATATCGTGACCAACGCCATCGACGCCGTGGCCGAGACCGGTTCCCCCGGGAAAGTGACGGTGAAGACCACGTATCTGCCGGAGCAGACTGTCGCCCACATCGAGATCCGCGACACCGGTCCCGGCATTGCGGCCGACCAGATGGACAAGTTGTTCAGCGCTTTCATTTCGACGAAGAAGAGTCGGGGCACGGGCCTGGGCTTGCCGGTGAGCCAGAAGATCCTGGCGGAGCATGGCGGCAAAATCACGGTCGAGAATCTTCCCGGTCAGGGGGCCTGTTTCACGTTGGAGTTGCCGGCGGTGAGTCCCGCCACGTTGACGCACGTGAGCGATCCCGCCGATAAGTAGCCGCCCGTCCACCCCGTTGTGGTGGAATTGCGGATTGATCCGACAGTTCCTGGACAAGACGGCTTTTTGGAGTCCTCTCAACCTTGGCGCGAGGGTCCGGGGCTGCGGTCCGCTGTTCAATCCGGCCGATTTGCCCTTCTGTCCCACCTGCCTATAATTCCGCGAAACCAAGAACACCAATTGCGAGGGTTATGCGATGACGACGCTTGCTTGCGGAATGGCCTTGTTGGCATGGGCGGTTGCCGCCTATCCGGCGACGCCTGCGAAGGCCGCGATTGCCGACATCGTGCAGACGGCGATCGGGCCTTGGATCGAGAAAGAGAAGCCGCCGGGTGTGATCGTTGTGGTCCGTCACGACGGCCGGACCCAGTTCTTTCCCTTCGGCCAGGCGAACAAGGCGCTGAATCAGGCAGTGACAGCCGATACGATCTTCGAGCTCGCCTCGATCACCAAGGTCTTCACGACGACGTCGCTTGCTATGGAGGTCCGCGCCGGGAAAATGCGTTTGGACGACCGCGTGGAGCAGTATTTGCCTTACTTGCGGCAGAACGGCGGCGACATCAAGAAGGTGGCGCTCCTGCAACTGGCAACGCACTCATCGAGCCTGCCGCGGACGCCGGGCAAGCCGCCTTCCGATCGTGACTGGGACAAGGAGTCGCTGCTGCGTTGGCTGGCCCAATGGCATGCGCCCTATCCGCCGGGCAGCAAGTCGTTGTATTCCAATCTCGGCGTCGGATTGCTGGGACTGGCCATTGAAGAGCACGATCAGCAGCCGTTGATCGATGTCTGGAAACGGCAGTTCTTGGGACCGCTGGGAATGCATCACACGTTCTTCGAGATCCCGCCGGATGCCGCCAACCTCGTTGTCCAGGGGTACGGCCCCAAGGGCCTGCCGGTCAAGCAGACGCCGCCGGGTGCCTGGCCGGCCGGCGGACGCCTGCATTCGTCCGCACGCGATATGGGCGAGTTCCTGGCCGCCAACCTCGGCGAGCGGCCGGACCATCCCCGCATCATGAAAGCCATGCGCTTTGCCCAAGAGCCCTACTTCAAAGTGTCGGCGAAGATGACGCAGGGGTTGGCATGGCAGCGGCTGAACCTGGCCGGTGAATTCGTCATCGACAAGAACGGCGGCCTTGCGGGCACTTCCACCTACATCGGCATGCTGCCCGAACGGCATATCGGAGTGGTCGTGATGGCCAACCGGGGCAAGTGCAGCGCGACAGCCGTAGGACGGAAGCTGCTGCTGGCGCTGGCCGGCAAACAGCACCCGGGCGGCGATAGCGACGAAGAAGACCAGTAGGCGCGGAAGCAACCGGTTCCACGGTTCGACCTATTTTTCACCGCCCACTACGGGCCTCTTGGGCAACTTGCTTTTCATTTCCCTCGTCTGGGGATCGAACTCGGTCACACGAGCTCGAATGTCTTTCTCAGGGCTTTGAACCGCTCGTCGCAGAGAAAGTGGGAAATGCGACGGACCTTATTGTCCTTCGTGTCGGAAAGGGAATGGACAAATCGAAAATTGGCCATACAATGATCATTGTAGGGCGAATGCCTGCTTGATCCAAGCGGGGTGGCATCGAATGGAGAGTTTGTGAAACGGCATCTTCTTCTCAGTGTGGCGGTGTTGATGGTGACGGCGGGCGCTTATGCGCGAGGCCCTGCGCCCGGAGGCGGCGGTCCACCGCCTCCTTCGGGCGAACAATTCCAGCCCGGTCAGCAACCGCCCGGTCAACCCGGCCAACAACCACCGGGCCAACCCGGCCAACAACCACCGGGTCAGGGCGGTCAGCAGCCACCGGGTCAACCCGGCCCGCAGCCTCCCGGTCAGGGCGGCCCGCAGCCGCCCGGCCAACAGGGCCAGCAGGGCGCCGGTCAGACGATGGCCAGTTCTCTGACGCCCGACGATTTGCTCAACAATGCGTCGTTGAGTCTGACTGCCGATCAGAAAGCGAAGATCAAGAGAGTCAGCGACAGCATCGTGCGGCAGATCAAGAAGGTGCTCACGCCCGCGCAACTGAAAACTTGGCGGGATGGCAAGTTCGGAAAGCTCACGGTCGCCCGCGTGCTGGCAAAATCGGCTGCCTTAGGCCTGACCGCCGAGCAGACGGCGCAGCTCGGCAAGATTACCGACCAGTCCGCCGCGCAGGCGAAGGCCGTGCTCACTGCGGGCCAAGCGAACCAGGTGGCAGGAGCAGGGCAAGGCGGCATGGGGCCTGGCGGCCCCGGCGGGCGATTCGGTCCGCCTCCGCGTGGCGGCCCCGGCGGACGATTCGGTCCGCCTCCCGGTGGTCCCGGTGGCGGTCCGCCTCCCGGTGGTCCTGGTGGCGGTCCGCCTCCTGGCGGGCCACCGCAGGGAAACTGAGCGCATCGTCACCCGCGCCTAGCTTGAGAGAAAATAAGGCTGCCACAGAGGCCACAGAGATCACAGAGAGAGGGCGGCCCGCTCGAGATAAACCCCTCGGTGAACTCCGTGCCCTCTGTGGCAATTATTCGGGACGATTTCGCTATTGAATGCCGGCTTCAAATCCATGTCTTCGGCGTCTACTTCTCTCCACAGTACGTCGCAAAGCACTTGGGCGTTTCCCAAAGCCGCACCTCGACCACGGGAAAGCCCTTGGCGGCGGTGACGTCGTAAATCAGGCGGGCGATGTTCTCGGCCGTAGGATTGTCGTCGACCAGATACATCGGCTCGCCAAGTTGCTTCAACAGTTCCACCGCCGGGTCGCGACGGCAGAGGATCATGCGATGATCCAAATTTTCGTCGACCCAGGTGTTCATCACCGCCTTGATGTCGCCGAAGTCCAGCACCATGCCCCGATCATCCAATTGCGCGGCCTCCAGGGTGATCAGGGCCTTGCCGTTGTGCCCGTGCAGATTGCGGCACTTGCCCTGGTAGTTCAGCAGGCGGTGTCCGTAGCAGAAATCGATCTCGCGGGTAACGTGGAACATGCTTCGTAGCACGGACTTTAGTCCGTTGATCCTAAGTAGTACGGACTTTAGTCCGTTCATTCTGGGAGGGGGTTTCGTGGCACAGGTTCTAATGGACTGCTCACGAATTATACCATGCGCGGTTGCGATTAACAGACGGCAGGGAGGGCCGAGGAACACGACGCGCAAGCGCGGTAACGATCTACGCGGTATTCCGTGACGCCAAAACGGAATTCCGTGGACTGCACCACGCGTCGGGCTTATGAGGCGGCGCGGAATCTGCTTCGTAAACGACTGTGTTACAATGACTTATGACTGCCGTGCCGAACCGGATTGGGGTTGGAATGCTTCTTGCTACTACGGCTGCCAACGGAAAGGGATTTTCCAAAAAACCTGTCCAGGAACAATTCTGTCATTTTATCCCCTGAGGCGGACTAAAGTCCGCCTTACGGATCGGTTCTCGGACACTGTTGCCAGACCCCGCTATTCCTACGCTATACTTTTCCGAGTCTTGCAGCAGCCTTTTTAACCCGCCATTCGAGCAATAGGGAACCATTATGGCCTTGGACGAAAAGTGCCTAGAGTGCCAGGAGGCCACGGAAGAAGAACTGCTGGCCCGCCTGGACGAGGTGTTGATCGAGTACGCCGACGTTCCGGGAGCGTTGATCCCGGTACTACAGATCGCTCAGGCCCTGTTCGGCTACCTGCCGGAAACCGCCCTGCGAAAAATCAGTACGGCCCTGGGAAAGCCCTATAGCGAGGTGGCGGGCGTGGTCGGCTTCTATTCCTTCTTTACTACCGTGCCCCGCGGCAAGCATCTCGTGCGGGTCTGCCTGGGAACGGCTTGCTACGTTCGCGGCGGCAAACAGGTGCTGGCATCCCTGCGGGACCTGCTGCGGATCGAAGTCGGCGAGACCACGCCCGACCGGCAGTTCTCACTGGACGTGGGCCGTTGCTTCGGGGCCTGCGGCCTGGCGCCGGTGATCATGATCGACGAGGATGTGCATCAGCGCGTCAAGCCCACGAGCCTGGGACGGATCATCGAGAAATATCGTCAGGGGGCGGATGAAGCTACGGCAAACGGCAGCCCCGCGGAATCCATCACGGGAGTCAACTCATGAGCCAAGTCATCGCCACGCCGCAACAACTGACCGAGGTCCGCGACCGCGTGCGGGCCGAACAGGCCGCCCAGAAAGCCGCCGGCCACAAGCAGGTCCGTATCTGCATGGGGGCCGGCTGCATCGCCTCGGGGGCCGAACAGGTCAAACAATCGATCGAGGCCGAACTGGCGCGGAACGGCATCAAAGAGGGCGTTTCCGTCATCGGCACCGGCTGCCTGGGGCCTTGCTCCGCCGGCCCCACGCTGATGATCGACGACGTCTTCTACGAGAACGTCAAACCGCAAGACGGCAGTTCGCTGGTCAACGAGCACGTGCTCCGCGGGCAGATCGTCTCGCGGCTGACGCACCGCCGGGCCGACGGCCGCAAGGTGGCCAACGCGGCCGAGATGGATTTCTTCAAACGGCAGGCCAAGATCGTGCTGCGCAACTGCGGCGTGATCGACCCGCAGCGGATCGAAGACTACATCGGCCGCGACGGCTACCAGGCCCTGGCCACGGTGCTCGCCAAGAACGCTCCCAGCGAGGTCATCGAGACGATGCGGGTTTCCGGTCTCCGCGGCCGCGGCGGCGCGGGCTTCCCCACCTGGCGGAAGTGGAAACTCACGCGCGAGTCGGCGGGCGAAGTAAAATATGCCGTCTGCAATGCCGACGAAGGCGATCCGGGCGCGTTCATGGACCGCAGCGTGCTGGAGGGCGATCCGCACAGCGTGATCGAAGGCATGATGATCGCCGCCCACACGATCGGCGCGTCGCGGGGCTATATCTACGTGCGGGCCGAGTACCCGCTGGCCGTGGCGCGGCTGAAGATTGCCATCGCCCAGGCTCAGGAGCGCGGCATCTTGGGCAAGAACATCTTCGGCTGCGGTTTCGATTTCGACCTGGAGATCCGCATGGGGTCCGGGGCCTTCGTCTGCGGCGAAGAGACGGCCCTGATGACCTCGATCGAGGGCAACCGCGGCGAGCCGCGGCCGCGCCCGCCGTTTCCCGCCCAGCAGGGCCTGTGGGGCAAGCCCACGCTGCTGAACAATGTCGAGACCTACGCCAACGTGCCGGCGATCGTCCTCAAGGGCGGCGCGTGGTATGCTGCTTACGGCACGGAAAAGAGCCGCGGCACCAAAGTCTTCGCCCTGGCCGGCGCGATCAAGAACTCCGGCCTGGTGGAAGTGCCCGTGGGAATGCCGCTGGGCGACCTGATCTACGACGTGGGCGGCGGCACTTCCTCAGGCAAGGAGTTCAAGGCCGCGCAGATGGGCGGCCCGTCCGGCGGCTGCATCCCCAAGCAGCACCTCAACGTGCCGCTGGACTACGAGTCGCTCTCGGAACTAGGCGCGATCATGGGCTCGGGCGGCCTGATCGTGATGGACGAGGATAGCTGCATGGTGGACGTGGCCCGCTTCTTCCTCGAATTCGTGCAGGAAGAATCGTGTGGCAAGTGCGTGCCCTGCCGCGTGGGCACCAAGCGGATGCTGGAGATCCTCAACCGTATCTGCGAAGGGCATGGCGAGGAGGCCGACGTCGAGCGGCTGATCGACCTGGGCGAGATGATCAAGGACACGTCGCTCTGCGGCCTGGGCCAGACCGCGCCCAACCCCGTGCTCTCGACCATTCGCCACTTCGGCCACGAATACATCGAACACATCCGCGACAAGCACTGTCGCGCGGGCGTTTGCCCGTCGCTGGTCTATGCCCCTTGCTCCAGCGCCTGTCCGGCCAACGTCGACATCCCCGGCTACGTCTCGCTGATTTCCGAGAAGCGCTACGCCGAGGCATTGCGGCTGCACCGCGAGAAGAACCCCCTGGCGGCGATCTGCTCGCGGGTCTGCTT
>CAZTPX010000242.1:0-12089 GCA_964615095.1 uncultured Planctomycetaceae bacterium | reverse complement strand
CCGTCGTTGACCACGCCCACCAGCGGCTTGATCACGCTGCCGGCCTGCACCTCGTGGTCATACTGGCGGATGATCCACTCCTTGCTGCAAACGTTTAGCGAGCCGAGGATGCCAAGCAAGGCGGGGGTGAAGTCGGCGGGAGCAGGGCGCAGGGGAGAAGGGGAGTAGGGGGGAAGGGGAGACATTTCCCTTTCTCCCTTTCTCCCTTTCTCCCCTTCTCCCCTTCTCTCTGCCTGCACCCACACCGCCTCGCGCACTACCGGCGGCCGCCCGTCGTGCAGGAACTCCATGGCGATGTTCGCCACCTCTTGGCCCTGGTATTTCAACACCAGCCGGCCGGTGGGCACGAACTGGCCGATGACCGTAGCCTCGACACCTTCGGACGCGCAGAGCGAGATCAATTCATCGACATTCTCCGGCGGCACGCTGACTACCATTCGCTCCTGGGCCTCGGAGATCCAGATCTCGGTATAGGAAAGGCCGGCGTATTTCAACGGCACGCGGTCCAACCAGACCTCGGCCCCGATCTTCTCGCCCATCTCGCCCACAGCGCTGGAAAAACCGCCGGCGCCGCAGTCGGTCACCGCCGTGTACAGCCCTCGATCGCGGGCGGTCAGGAGCACGTCCAAGACCATCTTCTCCGTGATGGCGTTGCCGATCTGCACCGCGCCGCCGGAAACGGTCTCGCTCTGGCTGTTCAGTTCGGCGGAGCTGAACGTGGCGCCGTGGATGCCATCGCGGCCGGTACGTCCGCCGATGGTCACGATCATGTCGCCGGGCCGGGTTTCCTTGAACGACATGCCGCGGGGAATCAGCCCCAAGTTTCCGCAGAAGACCAGCGGGTTGCCCAGGTAGCGGGGATCGAAATAGACAGCCCCATTGACCGTGGGAATGCCCATACGGTTGCCGTAGTCGCGCACGCCCGAGACGACACCCTTGGCCACGCGCCGCGGATGGAGCACACCGGCAGGTATCTGGTCCAGTGGCGTGTCGGGCGGGGCGAAGCAGAAGACGTCCGTATTGCAGATCGGCTTAGCGCCCATGCCGGTGCCCATAGGGTCGCGGATCACGCCGCCGATGCCCGTATTGGCCCCGCCGTAGGGCTCCAGGGCCGACGGGTGATTGTGCGTTTCCACCTTGAAAACCACGTTGTACTGGTCGTCGAACCGGATCACGCCCGCGTTGTCGCGGAAGACGCTTACGCACCAATCGTCGAGACCCAACTCTTCGCGGATTTTCTGCGTGGCGGCGAAAATCGTCTCCTTGAGCATGTTCTGGAAGCTGCGCTCGCTCGATCCGTCGCGGTAGCGGATCCGCCCCGCCAGCGTCTTGTGGCTGCAATGCTCGCTCCAGGTCTGGGCGATAGTCTCCAACTCGGCGTCGGTCGGATCGCGGTCGAGCTTCTGAAAATAGGCCTGGATGGTCTGCATTTCCACCAGCGACAGATAGAGCTGTCCCTGGCGGCTCAAGACCTGCAGGGCCTCGTCGTGCATCGTGCGGATCGCCACGCTCTTCAGGCGAAAGACGTAGGGAGCGCCCAGTTCCAGGTGGCGGAAACCCAAGGGGCCGACAATCACCTGCTCGATGGCATCGTTGGCCAGGACCTTCGCGCTGAGCGCGCCGATGCGCTCGGGGTCAATGCCCTCGATCCAGTATTTCTTCAGCGTGCGGACCACCTCGGCCTTCAGTCCGAAATCTTCCATCGCTGACATCACGCTCTGGGCCACGGGGTCCATGACGCCCGGCTTGGGTAGAACGTGGACGAGCAGGGGGGAGGGGAAAGAAGGGGAGAAAGGGAGAAGGGGAGCGGGGGAGAAGGGGAGACAGGGAGACGCGCATGCCTCCCCTTCTCCCCTTCTCCCCTTCTCCCCTGCTCCCTTTCCCCCCTGCCCCGTGTTCTCTTCCCGCGGCATCCGATTCAGCGCCTCGTCCCCCACTTGTGCCACGATCACCGTCTCGACGACCGTATCGGTGAGCAACTCCACGGCCACCCGTTCCGCCTGGCAGCGATCCCAATCGGCCTGGATCAGGTAACTGCGGGCGGCGGCAACCTTCAGATCGGGAGCCAGCCCCAGTTCACCGGCCGCGATAGAGATGGGCCGGCCCAACAGGTCGGGCTGGTCGGGGGCCGGGTAAATGTCAACTTCCCAAAGCATCTCGGTTCTTCTTCGCCGTAGTGAGGAATCTTTCCAGGGCGGCTTCGTCGCCATTGCGAATCGCAGTGTGCAATGCCTGGAGTTGGACGTGATATTGCTCCAGCGATTTCAGCACGTTCTCACGGTTCTGCATGAGGATCTGCTTCCAGAGGTTCGTATCGCCCGAGGCCAGCCGCGCCGCATCCAACAGCCCGCTGCCCGCCAGGCGAAAGTAATTCTCCGTAATCGTATTTGCCAGGGCCGCCGACACCATGTGGGGCAGGTGGCTGGTCATTGCCAGCGCCCGATCGTGCTCGTCGGGCGTCATCTGCACGACCACCGATCCCAGGCCTTGCCAGAACGTCTCCAGTAGGTCGTAGTCTTCCGCCCGCGTGTTCTTGGTGGGGGTCAGCACGACAACATGGCCATCAAAAAGCTCGGCCTTGGCGTAGTTTGCCCCGGTCTTTTCGCTGCCGGCGATGGGATGACCGCCGAGAAAGCGGCATCCGCGGGGCAATTGGTTGTCCAATGCGGCCACGATCTGCTGCTTGGTGCTGCCAGCGTCGGTGATGAGCGTTCCCTCGGGACAGTGCCGCGCAACCTCTTGGGCGTGCTCCACAATATGCCCCACGGGCGTACACATGATCACCAGGTCGGCCTGGGCCACTCCCTTGGCAAGATCGATCGTCGTATGTGTAATCGCACCCACTCGACGGGCAATCCGCAGGCTGACCTGTCGGCGGCCGATACCAATGACATTTTCCGCCAGAT
This sequence comes from uncultured Planctomycetaceae bacterium, assembly GCA_964615095.1. Lineage (GTDB taxonomy): Bacteria > Planctomycetota > Planctomycetia > Pirellulales > Thermoguttaceae > JANXQG01. Next base: position 9,183 of record CAZTPX010000242.1, on the reverse strand, counting down.
TTCGTTGGCGCAGCGCCAAGCCGATCGATCCACCGATCAATCCCACGCCGACAATGGCCACATTCCGGAGTTGCTTCATCAATAAGTCCCGGCAGATGCGCAGTTAAGTAAGATTGTATTGTAACAAGAACCGGTCGGTGGCGGGCAGGGGGGAGGCGGGAGAACTGGCAGGGATATGCCGAAAAAAAATCGTCTGGCAGGGCAGCGCTTTTGGTGCCTGGCAAGAGCAGCGGCCTTCCACCAGTTTTACCGTTTGATTCCTTGATTTTCCTTGAATTACGGAAGCGGGCCTGTGTTCAGTTGCAACAAATGAAACAGTGCGAGTGATGGATTTGTCAGGGATCTGCTTCATCTTTTGAAACAGGCCACGAAGTGCGCGGGGAGCTTGATGCCTTTTCCCGCTGCGTTTTCGGGGTGGCACAAATCGCGGCCGGAAAAACGGTGATGAGTCTGTTTAAGAATTTGAAACGAACTGTTTCATTTGTTGGGTTGCCCCAAACGGGCGAGTTCAAAAATAATTCCGAGCGCCGGCCATGCCGGCCTTGATCGCAAAGCTTGCCAACTGCTAGCAATGCCATTCGTTGGCCAGCTTTCGATCAAGGCCTGCGCAGCCGATCAGAAATACCACCCGACCAAGTTCATCATAGGGATGCAAAATAAATTCTGTGGAAATTGTCGCTTCTTTTTCTGTAGCCAAAAGGCTTTGAAATAGTCTGCTTCGGCCTTGTCACCATCTCCTTTGGCTTTCCAAGCATTGCCACGGTTGAGATACAAGGGAGCGTAATTGGGATTTAGGTGTATGGCTTGATCAAAGTCAGCGATGGCCTCGTCGTATTGGCCTTTGCTTCTCCAACAAACGCCACGGTGGTCGTAGGCATCAGTGTAATTGGGATTGAGTCGTATGGCTTGGTCGAAGTCAGCGATGGCCTTGTCATACTGCTTATTGTGGCCCCAAATGTTACCGCGGTTATAGTAACCACGGGCATCATTGGGATTGAGTCGTATGGCTTGGTTGTAGTCGGCCATGGCCTTGTCGTATTCGCCTTTGTCGTTCCAAGCAACGCCCCGGTTGAAATAGAAATCGGCATCTTGCGCGTTGCCCCTTGCTGGAAGACCGAGATACACCGACGAAATGACCAAAAAGGCGGGCAGAAGAAGACGTTGCATGATTTGGCTCCTAACGCTTGATACGATCCGCTTGACACAACTCGAAAGGTTGAACTTTAATGGAACCCACGTCACACGCGTTGGAATAGAACAGAAGATCTGTTGGGAATTGCCGCATCGCCTCGACTAGGGCTTCCCCTGGCAATATTCTAGTTGCCCAAAAACTCGATTTTCCCCGTGTTTCGCTCGTTTGTCGAGCCTTCCGTGAAACACGATTAACAGTTTATCTACCCTACTTCCTCGTCCAGGTCAACGTTCCTGCTTGATACGGTGCCAGAAGGAGGCGAACCCGTCCATGCCCCGAGGCGACACCCGCGTCGGACTCCTTGCGCGCTTTCCAGGTCACGTCAGACCGGGTCAGCGTCCACTGGCCGGGCGGAAGGGTCACGTCGATTTCGACCGTCGCCGTCTCAAAACGGGCGTTTTTCGTCCAGACCGGAGCGCCGAAATAGACGATTGCTGTAATCGTCTTGCCGTCGCGTGACATGCTGGATATGGCGCGCAAGCTGTCCTGCCCGTCGGCCCCGGCGAACTTGGCTTCCAGCATCCGCCCGCGCAGGTTGCGCCAGGCCCAGTAGCCGTTGTAATTGGCGGAAAACTCCCCGTCCGGTTGCAGGACGCCAAAGCAGTAGGGTCCCCCTTCGTTCCGCTTTTCCATGCAGTACTGGAAATTGGCGATGATCCGCGGTTCCAGCAGGTAGGTGAACGCCCGCTCCATCAGATAATTGAACTGGCTGTCGCCCGTATTCCAGGCATCGCTCTCGGTGAACATCACCTTGGCCGGTCCGGGGCCGCGCAGCTTGCCGTCGGCCCGCTGGCCCCAGTAACGGGCCTCTGCCAGGACCGTGCTGGGCGGTTGGGCATAGGTGTGCCAGTTGAGCACGTCGGTGGTCTTGCCGCACTTGTCGATATAGAACTCGGGCTGCCAGAGGCATCGGCACGGCCGCGGGTGAATCCTGGAAGGGCGAGGTTGCCTTCCCGCAAAGTCCCCAGACCAAGCCGCCGCCGGCCTCCACGAACTTGACTAGGTTGTGCTGTGCCGCAGGCGTGATCTGCCCGGTGCCCATGTCGGCGATAACGACGACGTCGAACCGCTCGACAAAGGCGGCCGACTCCAGCAGGCGCGTCAGGTTATAGCTCTGGTGCGATTCCCCCTGCAACAGTAGCTTACGCGGTCGACGGAGAACACGGGTCCCATTGGTCCGGCGCGCGATTGTAGCGATTGCGAGAACCATTCCGGCGGCGGTCCCGCGTCCGTCCGGACGCTAGGCCGGACGTTTAACTGCTTGCGGCGCAAGGCGATGACGAGGAAACAGCCCCCTCGCGATTTGCGCGGCGAGTCGAGCCGGCATGGCGTGTCATCTTTATGCCAGCGGTGGAAAGGCGGCACACGGGGGCGACGATAAACAAGATGGATGCTGCTTGGTCCGCGATCCTGGAAAGCAATCCGATAGCCAAGAGACCGGGCGCAGCGATCTTTCGACAAACGGTATTTGTGCGAACTACATCACCCCGGTTGCCTCGGGTTCCAGGAAGAGGCAGCCACGTTGGAGAACGCTTATGAAGAGAAGTCTTGCACTCATTGCCTCGATCGCGGGGCTGGGCGTAGCCCGCCTTTTCGCACAGGTTTCCGGCCCCCCTGAACCGTCGTCGCCCAATCTCGCTGGCCAACCCCTCGTCAATGCGGGACCGGTTTCGGCTACGGCCCCGGCCAAGAACGAGTTGGAGGCCCGCATGGCCCGATTGGAGGCAGAGAATCGACGGGTACAGGCCGAATTGGCGGCAATGCGAGGAGAGACGGCACAGTCGCCCGTGATCGGCGTCAGCCCCGCGGCCATGACCACCGTTGGCGAAACACAACCCGCTGCGAGCGACAGTAGCGCGGTGATGCTCGACGTTCAGGGCGAAGTCAAGACACTGGCGTGGCACAAGGGGGATTTCACGGTTGTCCCTTATGGCATCCTCTGGGGCAACACCGTATACTCCACGCAAAGGACCGATCCCGGCTCCTACACCTTGTGGGCGGACTCCAAGAGCCTGGAGAACGGCGACGAGTGCATCGTCGACGGCCGGAACACGCGGTTCGGGATCGACGTACTGGGGCCGCGAATCCCCATGCTGGGCTGCGCCCAGACTGGCGGCAAGATCGAGATCGATTTCCAGGGGACTTGCGACGTGACCGACAACAAGGGTGGCGTGCTGCTGCGGCATGCCTACGTCGAAGTCAAGAACGAAGACTTCCGCCTGTTGGCCGGCCAGACTTGGGACGTCATCTCGCCGTTGAACCCCGGCATGCTGATGTACTCGGTGGGCTGGGAGGCAGGCAATATCGGCTACCGGCGGGCACAGTTCCGGGCCGAACGATATGTGGCGATCTCCGACACGCAACTGTTGACCCTCCAGGGCTCCATTGATGAGAACAGTTGTCCCGACGCTTTCACCGGCTTCACGAGCGATCCTTCGTCTTGGCCGCTCCTCGAGGGACGCGTGGCCCTGACCTTCGGCGATCGCACGGGGCCCGATGTCCTGCCGGTCGTCTTCGGCGTCTCGGGCCACATCGGCCAGACGCAATTCGATTACAACACGGCCACGATCAACCTCGATAATCAGCGGCGCTACACATGGTCGCTCAATGCCGATCTATGCGTGCCGATCACCCATCGGTTCGGAGTTCAGGGCGAGTTCTTCACCGGGCAGGATCTAAGCCCCTTCCTGGGCGGCATCGGCCAAGGCATCGATCCAACAACGCTCCAGGCCATTCACTCCACCGGTGGCTGGGGCGAACTCTGGTACGACTGGACCCCGTGTTGCCACAGCCACTTCGGCTACATGCTCGACAATCCCGACAACGCCGACCTGCACACAGCCGGCGAGCGCAGCTACAACCAGGTTTTCTATGGCAACGTGAGCTACGACCTGACAAAGCAGTTTCTCGTCGGGCTGGAGGTCAGCTCGTGGAAGACTCTTTACGTCGACTTGGCGCCGGGCGATGCAGTCCGTTGCGAATTCGTCGTGAAGTACGGATTCTAAGCGAGACCGTCCGGAAAGGTCACTTGAGGTTCCCGTGAACGACGTTGGCACTATTCTCCTTGCGGACCATGACGAGTCCTTTCTCTCGTCTACCACCGAACTGCTGCGCGGCGACGGCTACGCCGTTGAGTGTGCCGGTAATGGTCTTCGGGCGGAGGAGGCACTGCGCTCGGGCCGCTATGATCTCCTGGTCGCCGATGCCGACATGGAGGGCAATACGGATTTGGAATTGGTCCTCTGCGCCCAGCAGGTGGCCCGCGGAATGCCGGTCATTCTGGTAGCAGACAGTCCCTCGCTCGATACGGCAATCGCTGCGGTCCATTTGCCGGTTATGGCTTTCTTGATCAAACCGCTCGATTACGGCGAGTTTCGCTCGCAGATCAGAAGATTGACGGCATGTAGCGAAACACGCCGTGCTCTTTCACGCGTCCAAGATCACTTGAACCGGTGTCTCCAGGAATTGGACGATACGATGGGTGATGCCGCGAATCGGAACAAGACGGAATTGCTTTCCATCTCGCTGCTCCACGATATCGCCTCCTGCCTCTCGGATCTCCTGAAATTACGGACCGAAACGGTCGTTGAGGGACCTCAACTCAGATTGTGCGAACTTCTCGACTGTCCCGCAAGTACTGTCTACCGTGAGACCCTTATCCAGGCGATTGAAGTGCTTAGGCAGACGAAAAGCTGTTTCAAGTCGAAGCAGTTGATGAACCTGCGACTGCACCTCGGAAACTTGCTGGAAGGGCGACCGAGCTTGCCTGACCGGCGCGATTTCTCGCACTTTTCCATGCGCAAACTTGCATAGGAGCAGACGATAAATAACTTCCGTGTTTCTGCGAGAGTGGCATGCCACCCAAATCTGGAAGTTATTCGTCGGTCGCTCCATAGCTTGGGCTTTTCAAATACACCGGAATCCGTGCGAAAAATCCTGCCCCGATCTGCAGCCTTCTCTCCGCTTCCGCTTTCGTCGCGACCGGGGCGCCCATCGCAAGGATCGGCCGATCCATCAAATTTGCCATTGGAGACTATTCCGGGATGGGTGTATTGACATTTCGCTAATAATTTGGCAACAATCCAATAAAGCGAATTGACCGCAAGTCAAGAACCGTTGCGTTGAAGTGTCCACGGAACAAGGAAGTCGGCAATAACTGGTGTTGATTCGCCCCTTTTCCACTTCGGGTGTCTTGACCCGGCAAGTCCGTCTTCTCAACAGAGCAGGAGTTGTTTTCCACCGCCCCAATTCTTGAAGTCATCGGAGCTATCCGTGTCCGAGCACTCTCCAGAAGCTGTCGATCACCAGCGCGATCTGATCGCCCGTATCGCCGAGACCAGCCCCGCGGGCATCGTCGTTGTGAGCCGGGAAGGACAAATCACCTACGCCAATCCTTGCGCGGTGAAACTGCTCGGTCTCACGCGAGATGAGATCGCAGGATCTTGCTACAATGCCCCCCGATGGTGGATCGAGTATTGCGACGGTACTCCGGTCCCCGAAGAGGACTTGCCCTTCCACCGAACGATGGACTTGCCGCAATCGATATTCGACGTGCGTCGTGTAGTCGTCTGGCCTGACGGAGGCCGGCTATTTCTTTCGATCAACGTTGCGCCGCTGTTTGACGTGGCGGGCCAACCGGACGGGATGGTCGTCACGAGCGCCGATATCAGCGAACAGGTGTGGGCGGAGGAAAAGCTGCGCGAGAGCGAACGCAAGTATCGGATGCTGTTTGAGAACATGACGGCCGGTTTCGCGCTCCACGAGATGATCTATGACGAACAGGGCCGGCCGCTGGACTATCGCTACCTCGAAATCAATCCGGCCTTCGAGCGGCTGACCGGCGTGCCGGTCAAAACCCTGCTGGGCAAGACGGTCAAGGAAGTGATGCCGGGTACGGAGCAATATTGGATCGATGTCTTTGGAAAAGTCGCCCGGACGGGTGAGCCTACCGCTTATCAAAACTACGCGGGCGAACTGAACCGGTGCTACGACGTCTGGGCGTTCAGCCCTGTCAAGAACCAGTTTGCCGTCGTTTTTGTCGACATCACGGAGCGCATGCGCGCCGAAGAGGCTCTGCGGGAAAGCGAAACGCGGTATCGCGCGCTCGTCGAAAACAGCCTGGTCGGCGTCACGCATGTTGCCCCGGATGGCCGAACTGTTTACGCAAACCCGGCGATGTTGTCGATGTTCGAGGCGGAAAGCCTCGATGAAATCGGCGGCGGCGAATTCCGTTCCTTGTTTGCGCCTGACAGCCGGGAAGTGGTGGATCGGGAACTTGAGAAACGTAGCCGAGGAATCGGCTCGACTTACGAAGCCGAGATCGCCGGGCTGCGCGGCGGTCGACGCAACGTGGTCATGAGCGGAGCACCGCTGTTATCCAAGACAGGGGAATTAATCGGCTCGATCGGCTCGGTGACGGACATCACGGAACGCAAGCGGGCGGAGGAATTGCTCCGCCAGAGGGTCGAGGAACTGGCTGCGCTCAATACACTGGGGCAGATGGTGAACGCCACGCTGGCGCTGGAGGAAGCGATGGAAGCCGCATTGGCCGGAGTACTCCGTGCCGTTCGTCCCGATCTGGCCTTTCTGTTCCAGCGCGACGGGGAGCGGCTAATCCTCAAGGACATGCTGCCGCGCGATTCGCGCCCGCGTCTGGGCGAAATTCCCGAACATCGCGTGGGCGAATGCATCTGCGGCCTGGCGGTGCGGGAAAAGAAACCGCTGTATTCCCGCGACATTTTCGGCGATTATCGCTGCTCCTGGGAAGAGTGCAAGTGGGCCGGGATCAAATCCTTTGCCGCTTTGCCGCTGACCAGCGGGGGCGAGATCATCGGCGTGATCGGCTTGGCGTCGAATACGGAGCGGGATTTCGAGTGGCAGGGCGGGTTTCTGGAAACCCTGGCGAACCAGGTCTCGATCGCGCTGACCAATGCGCGGCTCTACGAAATGGCCCAACAGGAACTGGCCGAGCGCAAGCGAACGGAAGAGGCCCTCCGCAGCAGCGATTCGCACTACCGAACGCTTTTCGAAAGCGCCAACGACGCCATTTTTGTCATCGAGGACGGCGTGTATCGCGACTGCAATGCGGCGGCCATTCGGGTGTTCGGCCGATCGCGTCAGGAATTGTTGGGGCATTCTCCCGCCGAATTGAGCGTCGCACGACAACCCGACGGCCGCGACTCGTGGGAGGTGGCCGAGGAGAAACTTCGGGCGGCCTTGGAGGGAAAGCCGCAGTTCTTCAACTGGATGCACCTGGCGGGAGACGGTGCGACTCTGCTCGTGGAAGTCTCATTGAACCGGCTGGATACGGTCTCCGGGTCGAAGCTCCTGGCAATCGTACGCGACGTCACGGAGCGCAATCGCACGGAAGAGTTGTTGCGGAAGTCGGAACGCGAGAAGGCGGCGATCCTTGACGGCATCAAGGACGTGACCATCGAGTATCTCGATCCGGAGCTGCGCATCATCTGGAGGAACAATGCCACTTCCGGTGCGTCCGGTTGTACTTCGGCCGAGATGTGCGGCAAGTTCTGCTACGAGGTGGCTAGAAACCGCGACACACCCTGCCCGGATTGCACCGCACTGAAGGCCCTTCAGACTGGCCGGCCACACGAAGGCGAAGTCACGATGCCCAGTGGACGTACGATGCTCGTTCGCAGCAACCCGATCAAGGATGCAGACGGCCTAGTCGTGGGAGTTGTCCACGCCGTGGTGGACATCACGGAGCGCAGACAGGCCGAAGAGAAGTTGAAGCACATGCAGGTTCAACTGGCCCACGTGGCCCGTCTTTCCACTGTAGGTGAACTGGCGGCGGAAATAGCCCACGAGCTGAGCCAGCCGCTGTATGCAATCGCCAACTATGCGAAGGCCAGTAGAAACCAGCTTGCCGCGGGAGGTTCGTCGGACCTGGAGAGCTTGCGCGACTCGAACGAGAAGATCGAGCGGATTGCGGCGGGGGCCGGCGGCATCTGCAAACGGTTGCGGTCCTTCGCGCGCCGGGCCGAATCCGATCGCTCATCTTGCGATGTCAACGAAATCGTGATGGAGGCGATTATGATGATGACGTTCGAAGCGCGCGAAAAGAAGGTCGTGCTGGAAACGGCGATTCATCCAGCTCCCCTGGTCGTCTCAGCCAATCGCGTGGAGATTCAACAGGTCTTCGTGAATCTCCTGCACAATGCGTTCGAAGCCATGGAAGGCGTGGAAGACCGTATCCGACAAGCAACCATTCGCACAAAGGAGATTGGCAAGTCCGTCGAAATCGTCGTTTGCGACAACGGTGTGGGTTTGCCGGCGAACGATCAGCGGAACATCTTCGAAGCTTTTGTGACCACCAAACCAGACGGTTTGGGGATGGGACTGGCCATTAGTTCCACCATCGTCGAGAGCCATGGGGGCAGGCTTCGGGCTAGTTCCAATCCCGAAGGAGGTGCCTCTTTCCATTGCCTGCTTCCGCTTGTCGAAGGAGACCGTGCCCATGTCAAGTGAACCGACTGTGTTTGTGGTGGATGACGATGAAGACGCCCGGGACTCGGTGTGTGTCCTGGTCCGCTCGATGGGGATTCGGGCCGAGCCCTTCGCTTCGGCCGAGGAGTTTCTCGCTTGTTATGTCGAGGGGCGCCCGGGTTGTCTCGTCACCGATGTCCGCATGCTCGGCATGAGCGGCATTGAGCTTCAGGAGAAGCTCATCGAGCGGAACATCGCGATTCCCGTCATCATGCTGACGGCTTATGCGCGGACGCCAGTAACCGTTCGCGCCATGGCTGCCGGAGCGGTCACCTTGCTGGAAAAGCCCTACGCCGAGGAGGAATTGTGGGATGCCATTCGCAAGGCGTTGGCGAGAGATGGCCAGCGGCGGGAAGATGTCCAGCGGCAGCGCGAGATCCGTTTGCGCGTGGATCAACTGACGCCCGGCGAGCGCGCCGTGATGGACCTGATCGTCCAGGGACAGCCAAACAAGATGATCGCCAGGAAGCTTGGAATCAGCGTCCGAG
>CAZTPX010000241.1:0-12118 GCA_964615095.1 uncultured Planctomycetaceae bacterium | reverse complement strand
AGGCCCTGATGGAACTGGGCAGCGAAGTCTGCCGCGGCCGCGCGCCGGCCTGCGAAGTCTGCCCGGCCTTGGGGCTTTGTCGCGCCCAACTTGGTGGACTGCAAGACGAGATCCCGCGGCCCAAGCCACGGCCGCAATTCGAAGCGGTTTGCGAGGCGGCCGTGCTCGTCCGCCGCCGTGGCCGCGTGCTCCTGATCCAATGGCCCGAAGGCCGCCGCTGGGCCGGGCTATGGGACTTTCCTCGCTTTGCCATCGAAGGCAAGAAGGCGGCTGAGATCCATCGCGCGATCGTCGAAAACGTGCGGCGTCTGACCGGGGTGAGCGTTGTACCCGGCGAGCATCTCAAGATGTTGCGGCACGGGGTGACCCGCTTTCGCATTACGCTGGATTGCTACGAGGCCGAGTATGTTTCGCGCAACGGCGGCGGGGCGGAGAACCTTGTGCAGAAATGGGTACGACCGGCCGAGTTAGAGCACTTTCCGCTCAGCAGCACCGGGCGGAAACTGGCGGGGTTGGTGTAGGGATCTATTTCGTCCCTGCCATCATACCCGCAATCCCCTCAGCCTCGATCAACACCCGCGACACTTTGCAGCCCGCGCGCTGAACGTCGGCTACGGCGGAACGGATCGCTTCGTGCATATTTGCGGCCTCGCGATGAAAGCAGATCAAGGGCACGCCATTGCTCACGACGGGAGTACAATCGTCACATCCGGCTTCGAAGAGGGCTTCAGCCAATTCCTCGCTCATGTCGGTTTCCGGTGGCGGAATAACGGTAAAATCGAACTGCATTTTCCACTCTCCCTAAAGGCCGTGCTCACACTGGTCCACCGTACGGCGAATGTCGGCAGCGTGCGTCTCCGGAACACGGGGTGTTGAGAAGATTCTCGCAAGGCATCCCGTCCGATCTTGAAGCGGGCAATACAAAGTACCCCAGATTTGCGCTCGGGGACCCGCCAGTTTCAACCGCCAACCGTGCTCAAGGGCATAATCAATCGCCGCCTGGATGTGCTTGTTTTTGTGACGTGCCATCAATTGGCCTCGTGGCAGTAGTCATCTTCTATTTTAACATAGGACGCTAAAAGAAAAGAGATGAATTTGCACATAGCCGGGTTCCAAGCCACTGCGATCAGGCGATTGCTGCCTTCTTCCCACCTTTGAGTGAAAGCAAAAATAGATACGCGAAGCAGGCCGCCGGCACGATGAAGGCCAGACTTTGACTCAGCCCTTTGTCCATCAGCCATGCCATCACCAATGGCACGATTGCACCGCCGGAGATTGCCATGCACATCAGCCCGGAGAGCTCGTTAGCGCGGTCCGGCCGCTCTTCGACGGTGATCGAAAAGAGCATCGGCCAGATGTTGGCAAAGCCCAATCCAGCGACAATCACGCCAACAAGGGCCAGCAGTTGCGAACCGGCAAGGAATGTCGCGGCACCGACCATGCCAAGCAGTGCGGAAAGGCGGAAACAGGTTCGCGGACTCATGATCGTGAGCACTGCACCACCCAGAAGACGGCCAATTGCCAACACGAATAAGAACAATGTCGGCCCGAATACATTGGAAACCGATTCCCCCAGTCCTTCGCTTATTTGTTTTGGAGCGTGCGAGAGCATTTGCCGATACCACAAAGCCATACTCGACTCTTCCAAGCCCAGACCTTCCAAAGCCGGCCTGAGAAAGGTACCCATCGAGACCTCTGCTCCGACATAGAGAAAAATGCCCAGTACCGCCAGGAAGAAGACGGGCTCGTTGAGCAGGCGCAAACAGGATGCGACACTCGGCGGTTCGTCAGCTTTTGTTTCTTTCACTGAGACGAAGCCTACCGCCACGAAAGTTAACGCCATCAAGGCCGTGAAGATCGGGAAGATTCCCCGCCATTTCATTTCAGCAAGCACAGCGACTGCCGTCACGGCGCTTACCAAGAAAGTGGAAACGGTGCTGCCGAGACCCTTGAAACCTTGAGCAAAGCTCAGATTGCGACTATAGTTTCCGGCAGCGCTCACATCGCGCATGACGGGGTTGCCGGCGACTTGCAGACATGTGGTACCCGCGCCTAGCAAGAAGATACAACCCAGAAGAATTTCGTAATGCGCCAACGGGAACGAGGCAACGAGGACGGCCAGCGTATTGAGACCCAAACCTAGCAATAGAAGGTTCTTCTTGCCGATCCGCCCGGCAAGTAATCCGGCTGGCACACTACACAAAGCAAACGCGATGAACACGAAGAACGGCAACAAGGTTGCCATCACATTGCTGAGATGGTAGTGGTCCTTGACGCCGGTTGACATCGGCCCCATCGCATCGGCCAGGCCCATCAGAAAGAAGGCTAAGAATATTGGGATGGTCCGCAGATTCATGTTGGCTCTCGTGTTTGGTAGGTCCCTTCTGCCGGAAGGGACAATTGTGGTCCGATTCTCGCAAACGTCCAGCGATGTCGGCAGCCTTGCACATCGCCAGAATACCATGAATTCCCCGCGATTGCGATAGCTCCCCAGGCCCGTCGACAAGGAATTTCGGCATGGTTCAATTCTGAGGCCGCAAGGGTTACATCTTTAGGGAACGCCGGGGCACCCGCTTGCGGGTCGATGCCGTTCCGCCCGGTTTGAAACGGCACGGAGGCCGTTCCCTACAGGACCGTCCTGCCACAGTGTTTCCCTGCTTCGAACCATGTCGGAATTTCGCGCCTCATGGCGTGCCGGGATGATCCTCATCCTCGTCGTCGTGCAAAATCCGCACGGCGGGCGTGTCGAGATCGTCGAACTGCCCGCGACGGACGGCCCAGATGAACGCGGCGACGCCGCCGGCGGCCAGCAAGGAAGCCAACGGCAAGAGAATATAAATGACGCTCATCGCTTGCCGTCTCCAAACGTGCGGACCGCATAGGCCAGGGCAAATACCGTGAAACTGCTGAGGGGCATCAAGAGGGCCGCCGTCAGAGGCCGGATTATCCCCATGACGGCCAACGTGCCCGCCAGCAAATTATAACCAATCGAGACGGCAAAGCAGCGGCGGATCGCCCCCATGGTCGAACGGGCGGCATGCATTAGCTCAAGGATCGGCGCCAGGCCCGGACGATCGAGATAGACGTGGGCGGCGGCCAGGCTGGCTTCGGCCCCACCGTGGACGGCGATGCCCACGCTGGCGGCGGAAAGGGCCGCCGCATCGTTCACGCCGTCGCCCACCATGACCACGGGGCCGCCGATTGCCGCCGCGCGGACTGCCGCCAGCTTGGCCTCTGGCGAGACGCCGCCGAGCGCATCGGCTCCCTCGATCCCCAACTGCCGCCCGATGGCCGCCACCACCTCCGGATGGTCGCCCGAGAGAATGCGGATCTTCCAGCCGAGTTTTCGCAAGCAGTCGAGCGAGTCGGCCGTATCCGGTCGAAGTGGATCGCCCAGGCCGGCCACGGCTACCACACAGCCGTCGACCGCCACCACCACCGGCGTGGCGGTTACCGCGATGGTCTCCCGTTCGGCGGCTTCGATCGCCGGCGGAATCCGGCAACCTTGCTGCCGCACGAATTGCGGCGATCCGACGAGCAACCGCTGTCCGGCGACCGTGCCCGCGATGCCGCCGCCCATGGTCTGCACGACATCGCTCACGGGAAGCTCGCTGTCCGCTATCTGCGATTGACCGTCAGCCAGGGCCTGGGCGATCGTGTGCGCCGAGTGCCGTTCCAGGGCCGAGACCAGCGGTCGCACGCCCTCGTCGCCGCTCCAGGAGACAACAGCGATCCGCCCGGCGGTCAGCGTACCGGTCTTGTCCAAGAGTATCACGCCTTGCCGATTGAGGGCTTCCAGTACCTCGCCCCCCTTGACTAGGATGTGCCGCCGCGCCGCACGGCCCAAGGCGATGGTCACGGCCAGCGGCGTGGCCAGCCCCAGCCCGCAGGGGCAGGTGACAATCAGCAGCGACACCGCGTTGTCGATCGCTTGGGTGGGATTGAACCAGAGCCAATAGAAGAAGGAGATCGACGCCACGGCCAGCACGACCCGCACGAAGCGGCCGGCAACGCGGTCGGCAAACTGCACGATCGGCGGCCGGTTGCGGCTGTGCTGCTCGACCAACCGCATCAGGCGGCCGACGCGGGTCGCCTCGCCCACGGCATCCACTTGGACGAGCAGCCGGGCCGAAAGATTGACCGTGCCCGCGTTGACCGTGCTGCCGGGCGCGACACCCGTGGGCCGCGACTCGCCCGTGAGCAACGCCCGATCGATCGACGACTCGCCTTCCAACACGTTGCCGTCGGCGGGTATCGAATCGCCGGCCCGCACCTCGACCAGGTCGCCGGGCTGGACGGCTTCGATGGGCACTTCCACCACCGTGCCGTTTTCCAGCCGACGGGCCGAGGTGGGCGTGAGCGAGAAGAGCAGTTCCAGGGCGTCGTTGGCCCAGAACTGCTGTCGCCGTTGCAGCCAGCGGCCGACCAACAGCAGCAGCACCAGCGTGCTGAGCGAATCGAAGTAGATTTCACCGCGTCCGAGGATGGCGTTGACCGTACCCGCGATGCCGCCGGCGGCCAAGCCGATAGCGATGGGCAGGTCGAGGTGGGCCGTTTTCGTGCGCAGGGCGGCCCAGGCCCCGCGAAAGAAGAGGCTTCCCGGCCAGACCAGCGAGACCATGCCGAAGAGCATGCTCGCCCCGCGGAAGAGGCGCGAATATTGTTCCTCGGTGCCGGCGCCGCCGTACAGGGCGAAGGACAAGATCATCACGTTGCCCGCACAGGTCGCGGCCACGCCCACGCGAATCAGGAATCGGTGGTTCTCCTCGCGGCGGATTTGCCGCGTCTTGACGTCTTTGGCCGGATGTGGCGGGTAGCCCAGCGAATCGAGCATCGCGGCAATCTGCGAGAGCTTTACCGCCCGGGGGTCCCAGCGGACTTCGACAATCGCCCGGCGCATGTCCAGCCGCGATTCTATCACACCCGGCCGGACCTGCGGCAGTTTCTCGACCAGCCAGACGCAGGCTGCGCAGTGGACGCCTTCCAGGTAGAACTCGACCGACTGGGTGCCGTCGGCGAGGCTACGATAATAGAGGTTGCGGAAGACCTCGTCGTCGAACTCCGCATACGCCCGCTCGGTCGTCCTCGCCCTTCGGGCTTCTCCCGGCGAGGCCTGGCGGAGGCGATAGAACCTCTCCAAACCGCAGCCGTGAATGACCTGGTAGACCGTGCGGCAACCGCGGCAGCAGAACTGTAATTCTTCGCCCGGCTGGACGAGACCCGCAGGTACGGGCAGGCCGCAATGGGAACAGGAGACGTCCGTTGGCGATGCACAGGTCGGAGTTTCTGGGCGAGATAACGACACAAAAACGTGCGATTAGAGAAGCGAGCCGAGTGATGATGGACGGGAAGCAGGTCGTTGTACGTTCGACAAGCCACGACGCCGACGGTTAGTAAAGGATTCTATTGTAGCAGTTTCGGCATGGTTAACTTCGAAGGCCGCCGGGGTAACATCTGTAGGGAACGGCGGGCGCCCCGCCGTTCCCTACAGAATTGCGACGGCAAAGTGTTACCCTGGTTTGAACCATCCTGCAGTTTCCTTTTCAGACCGGCCCGTTCCCCTTGTCGCTTATTTAACAACAAGTTAAGATACAAGGCTATGCTCAATACACTTGCGATGTTGTTTGCCCAGGCAGAAAATGCGGCCCCGCCTGCCAACGGCAATCCGGGGGGCGGCGGTAGTGGCACGCTGTTTATGGTCCAGATGCTCGTGGTATGCGGGGCATTCTGGTACTTTTTCCTTTATTTGCCATCCAAGCGGGAACGTACCCGTCAGGCCAACCTCCTCGCTTCCATCAAGAAGAACGACCACGTGCTCACCACTAGCGGTATCTTCGGCGTGGTTACCGACGTCAGCAAGGAGACGAATAAAGTCACCCTGCGGATTGACGAGACCACCAACGCCAAGCTCCGCGTGACCCTCACTTCGATAGCCCAGGTCTTGGGTCCTGAATCGGCGGCCGAGACCCCCTCGAAATAGCTTTTGTAGGAATTCTCTTTCATGTTCCAATCTTCGGCTCTCACTAACCTTCTCATTATTGTCGCGCTCGTGGTCCTTCCCGGGCTGGTCGGCCATTGGCTGGCAAAGGCCGTGCGGATGGTGGACTACGGCTGGAAGTTCGGCGTCATTCTCTTCGCGATCGCGGCCAGCGTGGTTGTCATCGTCCTCGGCTGGCCGCCAAGACTGGGTGTCGACTTGGGCGGCGGATCGATCCTGGTCTACAAAGTGGATGAACGAAAGACCGACTGGCAGCCGGAAAAGATGGATCAACTGCTGACAGCCGTCAGCAAGCGCGTCAATCCTGGCGGCCAGAAAGAGATCCAGGTGAGGAGGCTGGGCAACGACATGGTGGAGATCGTCATGCCGGCGGTGAGCGGGAGCACCGAGCAGGAAAAACGCGCCGAGGCCGATGAAATCCGCAAGATCATTCGTACCACGGGGGCCTTGGAGTTCCGCATCCTGGCCGACAACCTACACGACCCAGGGCTGATCGAAACGGCCAAGGCGGAAAGGAAGAAGTACCCTGCTATTCCCGACAAGACCGTCATTATCTACAGCAGCAAACCCGATCCCGTAACCGGGAAGCGGAGAGAGTTGGCCAAGTGGTGCCGCATCCGCCCCCAGGAGGTCGATAAGCTCAAGGGCGACCAAGCGGCCATGCCGGTGGGCAAGGTCATGGAAAAGGACGCCAAGGGAAACGAAGCGGAGACGGAGGTTTGGGATGCCCTGGTCCTCAGTCCCGAGAACGAGGGTTACGACGTGACGGGCATGTATATTCGCAGCGCGAGGCGCGGTTTCGACACGGAGACCGCCAAGCCCGACGTCGAATTTTCCTTCAACGCAGAGGGCGGGGAGAGGTTTGGCCGTTTGACCGGTGCGCACGTGCCCCAAGGCGACTTCCATTACAAGTTGGCGATTGTGCTGGACGACGTGTTGGAAACCGCCCCCAACCTCATCACTACGATCACCGATTCGGGGCGAATTACGGGTGACTTCACGGACCAAGAGTGCGACGACATCGTCGAGATCATCAATGCCGGTAGCCTGCCCGCAGCCTTGGAGCCGACACCCGTCCGCGACATGTTTACCGACGCTACGCTGGGCAAGGACACGATCCGGCAGAGCACCAACGCGATGATCATTTCGTCGATCGCGGTGCCGCTCTTCATGCTCGCGTACTATCACTTCGCCGGCCTGGTGGCGGTGCTGGTCTTGAGCTTGAACATGCTCATCCTGGTGGCCTTGATGATCCTGATCAAGGCGCCCTTTACCCTGCCGGCCCTGGCCGGGTTGGCGTTGACGGTGGGCATGGCGGTGGACAACAACGTGCTGATTTACGAGCGGTTGCGCGAAGAACTCGCCCACGGGGCCGCCTTGCGGATGGCGATCCGCAACGCCTTCCACCGCGTGGGCGTGGTGATCATCGACGCCAACATCACGCACCTTATCGCCGCCACGGTCCTTTGGACCGTGGGCACGGAGCAGATCAAGGGCTTTGCCGTCACCTTCTGGCTGGGGGCGGTGCTCAGCATCTGGGCAACGATGTTCGTGGCCCGGGTACTCTTCGAAGTCGCCGAGCGCCGCCGCTGGGTCACGCAGATGACCATGATGCAGTGGATCGGCCACACAAAGATCGACTTCATGGCTTGGTTCCCGCTCTGCGCAACCTTCTCCGTGTTGATTACGGTCGTGGGACTGATAATCGCCGTGGTCCGCGGGCAGGGCCTGTTCGACATCGACTTCACCGGCGGCGTGTCGGTGCAGACCGTGTTCCAGGACAAGCAGGACATCACCCTGATTCGCAAACAGATCGGCAGCATAAGCGACCT
This sequence comes from uncultured Planctomycetaceae bacterium, assembly GCA_964615095.1. Classification (GTDB taxonomy): domain Bacteria; phylum Planctomycetota; class Planctomycetia; order Pirellulales; family Thermoguttaceae; genus JANXQG01. The sequence continues at coordinate 4,288 of CAZTPX010000241.1, read as the reverse complement.
GCTTCCCGACGCCACGGTTTCCAACGCCCACAGTTCGGATGAGCCGGATGGTTACCGCTTCATCATCGATACCTCCAACAGCAAGAACGAGGAGGTGAAAAGCGTACTGAAGAAGCTGTTTGACGAAAACGGAGAGAAGCTGGTGGCCCTGGAATTGAAGGTCACACCGATTGTGCAGGAGAAGCCGGCGCCCAAGATGGAGGAACTGAAACCGGCGAAACCAGCCGCGCCCGCGGGCGAGAAGCCTGCGGAGCACAAAGCGGCCCTGCCACAGGAAAAGCCTTCGGAACCGCCGATCGACAAGTCGCCAGCCAAACCGGCCGAGACCAAACCGGCGGAGAAAAAACCGACGGATCCTAAGCCGAATGATGCCAAACCGGCGGAAAATAAGCCCAAGCAGTCGCAGCTCGATCTGCCCCCCTTGAGCCTCGTGGCGATGGCCGGCAACGATGCCGTCTTGCTGGCGCAAGCTGAGTCAGCGCCCGCGAAGGCGGCGGCCGAACCCAAGGCCGACGTAAAGACCGGCGTGAAGCCGGTACCGAAGACTGACGCAAAACCGGAAACCAAGGCCGACAAGAAGCCGGAACCCAAGGCAGAAACGAAGCCGGAACCCAAGGCAGAAACGAAGCCGGAACCCAAGGCAGAAACGAAGCCGGAACCCAAGCCGGAAGCGAAAGCCGACTCAGCGGCAGGTTCGACGGCGCCGCAGTCGTTCCAGGCGAATCTCACGCTGTTGTCGACCGTGTCCATGTTGAAGGACAAAGACGTGATCTCGGTGGAAAAGCCCGTCAGGTACGATCGAGACCATCTCAAGCCTTTGGTTGAAGAGGCGCTGACAGCGAACGGGATTTCTTCGAACGATGTTCACGTCGACATGTTTTCGCCCGACAACTCGAACAAGTCGGCCGAGTGGAACCTGCAAGTTACGCCGAATTTCGAGGGCACCAGCTCGTTGACGCCGGAGAAGTTTCATGCGGTGCTCGCCACGCTGAAGTCGGAACTACTGAAGACGCCGTATTTCCCCATCGAGGACAACATCGGCTCGGCCGTGGCCAACGACACGCGTTTTTGGGCCGTGGTGGCCCTGGTGAGTAGCTGGTCGCTGATCATTCTTTATCTCTGGATCCGCTTCCAGGGAGTGGCCTTCGGACTGGCGGCGGTGATCGCCTTGATCCACGACGTGCTGGTCATGTTGGGGGCAATCGCCTTCAGCAGCTACATGGCGCAGATTCCGGGCCTGACGTTCCTCACGGGCATCGAACCGTTCAAGATCAACCTGCCGATCGTGGCGGCATTCCTGACGATCATCGGCTACTCGGTAAACGACACGATCGTGGTTTTCGACCGGATCCGGGAAATTCGCGGCAAGTCGCCAACCCTCACCCGGCAGATGGTCAACGACGCCACGAACCAGACACTTAGCCGCACCGTGCTTACGAGCTTGACCGTGATGATGGTGGTGGTAATCCTTTACATCTGGGGCGGCCAAGCCGTGCATGGATTCGCTTTCGCCTTGATCATCGGTGTGCTGACGGGGACGTACAGCTCGATTTATGTTGCCGCTCCCATTCTCCTATGGCTGCTGCACCCCAAGGAAATGTCGGCGGCTACGGCTGGCGACAGGGCGGTCGAGGCCCGCTGACCAGTCTGTAGGGTGGGACTGGCCTGGGCAAAATCGACGTGGCTGTGGCCATGCGGTTTATCCTATTTTCGTTCCGTCCGCTGTCTGGCAGATTTGGTCGTGTAGAATTGAGAAATAGGGTCTAACAAGAAATTTTCCTATAAAGCCCACGCGGCTCTTGCCGGCGCGATGAACTTTCCATCACCTTGAATGATGAACTTCCGCTCTTGCCGGCGCGTAATTTGAAACAACACCCCCCGCACGCCAGAGTTTTTGCTCGCTGTAGTGCGGCGATTTTCACGAATCCCTGCCCGGATCCCCTGACAGGCGCGATGAGACTGTTTAATTTTTTGAAACAAAGTGTTGCACTTGTTGGATTGCCCCAAACGGGTAGGTATAAAATTCCCCAGCCCGCCGGTCCATAGTGGTCAATTTTAGAAATAACGTCAAGGTTGCAAACCTCAGTCGCGTAGGGTGGGGCCAGGTCCGGAGCACCCGGGTGCGGGGGTAGCCAGGATATTGTTTCACCATACAACCGGGGGTTTCATCGGCTGTTTTACTTTGAAAGCCTTCCTCCCGCTAGTATTTTTTGCAGTATTGTGATATGATAACGCAAGTGTGTCGCAGTGCGCGCGGTGGGCAAGAACGCTTGATTTGGGAAGGTCAAGCGGGGCGGTGAGGGCTTTTCAGGCCCGGACGGTATCCCCGTTCATGGTGGTATTCCAGCCGCTTTCGCGGTCGTTTTCCGTTTTGTCCGCCGGACGGAAGAAGCCGATGCTTCCGCGACCCTGCTGTAAGCTTTGGAGTGGGCATGCCCAAACCCAACGCCGAAACATTTCTCGACTTGGTGCAACGTAGCGGACTGGTGGAAAAGGACCAGGTCCAGGCGGTCGTTGTGCAGTTGGAGAAGGAAGGGGGCGGCGAGCTCCCGCCGGACGTGGACGAAGTCGCGCGGCGATTCGTCGCCGAGAAACTTCTCACGCAATGGCAGTGCGATCGATTGCTGGAGGGCAGGTCGCGGGGTTTCTTCCTGGGCCGCTACAAGCTTCTGGGTCAAGTAGGCGCTGGAGGCATGAGCAAGGTTTACCTGGGTGAGCACGTGCTCATGCAGCGGCGGGTGGCGATCAAGGTGCTGCCGCAAAACCGCGTTTCCGACACGTCGTACTTGGCCCGTTTCCATCGCGAGGCCCGGGCCGCCGCTTTGCTGGATCATGCCAACATTGTGCGGATCTACGACGTGGACAACGAGGGCGACATCCATTACATGGTGATGGAATATATCGACGGCTGCGACTTGCAGCAGACGGTGAAACGCGGTGGGCGACTGGACTACCTGACGGCCGCCGATTACATCCGCCAGGCGGCCGAAGGACTGGGGCACGCCCATTCCCACGGACTGATCCATCGCGACGTCAAGCCGGCCAATCTCCTGGTAGATCAGAAGAACGTGGTGAAGGTCCTCGACCTGGGCCTGGCCCGTTTCACCGACGACGATCGCGCCTCGTTGACCGTACAGTACGACGAGAACGTGCTGGGAACGGCGGACTACCTGGCGCCGGAACAGGCTATCGACAGTCATGGCGCCGATGAGCGATCGGACATCTACGGCCTGGGCTGCTCGCTGTATTTCCTCCTCACCGGTCACCCGCCCTTCCCCGACGGCACGCTTCCGCAGCGGCTAATGGCCCATCAAAAGCAACAGCCTGCCAGCATCGCCAACGAGCGGCCCGGCGCCCCGGCCGACCTGATTGAAATCTGCACGAAGATGATGGCCAAAAAGCCGGCCGACCGCTATCCCTCGATGGCCGAGTTGGCGCAGGCCTTGCAACGCTGGATCGTCGATCACGGTTCGGGGTCGGCCAGTGGCGGACTGGGTTTCGGCAGCGGTCTATCTGGTTCCGGTCGTTCGACGGGCAAGACGCCTCCTATCGCCCGGCGGCTGCCGCAGAGCGGCGGGCCATCCAGGCACGGTTCGGCGGTCTTGCCTCGGGCCATTGCCGCAGCGGTCGTGGCGAGTCCCGAATTGTCCGATTCTCCCACGGTTGCCGACAACGACCGGTCGCCAACTCCTCCGCCATCGATTACGCGCTCTAAGCCCGGGGACGAGAGGCTTGTCGATCTCCCCCTGCCGGAAAAGCCGCTTCCCAAGGCCACGCCGCTGGACGTTCCCCTCCCGCTGCCTCCGCTGAGCGGGGGCGCGGACGATCTGGCCGTTTCCCTGGAAGACGTCTTGCGCAGCAACGGCCCAGTCGGGCACAGTTTGCGGCAACCCGGCGATGCCCGGGTGTCTTCCCGGCGCAAACCCAAGAAAGCCCCTTCGAAATGGGTCTGGATTGGCATTGGCTCGGCAATGATCGTCGGCCTGATTCTTCTGATTATCGTGATTTGCCTACCGGGCCACAGTCATTCGCGGCCCAAGCCTAGCGGCGAACCGGAAGCGAAGCCCTCGGCTGCGGCGAAATAACAAACGTTGCCCTGAACGCCCGCTCTGCGAAGAATAGTGAGGGGAGGACTGTTTGCCCTTGGGTAGGAGGATTACCGTGACAACGCCAACGATGGAAGCGTTTCAGTTGAAGAAGTGCCGCCCGTGCGAGGGCGGGGTCGACAAGCTTTCTCACCAGGAAGCGGTCGATAACCTCGGCTCGCTTACCGGCTGGCGGATCAGCC
>CAZTPX010000240.1:0-12147 GCA_964615095.1 uncultured Planctomycetaceae bacterium | reverse complement strand
CCAACTGCTTGCGGTCGGAATAGCCCACCAGCAGCTTGAAGAAGAAGCGGTCCAACTGGGCCTCGGGCAGCGGGTAAGTGCCTTCCTGCTCGATAGGGTTCTGCGTGGCCATGACGAAGAACGGTTGCCTGAGCTTATAGTGATGCCCGCCCGCGGTGATCGTACCTTCCTGCATCGTCTCCAGCATGGCCGACTGGGTCTTGGGCGTGGCGCGGTTGATTTCGTCGGCCAGGCAGATCTGCGTGAAGATCGGTCCCCGCTGGAATTCGAACTGCCGCCGTCCATCGGACGTTTCCATAACCATGTTCGTGCCCAGGATGTCAGCGGGCATCAGGTCGGGCGTGAACTGGATCCGCGAGAACTCCAGGTTGAGCGTCCGGGCCAGCGTGCGCACCAGGAGCGTCTTGCCCAGCCCCGGCACACCTTCCAAAAGGCAATGTCCTCCGACGAACAGGCAGGTCAAGACACCGTGGACTATCTCGTCGTGTCCCACAATGACGCGTCCGATCTGTTCGCGGACGGCCTGATAGCGGGCCAGGAACTCCTGTGCCCGGCGTTCCATGGTTTCGGCAATGCTCATGCGGGGATCCCTTCTTTTCTTTCAGTTGCCAATGGCGTCGTCGCACCAGGCAGCCCGGCTTGGCAGGCCGAGACCAACCCTTAGTTTACCCCGCCAATGAACGTTAGCAAGGTGTCGCTCGAAAATTATCTGACGCACGGCCGGATAATCGCCAAACCATGGATACATGCCCATATTGCCAACGGGACCAACCGCGCTACAATAGAGCCGGGACCCGGAGGGTGGCCGCGCAGGCGTAGTCGAACGGGGTGCGCGCCGTATACCTCGCGCTGTTGAACGACGGAGGGGCACCAGGCGGTATGCTGTTGGGCGACGACCGCTTCCTCGGGCGGACCGAGGCCGGCAGTGCAGTTGGAGCGACGTATGAATGACATCGACAAGCTCATTCTGAATGTCTTGCAGCAGGCGCCGCGGCCGGTGACGATTCGGGAGATCGCCTTGGACGTTGGCCGTATCCTGGGATCGTCGGCTGAGAAGAAACAGATTGACGCTACCTTGCGCGGGAATCTGCGAGAACTCGTCCTGATGGATGCCTGCCGGCGGTGGCGGCTGGCCGCTCGCACCGATCTGTGCGGAACCATACCGCGCGCGGCTGCGGACAAAGAACAGGCCGAGAGGGAGCGCCACGTTTCCGGGCTTGTCTTCGATAGCCGCGGCCGCCATGCGGAACTGACCAAGGACGACCCCACGCTGAAGTCGATGTTGGAATGGGCTGCCGAGTTGGACGCGGAGAAAATGCGTTTGCAAGCCGAAATTGACCAGCAGGGCGGACAGGCCGACGTGTGGGTACTTCGCGACCTCTCGGGAAACGAGATCAACGCCAAGGTGGTAAACGGCAGAACCTCGGCGGAGTGGGTGTTGCTCGATGCTTTCGGGCACGTAACGCGGCCGCGCCTTCCTTATCGCCCTCTACAGCAAGCCGATCTCCAAAAGAAGGGATACCTGGAAGCCTGCGAGCGAAGGCCCGCGACGGCGATGATCATCTTTGCGAGTTCAGGCGCCAATTGGCCCCACGTGGAAGCCGTCGTCAAGCCTGCCGCGACGGAACAAGATAGGGAAGTGAAGGCCAGCAAGGAGCATCTGGGCGAGCGAACGATCGAGCGCTTTCTGCGCGGGAAGAAAGGAACACTGTAGGGCAGCGGTCGGAGGCGCCGAATTTGGTTGAGCCTTGCGGAAATTGGTTGACGGCCTTTCTTGGCCTACTATGAGGTATCTTGGCGACTTTTTCCGCCGCGTTGAGGTCTGTCACAAAAACGCTCCCACTCTGAATTCACGCGCCATCAAACGAGCAGGGCGTCTTCATGGCAAGCCATTCAAGCCGAACTTCATGTCGGCGACGGAGTAATCGAGCCGACGGCAGGTGCGTTGGGAAGGGATGGCACTTCAGCCACGAACGCCGCTTCCGACAATTACGTCTTGAGACTCTGGAAAACCGGCGGTTGCTGGCCGGCAACATCGTCATCGCCAGCGGCGGCGCTAGTTCGCTGCCTGCCGCGGCGCTTACATTTTCCGATAGTTCGGACGTAACGATCGACCCCAGCGCCTTCGCCTCGGCCACGGCCAACATCGACCTCCAGGCCAACGGCGATATTACGTTCCAGGATCCCGTCAGTGTTCGAAACGGCGTCGCGCTGATTGCCGAGGCCAATGGTTCGATCCTGGTCAACAACCGCCTGACTACGAGTGGGACCAACCTGACCTTGAATGCCGGCAGCGGCGGCATTTCGACGATAGCCGCGGGCGAGATCGCCTCGGATGGGCTGGTGATGCTCGACACCTCGGGCGCGATCGGAAGTCCCGGCAATCCATTGCAGTTCGACGCCACCACGCCGCCCGCCGCGATCGCCGTCGGTTCGGTGACGCAACCCACGGCCACGTATCTCGCCGGGTTGGGGGACCTGAACCTCGGCAGCGTGAACAGCTTGTTGAGCAACGGCACGCTGGAGGTAACGGCAGCGGGCAACCTCAACGTGCTTGCCGGCGCCACGCTCGACACGGGCTCGGGCACGCTCTCTTTGTCCGCCGATACCAACGCCGACGGCACGGTCGGCGCGGGCGCGGGTGTGCTCTCGATTGGTCCCGGGGCCACGGTCATCTCGACCAACCCCACAACCGGCGCGATTACGCTGCAGGGGGCGGACATCGACATCGACACCAGCGCCGATCCGGCGCTGGTCTCGGCCCAGCAGGGCGGTGGCGTAGTGATTTGCCCTTCACCCGGTTCGCTGCCCATGAGCTTGGGCGGCACGAACAACGGTGCCGGCGTCAACCTGACGGACGCCGAATTGGCCCAAATCCAGACTACGGCCAGCGGAACCGTGACCATTGGCAACAGCGCTCAGACCGGCAACATCACTTTCACGACCGCCACGCCGGCCACGACCGCCGGCGCTTCGATCTGCGTCGTCCAGGATCCCGACGGCCCGGGCCAGATCATCCTCGACGACGGCGGGGGATCGTGTACGGCATTGAACGGCAACGGCGGATCGATCAGCCTAGCGGCCGGTGCCGGCGGCATCGTCGCCGCAAGTGCCAACGACGGGGCAGCCGAGATTGCCACGACCGGCCCGACGGTGACCCTCAACACCACAGGCCCCATCGGTTCCAGCGGCAACCGCATCCAGTTTGCCGACAACCCCAACACGTCCCAACAGAATGTCATCATCGGCTCGACGAATCAGCCATCGAGTATCTTCGTTGACGGCCTGGGAAGCCTGACGCTGGGCAACGTCGAGGGTGGCCCGACGTGTACCCAGGTCGACATCACGGCGCGAACCAACTTGGTGGTGGCCAGCGGCGCCACGATCAATAGCAGCGAGGCCACCGAATCGCAACCCACCGGCATCATCGTATCCAACTCCCTCGCGCCAGAATCGCTGGCCACGGGTTGGGATTGCCCGTCACTTTGCCTGCTTCCCGACGGAAATGTGCTGGTGGTCTACGGCAACTGGAACAGCCAACTTGATTGGCGGATTTCGTCGGATGGCGGCCAGACCTGGGGTACGGCAACCGCCTTCGGCACGGTCACGGTCGCGCGCGTTCAACCGGTCGGATGCACCGTATTGTCCGACGGTACGATACTGCTGATGACGGACGAATGGCTTGACCCCGGCGGCGACGAGCAGAGTATTTGTGCGTTGCGAGGGACGTACAACTCCGCCGCTGGAACCATCGCGTGGTCGAGCCCTAGTACGGTCGCCGCAACGCATGCCAGTGCCGCATTCACCCCCATCCAATTGCCATCCGGTCGAATTCTCTATAGCTGTTATTGGAACAACGGCCCGGACGTTTTCTATAGCGACGACGATGGTACGACATGGGCACTCTTGTCGAATATCTGCAACGATGGCAGTTTCAGCGAGACGTGCCTGACGCTGATGCCGGACGGGAGTATCATCGCTTGGATACGCGGTGAATCGGATGGCGACCCTTCGCCTGTTTTCACCGCCGGCGGCACGTATACGGCAATTTCGTCCGACGGTGGAGCGACATGGTCGGCTCCCATCTTGCGTATTCCGTCGGGCGGAGATGGCAGTTCGGCTTATGGGGATACCGCGGGGCCGGCGTCCGTGGTCCGGCTCAGTTCCGGTCTGACGATCGTCATGACCCGCTGTTACAGCGCCACGGACGGCGATGGCTACGCCAACACCTGTGCCGTCTACTTTACGCAAAACACGCAGACGTTCTCGGGGCCTTTCTATCCCGACCCGAGCTGGGGATACTGGTATGGCACCGGGATTCAATTGAACGGAAGCACGGCGCTCTTTGCCTACAATGCGAATGTCGGAGCAGACGTATTCACCGTGATCGATCCAGCCACGCTCGACACCGGCACGGGCACGCTTTCGCTGGCCGCCGACACTAATGCCGACGGCACGGGCAACGATGGCACGGGGACGCTTTCGATCGGCGCGGGGGCCACAGTCATCTCCAGCAGTGCGACGGCCAATGCCATCACCCTGCGGGGAGCAAACATCGAGATCGACACGGGCAGTTTTGACATGACACTTGGCAGTTCGGTCAATGGCGGCGGCGCGGACGGACTGACAAAGATCGGCACGGGCAGCTTGACACTGTCCGCCGCAAACTCGTACGCGGGTGGGACCACGGTCTTGGCGGGCACGCTCCTGGTGACTGTCGCCGGTGCTTTGCCGGACGACAGCAGCCTGACGGTCGCCGCGGGCGGAACCTTCGTATTCGACCCCTCCATCACCGCTTCCAACGACACAATCGCCTCGTCCAGCAACACGATCACGACAACTGCCCTGCCGAGTTTCGTGTCCATTTCCAACGCGGCCGGTGACTCGCTGCTTCAATCTTCCGCAACCGCGGCAACGTCGCCGCCTGCATTACCACAGCCGTCGGCTTCCCTTCCGCAAACGAAGGACGCAAGGACTGGCGAATCAACAAGTGTCAGGTTTCCCAACGTACTCCTCACGCTCCGCGTGAGGAACCACATCACGCGGAGAGTGATAAGTACAGTTATCGATTCGCCGGTCCTAAGCGAGTTCTCCCTTGCGGGCACACGTACCGCGGAGCGGACCATCTGGTCGTTCATTGCCAAGAAGGCTGCCGGGGATCTGGCCTGGCTGGCGCAGACGACAAACAGTTCGGACAATTCGAACCAGCAGCGCAGGAAGGATGTGGCGATCCTGGCTTTGGATGCCCTCTTTGCCCAATACGGCCGATAAGAGAACGATTCTTGACACTTCGGCGTTACGGGCTAAACTGAGAGGATCGGTGGTTCTGGGGAGTTCCTGAAAAGAAGGCTGGAGGTATCTGATGCGCTATGTGGCAAGAGTTCCGTGGATGGCTTTCGCTCTGCTCGGCGTGCTGACGATTGCAGTCGTTGACAGTACCATGGGAGCGACGGGGGACAGCATGGCGGGCAAGGCGACCGCAGCCCCCGCCAGCGGTCCGGTTTCGATCGAGACACCTGCCGGGCCCATTGAGTTGGGTTTCGCAGAGATCGTCTTCGTCAAACGTAAGCCCTACTCTTCCGATCACTACTACACCGACATCAACAGCGGCACCAGCGGCGACCGCTTCCTTCCCGAAAACGGCATCTATGCCTACAACCTGCGCACGCGATCGGAGCGGCCGATCGTCAAGGCCGCCAACATGCCGGGCGGCACGGGCTTCATCGGCAAGATCAGCTTGTCCTTCGATGCCAAGAAGGTCATCTTCGATTTCCGACAGGATCCCGGCGCCGGATTCCGTATCTGGGAAGTGCATACCGACGGCACGGGCCTCCGCCAAATATCGTTCCCGCCAGCGGACGAGGCCCAGAAGGCGGAACGCTGGTACAAGGGTTGGCACACGGACGACATCCATCCCTGCTATCTACAAGACGGCAAGATCATCTTCACCTCGACCCGCTGCGAGCATACGGTCCTGTGCGGCGGATCCTCACACCTCGTGGCCCCAGGTCTGCACCGCATGGACGCCGACGGCGCCCACGTCGAACAGCTTAGCAACAGCCCGGTCAGTGAATTCTGTCCGCTGGTGCTCGATGACGGCCGCGTGATGTATCACCGCTGGGAGTATATCGACAAGGGCGCTCGGGTCGCCAAGACCGTGTGGTCCATGAACCCCGACGGGACCAGTCCTCGGGAGCTCTACGGCCTATCTAAAGACGACACGACCGTTTGCATGTACCCGCAGCCCCTTCCCGGCAGCAATCATCGCCTGGTTTGCGTGGGTACTTGCCACTACCCGCAAGGCGGCTGCCTGGGATCGATCCAACTGGTCGACTTCGGCATGCGCGACGAGGACCGCGGCCCGGATCCGGACGAGGCGAGTTATGTCCGGGGAGATCCTCGATATCCGGTCGTCAATATCACCCCCCACGTGTTCGTCCCGCGACGGTCGGAACCGGGGTGGCGTTTCTTGACGAAGGACGGCAAGTACGTCGACGACCGGGAGGGCCGCAAGGGGCACTTGTACACTCACCCTTATCCGGTGAGCGAGCGGGAGTTCCTGGTTTCTTGCAAGATCAATCCTGCCGATCATTACCAAGCGGTTGCCAACGCCTATGCCATATGCCTGATCGACACCGCCGGCCGCCATCGCCTGCTCTGCGCCGATCGAAAACTGTCCTGTTGGCATCCCACGCCGCTGATCGTGCGGCCTGTCCCGCCGCAAGTGCAATCCGTGCGCGAGCCACGATATGCCGCCAGCCATCAGGCCCTCTGCATTCTCGCCAATGTCTACCAGGGCATGGAGGGCGTCAAGCCCGGAGAAGTCAAGTGGCTCCGCATCAATGAAGCCCTGCCGCGTTACTGGTCCACCGGCCGGCGCTGGGGACCGTCGCTGAGCAGTTCCAGTTGGAAGGCTGCCCTCTGGCCGCGCGTGCAATGGGGAGTGGTGCCTGTCGAAAAAGACGGTTCCGCCCATTTTGTGGTGCCAGCCGGCCGCAGCATCTTCTATCAGGCCCTGGACGAAAACTACCGGGAAATCCAGCGGGAGCGGACGTACGTGAATTATGCGCCCGGCGAGGTGCGTTCCTGCACGGGTTGCCACGGACATTCCAACCATGCCGTCGCGTTCCGTGGTTCGGCAATGCCGCTGGCTTTGTCCCGGCCGCCAAGCACACCGCAGCCGCAACCGTGCGATCAAAAAGCCCATGGCGGAACCGGCCTCGCAGGCCAGGTCATTCACTATCCCACCGATATCCAGCCCATCTTCGACGCCAAGTGCGTCTCCTGCCACGGCGTCAAGAATCCTGCCGGCGGCCTGCGGCTGACGGCTGAAATCACGCTCTTCTACAACACTTCCTACGAAGAACTCGCCACGAAAGAACTGGCCGGTCCCATCGTCGCCGAGTTCACCTCGTTCCGCCAGGGTGATCGCGGCAACTACAACGGCGCGTATCTACCGCCCCGCAGCCTGGGGTCGCGCACGAGCGCGCTGATCGGCGTGCTGACCAATCCCGCGCATGCGAAGAACGCCAAGGACAACCACTGCAAGATGCTCTCGGAAATGGAACTGATGATCTTGAGCCGTTGGGTCGATAGCAACTACCAATTCTACGGCAGCTACTTCGGCCGCCAGCATCCGCAATGGGTCAACTCGGATCCGGGAAACCCTGCCTACAATCCGGCCGACTTTCGACGAAAGGCGACCTTTGACGAAGCAACCGGTTTCCTGGCTCCGCTGTGGCACCGGTAAACCACAACTTACTGGTCTTCTGCCACCAGACAGACACGGAAGCCGACGTCCTTGTACCGGACCTGCGGCGGAAACTCGCCGCGGAAAGCGGACCGGCAACCCCAGGGCTTGAAGAACCACCCACCGCCCCGCCGCACACGGTACAACCCGCTGGAAGGCCCCGGCGGATCGTCGCGCGGCGATACCCCGTAGTAGCCCGCATCCATCCAGTCTTGGCACAACTGCCACACGTTGCCGTACATGTCGTACAATCCCCACGGATTCGCCCGCTTCTGGGCCACCGCTTGCGCCCGCCCGCCCGCGTTCGCCGTGGACCATGCGTACTCCGACAAGCGCGTCAAGCCGGCATCCGTCAGCAGCGCGTCACCCCGGGCGCTGAAGAACCAGGGTCCCTGGCTGCCGGCGCGGCAGGCATACTCCCACTGCGCCTCGCTGGGCAGGATATAGCGCCGCTTGGCGATCTTCTCCTCAGGCAACTCCGACAGCTTCCGGCAGAACTCCACCGCCTCGTTCCACGAGACCTGTTCCACGGGCCGTTTCGCGTCTCCTTGAAAGTTGCTCGGGTTGCCGCCCGTCACGCGTTCGTACTCCGCTTGCGTGACGGGCGTCGCACCCAGCCAAAAAGGCTTGCTGATCCGCACCCGGTGTTGCGGCCCCTCCGCCGACAGATGCTCCGTCCACCAGGCCTCGCCGCGCGTGCGCGACTCGTCCTCGATCAGCTCCCGCGGCGACCCCATGTCGAACTCGCCCGGCGGAATCAGCGCGAGTTGCATTCCGATCGAGTTGGTCCGGACGGCCGGCGTACGGAGATACTTGGCCCAGCGCGATTGGTGCAGCTTGGCCGTCTTCTCGTCGAAGGGGGCCACCGCCGGCGGCGGACGAACGCCAACAGACGCCCCGCCGCGACCCGCCGCCTCGACACCCGCCGCGGAAAGCCCCCGTCCCCCGCGGGCATCGATCTCCTTCACCACGCGGAAACCCGTTTGCGCCATGGCCAAGGAATCGCCAAATTGCCACCGCATCGACGCGTGGACGGTTCCGGGACCGTTGCTGAACGAGGAACCACGGACGGAATGTCCTTCCCCGGAGGCCGGCCCCTGCGGATCGACCTCCGGTGAGTGCGCGTAGTAATTGTTCTCGCCGAGATCCGAACAGTACTGGCTGACATTTCCCAACATGTCGTAAAGTCCGAAAGCGTTCGGCTGGAAAGTTCCCACCGGCGCGGTATGGGCGAAGCCGTCGGACCCGGCGACCGCCTGGGAACTTGGATAAACGGCCTTCAACGTCCGATCGGCGATGTTGCCATAGCGCGGGTACTCTTCCACATCGTCGCCCCAGTAGTAGGGGCCGGTCGTGCCGGCGCGACAGGCAAGTTCCCATTCGGCTTCCGTGGGCAAACGGTACCGGCACTTCTCCTTGCCGCCCAGCCATCCGCAGAATTTGTCCGTGTCGTTCCATGTCAACAAGACGACAGGATGCCGGTCATCTTGGGGGAAAGGCGGACTCTTCCAAATAAACCGGGAACTGCGCAGGGCCTTCACACCGTGTACGGTTTCAAAGAGGCCGCCTTGGCCGCTGGTCTCGGCGTCGGTCTGGTAGCCTCCCGATTCCGCGAACGCGCGGAACTGCGCCACCGTGACGGTATACGTTCCCAGGTAGAATGCCTTGGTGATCTTGACGTGGTGCTGGGGCTTTTCCCAGGCATGGGCATGCGGTTCGGAATCGGACTCTCCCATCATGTATTCGCCGGGCGGGATCAACCTGAGCTTCATGCCGATCGAGTTGGTGATCTCCACCGGCGTCCGCAGATAGCCGGCCCAGCGCGCTTGGTGCAGCTTGGCAGTCTTCTCGTCGAAGGGGGCCACTGCCGGCGGCGGACGAACGCCGGCAGACGCCCCACCCGCCGCCGGCTGCGGTCCCTCAGCCGCCTGGGCAAGCCGTTTTTCGATCTTGGCCTTGGCCAGCCCGGGAGCAAGCTCCGGCAGCGCCGCTTGGTACCAAGTGGCGGCATGTTGCCACATGGCCGACTTGGCCTTGCCCGTGGCCTTTTCGGCCAGTTCCCACCAGACATCGCCGCGTGCGACCCGCTGCTCGGCGTTGGACGGGCTGGCAGCCAGTTCCTCAGCGGCCGCCGCTTTCAAGGCCGCGTCGCTCCCCCGAGCCAGCAGCTTCATGCCCGGCTCCCAGTCGTTCTGGTGGAAGCAATACCAGCGACCTGCGACCAGGCATGCCTGGGGATCGTCGGCTTGCGTTTTGAGTCGTTCCTGGGCCGCCTGGAAGGCGTCGTACTCGCGGCGGGCCTGCTGCATGCGCTTGGCACATTCCGCCAGTTCAGGCTGCACGGATTCGACCGCATCCAACTCCGCTTGCGCCTCCCGCATTTTCTCCTCTTGCACCGTCTTGTCAGCCGCAGTCCGCGCACGGGCCAACAACGCCTTGGCGCTGCGAACGACCTGCTGCGCATGCCGTTTCCACTCGGCGAGGGCCTTGCGGGCGCGTTCCAGCACCTCGGATGCCTCGTCGACGGCGCCGCCAGCCGCGGCGGCTTCGGCAAACGCCAGACAGGCCCCGCCCAGCGCGGCAAGCCGAGAATCGCCGCCCCCCGGTCCTTGTTCCAAGAGCCGCTTCAGCAGGCGGGCCTTCAGGGAAAGAGGCCGGATGTCGAAGCCCGCCTCGGCGATCGCGTCCACCGCTTCGAGCATCAGGTCCGGCTCCCGGGCGTCGACGGCCAGTTCGCTCGCCCGGCGAAACAGCACGAACTGCTCGGACCGATTGCTCTCGTTTGCGCGGCCCGCCTCAAGGAGCTTGCGGGCGATGGCAAGCTTGGCCGCGGCGTCCTTTGCTTTGCCGACTTCATAGACCTCATCGATGGTGACGATCAGCGGCTTCTGCTCGTCCGCCGATGGCGGGGCGAGCGTCTTGACAGGCGCGCTTTCCGGCTCGCGCGGCGGCTTCTCCGCGGCTTCTATTGCCGACGGCGCCGTCGCGCCGGCGGGGCCTCTCGCGGGCGACGCCTCGGCCGTCACGTCTTGTTCCGCGGGGACCGAGAGTTTTTCCCTCGCGGCCGGCGTCCGGGCTTCAAATTGCGGAACGGCGGCGGAATCTTTCGGCTTGGGCATCTCCGCCGAATCTCGGTCGGCGACCGTGACGCTCTTGGTCTCCGGGGTCCGTGGTGTTTCGCGCCGGTCTGCCTTGGACGGTTGCCCCGCGTGTGCCGCTACAATGGGCGCGGGGCCGTCATTATTTGGCGGGCCGCCGGAACCAAGAGCAAACCACAACGTCAATCCCACCGCCACGACGGCCAAGGCGCCCAGCGCGGCAAACAGCGCCAGCGGCTTCGGCGGGGACATCTTTCTGCCCTGCGGCCCCTGTGTCAAGCTGACCCGCTGGAACGATGCCGCCAGTTCCGCAATCGCCGGATCGAGGTCGTTCGCCACGGCGCCGTCTGCCTGATTGCGGGCCTCGAGCCGTTTCCGCAGTTCGCGGTCGTAGGCGGCCTTTTTGGCCGGGTTCAACAGGCAGACTTTGGCCGCCGCCAACTCGTTCAAAAGTTTTTGCGACTGCGCCGAGCGCTTGCCACCCTGGAACGTCCGCACATGCGCCATACGCTGGTCGGCGGCGTTTGCGATGACGTTGGAATTGTTCTCCAACGCATTGATGCCAAGCAGCCGGTAACAATGCGGCGGCTGCTCGTCAGGCGCGATCCCTAGCCATTCATAGTACGGATCGAACGAATCGGACATGGCTGCTTCCCAAGAACTGTGATGATTTGCCGGCAAGGAGCAGACTTCGCAAGTATACCCCTCACACTTACGCGCATCAACTGACAGGAACTTCGATTTCCGATACGGTTGAGTCTATACCCGCAGGAACTGGTGTGTCAAGTGGCCGGTTTGCCAGTGGCCGGTTTGCCCAACGCGTCCTGGCTCACCGCCAGCACAAAAGCACTGGTGGCGCTGGTGCCGAACTCGGCAAAAATACCGTAATGTCCAATGACTGGCCGGCCACGGAAGGCCAGCCGCGCGCGGACAGGCTCGTGACCCGGAGGACCGGCCGCGGCGAGATGCTCATGCACCTCTTCCAAAGCGCCGCTTGCGCCAATCGCTGAAGCGTTGGATCACGAAGTAGAAAACTGGCGTGAGAAAGATGCCGAAGAAGGTCACGCCCAGCATGCCGCTGAAGACGGCCGTACCCAGGGTCCGCCGCATCTCGGCGCCGGCGCCCACCGCCACCACCAGCGGCACCACGCCGAGAATGAAAGCGAAGGAGGTCATCATGATCGGCCGCAAGCGCAGGTGGCAGGCGGCCAGCGTGGCCTGGTAGCTCTCGGCGCCCTCTTCCCGCTGGGCCTTGGCGTATTCCACGATCAGGATCGCGTTCTTGCAGGCCAGGCCCAC
>CAZTPX010000239.1:0-12230 GCA_964615095.1 uncultured Planctomycetaceae bacterium | reverse complement strand
AATCGTAGCCCACCAGGTTGGCCGGGTTGTCGGGCGAGCAGTTCAAGGCGATCTCATGGTAAATCCAGCATGTGACGCCGTGGTTCAGGTCGTTGATCAGGTGCCCGGCCAAGTCCTTGCCGCAATCGACCGGTTTTGGCCCGGAGCACTCGGTCTCGGTGATCCAGAACTCTCTGGGAGGCTTAAGGCAGAACTGCCGATAAAAATCCTCCGTGGCAGGCATGGCATAGGAATGGGTGGAGATGGCGTCGAGGCTGGCCCAGGCAGCCGGGTCGCTCTGGATCGAGCGGATCCGGTCGAAGGCCCAACCGTCGTTGTTGGGCCACTCAACCGCGGTGATCTTGACCGAGCGCAGCCCGTAGGCGTCGAGGTCCTTGCGCAACTCGCGTATCACTCGCGGCCATTGGGGAATTGTAATGGCACAGCATTCGTTGGCGATGCCCGTCATGTGGAAGTCGACGTTGTGCTTCACCTTAAGTTCATGCAGGATGCCAGCGATCAAGGCGGCATACTGTTTTGCCCCGTCATCGGTGAGCGGGCACTGCCCGGCGGCAGCCGGCGACGGGTCCTTGGCCAGCATGTACTGGGGAATGCCGCCAGGGGCCAAGAGGAGCCTTTTCATTCCGGCGTCCCGAGCGTACTTGATGAAACCCGACTTGACATAGCCGTTGACGAAGCGCGAGACATCGACTTCGTCCGGCTTGCGACTGATCGATTCAAGGCTCGCCCAAACGCGGAGGGTGTCGATATGCGCCTCGGTGTAGAGCAATGCGGCAAGACAAGCCTTTCGGGCCTCGCTGAGCGATCCGAAGTTCTGGCCCGGGCCGTTGTCTTCGCCCGCCCCCGCGCCCCAACCGCTGATCGTTTGCCGTGCCCCCTTACGGAAGACGATAGTCGGCCGCTTAAGATCGAGCGCCTTGTCGAAGCCACGGTTACCGTCTTGCACGCCGACATTGCCGTCCGCTGCATGCTCGGCTTTGCGGCGATGGAGGTCGTCGGCCAGAGCAAACCGCGAGCGGTCGGCGACGATGCGGCGGGGTTTGCCGGCGGTATCCACCACAAGGCCCTCGCCTTCGCGAAGAGTTTGACGGTCGCCGGCCTTCTGGCTCAGTTCCACCTGGCCCTTGAAGACGTCGACTTCGGAACCCTGTGCGGTCACATCCAGCCCGAACGCCGTGCCCAGATCCTTGACGGTCAACTGCGGTGTGGTCACTTGGAATCCGCGGGCCGGCGGCGGTACTTCGGCGCTCAGTCGGCCGGCGGAACAGAACGCGGCGTCGGCCGAAATCAGTTGCAACTCGGCAGGCCCCTCGACAATGACCGTAGCGCCGTCGTGGAAAGTGACTTGCGCCAGCCCGGAGCGGATTTTCAGCCAACCCGGCAATATCGCGCTGCCCACGCTGCGGGCCTCGGCCGGACTGGCCCATTGGACGTCGACGGTCTGCGACAGCACGGCAACGGCCGCCGAGCTGGCCTCCTTGAGCGGAACAACCGGGTCATGCCAAACGCTTACTCCTATTCCCACGGCGACCAGGAGGACAACCACGACGATCACCACCAGTCCGCCGATCGATGAACTTGAACTCCACAAGTGTCGCAAAACCGAGGGCGGCAGGGCTTTGGCCGATGGCGGAAGGGCAGATGGTGACGCCGTATTGCCAGGCTCGGCGTTGGCCTGTTCGGCGATCGATCGCAAGGCGGCGGAAAGGTGCATCATCCGCACGTAATAGCGGCGGGCCTCCGCCGAGTCTCTCAAGAATTGTCGGAGCTGATCGCATTCGGTTGGCGAGAGCCAGCCGTCGATGGCTCCGTTGATCAGTTCATGGAGTTCGAGGATCTCTTTATCGCCCAGAGTCATTCGGCGTTCTCCTCAGCCAGGCGGTTGGTCACGCAATCCAGCAGAAACCTGCGGATGCGGCTCAGCGACTTGTAGGCCGCCGCGAGCGAGCGCCCGGAGCGCTGGGCGGTCTGTTGCACGCCACTGCCAGCCTCGTAGCGGGCCAGAATCATCTCGCGATCCCGTGGCTGGAGCCGCTGAAGGCAATTCGACAAGGCATCTCGCCGGGCGTTGGCTGCTTGATCGCCGACCTCGTCCGATTGCGCGAGAAGTTGAAGCACTTCATCGTCCAGCACTTGCACGCGGCTGCGGGTGAATTTCTGCCGTGCCGAGCGAACTTCCCACCAGGCAATCTGCCGCGCCCAGGCAACAAAATCCGTTTGGGGATCGAACTCGTCGAACTTCTCGCAGATGACCAGGCACGTTTGCTGTAAGATGTCCCATGCGGAGTGGGGGTCCGGCACTAGCACGTGGATGTAAGCGAAAATCCGCTGCTGGTGTTGCGTCAGCAGGCCAACCATCAGCTTGCGATTGTCGCCTTCAGAATTCCCCATAGGACTTATTTCCATCAGTTTATCTTCCGCCCATTAACTAAACAGCACTGAAACGGCGTCTTAGGACAACGCTTTTCAAAAAAAGCGCGAACTCCAAGATAATGGGCGAAAATAGTCCTTGGGATCGCTTCTGCTCCGCGGAGCCACGAAAAGGCCCGCGAACCCCTACGCATAGTGGGTAGAGGGTTACTGCATGGCAACAAGGCACTAACTAAGGCCTGCTTGTCGGCCAAGCCTAGACAGGGCCGTGGGCATGCCAGCTCAAACTCGCCGAGACTGTCCCGTCCGCCTCGTTGGATGCAAGTAAAGTCTGTGTCTAAGTTTCCCGTCGCCGGCCGGGGCTTCATGGAAGTGGCCTCTCAGGCATCGCCGTCCCGCGATTCCGGCGGAATTCTGCAGGGCAAGGGTGGTCCATGCTGCCGGCTATCCAGCAGGCCGACCCAACAACTCGATCCGACCGGACCTCCAGCAGCCGGCTTTCGGCCTCAATCCCCAGCTTCGGACCATGCTCTGCGACCACTCTGCCACACGTTTTGCGAAAAGACCGCTTCACAATCCTGCCCTGGAATGCCTTCGGATCTGCATTGGTCGAGCCGCTCCCAAAGAACCAATGTCCGAGTCAGTGCCTGACCGCCCCACTCCCAGCCAAGCCTGCACAACCTCGCGAAGGCATGCGTAAGTTGCGGGAGAATCCCATCTCCGGTTATCAACTCCCTGCCGACGGCCAAGCCGAGAATTATTGCTACACGCCGGCGGAAGTCCAAGGGATTTTTAGGCACGCGGGGCCGTTCTTCGGCGCCGTGTTCCGCTTCCTGGCCCTGACCGGCCTCCTGATGTGGCTCACGACGGACGACCTCGATGTAACCCACCGCCTGGTGCGGATCAGGACCAAGGTGTTCCCGGGTGATGGATTGCGGTGGGACCCCAAGGGTGACGACCGTAACGTCCCGCTCTCGGCCCCGGCTCTGGCCATCGCTCAAAAGATGCTGGCCGCCAGCAAGAGCCGCTGACTGTTCGAGTCGCCGCCGGCGGCGGGCGTGGTCGACAAGCGGCTGCGGGCCAGTCGGCTGTGGAAGCAACTGAAGAAGGCGAAGACGGCGGCGGCGGTGCAGCGGGGCACGCTGCACAGCTTCCGCCACTTCTTCGTGAGCACGATGGCCAACGCCAACGTCTCGCCCTTCAACGTCATGAAGATCGTCGGGCACTCCTCGCTGGACATCATCTTGACCTACTATCACGTCAGCGAGGAAGAATTGCTGGGCGCCGTGGATGGCGTGGACTTCGCCGCGGTGCTGGGCGAGACGAGCAAGGAGCCCCAGAACGAAAGCTAGTCAACTTTCAGTCAACCGCCGCCTGCGGGCGGCGGTTGACTGGCCTTTAACCTGTTTTATTACAAGGAGTTACGCATGAGCGACGCGAGCGCGCAAAAAAAGCCCCCGGAATTGCTTCCGAGGGCTTTCGTTGGACAAAGGAAAACGAGGGGAGACGAAATCAACCGGCGCCTATCCCGTTGTTCGCGCCGCCACCGTTGTTGTTGTTGCCATTACCCACACCGCCGGCGCCTTGGCCGGCAATGCCGGAATAGCCTTGGCCCCCCGTGCCAACGCCGGGAGTGCTCGTGGTCTGCCCACTCGCCAAGCTGAACGTGTGGACTTCAGACACGGCCGAGAACATTGGCACACAAGTGATGCGCACATAGCGCCGGTCGGCCGAAACCACACCCATCATGGCCAGGTTCGTGCCCTCAGGCAACGTGATGATGATCGGCGTATAGCCAACCGCTCCCTGGAAGCCGTTGGGCCAAGCGGCGGGAAAGGCCGATGGGTTGGCCTGCTGCTGGGCCTGGCCGGCCGTCGCGGCAGCCTGCTGGACTGCGCCCAAGGCCGCGGCTGCGGCCGGATTGTTCACCGCATCGAGCTGCTGGGCCAGGATTTCCGGGTGACGGGTGAGGTTGACTTGGGCCACAGCCGCCACGGCCGCATTGGCCAATTGTTGCTCCTGGATCGACTCCTTGCGGCGACCGTCGGCCACATCGAACTTGACCAGGGCCTCGTTGCCATCCAAGGGGATCTTCTTGACCAGGGCCTTGGCCTTGTCGGAATTGTAGTGCGTGACCAGTTCCACCGTGGCGCTGCCGGTGGTCAACTTGCCGAAGACGCGACGGATCAAGAGTTGGTAGTTGCCGCTGAAGGCCTTGGGGCAAACGTAAACCGCCACGTGCCCGTCCACGCTGGGCTTGTCGTCCGACGACGAATCGCTGATCAACACGCCGCCGCTGGTTGTCCGCTGGTTGCGGAGCGAGCAAACGGTGCCGCCGGGCTCCTTCACCATGACGTCAATGTCGGCGTCGCCGGTCCAGCGCACGCGCACTACGCAGTCGTACGCCGTGGCCTGTTTGATGACCGCCTCGAAGTGGTCGGCTTCTTCGTTCCGCTTGTTGGCGCGAAGATCCTTGACGGCGGCCTCGTAAACGCGCTGCGCGTCCTCCCAGAGCTTGGCCTGGGCCGGTGGCCAGACCTGGCCGAGGAGGCCCGCGGTCGACCATTCCAGCCCGGGGACGTCATGCAGCCGGCGGGCCGCCAACATGCCGTTGTACAAAGGCTCGGGCCAGAAAGGCTCGGCCTCGGACACCTGCCGGAAAATCTGCAACGCCCGGCGATCCATGTCGCTTTGCACCAGGTACGCGCCAAGGTACATCAGATCGGCATGGTTCTGCACGAATTCGACGGCCGACATGATGGCCCGATCGACATCCTCTTGGGGACGGCCCGCGGCCTTCATGCTCAGCGAGAGGACTTCATACATCCAGGGCTGCGCCTGATTGTGCCGCAAGGCGGCCTCGATCAGCGCGATGATCTCTTCGTACTTCTTGACCGCTTCGTCCGTCTTGCCCCGATGGGTCGCGTCGGCGACAGCTTCCTTCAATTCCTGGACCGTTTCCAGCACGGCCTGCTGTTGCCTGACCAAACGCGTCTGGTAGGCCTCGCCCATCTGCTTCACCTTGAGCGGATCTTTTTCCGGTTCGTGCTGGGCAAAAAATTTCTCCCAGGCCTCGCGCACGTCGGCGCCGGGAGCCAGGTTCAGCTTGATCGCGCCCGCGCGGGCTGGCGTGGGGGGTTTGGCGGGCAAGGCTGCTGCGGCCTTGCCCACGTCGGCGACTGGTCCCTGGTGTGCATCGCGGTTTTCGGCCGCCGAGGCGCCGAGCGGGAAAACCAGCGCGACGGTCAGAACAACGAGAATTTTGGTTTGGTAACACATAATATCAGTTCCTTTACAATTTGGTTTGGGTGGTGCGGCAAAACGACAGTCTCAAGGAAAGCCCATGCCGCCTCCGCCCATTCCCATGCCGCCTCCGCCCATGCCGCCCATCATGCCACCTCCCATGCCGCCCATGCCACCTCCGCCCATGCCCCCCATGCCCATACCACCGCCACCCATGCCACCCATGCCACCGCCACCGAAGCCGCCTCCCATGCCGCCTCCCATGCCGCCCATGCCGCCCATGCCTCCCATGCCCATGCCGCCACCCAGGCCACCCATGCCGGACAGGCCCATTTGCGGAATCGGCAACACCAGGTCGGTCACCGGGTAGACCTTGGTGGTCATGAAGGACTCGTCGGAATCGGCCTTGGTGGCCGAGGTGATCAGCAGCACTTCGTTGTGAATGACGTACTTGAGTTGCAGTTCATCCAGTAGGAGCTTCAGGCCCGATCGCAGCGAAATACCCTTGAGGTTCTTGGTGACCTGCGTTTCCGGCTCCACGCCGGCTTCCTTCAAGGCGGCCGTGTCGAGTTGGATCTCGATGTGGTGCAGGTCCTTGAGGTAATCGACGACGTCCTTCAGGGGCGTCTCCACGAATTCGATCTGCGTGGGCTGCTTGAGGGCCTCTTCGATCTTCTTCTCGGCCGCGCTGGGCTTGGAGAGGCTCGATGCGCTGTACTTCTCCTTGCGGCGGGCCGTGATCTCTTTCCAGACCTCCGCGTCGGGATAGACGATGGGCGGGTCGTCGGCGGTGGGCACCTGCGATTTCTCGGTCGTGTACATCGCGTCCACGAAGCCCTTCTGCTTAGCGACACGGACCGCCATGATGTCGTTGAACGAGCCAACGAAGCGCGCGCTGTGCAGGGCGACGCGCTCCGTCGGTACCGCCGACGGCAGAGAGCGCTGCACGATCTTTTCGGCTTCCACGACCGCTTCTTCCGCCAGTTTGGCCCGGCCTTCGGCCATCAAGGAGTCGAAACGGTCCATCAACTGCTTGGTCTTGGCCTGGTCCGCGATCAGGGCCTTGTTGGTCATCTCCATTTCCTGCTGGGCCATTTTTTCCCGAATCCGCTGCTGCTCGTGGAAGGTAATTTCATCCCCGCGATGCTTGATTTCCCGGGCTGCCGCATGGAGCAGGCCCATCAATTTCTCGCGGACTTCGGGCGGCAGGGCCGTTTCGGCAGTCAGGTCGTTCGTCTTGTTCTGGATGATGGCTGCGGCCTTGGCCGGATCGACCGAGACCTGGCTGCGGGCCTTATTGATCGTGTTGTCCACATCCTTTTGCCACTGCTGCGTCAGGGCGGTATCCGTCGCGGCCTGGTTGGCCGCGGCAGCGCCATCCGGCACCGGAGCGCCGCCGTCGCCTTGCAGGTTCAGTGCGCCCGGATCGTTTCCCACGGCAGGCGCGGCCGCTTCGGCCTTGGCAGCCGGCGCGGGTCCCCCGCCAATCACGACCGTGTTGGTCTTCTTGGCAATGGCGTCCTTGATGGATCGCGCAGAGATATCGTTGGGATTGCGATGCAGGGCCTCGTCGGCCAAGCGCGCGGCACTGTCCAGGTTGCCACCCTTGAGGGCCTCGCCGGCCAAGTCCGCCAGACCCTTGCCGCCGCTTTCGATCTCCCGCTTCGCCGTCGCCAGGCTCCCGCCATCGACCAGGGCCAGCGTGCGGCCGTCGTCCAGTTTGGCCCGATCGACCAGCCGGGGCAGGTAGCTGTTCCTGGGGTCGGATTTCAGTTCGGGAATGTCCAACGGCAGGTTCTGCACGCCGGCAGGACCGTCCATGTCGATGCCTACGTGCTTGGCCTCGGGCGATTTCGTCGTGCCGATCACCACCGTGTCGCGGTCGCTACGCAAGGGCGGAAGGGTCTTGGGATATACATCCATGCCCTCGGGCCACTTCACGCTCTTGGGCCAGAAAACCGAGCCGTGAGCGGCCTGGGCGAGTTCGGTTCCATAGGTACCGGCGTCCGCGCCGACCTGCTCGGGCACGAGCACGCCTCCCGTGCGGGCGGCCAGGATACCCAGCAACTGTCCTTGGATCTGCGGGCCCACGCCAAAGGCGAGAAACGGCGCCCGCACGGAAACCAAGTCGTTGATCATACGGTCGAGTTGATCGGTCGAGAGCAGGTTGGCGCGGCTACTGCCGTCGCCGATGTAGACGACGGCCCGTGCCGCCTTGCTGTCCGCAAAACTCTTCGCGGCAGTGTCCAGGGCCTTCTCCAAGTCGCAGGAGCCAAGCGGCGTGCGCCGCTGGATGGCGGTCAGCGCTTCGGCCATTGCCGGACTGTTGGGCGCTACGAACCCTTGGGTCAGCGGCGTCGCGTTCAAGTCGAAGGCGACGAGCTTGACGCGATCGTTCGGGCCGAGACGCGCCACGGTCGATTGCAAGGTGGCCAGCGACTCGGCGCGAAAATCGCCCGTCTGGCTGGCCGCCGTGCTGACTAGAATCACCACGTCGCGCGGTCCATTGGCTGCCGGCGCGGTTGGCCTGAGAGTCAAGGCGAACGCGCTGCTGCCATCCGGCTGAGTAAAACCATCGAGGTGGGCTGCCTCACCGCCCAGCACCTGGGTTTGTGCGGCCATGGCGAGCGCCACGCCCAGCACGGTTGCCAAGGGCAACGACATCGAAGGCAAGAAAAACGGATACTTTGACATGCCTATTCTCCCGGCAAATGTCTAAGTGGTTCCGCAACCGTGTTCCGTGGCGGTTACGGAAGCCACAGGGATTCCATGGAAAAAAGATGGTAATTCCCAACGGTCGTCTTGCCCATTGGGCTAATCGTCATTGTACTCCGGCAATACTATAATTACCACATAAAATCTCAAATTTCGGGGCAGTCTAACTGCCGTGGGCCGGCAGAAGAAACAGTTTCTCGTTTTATATCGTTGGGGTGGTATGCGAAGTAAGTATTTGTAAATCGTGCTCGTAGTCCCGCCTTTAGGGAGTTCCAGTTCCCACCTAGCTTTCTCCAGCGGGGCGTTTTCGGTTTAACTTATTATGTAACATTTCAGCGGAATGTAGGGCAACGACAAACACTCCACTTCGCTAAACAGTTTAACTAATTATCGCCTGTAGGTTCTCGCGGGGAAGTTGAATATTCAGTTCCCGAAGGGATTGCCCCCTCCAAACGGGTTGCCGTTTCCACCTCCCGGCGGATTCATGCCACCCAACGGATTACCGTTGCCTCCTCCCCACGGATTTCCGTTTTGCATGGGGCCTCCCAAAATCGAATGGCCCTGTCCGCCCGGGTTGCTCCCTCCCAGCGGCGAGTTGCCCTGGCCGCCGAGCCTACCGAATCCGCCGGTAAAACCGGTTTGTTTGATGGGCACGACGATATCGGTTACCGGGTAGGCCTTGGTAGTCATGAACTCGTCGCTCTGGACGGCCTTGGCCGCGGAAGTGATCAGCAGCACCTCGTTGTGTACGACAAACGTCAATTGCAGGTCGTCCAGCAAGAGTTTCAAGGCCGAGCGCAAGGAAATGCCCTTGAGGTTCTTGGTGATCGGCGTGTTCTCGTCCACATCCACCTCCTTCAAAGCCGCCGCGTCGAGTTGGATCTCGATGTGGTGCAAGTCCTTGAGGTAATCGACGACGTCTTTGAGGGGCGTCTCCACGAATTCGATCTGCGTGGGCTGCTTGAGGGCCTCTTCGATCTTCTTCTCGGCCGGGCTGCGCCGCGAGAACTCCGCAGCGCCGTACTTGTCCCTGCGGCGGGCGGTGAGTTCCTTCCAGGCCTCCGCGTCCGCATACACGATCGGTGGGTCGTCGACAGCGGGCACGTGCGACTTCTCGGTCTGATAGGAGGCATCGACAAAGCCCTTCTGCTTGGCGACGCGGACCGACATGATGTCGTCATAAGCGCCGCCCATGCTTGCATCGAGCGCCCCGGCGAGCATGGTCGCTCGTGCCGAGGGCGCCGACCGCTCCACGATCTTGTTGGCTGCCAGGACCGCCTCTTCCGCCAACTTGTGCCGGCCTTCGGCCATCAAGTAATTGAAACGATCCATCAACTGCTTGGTCTTGGTCTGGTCCGCCGCCAGGGCCGCGTGGGTCATTTCCATTTCATAGCGGGCCATCTCCTCGCGAATCCGCTGCTGTTGGCGGAAAACAACCTCTGCCCCGCGACGCTTGATTTCCCGGCCCGCGGCGCGAAGCATACCTGCCAAACGCTCACGGGTTTCCGCAGGCAACTCCGTCTCGGCAAGCAGATCATTCGTCTTGTTCCGGATCGTGTCGGCGGCCTTGCCCGGCTCGGTCGAGACCTGGCTGCGCGCCAGGTCGATCGTGTTTCGGACGTCTTTGTGCCACTGTTCCGCCAAGGCGTTGCCTGACACGATTTGCTGCTCCGCAGCAGTGCCCTGTTGCGGAGCGGCAGCATCGCCTTGCAAGACAAGGTCGCCCGCTTCGCCCGGGACGGGCGCGTTCCGTGCCGCCTTGTCGGCCGCACGTGCCGCGCCGCCGCCGTTGGCAACCCCGTCGAGGACGGCGCGGGCGGCAAGATCGTTGGGATTGCGGCGCAAAGCCGCGTCAGCCAGACGATTGGCGCTTTCCAGGTTGCCGCCTTTGAGGGCTTCCGCGGCCAGGCTAGCCAGGCCGCGGCCACCGGCTTCGATCTGCCGCTTCGCCACGGACAAACTTGCGCTGTCGATCAAGGGCAGCGTTCGCCCGCCGTCGCACTTCGCCTGGTCAACCAGGGTAGCCAGATAACAATTGGCGGCACTGGGCATCCATGGGGGAATGTCCCAGGCCAGCGTCTTACTGCCGGCAGGACCCTCCACGTCGATTTGCACGCGCTGGGCCGCGGTCGATTTCGTCGTGCCGACCAGGACGGTGTCGCGGTCGCTGCGCAAGGGTGGAACAATCTGCGGATAGATGTCCATGCCCACGGGCCACTTTACGCTTCCGGCCTTGGGCCAGAGGACCGAGGCGTGAACGGCCCGGGCCAAGCCGTTCCCATAGAGGCCGGCATCCACACCGACCGCTTCCGCCGCGACAAGGCCGCCGCTGCGCGAGGCCAGCGCGCCCAGCATCTGCTCCTGGATTTGCGGACCAACGCCAAAGGCGATCAGCGGCGCCCGCAGGGAAAGCAGATCGCCGACCAGGCGGTCGAGTTGGCCGGTCGAGAGCGGGTTGGCGCGGCTGCTGCCGTCGCCGAAATAAACGATGGCCCGCGCCGACTTGCTGTCCACAAAACTCTTCGCGGCAGTGTCCAGGGCTTTTTCCAAGTCGCAGGCGCCAAGCGGCGTGCGCCGCAGCAGCGCGGCAAAGGCCTCGGTCATCGCCGGGCTGTCGGGCGCCACGAACCCGCGGGTCAGCGGCGCGGCGTTCAGGTCGAAGGCGACAAGTTTGACACGATCGCGCGGCTCGAGTTTAGAGAGGGTGGCTTGCAGCGTGGCCAGCGACTTGGCGCGAAAATCGCCCGCCTGGCTGGCGGCTGTGGAAAAGAGAATCACGACATCCCGCGGCCCATCGACCGCGGGCAGCGACGGCTTGAGTGTCAACGCGAAGACGCTGACTCCATCAGCCTGGGTAAATCCATCGAGCCGGGCCGCCTCGCTGCCCAGCGCCTCGGTCCGCGCGGTCATGGTCAGCGCCACACCCAACACGGTTGCCAATGGCAAGAAAATCCAACGCAAGAAAAACGGATACTTGGACATGCCTCTTCTCCCGGCAAATGTCGAAGTGGTTCCGTCGACCGTGTTCCGTAGCGGCAACGGACACCACAGGGATTCCATCGAAAAACGGCGGTCCCCAACGGCGCGACTTGCCCATTGCGCTAACTATCACTGTACACCAGCCCCAGAACAATTGCCAGGGATAATCTTCAAGAAAACGAAAACGGCTCGTTCCGGGCCCGCAAAGGTAACATCTGTAGGGAACGCCTGCCAAGGTGTTACCCTGCTTTGAACCATGCCCAAGAAAACGAAAACGGCTCGTCCAGTTCCCACTGTACGAGCCGTAAGTTGCTTTTCAGATTCGTGTTATGGCGATCGCGCCGGAGGCGGAAAGACTAGCGGATCTGTCCCAGCAAGCCCGCTACCTGCGATATCTTCAGCCCGTAGTTGGCGACGAAGTCCTCGACCCAACGTGAAGCCACGAGCAGCATGGCGTCGGCCACGGAACCGTTTGCACCCTGCCCATCGCCGACCGTCTCGTCGTCAAAATCGTCGTCGCCGCTTGTCGAATTGTCGTCGCTGCTGGGGCTGCCGATCGAGCCGCTGGTCGGCGGAGTGGCGTCTTTCTGGGTAGCCGAGTCGTGGTTCTCGCCGTATTGGCCGTCGATCGGCTCGGAGCGATAGCGATAGTAGTCCTGAATGCTCTGCGACGAGGCTCCACCGGAGACCGGCGACGTTTCCGTCTTCGGCTCCTCTTGAGCCGCTCCGTTGGAGT
Source organism: uncultured Planctomycetaceae bacterium (assembly GCA_964615095.1). Lineage (GTDB taxonomy): Bacteria > Planctomycetota > Planctomycetia > Pirellulales > Thermoguttaceae > JANXQG01. The sequence goes on along the minus strand of CAZTPX010000239.1, from coordinate 187 downwards.
TCGCGTCGGTCTTGGCGGTGTCGTCTACCTTGGCGGCTTCTTCGGTCTTGGGGGCGTCCTCAACCTTGGCCGGTTGCTCGCTCTTGACCGTATCGTCCACCTTGGCAGCTTCCGGCGCCTTGGCGGCTTCTTCGGTCTTGGGGGCTTCCTCAACCTTGGCCGGCTGCTCGCTCTTGACCGTGTCGTC
>CAZTPX010000238.1:0-12385 GCA_964615095.1 uncultured Planctomycetaceae bacterium | reverse complement strand
GCTGACAGAAACTCCCGCATGTAAATGGAACTCAAGTTAGCGCTGTAGTACTAGGATGAAGTGAATGATGAAGCCAGATCACGCAGAGGCGATTGCCAAGATTCAGTTGTTGCGAGGCGACGTTGCGATTTCGGTCGACCTCTCTTGGTGCATACTCGACGATGCAGCCTTGGAGTGCCTCAAGGGCCTGCCTCAACTCCAAGAGCTGTATCTCTCCCATACCGAAGTCACCGACGCAGGTTTGGAGCACCTGAAGGGATTGCGCCAACTTCAAACGCTCGACCTCGGCGGTACCAACGTCACCGACGCCGGCCTGGAACACCTCAAGGATCTGCCCCTGCTCCAGACGCTGGACCTCAGCAACGCCGAAGTCACCGATGCCGGTCTGGAGCACCTCAAGGATCTGCTTCAACTCCAGACGCTGGACCTCAGCGGCGCCAGGGTCACTGACGCCGGTTTGGAACGCCTCCAGGCGTTTCGGCAGCTCCAAGAACTGGGCCTCAGCGGCACCGAGGTCACCGACGCCGGTCTGGAGCACCTCAGGGGTCTGCCCGAACTCGAAGGGCTGTGCTTCTGGGCCACCGGCGCCGGTCTGAAGCACCTCAGGGGTCTGCCTCGACTCCGAGAACTCGACCTCGGCGGCACCAAAGTCACTGACGCCGGTCTGAAACATCTCAAGGGATTGCGGCAACTCCAATCGCTGAGCCTCACCGGCACCGAGGTCACCGACGCTGGTCTGGAGCACCTCAAGGGGTTGAAACAACTCCGAACGCTGGACCTCACTCTTACCAGGGTCAAGGGGCCCTTGGACCCGACCGAGTGGGAATCGCAAGGTCCGCAGTTCGTGGGCCTGGATGTCGGTACCGTCCCGCAGCGCGCCGTTGGGCTTGACCGCGGCCAAGCGAACGAGCAGTTGAGGCATGAGACCCAGGCGCGTCGGCAGACAGAGGAACAGTCGCGCAAGGAACAGCAGCATCTCCGCTACTTGCTGGAAGTGAATGAAAACCTGGCTAATTCTGATGATTTCTCCGACCTGTGTCGGTGGACCGAGGAAAAGGCCCGCTTCGACGGGGTTGGGACCGCACTCTTACCCGAGGACGAGGAGCCGGAAGCAGAACGGCGTCTGCTTCATTCCCAGAGGCTCGAAAGCCTGGGCATCTTGGCCAGCAGTATCGCCCATGACCTCAGCAATATCCTGGCTGGGATCATGGGCTATGCCGACCTGGCGAAGGTACATCTGCCGTCCCCCGACTTAGTACGCAACGACATCGAAGTGATCAGGAGCGCCGTAGGACGGGCCACGGACCTGACGCGGCAAATGCTGGCCCACTCGGGCAAGGGCAAGCTCATCGTCGAGCAGGTGAGCCTGTCGGAGGCTGTGAAAGACATACGCGAGATGGTGGAGATTTCGATCTCCAAGAAGGCTATGCTGAAATACAACCTGACCTCCCATCTTCCGACAATCCAAGCCAATGCCTCCCAAATTCATCAAGTCATCCTCAATCTCGTCATCAATGCCTCGGAGGCGCTCGGTGAAGATGGCGGCGTAATAGTGATCTCCACCGATAGCATCCGGTACACCGCCACAGATTTTGCGGCTATCGGCGAAGGGAACGATTTGCGGGAAGGGCTTTACGTTCGCCTGGAGGTGACCGACACAGGTTGCGGCATCGATGAAGAAACACTGGAGAAGATATTTGATCCTTTCTTCACAACGAAGTTCAGGGGCCGGGGGTTGGGTTTGGCAGCAGTTCACCGCATTGCACGAGGGTATAAGGGGGTCATCCGAGTCGCCAGCAAGCCCGGCAAAGGGACCACGTTCCAAGTGTTGTTTCCCGCCAGTAACACGACCGCGCCCTTCTCGGCTCGTGAATCCATCCCTGCCAAACCCGGTCGCTGCGCCGGAACTGCGTGATGGTTGACGATGCGGCGATGATCTGCGGCTAGGGATCCCTATTTCGGCAGAAGGGCCGCAACCGCTTCCGCAGATTCGGGCCGCCGGGCTGGATCTTCTTCCAAACATTGCAGGATGGCCCGTTCCAGGGCAGGCTCGATTTCGGGACACAACACCGAAGGTGGAATCAGTTCTGCGGCGGCTCGGAGGCCATCGGCCGGTATGCCGCCGAACGGCTCCCTTCCCGTTGCCACTTCGTACAGTACGATCCCGAGTGCATAGAGGTCGCTTTGTTTCGAGGGTTGCTTGTGGTGAAACAATCCGGGGGCCATGAAAGCGGGCGTCCCGGCCAAAGGAATCTCGCCTGCGGCAGTTGGAACGAAAGCCGCAATGCCGAAATCGGCGATATGAACGTGACCGTCTCCGTCGATCACGATATTGGACGGCTTCAGGTCCCGATGCAACACGCCATGATCGTGCGCGGCGCCCAGCCCGGCGCACAGTTCCCGGGCGATTTGCACGGTCTTTTCACGCGAGAGTCTGCCGGCGCGTCGGAGCAACGACGCGAGGTCTTCGCCATCGATGAACTCCATCGATAGAAACACCTCGCCATCGGCAAGTTGGCCGATGTCGTAGACCCTGACCACGTTCGGATGGGCAACCTCACGGGCCATCGCGACTTCGCTCACGAAACGGCTGCACGTTGGGTCGCCGCCGGTCTGCCCGAGAGCGAGAAACTTCAACGCTACGTCTTGATCCATGATCTGATCGCGCGCCTTGTAGACCTCGCCCGTGCCGCCTTCCCCCAGTGGCCCCAGAATCTTGTAGCGCTCCGCGGCAATGAGCTCACCCGGCGAAAAACGCCACGGATTATCAGCCCGTGCCGCCCCAAAGGGGATATCGGCAGGAACAAGTTCCCGGGGAAGACGGGCGAGGGGGGAAAGGACCTTGCCACGGGCGGCGTCTTCGCTTGACATGCCGATGATGGTTGTCGAACGAGGCTGCTTCAGCAGGGATTCCAGCTCCGCGCGAAGCTTGGGATCGCCCGTGCATGCGTGATCGAGAAACGGGCCAATCTCGCTTTCGGCAAGCTCGCACGCAGCCAGGAACAGCCTTCGAACCTGCGCGTAACGTTCCGTGCTCACGGCAGGCCACTCCTGCCGAGCTCCCGCCGCAACCACGCGCGAACCATGGTCCATTCCCGTTCCACCGAACGTTTGGACATCCCCATCACCTTCGCCACTTCCGCGATGTCCAGGCCGCCAAAGAATCGCAGCTCGATCATTTGGGCCTGGCACGGGTCGAGCTTCGCGAGCTTGGCCAAGGCGTCTTCAATCGCCAACAGGTCAACGTCGCGACTGGACTCGATGACCAGGTTGTCGTCAAGTGTGATGCGGTGCCGATTGCCACCCCGCTTCGCCGCGTTATGACGCCGAGCATGATCCACGAGGATCTCGCGCATGGCTTGAGCGGCAACCGCCAAGAAGTGAGTCCGGCCCTGCCAATCGACGCGCGTTTGACCGACGAGCTTCAAGTAGGCTTCGTGAACCAGCGCGGTTGGCTGAAGAGTATGGTCCTTTCGTTCCCGGTGCAGATATCGCGCGGCAAGCGATCGCAGTTCGCTGTAGACGTCCGCAAACAACTGCTCTGCGGCATGGCGGTCCCCCGGTTCGAATTTCTCCAGGAGTTGTGCGACCCGAGATGATCGGCTCGATTTCATGGCTGTCTGACCCACTAATCGCTAAGGACCAAGTACGACAGCATTGTCGCACTCGCAATTGGGTAGGTCAAGGTGGACGGCAGGTGGCAAGAAGTGCGGCCGGGGTTCCTCGCCGCCAAGACGCATTCGGACATGGTTGTAGGCACAATCCACAGATAACTTCCCGAGTCCGACAACAGAAGCACGCGAAATCTGGCGGACCACAGGCGCGGATTCCGCATTAACAGTAGACAGGAAGGAAAAAAAGCCATGTTGCCACGCACCCCCGACGAAATGGGAATGTATCTGCGGGAAGTCGCCAAGACTCCGCTCCTCAGCCGCGAAAACGAATTGGCAATCGCTGAAAAGGTCTGCCGGACACGCCGCACGTACCTCACCCGGCTCCTGGCGAACGACTACTCGTTCCGGGTCGTGTTGACCGCAGCCCGCAAGGCCGCTGAACGCAAGCTGCGCATCGATCACGTTGTTGACGTGCAAGGGATCGATTTGGCCGCACGGCAAGCGGCCTACGATCGCGTCGATGCGGGCGTGAAAGTGCTGCGACGGGCACTGCACAAGAACCGCCGGGATCTGCGGATCGCCTGCGACCGGCACCAATCGGTTGCAACGCGGAAGGAGGCCCGAAAGTTGCTTCTGCGTCGCCGTCGCACGGTTGCGCGTCGAATTCAGAAGCTCCGGTTCCAGTCCGTTCTGCTGAAGAAGCCCTTGGGCCGCCTGTCGCGCATCGCCGCACGCATGACTGATGCCGTAGTGCAACTCAAGGTCCTGGATCCCACGCCCGCCAACGCGGCGCGGCGACGTGAAGCCCGCGGGGAGTTGCGCCGCTTGGTCCAGCTCACCGGCGAAAGCCCCACGTCGCTGCCGCGACGGCTGGTCGATATTCGCCGGCTTCGCCGCGAGTACGAGGCCGCTTGTCACGCCTTCATGCTGCCAAACCTGCGACTGGTCGTATCGATCGCAAAACAGTCTGCCACGCCGCAAGTCGGTCTGCTGGACCTGATCCAGGAGGGAAATCTCGGCCTCGTGCGGGCGGTCGACAAGTTCGACCCCGAACGGGGAAACCGTTTCTCGACGTATGCCTATTGGTGGATTCGGCAAACGATCCGCCGCGCCCTCACGAAGCATCGCAACGGGTTTCATACCTCGTACATGATGACCCAGAAGCTCGACAAGATCCAACATGCCAGCGAGCGGCATCTGCAAACCCATGGGACCGCGCCCTGCACCGACGACCTGGCCGCCACCGTGGGAATTGGCGCCCGCGAAACGGAGAACCTTCTCCGCGTGCAACGGCAGCCGCTATCGATCGACGGTTCGGGCGTGAAAGAGGGATCACGGACGCTGGCCGAACTGCTTGCCGATCCCCGCCAGGAATGCGCTGGCGACCGGCTTGATCAACCCGGCTTGGAGAAGCGGATGGACGAGATTCTCGGCGATCTCGACATTCGCGAGCGGCAGGTGTTGCGGATGCGCTACGGCCTGCAGGGCGGGCAACCGCTGGGTCTCGGCGACATCGGCAAGGTATTACGGGTAACCAGGGAGCGGATTCGTCAGATCGAAGCGAGTGCGATGTCGAAGCTGCGGCATCCGCAGCGCGCCGCGCAGTTCGTCCAATTCTTTCACGAGCCGCCCGAGCGTCTCATGAATGCGCTCGCCACGCTTCAGCGATGCAACGCCCCTGGCGATCCCCGCGGCCGCAAAACACGGCAAAGGGCATAAGATGACCAACTCCTCCTGGGGGGGCGAAGCGGACGTTGGCGTGTATTCAATCGCAGACGGCCTGGACCCGTCCCCAGCCCTCGGGCGCCCTATTGAATAGCCCCCCGGCAACCTCTTGACCTGATAACGGACGAAAATTGGTTGTCGTGAGCATTGCCGCAAGCCGTTCTCGCCCCCCGATCGCTCAGGTGAGCGATCGGATTGCCGGATGCGCCTTCGCTTGCTCCAAAATCGCGCTGGCAAATTGTGTCAAACGCAACTCGATAGCGGCCCCCGCGGACCCTTCACCAAAATGCGATTCCATCTCTTGTGCTTGGATTCCAAGGGCGCCAAGGATTTCTACAACCACTTCCCTCGCCGCTTCCCTGACTGTGCTGTTCGACTCATACATGATTGGTTTCTCCTATAGGCCCAGGTTCTGGGACTGATCGGCCTCTGCTTGGATTCGTTCCCAGACTTCGGCACGATGAATGGGAACATCCGCATCGACTTCAAAGCCCAGTTTCACGTTCGCGCCGCGAATCTCCAGTACTTTGACTCTGAGCAAGCGCTGAAAACCATCAACGCCGCCGACGACCACCGATTCCTGCTTCTTCCTCGATAGAACTAGCATGTAAAACGTCCGTTTCTTGTGACGACTTCCCCGCTCCGTTCCCGCTCCAACTACCCGCAGGCACACCCTGCGCGAGCAAGAACACCTGCACCATCGTGCCCGTCGTGAAGACCTGCACTACGGTGCCCGTCGTTGTTTCGACTTCCGCGGTCGCTTCGCGCACCTCGACCCCGGTGATCCGCTTGATCTCCTGCCGCAGCTTGTCGGCGGAGTTGGTGAACAACTGCCGGTGAAAGTCCTGCACCTGGGCAGCACCCTCGGGGCTTTGGGCCAAGACCTTTTCGGCCGGCGACAAGGCCCCGTGCAGCGTGATCAGCAGGGTGTCTCCGCTGAGAACGACGGCCACCGATTGGGGCTCGTGGCCCGTTCGCTCGTGCTGGAAAGCGATTGCCGCTTGTGCAATCTGCTGTGCCACGCTCGGATCGAGCTTTTCCATCGCACTCCCTCCCGGTAGTGATTGTGAACGTTTGCTGGGAATCATCGCACAAAGGTCAGGCCGGGGTCGCTGGGGTTGTCTCCCGCCAGTTTGAAGTTGAAGCGGTCGCCGGCCAGCGTGGCGACCTGGCCCACCATCATGGGATTATTACCCTGCTTGAGAACGAGGAGGTTGTCGGCAACCGTATACGTGCCGCTGAACTGCTGTGGTTTGCCGTTTTGGTCCAGAGCCCAGGTGAACTTCCCATCGGCGGCCAATGCCAGTTTGATCGTGGCGCTATCCGCACGCGTTGCGGTCCAGTTGCCCGCGAGGCTCGATGCATCCACCGGCTTTGCAGGCGCGGCGGGTTGGATTGGTGCGATTTGCCCGGCAGCAACTGGTGCGACAGTATCCGCCGCGGAGAGGCTCTTGAGCAATTGAGCGGACAACTGGTCCTTGGGATCCAGTTGCACAACTGCCTTAAGCTGTAGGGCGGCAGCATCGGTGTAGCCGCAAGTCAGGTAGTTCTCGGCCAACAGGAATTTCGCCTCCGAGGCGGCTGGGTGCAATGTTGCGTACTGCTCCAAAGTGCGGAGTTGCGCCGTGTAGACCTCCACGTTCGGATAGAGGGCGCTGAGCGTCGTCCAATCCCAGCCGGGACCGGCGGACAGTACCGCATAGTCGGCGGTAGCCGCTTCCTTGTAGCGTCCCAGCGCGAAGAGCACCAAGCCGCGGAACTCGTGCAGCACCGTGTCGTTGGGGACTTGCGCAATGGCCTGGTCTGCCTGGGCCAGCGCGGTCTTATAATCGCCCTGCATAAAGGCATTCCGGGCCGCATCGAACAAGGGCGTCGCCTGTTGCTCGGCTGTCAGACCCGCTGGGGCGCCGGGCAGCGCGGCAGCCATGGGGGCCGCTACGATCGGCTGCGAGTAATCGATGGTTGCGCCGCCGTCGACGATCGGACCAACATAGTACGGGTTGTAGTACGGCCAATACCCCCAGGACCAGGGAATCGCGGAAACGGCGTCACCAGCCCAATAGCCGGCGCCCCACCAACCCACCGGCCCATAATTCCAAGCGTTGTTCCAGTTGCCGTGCCAATCCCCGTGGTACCAGTCGCCGCGATTCCAATCGCCATGCGTTGGCCGGACGAAGTTGTTCATCCCGTTGCTATTGACGTTGTTGCCGAAGTTCGGATGGTTTGCGACGTAGGCCCGATTGCCCATATTGGCCTGATGGTCGATGCTCGCGCGATTCCCGGCGTTCAGGCGGTTGTCCCACGCGGGCGTGTTGGCAATTCCGGGCTGTTGGCCGACCCCCGCGCGGTTGGCCCCGAGATTCGGCGATGACGGCCGAAACGTGGGCGTCTCGGCGCGACGCGGCGCGTTAAAACTCTGACGCGGCGCGTTAAAACTCTGACGCGGCGCAGCAAAACTCTGACGCGGGGTGCTGAAAGAAGGCGCGTGGTATCCACCACCGCCGCCTCCACCGCGGTATCCACCACCGCCCCCACTGGCATGTCCACCGCCCCCACCGGCATGTCCCCCGCCCCCGCCGGCATGTCCACCGCCCCCGCCGCCATGACCTCCACCACCGCCCCGGCCTGCCATGGCCAAGCCGGCCGACAACACAACGACCAGTACAAAGGTCACAACTGTTTTCAATCTCATAATCATTGGTATTTCTCCGGTCTATGCAGATAAAGCTGCGAGGCTGGCATGTTACTTGGGCGTGGGCGGTTTACGCGTGATCGGGGTCTCCGCGATGTCGGGCGTCTTCTCCCCGCCGACGATGCGGTCCCGCTGTTGCCACGTCATTCGGTCCTTGGACACCCGGGTGATGACGTTGGTCGCCGAGGCGATCTTTCCGTCACGCGTTACGCCGGTCTTTTTCACGATCCATTGGTTGCCCTCTCGGGTCCAGATCCCTTCGCCAAACCCGCCTTCCGAGTCGAAGACCCAGGAGCGGATCTTCTTGGCCAAGGGGTCCCAGCCGATGCGCTGGGTACCGGTCATCACCGGACGGCCGCCGATCTGGACCTTGAATTCGCTCAAGATATAGCATTGATTGTCGGTCCAGCGGTAGGAGGTCATGACCAGGGCTTCCGGGCTTTCGTCCACCCATTCGCCGATCATCCACTGGAGTTGCTTGAGTTGTTCCTCGGGCGCGGGTGTGTCACCGGCAAGGTCTCGCGCGCTGGCCGTCAGCCACTTGCCATCCTGGCTGGCGTAGACCACCGAGTAGGGACTGAGCTGGGCAGGCTCATCGGGCGCGTGGGTCACGGTCGCGATCCCCTCCTCGACCGCCATGTCCGCACCGATGAAGCGAATGGACCCAATGGCCAGATCCATGTGCGTCTTGGGATGTTGCTTGAATATTTCGGCGAAGACTTGCTCGATCGCGTCACGCCCCTGAGTGGGTTGGCCTTCTTCACTGACGATCTCTCCGTCCGTTACGAACAGTCGCCCGATCGCACGGGCGTCGCCCGCGTTGTACGCCTTGGCAAACGCCCCAGCAGCCAATCGGATCGACTTCTCGTCCTGCGCATGCGCCGGAGCGGGAGCGGATACGGCGGTCGCCGTGTCGGGCTTGACGGCCGAGTCTCCCGATACGCTCTTCTGCGGGCCTTGGGCAACCGCCATCGCGACCAACGCGAGAGCCACCATCCCTACCATGATCATAATACTTCGCATGTGTTGCAGCCTTTCATATTTCATTTCATGTTAGAAATTTGGTTTAAACACGCTTGTTTCATCATTCGTTGCCGCATAGCGGGCGCACTCCCTCGATATGAAAACGGACGAGGTACTTGCATTCCTCGGCGCTCATAGGCAGATCCATTTCGGTGTGGCGGCGGATCGCCTTGATCTTCTCGGAATCGGCATCCTCACCGACAATCACCAGCGATAGCCGCTTGCCGACGAACCCCCCGCCATCTTCGATGAAGAGATACGATGCGCTTGGGTTATGCTCCACGTTGTCGTGGGTCAGGTGCTTGCTCATAATAAAAGAGCAAGTCCCGTCGTCGTCCTTGTCCAAGAAGAGAGGTTTGGCGTAGATCGCCTGATTCACTTGTGCAGCGGCGTCGGTTGTCGCCAAGACGCCAAAACCTCTGGAGTTCTCGAAGTATTCGCTAAGTGTCATGTTGTCCCCTTCGCCTTTCGTCGGTGTTCGTGCGAGCATGCCCCGGACCTCCTCGTGGTTTACATTCACGACAATCTTATGACTTGGCGGGTGCGAGTATGTTACCGACCGTTTCCGCTCACCGTCGCGGGTATTGTTCCTGATCCATTGGCATTCCCGGATTGGGAAGAATCTCTGGCTCCTGGGGATGCATCCTCGGGTCGCACGTTCGTCAGCGTAGCGGTACTCGCACCGTCCCGGCCACTTTTCATGAACGGCGCCAACAGTTCCAGTGGCAACGGAAAAATGATGGTGGAATTCTTCTCCGAGGCAACCTCCGCGAGGGCCTGGAGGTAGCGCATCTGCATCGCCATGGGATAGGGCGTCATGATCTGGGCGGCTTGGCGGAGTTTGTCCGCGGCCTGGAACTCCCCCTCCGCGTTGATGACCTTCGCACGCCGGTCGCGTTCGGCCTCCGCCTGATGGGCCATGGACCGCTTCATCGGCTCGGGGAGGTCCACATCCTTGACTTCCACGACGGAGACTTTCACTCCCCACGGTTCGGTGTGCTTATCGATAATCTCTTGCAAGCGGTGGTTCACCTTATCCCGCTCCGTCAAGAGGTCGTCGAGTTCGGCCTGGCCGAGCGTGCTGCGCAAGGTCGTCAAGGCCACCTGGGAGGTGGCGAATAGGAAGTCGGCCACCTCCAAAACGGACCGCATGGGATCCACGACCCGGAAATAGAGTACGGCATTGACGCGGACCGAAACGTTGTCGCGCGTAATGATGTCCTGGGGCTCGATGACCCTTGTTATGGTCCGCAAGTCCACTCGCATCATACTATCGACCGGCGAAAAGACCATGATCAGCCCCGGCCCCTTGGGCGTGGGCATCACCCTGCCCAGGCGGAAGATAACTCCGCGCTGGTATTCGTTCAGAATGCGGACACAACTCGCCAGGTACAAAGCAACCAGCGCCAGGGCGCCGCCCAGGCCAATGGCAGCATAATACATCCACATAACGTGAACCTCCGAAAATAGTTTTTCTGAAAAAGAAGGAAGGGCGAAGTTGCCCGGGCTCTTGTCGGCATAAGACGACTTCGTGGGTCCCTCGAACCCCGAGGGCCCGCCGCCGGGATCCACCCCCGTGAAGTACCACGCCATGACGCCGAAGTAGAGCGCTCCGCCGACGACCAGCCCGATGACGACCATGATCGCAGCCTTCAACCGGTACGAATGATGTTTGGGACCATGTGTTTCCAGTGTGCTGACGTCCATCCGATATGCTCCCATCTGGCTCGCCCAGGATCACGGCATCGCCGGGACGGGCGGGGAGATCTTTCCCGGGCCTCGTCCCAGACCGAATCGCTCGTTGTCCGACACGACATATATGATCATCGCGGCCAGCATCAGGCCGACCATCAACCACAGCCGCCAATCGTGATGCAACTTCCTACGCGGCGGCGCCTGGTGATGGCCATGTTCGTGTTGGTGCTCCATGGTTCCGGACCTTATACGCCGACGGCGACCCGCTGGGCATGAACCGTTGCTGTCTCCACTCCCGTCTGATGCAGGAGGTCCCGGGCGTGTTCCACCTCGTCGGCCGTTCCGTGGGCAACCAGGAGAAGCTTGCCGCTCTTCACCTCGGTCTCGTATTGCACGATGCTGTTCTTGGGAATGCCGATGCTATAAAGTCCCGCGCCGAGGGCGCTGAACCCTCCCGTCAAGACCGCGCCTTCGAGCGCGGCGACGATCCAGGTCACGAGCGGTCCCGCCACGATGAGCGGGCCGATGCCCGGCACCCAGAAGAACGCGGAGCCGAACAACAGCCCCCAGAAGCCGCCCCAGAAGGCCCCCAGCTTGCCCCAATACATCATGCGGTCGCCCGTGTTGTAGTAGCCGACAACATGCTCGTCGGTGTGGTAATCCTTACCGACGATTGACAGCTTCGTCATGTCGAAGCCATCCTTCTGGAGTTCGCGAACAGCGGCCTCGGCCTGACTGTGAGTTTCAAAAATAGCGACAACGGAGTTCTTCTCGGACATGATCAGGTTCCTCAATTGAACAACAGGTGGGTCTTGGACAAAAACTGCCCCAAAACGAAAAAAGCCGACGTGGCGGAACACCCAGAGGTATTCGACCACGTCGGCTTACTCGCTAACGAGCCCCCCGGTACGGCCGAGTTGCTCTCTATTTAGTCATCCGACAATTTCAGTGGCGAGTCGCGATCAGTGCATCGCGGCTCTTCCAGTACCATCATTGTATGCCGCTACGGGGCAAAGGCAATAGGGCAGCTTTTCTGGCCCTCACGATCTCTACGCGGATCCACATGGATTCCGTGCGTGTCCTCACGGCAACTCTCGCAGTCTCAATAGCGCAGTATAGGCGGCCGGAGGGACCGCAACTCCCGGTTCGGATTCTTTCAGGGCCGCCAATAAAGGCCGCAGAATCGGGGTGAGCTTTCTCTTCTTGACCAAAGTGTGACAGATATGGTGCGCGCCCTCGCAAAACGACGATGATTCAGCCCGCTGGAGCAGTGCCGCCAACAACGGTTGCAGTCCCTCGCGGCCCAGAGCGGCCAAACCCTCGGCCGCCAACCAACGCACGTCGCCGTCGCGGTCGTCCAAGGCATTGACCAGCGCGGAAGCAGCAAGCGGTTCGGCGATACCGCACAGCGCCTTGGCTGCTTCCCATCGCACGTGAGACTTTCGATGCGAAAGGAGTCGAATGAGTGCAGGCACGCTGATCTTTCCAAGGGCAACCAGCGCCTTTCGTGCCTTCGTTCGCACCGTCGGATCAGTATTTGCCAGATCCGTTACGAGCGACGGGATACGGGCCGCCCTCTTGTCTGCAAGGTCTACATTGATTCGCTTGGTGCTGATGGTCATGGTTTCTTGGCCAA
>CAZTPX010000237.1:0-12443 GCA_964615095.1 uncultured Planctomycetaceae bacterium | reverse complement strand
CCAGGAAGTCGCCGGTGATCATGACGATGACCATCAGCATCGGGGTCAGGATCGCCTGCCCGGTCATGATCAGGCCGACCGCCAGGAAGAGCACCTGGACGACCTTCTTGTTCACGGAGTTGAGCGCATAGGTCAGGATGCGCTGAAACGTCACCCGACCTTCCTTGACTGAGGCGACAATGCCGCCGAGTCCGGGTTGGGTCAGCACAATGCCGGCGGCCGACTTGGCGACGTCGGTTGCCGTCGACACCGCGATCCCCATCTGCGCTTGACGGAGCGCCGGCGCGTCGTTGGCGCCGTCGCCACACATGCCGACCGTGTGACCGTCCTTCTGGAACGCCTTCACGAGGTCATACTTGCCCTCCGGCAGGACTCCGGCGAAAACCGCGAAATCTCGTGGCCGTACGTTGCCTTGGATGGGCCCCGGTGGACAGACCGTGCCCTCAAGCCGCACCGCGCGGGCCACGATCGCCGCGGTTGCCGGCGCGTCACCGGTGACCATCACGGTCCGCACACCCAACGCGCGCAGTTCCGCGACGAGCGCTGCCGAGTCGGCCCGAGGCGGGTCGCTGAGCGCGATGAGACCTGCAAGCTTTAGCGCCGTCGGCGGGCCGACGGCGACCGCCAGAACCCTGAAGCCTTGCGATTCAAGTTCGTTTGCCGCCGTGGAAGCCGTTGGCGAAGGCTGGGTCAGACCGACAACCACGGAAAAGGCTCCTTTCACGATACGCAGTTTGCCGCCGCTCGCATCGGCCGCTGTCGCCTCGGACATCTTCGTGGCAGGATCGAACGGCACGAACGCCGTCCGCTTCGGCAGATCGTTAGGACGCTTGCCCGCGGCAGCAGAGCGAATAGCGGCATCGACGGCATCCTGCCCGCCGTGCGAGCTTGCCAACTCAGCATACGCCAGTACATGGGCCTCGTCGAAGCCGGGCAACGAACGGACGGTGGTCACGGTCAGCTCATTGCGCGTCAGCGTGCCCGTCTTGTCCGCACACAGGACATCGATGGATGCCGCCTCGTCCACGGCGGAGAGGCGCGTCGGAAGGACGCCTTGACGTGCCAGAGACCGCGCGCCGACCGCCGCCGCAAGGGTAAAAGTGGCCGGCAGGGCTACCGGGATCGAGGCCAGAACGGCGGTGAGCACGAGGTCAACAATCTCGGCAAGCGGCATGGCGTGAATCCAAGCATACGCCACCAGGACAACGATGAGGGCGCCGTTGAACATCGCCAGATTGCGGACCACGCGCAGCACAGCCTTTTGCTGGGAACTAACCACATGCGCATTGAGTACAAGTTCCGCAGTGCGACCGAACTTCGTGCGACTTCCGGTTGTTGTCACCTCCGCAACGGCCTCGCCGCGCCGGATCATCGCCCCGGCAAAGGTCTGGAAGTTCGGGCCGGCTTCGGTGAGGATGGATTCGCCGGTGAGCATGGACTGATCAACTTCGACCGATCCTTCCACCAATCGTACGTCGGCGGCAACTACGGCCCCCAGCGACAGTTTCACGATGTCGCCAGGCACCAACTCGGCGGCGGGCAGATTCGTCCAGACGCCATTCCGCCGGACCGTCGCCGTGAGCGCCAGCCGCGACTTCAGGGCGGCAAGGGTTGCCTGGGCACGCCCCTCCTGGACAAACCCAAGCGCGGCGTTGAACACCAGCAGACCCGCGATGATCGCAGCTCCGGTATACTCGCCGTGTACCGTCTGAAGCACGATCGCGGCTTCGAGCATCCAGGGAACCGGCGCCCAGAGTTTTTCCAGCGCCCTGCGAACGGGATTCTCAGTCGTGTCCGGCACCGCGTTGGGACCGAACTGCTTCAGCCGGCGGCTTGCTTCGTCGCTGGTGAGACCTGTCGTGGTATTCACAGGCCCCGGCGCAGATGCCACGTCGGGACTCTTCCCGGCTGATGGCGTCGATTTCAGGGTCTGAACGCCCGGTTCATTTGCGACCGCTTGCATCGTAATTACGCCCAGTAACTCCCCCTTCTCATCCCGCCTCCCACGAATGAGAGCACAGCGATAATGAGGAAGACGACGAAGAGGATCTTCGCCACTCCGATGAAGGAACCTGCAATTCCTCCGAAGCCGAGAAAGGCAGCGAGTAAAGCGATGACGAGGCAAGCGACTGCTAACTGTAACATGATTAAGCTCTTCCGTAAAAGGTGCCCATTTGGCGAATTACCAAATCCGCCGTTTATGGGGCATTGTGGGCACTGGCGTTGTAATTGGTCCAGTTGCCGTTGTTGTAGTACATCCAATTGTTTTGTGGGGTCCAGTACCACCAGCGTCCGTTATGCAAACGCATGCGCCAATCCTGTGTTTCGACAGTTGCTCGCGCCTGGTTGTTCACGCCGGCTTGTCCATTCGTGGCTGAACTCGGGTAGAACGCTGCCCCATAGGTGACGGCTGGTCGTTGGTTAGCGGCTGCGTTTGGTTTGAAGGCTGCCCCGGGGGTGACGCCATATCTTCCGTTAGCGGCTGGCGTTGGATTGAGCGTTACCCCAGGACCCGCGCCGGCTTGTCCATTAGTGGCTGCGTTTGGGGTGAACGCCGCCCCGGGGGTAACCCCGTATCTTCCGTTAGCAGTTGTGTTGGGAGTGAACATCGTGGGAGTGTTCGCGTTAAACATAGCGGCTGCGCTGGGCTTAGACGCTGTCCCGGGGGTGACGCCGGCTGGCTGGTTAGTGGCTGAGCCGCCGCCGGCTGGAGATCCGCCCGCGGGGGCGCCGGCGTTTGCGGCGG
Organism: uncultured Planctomycetaceae bacterium; assembly: GCA_964615095.1. Classification (GTDB taxonomy): domain Bacteria; phylum Planctomycetota; class Planctomycetia; order Pirellulales; family Thermoguttaceae; genus JANXQG01. The sequence continues at coordinate 9,697 of CAZTPX010000237.1, read as the reverse complement.
CACCACCCGAAGCGTTGCTGGCGCCCGCGGCAGCAACGCCCGCAGGGTTGCTGGAGTTCGCAGCGGCCCCGCCGCCCGCAGTGCCATCGTCGGCATCGGCAATGTTGCCAAATGTCTGCCAACCGACCAACGTGAGAATCGCGGCGCCGGCCACAGCCATCATGGTTCGTCGATACATAGTGTCTCTTCTCCCGAAAGGTAAGGAATGAGGGCCACGCGCGCGGATCAGCCAATCCGCGGCGTGGAACAACTCCTGCACTGGTGCTGCTCAGGGCGCTAGGGCCGGTTCGGCGGCCAGCGGCTTGCTACTGCCGCGCGCAACCGCTGGCGGATCCGCTTTAGCTGTGATTACTGTGGGCTTGGTTTCCGCACCAGCGGTCTTGATGGCGACCTTCACGGCATCCTCCATCGGATCTTTGAAGGGCACCTCGATGCGGAGCAGTCCGTGCTCGTAGACCGCTTCGGCCTTCTCCGGTTTGACCGGCCAAGCTAAAGCCAGCGCCGAAACATACTCGACGTCCCGTGCTGGCGCTGTCAGGTGAATGCTGTCTCCCAGGATCTTCACATCGATGGTATCCGTGGGCGCGCCGGGGATGGCAAATTCCACGACGAGCGTGTGTGTCTCCGCGTCAGCATACGCTACTGTCTCGGGAGCGAGTTTGATACGATTTTCTGACATTTTAGCACCTTCCTTCTGGGTAAAAAACAAAAAAAGCCGACGTGGCGGAAGACCCGGAGGTATTCGACCACGTCGGCTTACTCGTTAACGAGCCCCTCGGCACCGCCGAGTTGCTCTCTATCTAGTCATCCGACAACTTCGCTGGAAGGTCGCGCGATCAAGTGCGCCACGACTCTTCCAACAAGGTCATTATATGCTGGACGGGGGAAAAGGCAATACCGCTGCTTCCTGTTGCAAAGCACATCGCGCGCAATCTTCGGCATAAGGGATGGCGTCCAGGCGGTTCTTGGGAATTGCTTCACCGCACTTCGCGCAGCGACCATAATCGCCGTCTTCGATCCGTTGGATTGCTGCTTCAACCTGGCCGAGAATGTCTTCGTCGCTTTCGAGCAGAGTCAGCGTGAGTTCCTGATCGGCATTATCACTTCCAAGCTCTTCCTTGTCGGTCGGAATGCTGATGGTCTTGGCGTGGTCTTTCAGGGAATCGTCTTCCATGTGAGTCATGTCACCCAGAAGGCGTGCCCGCAGAGCCAAGAGTCTTTCAAGCTGGAACGTCAAGTCAGTATTCATCGTTTCGTCGTTCATCGTTTCCTGATTATACGGGGTTGTTGCCTTTTCAGCATTGTTCCGTCAACGCCAGTTCCAGAACCAGAACCAATAATCGTCGATCAGTTCAAAGCCCAAGCTATCTTCTGGCAAATACAGGTCGATGAGCGGCAGGCGGATCTCGGATGTCTCCTTGCGGGTTTTGCAGAAGATTCCGTCAAACTCATCGCCCATGTGTTTTGCCGGGTCGAGTAGCATCAAGACGGTGCAGCAGAATTCGTCCTCTTCTGCGGAGTTCATCGGCTTGGGGAAATGGGCGATGAACGGGAAGCAGAGATGCTCGGCCAGGTACTGGTAGTACCTGAAGAGCGGCTCTTTCTGAACCTTCGGGATGTGACTTTCCCAACCGAGAGCCTCGATGATTCGATTCTCTTGGTTGAGTTTTGTGTGCGATTTGGGAACGACTTGGATGCCATTCCTACGGGCATCAGCAAAACAGCGAAGCTGCACCATCTCACCTCCATAAGTAAGGACATCAGGACTTTCCGTGCCTGGATGTCGCACGTCATTTGCCGCCAAGAACGAAAAAAGCCGACGTGGCGGAACACCCGAAGGCGTTCAACCACGTCGGCCTACTCGTCAACAAACCCCCCGGCGAAACCGGGTTGTTTTTCATCTAGTCATCCGACAAGGATTCATTATAGGGCACGACATGGAGAATGCAACAGCGTGTCTGGATGCGCAGAGACAGAATGGCGTGCGATTTCTGACTCTCCCGTGTCCTTCTTCTCATACTGCTCTGAATGCTCGGTGACACCCGCTTGTCTTCACGATGACCTGCGCAAACGGAAACCGCCTTTCCGATCGCACAGAAAGGCGGTTGAGTTCCGTCAGAGATCGGCATTAGAACCCGACTCTGACTCCACGACCAAAGCCCCACCCGACCGAGATCCCCGGCCGGCCGTAGTAACCACCCTGGTAGACGGGACCATAATAGCCACCCTGGTAGACCGGACCGTAGTTGCCACCCTGATAGGCTGGGCCATAATAGCCACGGTATCCAGTCGCATAGCCATACGGACCTGGGTAATAACCGTTTGGACCGGCCTGATAGTAGGCGGGCTGATTGATATAACCAACCGTGGGGACGGCGGCTGCGGCTGCCGGCTCGTAATTGACCCATTCGTTGCCGTTCCTATAGACCCAGCGGTTTTCCGTGGTCCAATACCACCAGTTGTTGTTGTGCCAACGGTAGCGCCATTGATCGCCGCCCTGATTAACTGCCACGCCGACGTTGCCATTGCCGGGAACGCCGACGTTGACATTCACGCCGGGCATCTGGACCGTGGCCGGATTGCGCAGTTCATCCCGAACCGGTCCAGCAGGCGTGGGACTGAGCAACGGTGCTGGGGCTAATGTCGGCGCGGGGGGAGGCAGGGCAGGCGTTGGACCTATCGCTGGAGCGGCGAGCGGGGCAGGTGCTGGAGCAAATGTCCGATCGGCAACTGGCCCGGGCGCTGGCGGTATCGCCGGGACTCCGGCTACACCCGCGCTTCGAACGTTTGCCCCGACATTTGTACCGTTGTCGCCTCCCAGAGCAGTCGTTACGCTTGGACCGAACGCAGCCAGGACGAGCAAGGCTGCAAACGAATTCATGAAAACTCTCATAAGACATTCTTCTTTCGCCTGAATTGACAGGCTGTGATGCCGACGCGCACTGCCAAGGAGGCAGCACCACGGCGGCGCGTACAAAAGCAAAACAACAAAATCAGGGCACTCTCTGTTCCTGTGCTGCCAATGCCCTGGTCACGCCTCGACAGACTTCTCTTATCGCACGCCTAAGATCTCTTTCGCACGGGCTTACCCGGTCATTTTCTTCACGGCTTTCTTTACCGCACAGCCAGCCTTCTGGACTGCCTGCTTGGCCTTCCCGACTACCTGGTCGGTCTTTCCTTGGTCGCGAAGCTTGTCATTGCCGGTCAGTGCCCCCGCGGCTTCCTTGATTCGGCCTTTCACTTCGTCTGTCTTGCCACCCATGATGGTGACTCCTTTCCCTAGAGGTTGTTAGCGTTTCTGAATGCGTAGGGGTTGCCTAGCATTCAGAAACGCATTCGCAAAACCTACTTAGTCGTCTCGGTGGTCGTTTCGGTCGTCTTTTCAGTCGCCTTGCCGCCAGCGGGAGGAGTAGTGGTTTTTGTCTTCGTCTCGTTCGTGGTCGTCTCGCTCGCTGTCTTGCCATCCTTGCTCTGCGTGGTCGTCGTCACGGTCTTGTTCTCGCTTGTGCCTTTTTGGCTATCGCAGCCGATGGTCAATACGCCCAGTGCGGCAATCACCGCAAATGCTAGAAAACGCTTCATCTCAATGTCCTTCGTGATAAGCGGGAATTCGCCTTTTTGCCGACAGAAAACACTCCTGCCAGAAGCTCTTCCCCCGTTGGTTAGGCATGTCTCTTGTCGCCAGAAACAAAAAAAGCCGACGTGGCGGAACACCCGTCCGCCCAGGTGCCTCAGAATCTTATCTGGCTGGGCGGCAGGTATTCGACCACGTCGGCTTACTCGTCAACGAGCCCCCCGGCATATCCGGGTTGCTCTCTATCTAGTCATCCGACAATTTCAGTGAAGAGTCGCGATCAAGTGCGCCGCGAGTCTTCCGTTACCATCATTCTACGCCGCTATGCGGCATTGGCAATAGGGCCTTTGCTTTTCTAATAGTTCAGGGCTTCCGCCATATTGCTCACGCCGTATTTGTCATTTGCTGTTGGCAGCATTTCTCATCCTGCTCCTTCAGAACCAGACCCGCACAGGCGCTAGGCCCTGTGACAGAGACGAAGTTGGCGTTGACGACGAAGTTATTGTAGGCGCAGCCGATGGCATCAAGACTCGCTTGTACCTCCCTCAGTGCTTCCCGGACGTACGCTCGATCCTCGTCGCATTCGACCGCTACGAGGGGTCGTAGCGGCATCCGGGCTACCCAGGTTTCGTCGATTTCGTCGTACACAAAGCCCGCTGCCGTGAGTAGTGATTGTGCCAAAAACAACATGATCTTATCCTCCGGTGCTTCGACCGAAGAGAATGCCTTCCGTAGAAGGATTCTGCCAGTCTTGCACCACAGAAAACAAAAAAGCCGACGTGGCGGAACACCCACAGGTATTCGGCCACATCGGCTTACTCTTCAACAAACCCCCCGGCGAGGCCGGGTTGTATTTCATCTAGTCATCCGACAAACATTCATCGTAACCCGAGCAATCAGGCTCTTCAAAGCGGTTACAACACTTTCATTCTAAGCCGTTGCGGCGCAAAGGCAATAGAACCCTATATTTTCTTTCCTCCAAGTCTGGTATGATTATCCAAATTGTGGAGGAAAACCCAATGACAAATGTTCGGTCAACCAAGGACGCCATTCGCTTGACGACTTCACCATGCGGGGGGGGGCGATATGAAAACCCATGGAGAGATCGAATCCGCCATTTGTACAGCAGTCACTCGCTTCGAGCAGGACTATATGGGCCGGGGACCCAAGGATATTCACACCCACCTGCTTGGTGATCTGATTGTGGTCCGCCTGCAAGGCGTTTTGACCGCCGCCGAGCAGCAACTGGTCAAGTCGCTTTCGGCCGAGAAGGGGCGGGACCTGCTCAAGCAGGTACGGACGCATCTGATCGAAACGGCCCGTCCGGTCATGGAAGCGCTGGTCCAGGAGATTACCGGCATCAAGGTGTTGAGCATGCACCACGACATTAGCACCGTAACTGGAGAGGAGGTGGTTCTTTTCACCCTGGCTGAGTCGCCAATTCTCCGCGATCTAAAGAAGAAGTAGCCGTTCTGACTCTGATCATGCCCATCCCATCCACCATTGGCAGTCGCCTGTTGACGGTCACGCACACTACCCGGTTTGGTTACAATCAGCCGATTCAGCACAGCAAGCATTGCGTCCACCTGCGGCCGATCAACGACATTCATCAGAGCGTTTTGAACTATCGCTTGCAGGTGGTTCCCGCAGTCTCGATCATGGAATTCGAAGATGTCTTTGGCAACTCGGCCAGTCGCTTCGAGATCAACCAACCCTACACGGAACTCACACTCACGGCCGAGTCCACGATTGCCTTGTCTGGTGTCGACCCGTTCGCATTCACCCGTGCGCCAATCCGTCCGTCGTTTCCGCTGGTGTGGATGCCGTGGGAGCACATGATGCTCTTCCCGTATTTAGCTCCCGTCGAACTACCGGAAACGCAACTGCGCGAACTCTACGACTACGCCATGTCGTTCGTGGAGCGCAATAACCGCGACCTGATGGAAACGCTTTTTGCCATCAACCTCACGCTCTTCCGCGAATACAAGTATGTCCCCGGCAGCACCGGGCTGGAAACCACACCTTATCAGGTGTTCACCAGCAAGAGAGGCGTTTGTCAGGATTTCGCCAATTTGTTCATCTGCATGGCCCGCTTGCTGGGCATTCCCGCCCGCTATGTCTGCGGCTATGTTTACACCGGCAACACGGGCGCCGCGCCAGCCCGGTCGGACGCCTCGCATGCCTGGCTGCGGCTGTACATTCCCGGGGTGGGCTGGAAAGGATTCGATCCCACCAACGGTGTGCTGGAGAACGCCAACCATATCCGCGTGGCTTATGGCCGACATTATCGCGATGCCGCGCCCACGTCGGGAACACTCTACTCCTCTGCACGGGAAAGCATGAACATTGACGTCCGGGTCGTGGAGTCGGCACTGAACCAATCCTGAGAGCGCCGAGTTCTTTTCAGCCTCTCGACCTCGGTAAGCTCCTAATAATCCAGTCGCCGGATCTTCCAGCAATTAGTATTGCAATGGCAGCAGATACGCCATTCAGTCCGTAGCGTAATCCTCCTACGATGGACAAGCACAAATAAATGGCAATCACAAGAATCTTCATTGCAACCAACCAGTTAGGGGCAAATTTATAGCTCGACTTTCGCCGGAGACGATTCAAACCTCCGGTTTCACCGCCAGTTCCAGAACCAGTACCAGTAGTCCTCGATGAACTGAAAGTTGGGACTGTCCTGCGGAATCTCCAACTCGATCAGCGGTAGGTCGATCTCATACATCTCCTTGCGGGTTTTGCAGAAAATGCCGCCGAACTCGTCGCAGATGTCGTGGGCCGGGTCCAACAACTTCACCACGGTGCAGCGGTGGCGCAATTCCTCAAGCGTGGTCGTTGGTTCTGCGGCAGGATGCCCTTCCTCATCTTCTGGCAGGGCACACACCAGTCCGCACAGACCATGATCAGCATCGGCTTGCCAGTCTTGGCCGTCACGCGGTGAGCTTCGGCATACGTTTCTACGGGGTCAACCGCTGTTGCCTCGGCGCCGGTGAGCCGCTGGCCACAGCAAAGAACCACGACCAGCGTGACGAGCGCCGCAAAAGTATTCCACAAACGCCTCATTAGTCCTCCTAAATGGGGTCAGTCATCGAGAGACCTTTCTCGACGGCGTGAAATGGGTCTACGCCGCCAAGAACGAAAAAAGCCGATGTGGCCGAACACCCGCAGGAATTCGACCACATCGGCTTACTCACTAACGAGCCGCTCGGCACGCGCGAGTTGCTCTCTACCTAGTCATCCGACAAGCTCACTGGAGAATCGAGATCAAGTACGCCGCGACCCTTCCAGCGCGTTCATTGTACCTCCGCTCCGCGGCAAAGGCAAATCGTTTTACAATCCGGTCTGTTGCTATGGCCTGCCAAGCTGCGCGGCGAGCACCCAGCGGTCGCATCTTCGCCGTCAAGGTGAATAACGTGACTCCCGAAAAAGGTTCTGAAACCGATCTCGTTTTTCTGAACGCTCAACGTCGAAGCACGAACATAACTACCAAGACGATGATCACAAGCGTAACCAAACCGCCGCCGATATACATGATAACCCTTCCCTTTGAGACTATCCAAGGCTCACGCCTTGGTCGTTGCACCTATTTCGCAGCACTGAAAAACAAAAAACCGACGTGGCGGAAGACCCGGAGGAATTCGACCACGTCGGCTTACTCTTTAGCGAACCACCCGGGCAGGACCGGGCTGTTCTTCATCTAGTCAACCGACAATTGCGTCGGAGAGTCGCGATCAAGTGCGCCGCGACTCTTCCAACACTTGTATTGTACGCTGCTACGGGGCAAAGACAATAGGACTCAGCCCGTCGTCTCGGTTTCACGCGACAATTCGATTTCATTGGCCAGGGCAGATATCGTTGCAGCATGCCCTTGATCTCGCGAGGGATTCGTGGTTGTATCCCCCGTGATTCTCCAGGATGGTGCGAGCGCTATCGCAGCGTTCTTCCGTATGGACTGTCACCACGATCCGCCCGGCTTGGAGTTGACCGTCGTAGTACTTGGCATGTTCTTCCGGAATACCCCAACCGATCATCGCACCGCTGAGACCTGCGATGGCCGCTCCGCCTGCGACATTCGTGAGGATCGTGGCTAGTGTCCCCGCAGCAATGGCCGGGCCAATCACGGGAATGACCCCTGCCAGAACTCCCAGCCCCACGAGTCCGCCGATGCCGGCTCCGGCGGCAGCGCCCACGACGGCTCCGGAGCCTGCGTGTGTCTCGGCCTCTCCTTGGTACTTGGCGACGGTCTTTCCTTGCGTGTCGCGGGTGACGACCCCAATCTGATCGTTGCGGAAGCCGGCCTTGACGAGATCATCAATTGCCCGATCAGCTTCGTGGCGTTCATCAAAAACGCCAACGACCGTGGTAAACGTTGCGATTGACATGAATTTGTCCTTTTAAAAGTGTATCGGCCGGATTGTCAATCTCGGGCAACAGCGCCGACGGCTGTCCCGGATTGTAATGGAGGCAAATTCTGATCCTGGCGAAATAATCAGTTACTAACATCCCTATCCTGACCGTGCATGCTTTGAAGGTGTGACGCACGGTCCTATTTCTTTCGATTGTTTACCGAACAAGCTCCCGTGTTGCAGCCCGCCGGGTGCTGTTGGGAGGTCCAGCACCCAGCGTTCTTGCTGCAAAAGCAGTCACGGATTGACTGGCCTCTCAGAGGTTCGCGAACTCCGGCTTCTTGTCGAGCGCCTCGATGTGGATCACCGCGTGTGGTGCGGCGCTCTGCAAAGTCACACGGATCTTCATTCCCGGCTTCAGATCAGCCGCCGTGCAGGTCTTCCGATCCAGGGTCAACTTAGCGTCGGCCGTCAACGCGTGGGAATGCTCAATGCCTTCCTTATTCGTCATGACCAGCTTATCACCGGTGATACTGACCAGCGTGCCGTCGTGCGTCGCAATATCCGTTTCCTTGGCCGCCAGCCCGGGCGTGCCCGCGACGACGGCAGCGTGTTCCTTCTCGATCTTCTTGGCCACAGTGAGCTTAAGCTCGTTCGAGGCGTCGGCGCCCTTCGCGGGATGACCGGTCACCTTAATGGCGAAGTTCCCCAGCGAGGCGTCGTCCGCCCCCGTGAGCGTGACCTTCACTTCTGCATCGCCCTGCTTGATGACGGGGGATAGCGGCTGTAGAGTCACGCCGGTGGGCATGTCGCCAAACGTCAGCGCGACATCCTGGTCAAAGCTCTTGTCTCGCTTGATGCCGATCGCGACGGTTTGCGTCTCGCCCTGTTTGAGGGAGGTCGACAGACTAGGCGTGCTCAGGGTGAAGCTGTCTTTCGCGGCAATCGTGAGCTTGAACGCGACCTGGGCATCGGTCCCCTTCGTCGGATGCCCTGTGACATTGACTTTGAAATCGCCTAGAGGAGCTTCGTCCCCGGCCTTGAACGTGATCTTCACGTCCGTGTCGCCGTGCTTGATCACGGGGCTGGCGGGTTCGACCGTCACACCCTTGGGAACATCGGCGAACTGGAGCGCGACGTCTTCATCGAAGTTCTTGGCCCGCTTGATGCCGACCGTGGCTTCCATCCGCTCTCCCTGCTGGAGAGAAGACGATAGATCGGGCACGCTCAGATTGAATGTGTTGTCGGCCTGTCCGACGACTGGTTGCTTTTCTGTCGTTCCCGGCCCTCCCGGCGTGCCCTGGTCGCAGCCGCTCAGGGCCGCCAATGTCATGATTGCCAAACCTGTAAATAGACTCTTCACTCGTAATCTCCTCACGTAAAAAACTGGGATCTGGCCGCACCCGCTACCTGCGGAATTGGCATGTATCCCATGGATAGTTCTTCTGTACTTTGATGAGCCAAACCACGGTCTATTTCTCTACCGACCCAACATCTTCGCGATAAAGAAAATCACGATCGCACCGAAAATGCCGCCTCCACCCAGCAAGTAGATGAGCGAATAACCGGCCGCCGCAAACAACGGCGGGAAAAATATGAGCGTTTCCATTTCTCAACTCCTTCAAATAGAATCAGGGCGCTCTCTGTCCCTTGGCTGCCAGCGCCCTGTTGATGCCTCGGCAGTCGCCTCTTACCGCACAGCTACAGATCGTTCCGGTACGGGCTTACCCGACCACTTGTTTTACGGCCTTCTTTACCGTATCGGCGGTCTCCT
>CAZTPX010000236.1:0-12555 GCA_964615095.1 uncultured Planctomycetaceae bacterium | reverse complement strand
TGCCCGCGCCCCTTAGAATAGAGGACGAGTTTACTCCGCGCAACACGCCCAAGCTGGAGACATTGCTCGTGCCCCGCGCCCGCAAGCCCGTGCGCGTCGATGGCGACTTGTCCGAATGGGACATGTCGCATGCCTTCGAGGCACACTGCAACGCCCCTTATGGTGACGACTACCATGCTCGGGGCGCGATGATGTATGACGACAAGAATCTTTACGTGGCGGCCGTTGTCGCCGATCCCTCGCCGATGAGGAGCGTCGTCGATCCGGCACTGGATGCGGAACACTGCTTTAGCGGCGGCGGCGTGCAAATCCGGCTGTTGGCCAACCACGACAGTGTGTGGCCGAGTGACTTGAGGACCAAGTTCTCTGTGCCTGGTCCTCGCGGAGAGAAGTTGGAATGGGCCCTCCGCCCCCAGGACGTAGATGAGCGCGTCCTGCATCTGACGATGTGGTACTTCGAGCCGCGCGATCAGGTTTGCTTGTACGTCCAGCACGGCATGGATTACCACGCTTGCACGGTCAATCCGCTCGGTTGCCAGGGAGCATTTCGGAAATTGGACAGCGGTCGTGGCTACGTCATGGAGTATGCGGTTCCGTGGAAAGCGCTGGGTATCGCCGCCGATCCGCCTCGCCGCGGCGACGTGCTGCCGGCGACTTGGATCGTACACTGGAGCGATGAGGGAGGACGGTCATGGCGGGGGAAACTGGTCGAAGTCCACAATCTATCGGAAACGAACCGCGACGAGTTCTGGCGGGCAGTGACTTGGGGAAAGGCCCAGTTTCTGCCGTAGCGAATCTTAGAGATTAGGCAAACAAACCCGAAACGAACATGGAGACTGCACAAGAATGGCAAAGCATGCGATGAAGACGCTGGTGATCCTCGCTACAGTCCTTAGCAGCTTGACGACAATCGTGTCGGCGGCGACGATTGATGTTGCCACGGCAGCGCAACTCACTGCGGCCCTGGCCAAGGCGCCCCCGGGAACCACGGTGCAGTTGGCGCCGGGAACCTATGCCTGCACGCCAACCATTCCCGCCGGAGTGACGCTGCGTGGGGCCGGCTATGGCAAGACGATCCTCGATGTCGGCGCCGCCGATGTCGGTATCACGCTGACGGGCAATCAGGCGGCCGTTTCCGAGCTTTCGGTCGTCAGCCGAGGTGGCGGGGCCATCCTGGCCGACGGCGTGGACAGCATTCGTCTGTCCGGCGTACTCGTGCGCGGTGGGGCCGTCGGCATCCGCATGCGAGAGGTTGATGGATTGCGCATCGAAAACTGCATCCTCGATGGCAGCATGACCGGAATCGCGCTGGACGGCGTCAAGCACGCGGTAGTGGTCAACAATACGCTGGCCCGTGCCGATACGGTCGGTCTTGCGATGGCGGGGGTAAGCGAGAGTGCCGTTTTCAATAACGCGATTGTTCACGCGGGTGTGGCCATCAACATCCGGCAGCCGGGCAGCGGATTGCTGGTCAACCACAATTTGTACCTGGCACTGTTCACCGGCAAGTACAACGACGAGGCCGCCCGGGTCTCGCTGGGGCCGTGGCGTGATGTCTCCGGCGGGCTGGATGCCCAATCCGTCTGCCTGCCGGTCGTCTTCCGCGATGTGGCCCGTGGCGACTACCAGCCGGTTTCCACGCTGGCCTGGAATCCCGCGATGGCGACCAGCGCTGGTTGGGGCGTGCCGAAGCTGGGAAAGGCCGAGGCCCCGCCCCGGGACATCGCGGGCGAAAAGCGAGCTGCAATCCCTGGCGTGGGCGCCCGGGAGGCTGCGACCCAACCGCCGGCCGCTCCGGACGGCGCTTTCACGATCGAGCGGAGCGAAGGCACGAAGAGCGCCGGCGTCTTCACGCGCGACGGCACGATGGTTCGCTATCTGTTCCGCGATCTGCCGCTGCCCAAAGGCACGTACGGTTTCGTCCTGCCGTCGCGCAGCGAGCAGGGGGCGAAAATCGGCCCCGGCGATTATGAGCTGAGGATTGTGGAGAGCAACCTGCGATGGAGCTATCGCATGCTCACGGCAAACAACGGCGTGGGCACGAAGTCCGACGAATCCGACATGGACGGCGTGTGGCGGGCAATTTTCGGCCCCGCGAATAGCCTGATCCTAGGATGCGGTTGGAACGAACGATCCGAGAATCTTCGCGCCAAGGATCTCTCCAGCGGCAGGCCGGTCTGGAGCGTGCCCGGCGGCAAGCAGACGCTCGGGCTGTGCCTCGGCGGCGACGGGCTGGTCTATGTGCTCCAACATAGCGACCCGCACCCGGTCATCATTCGCCTGGACAACCAGGGGCGTCTTCACTCCTGGCCAACGGGCGACCTGAAACTGCCGGTTTCCGTCGCCAAGGCGAACGGCCTGGCAGAACTCGCGGGAACCTTGTATGTCACCAGTGGAAGCGGCGACGTCTATCGAATTCCACTGGTTACCGGCGCTTTGCAACCGGCGTTCAAGACGACCAGCCCGTTCCACCCGGTGGCGGACCAGCAACGCAAATTGCTGTGGATGATCTGTGGCGGCCAGGATTTCAAGGGCGGCACGGTCACGGCTTTCACTCCCGGAGGGGAAGTGAAATACACGATCAAGCAGTGTGCCAATCCGCTGGGCGTGGCCGTAAACGGCAACCGCCTAGCCGTGGCCGACTACGACGCCGGCAAGATCCGCTGTTTCGACATCAGCAACCCTGCCGCGCTGCTGGCCAAACAGGTTCTCGGCCGGGGCGATGGGCCCTATGGTCCCGTGGTTGCCGACCGCTTCTGGTTCCAGAAGGGCGTCTATACTGCGGCCCGCGAAGTCGTCATGGATATGGACGAGGCCGGACGCCTGGCGGTGCTGGATGGCGGCAACCGGCCGCTGGTTTTTGCCGCCGGCGGCAGCAACCTGTACATGGGCGACGCGCAGTTCGGCAACGCTCCGTTCTGGGCCCGTTTCCCTGGTGAGGAGAACATCTCGCGGTTCTTCGATCCGGCTTCCCGCATCTCCTGGATCATCGATGCCCGTAACAACACCTGGCGGCCGGAGGCTTACTGGGGACGGCCCGAACTGGGGCAACCGGGCAATTCGACCGTCGGCTTCTTCAAGCATCAAGGCCACGTGTACGGCGTCATGCGCTATACCAGTCCAGACGCCCAGAAACGCAGCGGCTTCCTCATCCTCCGCTACGACAACTATGTCGGCAAGATCGTCGCCTTCTACTGCCCGGGCAAAAACGGCATCGACGTGGTCCGCGACGAAAACAACGACGGCGCCATCACCGCCGCCGACGGCCAAGGCACGCAGGTCCTGGACACGGCCGGCAAGCCGGTCTACCCGGGCGAGGCCCTGGCGCGCTTCAGCACGGTGGAACCCAGCGGCAACATCCGCAGCCAGTCGTTCAAGCTCTGGATTTTCAAGGGCGTGGACGCCAAGGGTTATCCGATTTACGAGATCCCTCCAACCCCGCTGTTTCCCATCGGCAAGACTCCGCTGCTTTGCCCTTACGACTTCAAGACCAAGGTCAGTCCGGAAGGACAATCGGAACACGCGGTCGCTTCGGACGGCGAACTGATCGTTGCGCTCCAGGCGGCAGGAAGCCCACACGGAATGAACTATAGCAACAGTGGCGGCGTCGACGCGGTTCGGTTCCGCCGCGACGGCACCCTGCGCTGGTACCTTCCCCTGAACGACTACGGCCCTATCCAGGGCGTCAAGCAGGTGACGCCCGGTTTCATTCTCACCAGTTGGGGACACCAGGCCGAATGGATCGGACTGGACGAGGACGGGCTCTCGCTGGGGCACCTCGGGTTTCCTTCGGAGGCGCATTGGGGAGGCTACTGGCTCGATCATCCCGACCATTACCTGTTATTTCAGGGCAACGACGGCAGGTTGCACGTGCTGGCGGGTGACTACTCGCTCAACGGCGACCACTGGTTGAGCCTCCGCAATTACGACAACTATCGCAAGGCGGCGTATCCCTTCTCGGTTTCCGTCCCGCGGGCCACAGCGCTGTCCGCCCAGCCGCCTCAAACCACCTTCATGCAGGCCCGCAGCGAGAAGCCGCACTTCACGGTGAAGCGACTGCCGCAGCCGCTGCCGATCGACGGCGACCTGCTGAAATGGCGGCGAATCGGCCTTGGGCCGCAGATTGTCATCACTCCGGCCACCGGAAGCCCGGGGATCAAGAGCGCCAAGGAGTGCAGCGCCGTGGTCCGTGTGGCGTATGAAGGGAAGAACCTTTACGTGCAGGTGCTGCGATTCTGCCAAGTGCCGACGTTCCACCAGACGATCGCCACGGGCACGCAACTCCAGGACACCGTCGAAATGATGATCAACGGCTTTGCGCCCGACGGTTTCCAGTTCAGCATCGGCAAGTTCTCCACCGACGGTGACCAGATCGTGCGGCGGCGTTTCTTTGTCAACATGCAGCTCAACGTCCCGGCGGATGTTGCTCCGCGCGTCGTGAAAGTGTTGAACGACGCCAAGGCGGTCGAAGAGCGCAAGCTGGTCGAGGCGGCCACCGGTGAAGACCTTTCCACGGCCAAAGTCATCGTGACGGAGTTCATGATGCCGATCGACGCACGTACGTGGGCCGGCAGCGAGAACACGCTTTTCCCCGTACAATCGGGCAAGGGATTCTATCTCGGCTTTTGTATCGACGATAACGACGTGCCCGGCGCGGACATCCAAAAGACGGAAGTCTGGCCGGCCAGCTTCAATACGTTTTCGAGCAAGGAAGACAGCAGTTGGGTTACCTTCGAATGATGATCTGCCACCAGGAGCCTGTGTTGTTTTCGTCGCGTGTTTACCGTCCTTGGAAGCGATTTGCGCCCATCTTCCTTGTTTCGATGCTGGCGATGGCGGCCAGCGCGGAGGAGAAGTTCGTCCAGTTGGAACCGATGCAGGAGCGGCAGGGCATCTCCGTCAACTCCGACGGCAGCCGGATCACGCTCATCGGCAACGACTATCTCGTGTTCAACGAGAAGGGCGAGCGGATGAAGACCGTCGGCATCTTCCATTGGGGGAGCGGCGTCATTCGCATGGTGCCCCTACCCGACGGGCGGGCCATCAGTTGCACCCGCGGTGGAAGCCCGCACGTCGACATGATGCGGGCCGACGGCTCCACGATGGCCACGATCATCCCGACAGGATGGAACGAGAAGTCGCTCAACCCCGACAGGGACTGGAGCAGCCCGCACGACATGGCGGTTGACGTCAAGGCGCAGCGGATCTTCGTCGTCGAGGTCACCCGGCCGGACAATTCCGGCGGCACGAAGATCCCCGACCCGCAATGGGCCCGCGTAGGCATGTGGGACTTCGGCGGCAAGTATCTGGGCGATCTCTATCGCTACGACGCCAAGGCGCCCGACGCCGCAGCGCAGGACGCAAAGCGGGTGTGGTTGACGCACATCGCGGTCGACCCCAATCGTCAGCGCGCATACGTCACCTATACCGACGACATGCATGGCAAGAAGCCCGGAATGATGGCCTTGGACTATTCCGGAAAGGTCGTGGCCCAAACGGAGATGTTCGTTCACTGGGAGAACGGCAACATCGCCGTGCTCCCCAACGGCAATCTCGTCTGCTCGTTTGGTGGCGAGGATACGATCCGCGTTTACTCCCCGGATTTGAAACCGCTTCAGCCGATCACGCTTTCCGTCAAAGATTCCAATGGCGATTTCATGCGCCGCATTCGCCAGTTCGCCGTCGACGCCCAGGGGCGGCTCTACGCCTGCATGGCCGGACCGGAGTATCTCTTCGTCCGCTGGCCGGCGGATCTGCACAAGCCCGACGTTTTCAGAATCAAGCACTTGTGGGTCAGGGCGGTGCCGCCCGACTCGGCCGCGGCGGGCAAGCCGTTCACGATCCCGGCATCGGCCAGCGGCGAACCCAAGCCCGACGGCAAGGACTGGTCGGTCTGGGCTCGGCCGAGCGATGGCCGCTCGCTGCGCTGGCAGAATCTGCCGGCCGGTTACGATGGCCAGCAGTTGACAGTGACCGCCCCCGCGGATTTCAACGGTCCTTACGACGTCATCGTTCGTTACGGCAAGGGTCCGATCGTCGAAAATAATCGCGACAACGATCCGTTCGTGAAGAAGATCATGCTCTTCACGCCCAAGAATGCCACGCGCAGCGTAACGGCTATCACTGCCAGTGGGCGGAGGGCTTTCCGACAGGGCGAGACAATCGACCTGCAAATCATTTGCCGTAGTGCCAAGCCCGAGTCGGCCAATGTCACCCTCCGACTGGTGTACGGCCGCAGCGAGGAAATACAATCGGCCACGATGCGCGTCAGCGGCACCGCTGCCGTCGAGATCCCCAAGGCCCTCACGAGCCGCCTGCTCCCTGGCAGTTACCACCTGACCGCAGAAGCCGAGGGTTACGCCGCGTATCCGCTGGCGATCGACATCGCCCCCGGCTATCGCGATTCCACGATCGAGAGAATCCTTTACCAGGAATACGGCTTTTCGGGCGTCACCGGCGCGATGGGCTACCCCGACGCCCCGCAGCGCATGAGCTTCCTGCGCGAGTACTTCAAGGCGATGCACGATTGGGGCTTTTCGCGAGTCACCGACCGCATGGCCTTGAATACGAACAACGGCCGCCTGCACGCATGGCGGCGCGACGACCTGGGGCTGGACCTTTCCAACCCGGCGCTGGCGCCCGTGGAATACTACGACGTGCTCCGCCCGGGCCTCGAACAGGAAGGCGACTTGTACCTCGACCGTGCCGTGGCCAACGGCATCGTCCATGACAGCCATCTGGCCGGTCACTGCGAGGCCCTTCGCTTCCGCGAACACTGGTTGAACCAGAAAGACCGCGACTTGCAGCGGTTCGTGCAGTGGGCCTCGAAGTACCCTGCGCACTATCGAATGAATTATCACGACGAAGGGTTCTGGGGCGCCTGGGATTCTTCCTGGAGCAAGGCTGACGAAGACTGGCTCGCCGCTGCTGCGGCACGGCTGGGCTCGAAGAACGAGGCCTGGAAACTGGCCCTCGATACCGGCTATGAAAGCTACAACCGGGCCGTCCACGAGGTGAACCCACGTTCCAAGTTAACCTGCACTCCGGCATGGCAATGCGGCCTGGATTTTGGCACTTACGCGCCGACAAGCTTCAAACGCATGTCGGAGTCCTTCACACACTATCTAACCGAAGGCGTGCAACAGCCGTGGTACGTGCTCCATTCGCTGGAATCATTCCGCCGGCCGGGCCTGCCGCTGACGGGCGTGGTCGATAACGCGCACCATGGCCTTGGCGGCGAGATCGCCATGAAGAACATGATGCTCTCGCTCAGCCGCGGCGTGCAAGGCGTCGGCATCTCCTTCACGTCGCCGTTGGACGCGCCTGGCGCGAACGAAGACGCCCTCGGCGCCGATGTGTACCGCACCGTCAACCGCCTGGCGACTTGGTATGGCCCGGTCCTGGCCGAGAGCACGCCGGTCAACGAGGCCGCAGTGCTTTACTCATTGACCCAGGCAGGCACGGAGAAGACCCAGGGCTGGGACGGTCCCCAGTGGAGTTCCGTCTATGGATCCCTCGCCGGCCTGATGATGGCCGGCGTGCAGTCGAATCTCATTTACGAAGAGGACGTGACAGCGGGTTGGCTGTTGGCTGATGGAAGGCCCCGCTATCCCATGCTGCTGCTCGTCGGCCTGAAAGCCAAACTGCCCGGGCCGGTCGATGCGGCAATACGGAAATACCTGGCCGCGGGTGGGCGAGTCTTCGCCGATGCCGACTCCGCCGAATTCGCCGGCGCCAAGAAGCTCGCCTTCTCCACGTATATTCGAGCGGACGAAGGGTTCGCCAACGATGCCTGCTATATCACCATGTCGCCCAAGTTCGATGCCTTGGCCGGTAGATTGAAGCAGTCCGTTGCGCAGTACCGTGCCTTCCCGCTGGACACCGATGATGCGTGGATCTCGCGAGGGCTGTTCGACGGCGGAGCCATCCGCTATATCATGCTCGCGGCGGAAACGCGGCCGTTCCCCTGGTATGGAGGACTTGCGCACAGTTTCGGGCTGAATTACACGCGGACCGTGCAGCCGCGCAGCGTGGGGCTGTCTTATCCCGCCGTGGGCGGCGTTGTTTACGACGTCTTCGATCATCGGCTCGTTCAGCCCGAGCAAGAGGGAGCCAAGTCGCAGTTGGCTGTCAACCTGCGGCAGTTCTCCGGCCGAATGTACGCCCTGGCGCCCGAGCCACTGGCCGCCCCGGCGGTGACCGCCGCCGTCCGCGGCGATCATCTGGCGTTCGGCGTGCAGGCGACGGGCCAATCCGGCCGTCCCCTGGCGGCACAGATCCCGTTGCGGATCCGCGTCTTCAATGCCCAACATCGGGCCGTCGAGCAGTATCGCAGCACGTCGCGGACGGGCGGCTATCAGGACAGCTTCGCGCTTCCCGTAGGAGCGTGGACATTGGAAGTCACCGAGTTGCTCGGCCAAAACGCCACGGCGGGCACGCTGAGCGTCACGGCCCCGTTGCCGGCGCTTTACACGGCGCGGTCGGAGGTCGAAACGTTCCGGCAGACGCAGTTATCCCAGTTGCTCGCGAAAGCCAAGGCCGGCGGGATGATGCTCGTCTTGCCGTCAAAAGACCTGTTGACGGCCAAGCAGGTAGCCTCACTTTCCGCTGCACTGGCGGCCCGCGGCATCACGCTGGCCACGGATAAGCCGTTGCCCACCGAACCGAAACCGGCAGTCCTGCTCGCGGTCGGTTACGCGTCGACTGGCAACACCCTGGGCGTGTTGCTGGAGACGGTTCGCAACATGGGCTTGGCCCCAATGCTCATTTCGCCCAACGTGCCCGGGCCGAGCCGCGGCTTCATCACGCCGATCTACGCCCCGCGTAGCTACGGCGAGAACGTAATTGCGCTGGTGGGCGGTGACGCGGCTGGGCTGGGCAAGACGGTAAAGGCATTCTGTGGGCAGCTTGCCGGCGCCAGTGCTGCGCATGAGCCATCGCCCTCGTCCGCGCCCGAATTCTCCGTGACGTGTCGTCCCGCCGTGGCCCCGCCGTTACCCCGGCTGGTCGACATGGTCGGGCCGCGATTGAACGCCATCAGCACTTGCCAGAACAGCCCCTATCTGGCAGTCTCGGCCGCCGGCTTTGGAAAGAACATCGCCCTGATCAAGGACTTGGGCGCCAGCGGCCAGGTCGTCAGCGCCCAGCGTATCGGTGCGAGTCCTCGCACCGACAGCCTTTACGTCAGCGCCGACGGGCAGTATGCTGGGCTTTCCACCCGGGAATTGGCCCGCTGCGGCGAGGCGTTCCATTTGCTCGAAGCCAGCAGGCAATTGCAGACGGTCTTTGCGGCGTTCGGAGACATGGCCACGCGATACCACCATTTCGCCGCATCGAGCGACGGCCACTACGTCGTCGCGGTCGGCACTTACGGCGTCGTCTGTTGGCGGCACGAAGCGGTTGGTTGGAAGGAAGCATGGGCCGAGGAGTATTGGCGGTCGTTCGACAAGTTGACCTGGCCGATTTCGGATATGGATGAGCGGATTCCCACATTCCACGCTTACGTTCCCGAAGGGGCCGATTACGTTCTTGTCGTGTTCAGCGAAACGGCTAATAACGGCTGGGTCACGCCCGACCACCACTACAAGGCGTGGTTAGCTGCCTATAGTCTAGCCGATGGACGTCAGCGGTGGCAATTCGACATCCCCATCCCCGACGCGCAGCTATTCCCCTCGGTGTTTTTCAGCCTCGACGGCCGCAACTTGTTGGTCAAGGTGCAAAACGGAAGTTGGAACATGGAAACTTACTCCTTCTTTAGTCTCGATCCGGCCAGCGGCGCGGTGAAGGGCGCGACAAAACCCAGCAAGGACGCTCCGGTCCTGCTGGCGGTCGGCAGCGGCGACGGCCTGGTCGCCGCCGCCTATGCCGGACGGAACATCGAACTCCGCACGAGCGATGGAGCCATGCTCTTCAACCGGCTCTGGAGCGGCGCCGATCCGGTGAGCCTGGCGTTTTCCTCTGATGGGAAACAACTTTACGTCGCCGACGACGCCGGTTGCTTGACTTGCGTCGGTCGCAGTGGAGAACCGGTCTGGCAGTCCCACATCGGCGCCGTGGCCCAACTGGCCGCAAGCGGCACTCGCATCTATGCCGCCGGCTGGGACGGCCGGGTGCGGGCATTCTCCGCTGATGGCCGCCTCCACTGGACGCTCGATTGCACCCCGGCAATGGACACAGCCGATCCAATGGGCGCGCTGGTCACTGCCTGCGAGTATGAGCTGGAATCGGTAGTCGCCGCCAAACGGCCTTCCAACGCCAGTTCGCACACACCGCCCGGCGAAGATCTTGTCGCTGGAGGAATGGTAACCGTCGGCTCGGACAAGATCGAAGGAGAGTTTATCCACCTCCTCCAGCAAGGAAAGCCCATCGACACGGGCAAGCCGCTCATTTCGCCGCAGCAACTCATGCAGGACATGCTCGCCGGCCAGCAAGCACAGTTCATTTTCGAGTTCCCCAGGCCCACGGATGTCGGCAGCCTGACGGTGTATGAGAACAGCAAACATCCCGAGTCCTATCCGACCGACTCGTTCATCGGCGTTTGGGACGAGGCGGGCAAGCAGTGGCTGACCGCCAAACGCGGCGTTTTCCTGAGCGGGCCGGTGAACACGTACACGCTGAATCTAAGAGCCGTGAAGAAGTTGCTCTACTGCCCCTGGAACAACTACGGACACAACTTCTACACGAGCAAGATCGAAGTGCGGGCATTGGGCGCCAAGGATGGTTACGAGCAGAATTTCGATGGGCTCATTACGGGGCCGATCCAAGGGCAGGATTTCTGGAAGGGCGAAAGCACCGATGCGGTGGTTGCCGATGCGGCGGGCAGGCGGATGCTCAAGGTCGTCAAGTTCGTGGAGCGGCCGCTCGTTTTCAGCCGCAATCCAGCGTATCTCAAACAGCGGGTGTCGTTCGATTTCATGCTTAATCGAACTATCAACGACCCCGCGTACACCCCGAAACCCAAGGAAATAAAGCAGTGCGTTTTCGGTTGCGCATTGTTCGGGCCGGACCCGAATCAAGAGTTCCGCTTCGAATACGAAGGGGCTCGCAACGACCAAGGTGCATGGATCAACGGCTTGCGATCCAAGAGCAGTTATGGCCCGCACACAATTGCACCGAAAGCCTGGTATCACGCGGAGGTCACCCTGAATCGCCAGACGGGCTCGTTCCAACTCAACGTGACGGAAAAGGCGACCGGAAAACTCTACTGGCGGGCGGACCCCGTGTCCTGCGGAAAAGTGAATGCGGACCAACGTGGCATGAATCTCCTGCAGTTCAATGGAAATATGGGACTGTCGGACGAAGGGGCGGTGTTCATTGACAACCTTAAGGTCACGGTTGCGAGAGACAAGTCGTCAGGGACAGATCTTGAATAACGGCAAGTGGGCAAGGCAATCCGGACCTCGGCTGATGGCAAGCCGCTGGACCGTTCGGCGACGACTTCCTATATGCCCGGGAATTACTTGGAGCGAGTTCACCCTTGCGAAGAACCAAAAGTTTCAGGAGAGTCGATGATGCAACGTTCGTTTCGTATTACCTGGCCGGCGGTAGCCCTGGCCGTCTCTTGCAGTTTGACCGGGTTGCCGTGCCTGTCGTTGGCAGGCGCCGCCGTGCCGACCGATAATCCCCTGAAGAAATACGGTCTGAAATGGACCGAGGACATTGCCTGGACTAAAGTAGTTGACATCACCACAATGCCCGGAGCCACGGCCGATGAGCGATTTGAGGCTGCCCAGAAGAAACTGGGCGAGGACGGCGGCGTGGTCCACTTTCCGGCTGGCGAGCACGTCTTTCACGATCACCTGAGGTTGGCCAGCGGAGTGGTGATTCGCGGAGCCGATCCAATGGGTACGACCGACGCGCGGGATGCCAAGTATTCGCTCGGCACGCGGCTAACGTTCCCCCGTTACGTGCCCAAGTTCAGCGGCAGTGGCACGCCCAACGAGACGTCGTTCAAAGGCATCCACCTGGCTGAACCGACTGCGGCGAGCAACTGCGGCGTGGTCAACGTATGGATCAATCGGGGGCATATCCACTTTGGTGATGACGCCGAGCACCATGCCGGACGGAATCGCATCGTCTGCGGCTGTATCCTGCAAAACGCCGCTTTGATCGACGAGCACGTGCCCGACGCCGCTGTGGGCCAACACGCCTGGCAGCGTTATACGAAGTGGCACCAGGCTGCGATCCATGTCTATACGGGCGAAAACGCCCTGGTGGCTAACAACCGCTTCGTCCCCTCGACCGATAGCTTCCTCATGCCGAACTACAAGCTGAAAGACACGCCACGGCGCGGCAAGGGGATCCTCGAACTCAAGGAAGGTGTCTTGTTCGACTACGACAATCGGGCTGCAATCCGCGTCAATGCGTACGGAATTGGCGGAGGTGGAGGCGAGGACCCCAAGGGAACTCCGGAGACCTATCCGCACGGCTTTCGCAAAGGCATCGTCATTCGTGAAAATTACATTTACTCCACCGGTCGCACGGCCATCGAGTTTACCGGCGACGGCACGATCGCTTCGTTTAACGTGATCCGCTTCAAACCCGACGTAGTCCGGC
>CAZTPX010000235.1:0-12579 GCA_964615095.1 uncultured Planctomycetaceae bacterium | reverse complement strand
ATAACGCACGGCATGAACCTCATAGCCGAGTGGGCCAAAGATGTCATGTAGGAACGTCTCCCCGCCACGGCATGGAAGCACTTCGAGCGAGGCGACCAGCGGAATCGCCGTTCCGGCCAGTTCTGGGCGTTCTTTGGAGCGACCGTCCAACGCAGGGCCGAGCACCTGGGCAATTGCCACGCTCATCAGCGACGAGGCCACATAGGGCCGGTCGTTCACGTACTGGGCCAGGACCGACTGGGAAATACCGCCACGGCCCCGTACCATCCCCACTGGGTCCACGTCCAAGAGCAGAGCAACCGTGCAGCGATCCTCTGCGGCCACTGGGTAGAAAAGGTGGGCATTGCCGAAACTGAGCGGAAAACTCTGACAGCGGGCCGGGTTCTTGTGCAGCAGATACCCCAGATCCGTTGCGGGCCGGTGGGTCGTCGAGATGGACAGCAACATAATGGGACAAACTCTGGGGCTTGACGAAAGAACTTATTTTCGCAACCATCTTCACTACCAGCAAGCGGGGGCAGAACCATTTGCGGCCATCCGGTGTCCTTCTGGAAACGCAGTCGGGGTGCAGAGATTTGCCTAGTATCCAGGACACAACAGTGGTTCAAAGGTTCGTACAGCATGAAATTTATCTTGTTTTACGATGGCTCGATGAAGGACGAATAGGCAATGGACGATCAGAGCCAAACAAAATCATCCGTGGAAGAAATCCGCAAACGCTTCGACGCCAACGTCGAGCGATTCTCCAACCTCGAAACCGGACAGGCTGCGACCGTCGATTCGCCGCTGGCAATGTCGCTCATTGCCGAGGTGGCTGCCGCCGTCACGCCCAAGGCGGCCAGCGTGTTTGATGTTGGCTGCGGGGCCGGAAACTATACCCTGAAGTTGCTGGACCGGCTGCCGAATCTGAATGTTATGCTGGTCGATCTGAGCAAACCGATGCTCGACCGGGCGATGGATCGGATTCGACCGGCCACAACCGGAAACGTCGAGGCCATCCAGGGTGACATTCGGGAAATCGACATCGGCGTCGAGCGACACGACATAATTCTTGCCGCTTCCGTGCTGCACCATCTTCGCAGCGATGCCGAGTGGCGAGCGGTCTTCGAGAAGTTCTATCGGGCTTTGCGACCGGGCGGGGCGATTTGGATCTTCGATCTGATCGAGAGTTCGATCCCCGAGGCCCAGGCGATCATGTGGCGGCGGTACGGTGAATACCTGACTCAGTTGAAGGATGCAGAGTACCGGGATCAGGTCTTCGCCTATATTGAGGAAGAGGACACGCCCCGGTCGCATGCCTTTCAGTTGGACTTGCTCCGAAATGTCGGATTCTCCCGTGTGGATGTGCTGCACAAGAATAGCTGCTTTGCTGCTTTCGGGGCCGTGAAGAGCAGAACGTCGTGACTTTGGTCCGAATAGAGGGTCATGCCAGGACCGACCTGAGTTCCATCGCCGAGTGGATGATCCGATCCGGCTGAACGCCCAGCATCTCAGTCGGCGCATTCTGGCGATTGAGCCAATATGCCTGGAAGCCGAATGCCTTTCCACCGGCCACGTCCCAGCCGTTCGACGACACGAACCCGATTTCCCCACGCTGGATGCCCAGCCGTGTTTCGGCCAACTGATAAACGGCTGGGTGCGGCTTGTAGGTACGAACCTCGTCCACGCTGAGAATATGCCGGAACCGGTCCTCCAGACCGGCATTTCGGACAACACTGTCGAGCATCTTTGGCGTACCGTTGGAGAGGATCGAGCAGGGAACACCGCCCAGGGCCTCCAGGGTGGCGGTAATCTCCGGGAAGGGACTCAGCGTCAAGTACGCCTGCATCAGATGGTCGATCTGATGCTGTGAAGGTGCGAGATCGAGAGATCGGCATGCGAATACCAGTCCATCCTGGGTGACTTGCCAGAAGTTTTCGTACTCTCCCATCAGGGACCGTAGCCAAGTGTATTCGAGTTGCTTCGTGCGCCAAAGGCCGGTCAGGTCGGAGCCGTGGCCAGGGAAGACTTCCTCGCACCGGCTTAGGACGGAACGAACGTCGAAGAGAGTGCCGTAGGCGTCGAACACCAGTGCCTTGACCATCTTCGGTTCCATCATGGTTGCGAAGCAGGCTGGCCGATGACCGCCTCCCGCAACTTATTCGCCAACTCCTCAGCGGCACGCAGCAGTGCGGCTTCCTGCTCAAAAGCCTTGACTCCGACCGACGTTACGGACGCCTCTGAACCGAAAACCATCTTGATGCCGCTAAACGAGCAGTCGTCCCCGTAGCCGCAACGGATGCAAGGGGCGTTTCCCTGAATCACCATAGTCCCCAGGCTTGTCATCCCTTCCTCCATCATCCAGAAGCTGATTTGCGAGGTTGCCGTCTCGGCAGCAGGCGGCAACCCTTGAGCCCCAGGCGGGAAGGCAGTGGTAATCACCGTAACGCCAAACTTGTGGGCGTTGCCGCCGACTCGGTGCCGGTGGCAGTACATGCGTTCCATGAAGGCTTTGGTCCTTGCATCCAAACTGCTGTAAGACGTGTAGCCGCCGAGCACGAAGGCCGAGGCTTCGTGGAACAATTCGGCCAACTGCTTGCCGTCGTCATCGACAACGCACTGGTTCGTTTCCACGCATCCGAGGCACGCTCGGCAGGGGGCCACTTCCAGGTCGCTCAGTTTGACGAACTGGGTGCTGAGGCCGGTGAGGCTTAGAATACGCTGCACGGCCCGATCCGTGTTGCTGTCAGGCACCGGGCTTCCACTGATTCCCAAGACTTGAATTCCCACTGAGGATCTCTCCGAGTAAAAAGTTCGTATCCAGGCATGAAACCGGGATTCGCTGCTATTCTACCCGAAATGCGTTGTGGAACCATCAAGCCCTCGGCCATGCGGGGAGATGAGTCGCAAGTGCGGCGACCGCAACGGCTGACGGGTAAAATCACCGGAAGCTGATCGTAATGTCGGCATCACGGCTGGCGGCCTCGGCCATGAAGCCGGGCACTTCTTATCAGGCCATAGCAAAGGAAACGATGAAATGCGGAAAAAAGTCTTGATTACGGTTCTCACAGGAATCTCCGTCTTGTTGGTCGTCGCCTGTGGGGGATGGTTGTTAGCCCCGTTGCGAGCAGATGACGGGCAGACCCCATCCCGTCTTTGCGTGGTCTGGTCGAGCGGCGACCCAGGCGTGACGAAGAACGTCTGCTTCATGTACACCCACAATGCGAAAAAACGGGGCTGGTTTGATGTGGTCCATCTCGTGGTCTGGGGGCCATCCGCCAAGCTCTTGGCGGAGAACGAAGAACTCCAAAAGGAAGTCAAGGCCATGCAGAAAACCGGCGTGATTGTCGAAGCGTGCGTGACCTGTGCGACCAGCTACGGCGTCGTTGATGCCTTGAAGAAGCTCGACATCGACGTGAAACCGATGGGACCGCCGCTCACCGAGCGGCTGAAAGGCCCGTGGAAGGTGCTGACGTTCTAACATGAACTGGGAAATTGGGGCGACGACGACAAAATGACCACGATTGGCATGGTGCTTTTCGCACAATTGACGCAACTGGACCTGACCGGCCCCTACGAAGTCTTCTGCCAGATACCGGATAGCCGAGTCCATTTGGTTGCGGCCTTGCACGAACCGGTGGTCAGCGAACACGGCTTAGTCTTCGTCCCGGATACGGCCTTTGGCGATGCGCCTGCCTTCGACGTGCTGTTTGTGCCGGGTGGTCCTGGGGTTAATCGAATGCTGGAAGACGACACATTCCTTGCTTATCTCAGGAAGCAAGCTGAGCAGGCACGGTTCGTGACCTCGGTATGTACGGGAGCGTTATTGTTGGGCGCAGCCGGGCTGTTGCGGGGATACCGGGCGACGACACATTGGTTGAGCCTCGACTTGCTGCGATCCGTGGGAGCCGAACCCGTGGCCGAGCGGGTCGTCGTGGACCGCAATCGGATTACCGGGGCCGGGGTTACATCTGGAATCGATCTGGCCCTGACCCTTGTTGGACTTCTCCACGGCGACAAGGTTGCCCAGGAAATTCAGTTGATGATGGAGTACGCTCCGGTCCCACCTTTTCAAGCAGGCTCGCCAAGAACCGCTCCTGCGGACATCGTGCAAAGGGTTACAGCGGCCCGTCGTGCCATCCAAGAGGACCGCAATCGCATTCTTTCGAAGATAGATCGTCGTCCTGGATGATCGATTGATCCCAAGAGTTGGAATCGCCGCCAGGGTTCATGTTCAAGCCACGGCGGAGGATGTAAACTGAGGGGCATTACATTCGATGAACTTGGAAAACAGGAGCAATAATCAAATGGAACTAACGACTCTGATCGACAACTACCTCGCTGGCCCCCAATTACTGCGAAAGGCTGTGGCCGGGATGACCCAGGAGCAACTCGTGGCCCGGCCCATTTCCGGCAAGTGGTCCACTTTGGAGGTCGTCTGCCATCTGGCCGATTTTGAGATCGTCTGTGGCGACCGGATGAAGCGGGTGATTGCCGAGAACGAGCCTGCCTTTTCCAGCGGCGATCCTGACCTATTTGCCGCACGGTTGGCCTACCACGACCGGATTGCCGAAGAGGAACTCCTGCTCATCGAGACGATCCGCAAGCAAATTGCTCGGATTCTTCGCACGCTCAAGGCCGAAGACTTCCAACGCCGGGGCATCCATTCCGAGGCCGGGCCGCTGACGCTGGAAACGCTCGTTCAGAAAATGACCGCCCACATCCCTCATCATGTTCAGTTCATTGAGGAAAAGAGGAAAGCGATGGCTCGACCATGACTCGCTGCATCTCATTCATCGTGTTGTACGGATTAGTCAACCTCTGCCACGCAGAAGACGGGTTGCCCCAGCCCCATTACCACCGCCAGCCATCCGATCCGGCGTGGCTGGCGAACGTCGTTCAATTCCACGGTCATCTTGGCCCCTCGGTTGTGGCCGGGGCCAGGATGGGAATGATCGGGCTGCGTGCCGTGGAGGCCAAAGGGTATTTCGATGTCGAAGTGACTTGCGAAGGCCCGCTCGCCAAGCCGCCCCAAAGCTGTTTCCTTGACGGTGTGCAGGTAGCGACCGGAACCACGCTGGGCAAGCGGAACCTTCAATGGGTTCAGGCTGACCGGCTGACGATGCGAATCAAGAACACTCGCACCGGCGATGTCGCCGTAGTTCGTCCGACCCCTGCGTTGATGGAACTGCTCGCCTCATTCAAGCCCCAGTCCAAGGTCGGAACCGATCATGGGCATGGTGACGAAGAACAGTTGGAGGCGATTGCCAGAAAGGTTGCGGTTATGCCGGAACGGGATGTTGCGACGGTGACGACGGAGGCGGCGACAAGCAAATGACTCGCCTGCCGTAATTGCCATGACCGTCATCAATCTTTCCTGGTATCTTTGCGTTCTTTTTGCCGTTGCCCTGGCTATCTCGTCCGCAATCACCGTCGCCCCTAACGGACAGGCGGCGATGCGGCTGGAAATGGGAATCTGGTTGGTGTTGTCGATCCTGTTTGCGGCGGTCGCCATTATCTTCAGGCTGCGGCATATTCCGCAACCGAAGTGGTTGCTGCTGCTTTTCCAGAGCCTCGCAGTGCTGGCAACCGTGGTGGTCTTCATGCTGGTCGGAGGTTGAAGGAGAACCATGACTCCCAAACACCCTTGGCTTGGCTTTCTCGCCTTCCTGGTCGTCTGCTTTGCTGCTGCTGGAATCGGCGGTGCGGTTACGACACCGAAGATCGCAACTTGGTATGCGACCCTGGCGAAACCGAGTTGGAATCCGCCGAACTGGATTTTCGGCCCCGTCTGGTCGGCCCTGTATTTCTGTATGGCCGTCGCCGCATGGTCGGTTTGGCGGCAAGACGGGTTTTCCGGTGCCAAGGTGCCTATGACCTTGTTCGGCGTTCAACTCGTGCTGAACGTGCTTTGGTCGTACATTTTCTTCGGCCTTGAAAATCCCGGCCTTGCGTTCGTGGAAGTGCTTGCGCTGTGGGCGGCGATTGCAGCTACGATGATCGGTTTCTGGCAGCGGTCGAGTATCGCCGGAATTCTCTTCGTGCCCTATCTGGCCTGGGTGAGTTTCGCCAGCGTCTTGAACTTCACGATTTGGCGGCTGAATGCATAGGGTGGCGATGCTTACGATCCTCTGGGACAACGACGGCGTGCTTGTAGACACCGAGGGCCTGTACTTCCGTGCCACGCAAACCGTTCTCCAAGAGGTCGGCGTCGATCTGACCGCCGAACAGTTCAAGGAAATCTCCCTGCGCCGTGGCGAAAGCACGTTCGCCCTGGCCGTCGAACATGGAATCCAAGCCGCTGAAATCTCCCGGTTGCGGGCCGAGCGGGATCGCCTCTACGCCGACTTACTGGATTCGCAGTCGTGGGTCATCGACGGGGCCGAAGAAGTGCTGCGGTCGCTGCATGGGCAAGTCCGCATGGGCGTGGTGACGAGCAGCCGCAGGGCGCACTTCGACATCGCCCATGCCAAGAGCGGCCTGATTCCGTACCTCGATTTCGTCTTGGCCCGTGAAGACTATCAGCACACGAAGCCGCACCCGGAGCCCTATCTGACGGCGTTGGCCCGATATGGCCTGCGGCCCGAACAGTGCATCGTGATCGAAGATTCAGAACGTGGTTTGGCGGCGGCGACGGCTGCCGGGTTGCCATGCCTGATCGTGCTGAGCGAATGGACCATGGACGGGGATTTCCGTGCGGCGTGCCGGGTGTTGAAGAGCATCAGGGAGGTGCCGGGCGAGGTGAGTAAGCGAATGAAGGCTGCGAAGCCCCATGTTCTTTAGCGAGTCTCCACGATGACCAACTGGTGTGCCTCTGCCCAGGTCGGCGGCTCGCACTTGTTGGCCAATTCACGGATGACTCTCTCCGGGACCGACCGTTCCCGCCGTTTGTTTTGGGCAAGGATCACCGGCAACGGAGGTTCAATATACACGATCTCAATGCGAGCACCATAATCGGCAAACAGGTCGAGCCACCGCTGCCGAGTCTGGCGTAGAAGATTCGTGGCACTGAAGGCGAAGGACTGGCCGGAGCGGAGAAGTTCCCGACAACGCTCTCGGGCCAGTTGGATCACCTCGCCCTGGTTCTCCACGGCTTCGATGTCCAGTTCATCACGAGTGTCGTCCAGCGATACGACGGGAAGGCCGGAACGGTTCGCTGCCAGCCAAGTATCCTTGCCGCTGCCGGGCAGGCCCGACATCACGGTCACGGTGCAACGGTAATCCTCATGAGGAACGTAGTGCAGGTTCGGCTCCCGCTGCCGATAGAACAGGAAGCGGGCATGGTCGTTGGCGAACCGGTAAGGCTGCTCAAAACAGTCGGCCTCCTCGGCAGCCAAGTTCCAGAAGTGCAAGTTTTCTTCCGGCCGTGTCATCTCGTCGGTGCTGCGACCTCTTGTGTCGGCGATGGCGAACAAATAGAGCAGCCGGTTGCTGATGAACCAGGACAGCGAAATGACTTCGTGAGCAGGATTCGCCCGTTCCAGCAGGAAGGCGGGGCGACCATGGTAGCGGACCAGCCGGGCGATTTCCTCCCGTGTCGCCAGATCGCAGCCCAGGTCACGCAGCACTGACCGGACAAGATGTTCGCCCTTGACGGCATGTTTCGGGGAGGCGATGCGTCCCGTGCTGGGATCGACCTGGGAGGTGAGCGGCTTGGCAGCATCGTGGAACAGGGCCGTGAAGAGGAGGAGCATCCGCTGCCGTGGCGTGAGGCTCGGCCACTCGTCGAGCCGTGGCAGTTCGGCGCAGACCATCTGCGTGTGGGCCCAGACATTCCCTTCGGAATGCCACCCGCCGTCCTGCTCGCAGTCGGCCATCGCTCGACACCACGGCTGGTCACTTGCCCACGCCATGATCTCTTCGAGGGATGCCTGGGAAAGCTCATTCCACGTCATGACCAAATGTCGGCTCCTTCTTTCAGTAAATTGGGGACTATGGCCTGGTGCTGCCAGTGCGTGCTTTGCTTCACTTTTTCCACGAACTCGGGCCTGACGAACTTGGCCCGACCGGTCACGGCTCCATCCGCTTCCGTCCGCAGATACAGCCCTTCCATCAAATTGTCTACACGTTTCGTGAGGGGATTCTCAAAGCGGCTGTCAAAGTGCGACGGGCCGATCAGGTCCGCAAGTTCGTCTCGGGTGACGGCCCCGACATGGAGGACCGGCACGGTTTCGATGTTCGTTCCGTCCAGCAGGGCCATCCGCAATTCGAGGCTTAGGAAGTCCTCGCTCTCCTTGTCATAAATGTCGAACTCGAAGAAGTAATGCGGAAGTTGCCGGTAGTGGACCGAGTGCCGGGCATACATCCATTCGCCGAAGAGGATGTACCGGTCTTCCAGCCGTTCCTCCAAAACCGGACGCTTCACGACCGTCCATTGCTTGAACAAGTCGTACTGCGGGTGCATGCCTTCGGTAATCAGATGGCCTCGGCACTGGAGAACCAACTGGCCATCGGTGGAGAAATGTATGCCGACGTTCGTGCCGTCGATCTTCTCCTCGACGATCAGCGACTCATCGGCGATGAATGCCTTGGATTCGGCCTCGCCGAGATGCTTGTCGTCGTCCGTACCCTCGGAGCCGAAAATGTGCGGTGTTCTGGGGTACTTGATGAAGTCGTCGTGCGAGCTACCCATGATTGGCCTCGGTTTCTGAAACACGCCCACTTCATTGTCGCTACTCCTGCGACACCAACAAGAGGGGGCAACACTATTCGCAGTCATTCGGTGTCACGCTTGAAGATCCAGCGGCCAAACTGGGCGCAGAGAACCACGTAGTCCCCAAGACACAAAATCGGTTCAATGGTTCGCACAATATGAAGATTGCCAAGATCAGCGTGACCTGACACCGTCGTCCAATGCCAATCCCTCCTGTGCTGCCCATCGACGCAGGATCTCCATTTCCTTCTCCGTTGGCAACCGATTCGCTCTTCCCTTGACCTGGCAGATAGCTTTTCTGCCCACGGCCACCTCGACCGTGAGCACCCGTTTTCGGCGGCCATTGCTTCGTTCAAGCCCCAGCGACCAGATTGCGGCTTTGCCCGAAACACAGGAATGCTCGTAGCTGGCAACGCAGTGACGCATGGCACCGCCTTCGGCACGCAATTCTCTCCGAGTCACGATTTCCCGGATCGTCCACGACCGCAAGTCCTCGGAGTTGGCCGTGCCCTCCATCCAGTCGAATTCGCCGATGCCGCATTCATACCACGACATGTCGGCTTGCTCGGGTTGCTTTCGCAACTCAACATGCCACTGCCGCATTTGCCGCAGGAGAGAATCCGGCGTGCGTCCTTTGATCGAGAAGTTGGGTTGTGGCGGGCCAATTTCCGCTTCACCGGCTGCCGTGGCTGCTTTCTGAAGCTCGAACTTCTGGTGGTGGATGTAGTCCACGATGGGGCCAATCTGATCGATGTCCAACATCGGGCTGCCGATCAGCCATTGAATCACGGAAGTCCAAAACTCTTCGTGGTTGAAGTCGAATGCCAGCTTTGAGCCGAGCACAGCCTCGACCATGCGCTCGTTACCTCCGAGGCCAAGCACTTGTGCCCGGCGGCAGGCAGAGTAGATGGTGTGGTCAGATGGTGCTTGAAGGAAATGACGGACCATTCCTTTAGTGAGATGGGCTGGCAAGCCGAGATGCCGAGGGCTCTTTCCCATGGCGATCTCGATAAACCAATGCTGCTGTCGTCGAGCTTCGGGCGCACATCCCCTGAACCAAGCGGAATCCATAAAACCGGGCACCGGGAATTTCGCTAGAAGGTGGCGTGCCAGCGAAGAGAACTGGCGGTGGGAATTGTGCGTCTGTGGTTTCCACTGCTCGACGGGCCGTAGCCACTGCCCGTGGTGCTGGGCCAGCGACGAGAGGGCGTCGATGAAGGTGTTGCCCGCTTGCGTGCCATACTGCCGGACCACCGGCTGCATGATGAATAGATTAGCATGCTCCTTGGCTTGCAGAAGAAGTCGCTGGAAGGCGTCTCGGGCATCGTCTTCAAGCGATTCGAACGCTACGGCGATTGAGGCGAGATGCGGCTGGGTAAGGTCCGACGCAGCCAGTTCGTTGCGGGCGATCTTCAGAATGACCGCTCGGGGATGGCGTGATTCGAGTTTCTTCCGAGCAGATCGGGACTTGAGAAGTTGTTGCAGCGCAAAGTACCGTTCCTTGCACCGCTGGTGCCAGTGCTTTTCCACTCGCACGCTGAATCCGTGGTGGGCGCACCAGTTCACGTACTCCTCAATGGTGCGGAGTCCCAGCGCAGCCAGGTGCCGTTCAAGCTCGTGGTCGTGTAGGTCTGAAAGGGTTTGGGTATCGGTGTTCTGGATCGTGGTCATGGATCTGTCGAATCATCGGGCTGGCCTTACTGGATTCCAACGGGAAGAGGACAGATGCATAACTGGTGTTGTGAAATGATCGTTGCACGGTAATGGCTCCTGAAAAAGGGAGATAGCTCGACTTTTATGACACAAGGCCAAGTTCGGAGGTTCGCCTGTGCGGCCTCCTCAAACGCCTTCCCCCACCGTCAAATACTTCTCGGCGGCCCATTTCTGCATGATCTTGCGGGCATCGGGGCTTGGCGGCATGTTCCCTTTCCCCTTCGCCTGCACGATGGTACGGGTGCTGGGATCGATCTCGATGGTGAGGACGTGCTGCTGGCCCAAGCGGCTGTGGCACATCATGGACCAGATCGAGCTAACCCGCTTGAAGCAGCGGTTGCCGTAAGTGCCGACGCAGTGCCGCATGACCTTGCCTTCGGCAGTCAGTTCGTTGCTGTCGAGCAATTCCCGGATCGTCCAGGCTCGCATGCCGAAATGTCGCTCTTCTTCGTGGCACTCGAAGTTGCCGATCCCGGCGTTGTGCCACCGCAGCTTCGGGGCCAGGGAACATGTCGTGCTCGGGGCTCGCCACCCAACGACTTTCTCGATCAGCGTCATAACGGTCTTTCGTTTTTCTGGCAGCAGCGGCTCCAATCGAAAGATGAACTTGTGGAAATGGAGGTATTCGACGATGGCCCCGACGTAGGGGAGCACCAGATCGGCGTTGCGAACAACGAACTTGATCACCCTCTCCCAGTACAGTTCGTGATTGAACTCCCGGCCAAGGCGAGTGGCGATCACTGCATTGACGACGGCCTTGTCGCCGCCGAAGTCGAGGATCTGGGCCCATCGGAATGCCTGCTCGATGGTGTAGCTGTTTGGGGCTTGGCCGAAATGTCGGACCATCTTCTTGGTCATTCGTAGCGGAATGTCCGTGCCGTTGATGCCGTAGCCGAGTCCCAGATGCCGGAACCACTTCTGCTTCTGGCGGCCCTCTCTTGACCGGCCACAAAACCATGCCTCGTCCATGAAGTTGGGGACTGGGGCCTTTGCCAGGAGATGTCGGGCCAGGCTGCCGAACTGCCGAAGATGATTCGACCCTGCTGGTTCCCACGTCTCGGCCTCCCCCAGCCAGGCTTGGTGCCAATGGGCCAGGGCAAAGGAGGCTTGGACATAGCAGGCGGCATCGGTCCACGATAACCGTCCGGCGATGGGTTTCGGGTGTAGTAGGTCAGTACGAGTCCAGATCGTATGCAGCAGGCGCAGGAATGCCTGCTGGACGCCTGGACGGCGAGCGACCTGGGTAATGGCTTGATGAATGATGGTATCAAGGCATGTCTTGGCGCAGCGTTTGCGCAGGGATTGGTTGAATGGCATGGGAGTTCGCCGCAAGAAAGAGGGAATGAGCGAGAGCCGGGGCGACGGACACGTCGGCCTGGCCTACGGCGAAATCAGCCGAGAAGCGGCTCTTCAGGCGAATTGAAGAAGGGTGTAGGTACGCATGGCTCTATTCCAGATGATCCAAGAGATCGGGTGTTTCCCAAATCCCAGACATTAGAAAGGGCCGAAAGGTTCGGAGGAGGAAGGCTGCATCGCCCGTGGCGGCCCGGAACCCCCTATCTTGCTTCCGTTTCGCCGCTTGGCTATGATGGGGGTTCAGAAAAACAACGTCCTATTTGAGGAGAAACGAATAAGAACGTGGCCGACGACGGCCACACCGACAATTCGACGACTTTTGCGAAAGTCAGTCCTGCTTCCTCACGAACCGCCAACTTGGGCCTTCAGGCCCTCGTATCTACAAGAAGCAGTGCTGGTTGTCGCCCCCGCCTGGGGGCGTCGGCCATGCGCTGTTCTTGTAGGCCCTTGGCGGGGCCGTGAGGAGCGGTCATGGTGCGGACGCTCCCTCTTTTTTTGCGCCTACCACGGTTGCTGACACCAAGCAAGGCGTCTTCTTGATAGGCACACCAAGAAATACGTTGCGATTTCGAGAAGCGGGCGGTAGCGGCAATGATGGACGAACGCAGTCTGGGACTTTTTCTCCAGTGCTGGGAATGGGCATACGAGCGTGGGTATTCCTTTGTCGCCCGCCAAATTGATCCAGAGAGGTCCAACGAGGACATCCTGCTTTGCCAGAAACGAATCGATCAGCGGAAAGCTGAATTGGATCGACGCACGAGAAAGGCGGATCAAGACATCCCTAGCGTAGGCAAGGTGGTGATGGTCGATCAGCCCGGAGAAACGTGTCGTTCCGGCAAGCGTGAAAAATCTTTTCTGCGAGGGCAATCGGGCCTGCG
>CAZTPX010000234.1:0-12736 GCA_964615095.1 uncultured Planctomycetaceae bacterium | reverse complement strand
CACCCATCCAGATCATGCTCAACCCGCTGGGCGTGCCCAGCCGTATGAACGTGGGGCAGATCCTGGAAACGCACCTCGGTTGGGCCGGCGCCAAGCTCGGCTTCCAGTCGATCACGCCCGTCTTCGACGGCTCCACGGAGGCCAGTATCCGCGAGCTGCTAACCGAGGCTGGCCAGTTGGAATCGCGTCAGAACCAGCAGAGTTACGGTCGCTCCAAGGAAGCGTCCGACGCGTATGCGAAGAAAATCATTTCGGAATCGGGCAAGAGCCAACTCTTCGACGGCCGCACGGGCGAGCCGTTCGAGCAGTTCACGACGGTGGGCTACATTTACATGCTCAAGCTGCACCACTTGGTGGACGACAAGGTGCATGCCCGCTCGACCGGCCCCTACTCGCTCATCACGCAGCAGCCTTTGGGCGGCAAGGCCCGCTTCGGCGGCCAGCGTTTCGGGGAAATGGAAGTCTGGGCGCTGGAGGCCTACGGTGCGGCCTACATCCTCCAGGAGTTGCTCACCGTCAAGAGCGACGACGTGGAAGGCCGCACGAAGATATACGAATCGATGGTCAAGGGCGAGAACACGCTGGAGGCCGGCACCCCGGCCAGCTTCGACGTGTTGACCAACGAGATCCGCGGCCTGGGATTGAACATGCAATTGGAGAAGGCGCGGGCCTGACAACGTAGAAATGACGAATGACGAATGACGAATGACGAATCGATCAGAGAATCGCGGAGAACGGATAACGAGAAACGCGCCGTGAAGTTGCTTGAAGCGCTGTTTTTCGTCATTCGTCATTCGTCATTCGTCATTCCGATTTCCTCCTTCCTCCCCCAGTATTTCCCGGCATTTAAGTAGGAGGCATTCCCATGAGTATCGGCGAGACGACATACGATCGGATTAACGACTATACGGCGGTGAAGATCAGCCTGGCCCGCCCCCACGACATCCGCAGTTGGTCGTTCGGTGAAGTGAAGAAGCCGGAAACGATCAACTACCGCACCTACCGCCCTGAGAAGGACGGCCTGTTCTGCGAGCGGATCTTCGGCCCCGAAAAAGACTGGGAGTGCTCCTGCGGCAAGTACCGCGGCATGAAGTACAAGGGCATGATCTGCGACCGCTGCGGCGTGAAGATCACCCACAGCCGCGTGCGCCGCAAGCGCATGGGCCACATCGAGCTGGCCGCGCCGGTCGTACACATCTGGTTCTTCAAGGCCATGCCCAGCCGCCTGGGCGCCTTGCTGGCTATGAAGACCACGAGCCTGGAAAAGGTCATCTACTTCCAAGACTACGTCGTCACGCGCACCGGCGAGACACCGCTGAAGCACCAGCAGCTCCTCACCGAGGATGAGTACCGCGAGGCCCGCAAGCAGTACGGCGAGGGGACCTTCGACGCCGACATGGGCGCCGAGGCCGTCCGCAAGCTGCTGATGGAACTGGACCTCGTCACGCTCTCGCAGACCTTGCGCACCGACCTCTCGGAGACGTCCTCGAAGCAGAAGAAGAAGGACCTCATCAACCGCCTGAAGATCGTCGAGTCCATCCGCGACAGCGATAACCGTCCCGAGTGGATGGTGCTGGACGTGATCCCGGTCATTCCCCCCGACCTCCGCCCCCTGGTCCTGTTGGACTCGGGCAATTTCGCCACCAGCGACCTGAACGACCTCTACCGCCGCATCATCAACCGCAACAACCGCTTGAAGAAGCTGGTCGACCTCAACGCCCCGGAAGTCATCATCCGCAACGAGAAGCGGATGCTGCAGCAGTCGGTCGACGCGCTGTTCGACAACAACCGCTGCAAGCGGCCGGTGCTGGGTTCCAGCAACCGCCCGCTGAAGTCGCTGACGGACATGATCAAGGGCAAGCAGGGCCGTTTCCGCGAGAACCTGCTGGGCAAGCGCGTGGACTATTCGGCCCGTAGCGTGATCGTCGTCGGCCCCGCCCTGCGGCTGCACCAGTGCGGCTTGCCCAAGAAGATCGCCCTGGAGCTGTACCAGCCGTTCATCATCCGCCGGCTCAAGGAATTGGAGCACGCCGACACGATCAAGTCGGCCAAGAAGATGCTGGAGCGGAAGGACGAGGAGGTCTGGGACATTCTCGAGGAAGTGATCCAGAACCACCCCGTGCTCCTGAACCGCGCCCCCACGCTGCACCGCATGGGCATCCAGGCCTTCGAGCCCACGCTGGTGGAAGGCAACGCCATCAAGCTGCACCCGCTGGTCTGCAAAGGCTTCAACGCCGACTTCGACGGCGACCAGATGGCCGTGCACCTGCCGCTGTCGATCGAGGCCCAGGTCGAGGCCCACACGCTGATGATGTCCACCAACAACATCTTCAGCCCGGCCAACGGCGCGCCGATCATCAGTCCTTCGCAGGACGTGGTGATGGGCTGTTACTACATGACCGCCGCGCAGCCGCAGAGCAAGGGTGACGGCATGAAATTCACGTCGTTCGAGGAAGTGGCGCTGGCCTACTCCCTGGGCAAAGTGGCCACGCACGCGGCCATCGAGGTCCGCCTGGCCCCCACCCGCTTCATCAAGAACGACCCTGCGGCCAAGCCCGGCACGCTGATCAAGACCACCGTCGGCCGCGTGATGTTCAACTCCCAGTTGCCCAAGGGCATGCCCTTCTACAACATGCCCCTGCGTTCCAAGGACCTGGCGGAAGTGATTTCCGACTGCTACGAGATCCTTGGCCGGCGGAAGACGATCGACCTGCTGGACACGATGAACCGCATCGGTTTCCGCCAGAGCACCACCAGCGGTTTGAGCTTCGCCACGGACGACCTGATCACGCCGCCCAATAAGCAGAAGATCATTCAGAGCGCGGAAAGAGGCGTGACCAAGATCCAAAAGCTCTACCAGCGCGGCATCATCACCGAGGGCGAACGCTACAACCAGGTGCTCGATGCCTGGACCCACGCCCGCGAGCAGATCACCACGGAAATGATGGTCGAATTGGAGAACGACCACCGCACCGCCACGCACATCAATTACGTCAACCCGATCTTCCTCATGGCGCATAGCGGCGCCCGCGGCGGCGTGGAGCAGATTCGCCAGTTGGCCGGCATGCGCGGCCTGATGGCCAAGCCCTCCGGCAAGATCATCGAGACGCCCATCAAGGCCAACTTCCGCGAGGGCTTGAGCGTGTTGGAGTATTTCAGCTCGACGCACGGTGCCCGCAAGGGGCTGGCCGATACGGCCTTGAAGACGGCCGACTCGGGCTACCTCACCCGCAAGCTGGCCGACGTGGCCCAAAACGTCGTCGTGACCATGCACGATTGCTTCACCACGCAAGGCATCACCAAGCAGGTGCTCTACCGTGGCGAGAAGGTCGACGTGAGCCTCAAGGATTCGATCCGCGGCCGGGTCAGCCGGGTGAACATCGTGAACCCCGTCACCGACGAGGTGGTCGTCAAGGAGAACGAGCTCATCACGGTCGAGATTGCCCGCCGCATCGAGGAGATGGGGCTGGAGAAGATCCAGGTCCGCAGCCCCATGACCTGCGATGCCTCGCTGGGCATCTGCGCCTTGTGCTACGGCATGGACCTCTCCACGGGGTCGCTGGTCGAGGAGGGCATGGCCGTGGGCATCATCGCCGCCCAGAGCATCGGCGAGCCGGGCACGCAGTTGACGATGCGCACGTTCCACATCGGTGGCACGGCCGCCCGCCACGTCGAGGAGAGCGAGATCAAGGCCAAGAAGCAGGGCACGGTCAAGTTCACGCGCATGAAGGTCGTCCGCAACGACGCCGGCCAGCAGGTCGTGCTCACCCGCAACGGCGAGATCCTGGTCCTCGACCCCAAGGGCCGCGAACTGGAAAAATACGAGGTGCCCGCCGGCGCCAATCTGGCGATCAACGAGAACCAGGAAGTCAACCCGGGCGACATCCTCTGCCAATGGGACCCGCACGCCATCCCCATTCTCGCCGAAGTCAGCGGCAAGGCCCGCTTCGAGGACATCATCGAAGGCGAAACCATGCGGCTGGAAAAGGACCCCAGCGGCCACGAACGCCGCCTGATTATGGAACACAAGGGCGATCTGCACCCGCAGATCATCCTCGAGGACGCGGCGGGCAAGATCCTCGACTTTTACTACCTGCCGGAAAAGGCCCACATCGAAGTCGGCGAAGGCAGCCCGATCTCCGCCGGCACGCTCTTGGCGAAGACGCCGCGGGAGGTGGCCGGCACCCAGGACATCACTGGCGGTCTGCCACGCGTGACGGAGATTTTCGAGGCCCGCAAGCCCAAGGACCCGGCGGTCATCGCCGAGATCGACGGCACCGTGGAACTGCTGGGCGAGAAACGCCGCGGCAAGCGGACGATCGTGGTCCGCAGCGAGAGCGGCATCGAGCGCGAGCACCTCGTCTCGCACGGCAAGCACCTCCGCGTGCATGCCGGCAGTTTCGTCCGCGCCGGCGAGTCGCTGGTTGACGGGCCGCTGGTCCCCCACGACATTCTTCGCGTTTCCGGCGAGGAGGCTGTGCAGCACTATCTCACCCGCGAGATCCAGAACGTCTACCGTAGCCAGCGCGTGGAAATCAACGACAAGCACATCGAGATCATCGTCTCGCAGATGTTGCGGAAAGTCCGCGTGGAAAGCACCGGCGACACGTCGCTCCTGCCCGGCTCGATCATGGACCGCTTCGAATTCCGCGCCGTGAACCAGGAGTTGGCCAAATGCCTGAAGATCTCGCACAAGGGCGACAGCGACTTTGCCGAGGGAGCGATCGTGCCCGTCGAGAGCTTGAACCAGACGAACGCCCAGATCGAAGCCTTGGGCGGCGACCCGGCCAAGGGCGTCAAGCCCAAGTCAGCCACCGCCAGCACCCAACTCCTGGGCATCACCAAGGCCGCCGTACAAAGTTCCAGTTTCATCTCGGCCGCCAGCTTCCAGGAAACCACCAAGGTGCTCACGGAGGCTGCCCTGGCGGGCAAGATCGACCGCCTGGTGGGCCTCAAGGAAAACGTGATCCTGGGACACCTGATTCCGGCCGGCACGGGCTTCCGCACCTACCAGGATTCGGAAGTTCGTATCCGTCCCAACGCCCTGGAGGGGCTGGGACCGGAGAAGGAAGACATTCTCGCCCGCCATTTCCCCTTGTTGGAAGGTGCCGGCAAGGTCGAGCCCGCCAAAGAAGGGGATGGCCGAACGCAAACCGGCCCCAGCGCCCTGGATGCCCTGTTCGAGCATGCCGGAGCTGTCGATGACGACGAGGAAGAAGCCGAGGAATTGGTCGCCGAAATGGGCGATGAGGAGGATGAGGGGGAATAGGTCAGCTCAAAGCCCAAAAGGCCGAAACGCCCTGCCCCCCGTTGACAGGCGGAAAAAAAACAGCAAAATATAGGATTCTTGCCATTTGCGAGAGTTTTGGAACACAAACGTCAAACTCCCCACCGATTCTGTAGCGGTGGAAGGATAATCAACAAGTATGCCGACAATCAACCAACTGGTCCGAAAGAAGCGCGTTTATCAACGCCGGTACAGCAAAGCGCCGGTGCTGGAACAGTGTCCGCAGAAGCGCGGCGTCTGCCTCCAGGTAAAGACGATGACCCCCAAGAAGCCGAATTCGGCCTTGCGGAAGATCACCCGTGTGCGGCTCTCCAACGGCAAGGAAGTCACCGTCTACATTCCCGGCGAGGGCCACAGCCTGCAGGAACACTCGATCGTCCTGATCCGTGGCGGCCGTATCCGCGACCTGCCTGGCGTACGCTATCAGGTGGTCCGCGGCGCCCTGGACACGCTGGGAGTCGATGGTCGCAAACAGTCCCGCAGCCGGTATGGCGCAAAGAAGGCGAGTAAATAAGGGAGTTTATTATGGGTCGAATTACTGCCAGTCGCAAAACGCTTATCGGAGATCCGCAGTACGGGTCGCTCCTGGCCAGCAAGTTCATCAATTGCATGATGTGGGACGGCAAGAAGAGCAACGCGCAGCGGGTCTTCTACGGCGCCTTGGAGATCATCCAGGAGAAGCTCAAGGACTCCCAGCCCATCGAGGTTTTCACGCAGGCCGTGGAAAACGTCAAACCCAATATCGAGGTCCGTTCGAAGCGCGTGGGCGGTGCCTCGTACCAGGTGCCCATGCAAGTCAATCGCACGCGGCAGCAGTCGCTTGCCATCCGCTGGATCTTGGGTTCCTGCCGCGAGAAGAAGGGTCGGCCGATGCACGAGAAGTTGGCCGCCGAACTCCTCCAGGCCTACAACCGCGAAGGCGCCGCCTACACCAAGCGCGAGAACGTCCACCGCATGGCCGACGCCAACAAGGCCTTCGCCCACTTCGCCTGGTAAGAGTCACGCCGGTCCAAGACAACGACAACGCCGCGTTTGGGAGCCGTTTCCCAAAGGCGGCGTTTGCTTGCGCCAACATTTTTTGAAACCACGAATCAAACGAATTACACGAATGAAAGCGATTGGGACCTGTCCGTTGAAAAGGAAGCTGGATTCCTTTGCCGCGCTATTTGTGTAATTCGTATGATTCGTGGTTTCTTTTTTCAATTAGAGAGTCTAAAATAGGATTTTTGCAGACAATTTCCATCAACAGTTCAGCGGGTATTGTATTGTGAGCAACGACATTCTTCGCATCGCCGTAGTGGGCGGCGACGGGACGGGCCCCGAAGTCACCGCCGAAGCCGTCAAAGTCTTCAAAGCCGTCGCGGCCTTGGAAGGCATTCGTTACGAACTCAAGGATTTCGATCTGGGCGGCGCGCGGTTCCTCCGTACCGGCGAGATCCTGCCCGAAAGCGTCGTCGCGGAACTGGCCACCTTCAAGGCTATCCTCCTGGGCGCTGTGGGTCATCCGGACGTCGCCCCCGGCGTGCTGGAAAAGGGCCTGCTGCTGGCCTTGCGATTCCGCTTCGACCAGTACATCAATCTGCGGCCGGTAAAGCTCTTCCCCGGCGTGGAAACCCCCTTGGCCGGCAAAGGCCCCGGTGACATCGATTTCGTCGTCGTCCGCGAGAATACCGAGGACATGTACGCCGGCGTCGGCGGCTGGCTCAAGAAGGGCACGCCCGACGAGGTGGCCACGCAAACGGCCATCTACACTCGCAAGGGCTGCGAGCGCTGCATCCGCTGGGCCTTCGATTTCACCCGCAAACGCAACAAGAAGAAGCAACTCACGCTCGTGGCCAAGACCAACGTGCTGACCTACGGCCACGACCTCTGGTGGCGGACCTTCCAGGACGTGGCCAAGGAGTACCCGGACGTCAAGCCCGATTATAACCACGTCGACGCCTGCTGCATGTGGATGGTGAAGAACCCGGAGTACTACGACGTGATCGTCACGACAAACATGTTCGGCGACATCATCACCGACCTGGCCGGCATTCTGCAAGGCGGGATGGGCGTGGCGGCGGGCGGCAACATCAATCCCGATCCCGGCGGCCTGAGCATGTTCGAGCCGATGGGCGGCAGCGCGCCGAAGTACACCGGCAAGAACGTCATCAATCCCATCGCCGCCATCAACGCCGCCGCCATGCTGCTGGACCAGAGCGGTTACCCCCAGGCCGGCCAGCGCGTGATTGCCGCCGTGCAATCGGTCACGGGCACCAAGATGAAGAGCCAGGCCGCCGGCAAGATGGGCTATAGCACTACGGAAATCGGCGATCTGGTCTGCGCGGCCCTGTAGGTCCGGGGCAAGTTCGCCCCCGCCGGTTCTGCGGCCGGAAGCGAGAGAAGGACAACGTCATGAAGTTGGAGCGTTACCACGGAAACCCCATCCTCTCGCCGCATCCCGGGCACCCCTGGGAAGACCTCGCCGTTTTCAATCCGGCGGTCTGGTTCGAAGAAAAGACGCACGAGTTCCTCCTGCTCTATCGGGCCGCGGAGTCGCACCCTGAGTATAAGTGCTACTTCGGACTGGCGCGGAGCACGGACGGTTTCCATTTCGAGCGTGCCAGCGATCAGCCGGTCCTGGGGCCGAGCGTCGAGGGTTTCGACGGCGCTACGATCCAGGACCCGCGGCTCACCAAGATGGGCGACTGGTTCTACGTCACCTATGCGGCCCGGCACTTTCCCTTCGGCCAGTTCTGGAACACCGAGGTCCGGCAGCGGTACCTCAAGCCCAACGTTCCCGCGGCGTTTCCGCACTACCTGAAGACCAACGCCACGCTCACGGGCCTGGCGATGACGAAGGACTTCAAGACCTGGATCCGGGCCGGCTGGCTGACCGATCCGCTGCTGGATGACCGTGACGTGATTCTCTTCCCGGAAAAGATCGGCGGCCGCTTTGCCATGCTGCGGCGGCCGCTGGAATGGGTAGGCCCCGCCTACGGTACCGAACAGGCCTGCGCGTGGATCAGCTTTGCCGACGACCTGATGGGCCTGGCCAACGCTCCGGGCCGGCTGGTGTTGAAGAACAAGTACCCTGCCTGGGAAGCCGGGAAGATGGGCTTCAACACGCCGCCCATCAAGACGCCGCACG
Organism: uncultured Planctomycetaceae bacterium; assembly: GCA_964615095.1. GTDB lineage: Bacteria > Planctomycetota > Planctomycetia > Pirellulales > Thermoguttaceae > JANXQG01. The sequence goes on along the minus strand of CAZTPX010000234.1, from coordinate 4,319 downwards.
GCTGGTTCACGATCTATCATGCCCTGGGGACCGACAAGATCTACCGCCTGGGCGCTGTGCTCCTGGACCTCGACGATCCGTCGGTGGTCCGCCACCGCACGCCGGACTGGATCATGCAGGCCGAGACCGAGTATGAAACCGCCGGGTTCTATCCGGGAGTTTGTTTTCCCTGCGGCGCGGTGGTTGTCGAGGGGACGTTGATGGTCTACTACGGCGGTGCCGATAAATACTGCGCCGTGGCCACCTGTGACTTCGAGGCCATGCTGCGGCACCTGCTGGCATGTCCGGGGTAGGAAAGAACCGTAGGCCGGAATAAGCCTGCGCAGTTCCGGCAAAACACGATCCAATCATTGCCGGAACTGCGCAGGCTTGTTCCGGCCTACACAGTCCGGCGCATCCCGGGCTGAGAAAGGCGCTTGCATGCACCCCGTCGATGTTCTGGTCATCGTGCTGTATATGCTGCTGATGCTGGCCGTCGGCTGGTGGGTCGCGCGCAAGGCGTCCAAGAACGCCGAGTCCTACTTCTTGGCTGACAAGAGCATGCCCTGGTGGGTCATCGGCATCGCCCACGGTTCCAGCGGTCTGGACGTCAGCGGCACGATGTGGTTCGTGACCATGTTCTTCATCTACGGCGTCAAGGGCGTGTGGCTGCTCTGGATTTGGCCGCTGTTCAACGTGATCTTCCGCATGGTCTACCTGGGCACTTGGGTCCGCCGCTCCAACGTGCTCACGGGGGCCGAGTGGATGCGGACCCGCTTCGGCAAGGGCCTCGGCTCGGAATTGGCGTATCTCAGCGTCGTGGTATATGCCCTGGTCAGCGTCGTGGGCTTCCTGAATCTCGCCTTCCAGGGCATCGGCCGCTTCATCAAGCCCTTCGTGCCGTGGGATGTCCAGCCGCATTCCTGCGCGGTTGTCATCGTGCTCGTGGCCGGAACGTACTGCGTGGTCGGCGGCATGTACAGCGTGATTCTCAACGACGTGATTCAGCTTGTGCTCAAGTTGGCGGCGTCGGTGATCGTCGCGGTAATCGCTATCCGCGTGACCACGGCCGAGCAACTGGCGCAGGCCGTCCCCGCCGGTTGGGACAACCTGTTCTTCGGCTGGCGGCTGGGTCTGGATTGGTCGCAGCTCATCCCGCCCTTGCAGGAGCGCGTTTACGGCCCGGGTGGCGATGGCTACGGGCTGTTCGGGCTGTTCATTTCCGCGCTGTTCGTCAAGGGCGTGCTGGTAAGCATGGCCGGCCCGACACCCAACTATGCCATCCAGCACATCCTCTCCACGCGCAGCCCGCGCGAGGCGGCCTTGGAAAACCTGGTGATGGCGATCGTCTCGGTGGGGCCGCGGTTCCTGCTGATCTCGGCGATCGCTGTGCTGGGCGTCGCTTGTTTTGGGCAGGACCTTGCGCAGATGGGCGGCAAGCCCGATTTCGAGCAGATCCTGCCGAAGGTCGTGGCCGGCTATCTGCCCGTTGGCTGCAAGGGGTTGCTGGTGGCAGCGATGGTGGCCGCCTTCATGAGCACGTTTGTTTCCACCGCCAACTCGGGCGTGGCCTATATCGTCAACGATATCTATCGCCGCTACATCAATCCTGGGGCCCCCGCCCGCAAGCTTGTCGTAATGGGCTACCTCTGGACGGCGATCGTGATCCTCTCGGGCATCGCCTTTGGCTATATGACCGACTCGATCCACGGCGTCACCAAGTGGCTGACCTCGGCCTTAGTTCCAGCCTTCGTGATCCCCAACGTGCTGAAGTGGCACTGGTGGCGGTTCAACGGCTGGGGTTTCTTCGCCGGCATGGTTGCCGGCACAGTCGCGGCCATTGCCGTGATCGACATGCCCGAAATCGTGGCCTTTATGCTGGTTTTGTCGGTCAGCGCGGCGGCGTCGATCGGCGCCTGCCTGGCAACGCCGCCGGAGAGCATGGAACTGTTGGGCAAGTTCTATACGACCGTCCGGCCATGGGGATTCTGGGGACCGGTCTTCCGCCAGTGCCGCGCGGAGAACGCCGCATTCCAGAAGAACGGTGATTTCTACCGCAACGCCTTCAACCTGATTATCGGCATCGTTTGGCAGATCGCCATGGTGGCCATGCTGATGTATTTGGTGATCCAGCAGACAGATCGCATGCTGGTATGCCTGGCCGTGTTTGTGGCCACGTCGATCGTGTTGAAATTCACGTGGTACGATCGGCTCGGCCCAGGCGAGATGTATATGGTGGACGCGCCGGACACGGGCAAAACGTGAGCGGCGTCGCCGTGCTTCAGAGGCTAGTAGTGTCTCACACAGTTTGATGTCTATGGTCTGCGCTGGAGTTCCGCCCGGGCACCGCGTACTCGTGGTCGGCGGCATTTTCCGGCTAAAGCCGGAACTCCAACAGATACGGCAATTCAGGCACTACGGTAGCAAACTGTTTCACTTACCGGACCTGTCCACGTCGCTCCCCCGGGCGAGCAGCTTATGGAACTCTTCCGCCGTGCGCCGCCAGGTGAAGCGGGCCAGGTCGCAGCCGGCCTGCCGCCCGACCTCCGCCAGCCGCTCGCGATGCTCGTAGGCGTACTCCAACTGGTAGATCGTCTCGTCCAGGTCGGGATCGTCCCATTCGGCCAGCGGCTTGTCGCCCTGAAGCACTTTCAATGGCCGCAAGGTTTGAATCGGCATGCAGTTCCGGGTTGTAAGGATGTCCCGATGCCCCGTCGAAAAGGAGGCGATCGCCGGTTTGCCGCAGGCCATGTATTCCATCAGCACCAGGTTGGTCCCGCCCTCGCAACGATTGGGAAAGAGGCCCACGTCGGTGTTGTGGTAGACCTTGGCCATGGTCGCGTTGGGCCGCAGCGCCAGATGGATCGTCCGCGAAACGTCCACTGCGTTGTCGTGCAACACCTGATTGACCATGTCCGCGTGGTCGGACGCGGTGGGGGCGAAGCGAATGTAAGGCGAGCTACGCATCGTGTTGAGGGAAAACGACCACAGGTTCGCCCAGGAGGTCACCAGCATCACGTCCTTGTGCTTGTCCTGGAGTACCTTGTAGGCCCGGATCACCAGGTCCTGCCCTTTGCGCAATTCGAGCTTTCCGCCCGAGAAGACGACGAACTTGTCGTGCAGGAACTGCCGCGGGCGGGGCGCGGGGTCGAACACGGCCGGATCGATCCCCTGGATCACGGTGCTGACCTCGCTAGCGCCCAGCGATTTGAGCACCTCGGTACACCAACTCGACCCCGTGGCCACGTGGTCGAAATGCCGCCGGGCGTTGGCCAGTGATTCGGCCGACAGCAGGTTGTTCTCGAAGAAAGTATAGCCCAGCGTAAACGTTCCGCGCAGCTTCCGGTACGGGAGCATGTTCTGGTCGATGGTACAGGTCAGGAGCGGGCCGGGCACATTCGGTCCCCTCGCCCTTTGGGAGATGGATAGGGTGAGGGCGTTCGTTGGCGCCTCTTGCGCGTTCGGCAAGGTGCCGGCCAACGCATGGTATTCCAGTTCATCGCCGATGGCTTCCGGCGTGAAGGGCTCGGTGAGCAGGCGCACGCGGTCGAGCCTGGCCATTTCCATCGTGATTTGCTTGCCGACGATGCCCCAGCCGTGCCGCGAACCAATGGGTAGCGAGAGATAGATCATGCGCTTGGCATCTTCGAATTGTTTTGGATTTTCGTAACTGTTTAGCGGAATTGAGGAGCAGACCCCAGCCCGCTTGCCGGGCTGGTGGACAAGTCTTTTTAGCGAGTGAGAGTTCCGTCAGTCGACCCATGACCCCTGCCAGCTCGCCTGGCAGGTGAACCAGTCTTTGGGCGAGTGCAGGCCCATCGCCGACAAGGCTCCTTCACCTGCCAGCTCGCCTGGAAGGGGTCGTCTTCTTCATTCCGCTGAAATGTTGCCGGATTTCGTGCTTCGGATTTCGGATTTTGAATTTGTGCCCGCCGGCTCCTTCGGTACCAACGGCGCTCCCGGCTGATGCGTGATTTGGCTGAAGAACTCGCGATAAATCGGGGTCAGGCGCTCGTGCTCCGCCGCACGAGCCACCGGCGGCAAGACCTGGCAGGCCAGCCCGAGCGTCTGCCAGTAATGCTGCCGCGCGGATTCCGAGGGCACGACCACGTAGTCGAACGGCGTGAACGCCGCCGGGTTGCTATGCGTCAGGTCGTGCAGGGCGAAAACGATGGGAATGTCCAACCGCTTGAGCAGTTTGACGATCTCCCGCGACAGGGGGTCGTCGCCGTAGGTCCACACCGCGTCCGGTCGCTGCTTCTTCAAGAACAATTCGCAGGCGGGGAATCCGGGGACACATTACGGGTTTTCTTCTTTCTTCGGCCGGCCGCCCTTCTGGG
>CAZTPX010000233.1:0-12977 GCA_964615095.1 uncultured Planctomycetaceae bacterium | reverse complement strand
AGCGCAACTCTACCTATTTTGCCAGAATTACGCAGAGTGCGCGCTAGCCCTGGGGCTTTATGTGTTCGCCGAATCAATCATTTTTGCCCCCCTGCTTTACATTGCCAATACTATCGACCCTTCGGTGATCCAATCGGCAGCGATAACAACGCTGGCTCTATTTGCAGGGTTGACGGCCACGGTGTTCGTCACGCGGACCGACTTCTCCTTCCTGCGGGCGATCCTAGTGTTCGGCGGTTTCGCGGCCATGGGGTTCATCTTGATTGCTATTCTGTTCCACTTCCAGCTTGGGGCGGTCTTCCTTTACGCCATGATCGCCTTGGCCTGCGGCTACATCTTGTACGACACCTCGAACATCCTGCACCATTACCGCATCGGGCAACACGTTGCCGCGTCGCTGGCCTTATTCGCCTCGGTGGCGCTGCTGTTTTGGTACGTCCTGCAGTTGTTCATGTCGCGGCGGGATTGACGTGGTGCAATCATGTCCGACGATCCTGCTGCCGAACCGATGTCGCTAAGCGAAACCGGCGAAGTCGGCGGCGAAGTCGAGCCGACCTTCGACCTTTCGATCTTCGTGGAGCCTGGGGGCATCCTCTGCCAGTTTCAGTGCGAGGGCCGGACGCAAGCGTGGACCGTGCCGAAAACGGTTGTCCGCCGCGCGCGTAAAGCCATGTCGATCGATCACGTTTTCGACCTGCTGGGTGCCGGTCCGATTATCGGCTACCAGCTTCGCGAGGCGGTAACCAACGAGCCCGAGTTCCTCATGGTGCCCCACGCGGTCAACGCCCTCACCGAGCGGGTTACCAAGGCTCTGCGGCAGGTGCAAAAAGCGCTGCGGAAAACGCTCGAGCCTGATGTGGAGGAGTCGTCCCAGCCCCAATAGGATTCTGTTAGAAGTCGTGAATTAAATTTCGCTTCTATATTCAACCCCGCCGGCTCATGCTAAAATACCCGCTCGGTGGACAGGCAATTCCTCCTGCCGTTCTACCGTGGGAGAATTACCTAGTTAGGTTGGACCGCTCCGTGACGCGCCCGGCGAGGCTACGAATCAGGGGTTGTTATGAAATGCCCTACCTGCCATGAAGACAACGACCGCGTGATCGATTCGCGCGCCAGCCATGACGGGTTTGCCATCCGCCGCCGCCGTGAGTGCTCGAACTGCGGCCTCCGCTACACTACCTACGAGCGGATCGAGGGCGCGGCCGTCAAAATTGTCAAGAAAGACGGCACACGGCAACCCTTCGATCCCACCAAGATCAAGCGCGGCCTGGAGTTGGCCTGCTGGAAGCGGTCGGTCAGCGATGCCCAGCTCGAGTGGATCGTCACTGAGGTCCAGAACGAACTGGAAAGCCACTCGGAGCCCGAGATCGAAAGCCGCGAGATTGGCGAACTGGTAATGAAATACCTGCGCAGCGTCGATCAAGTGGCCTTCGTTCGCTTTGCCAGCGTCTATCGGCAGTTTGAGGACGTCCACGACTTCGTCCACGAACTCAAGCCCATGCTAGCCGAAGCCAAGCGGCGCGAGGAAGGCAAGAAGTCATGAGGACCCGCTCTTAGGGCCGGACAATAAATAACCTCCATGTTTCTGGGGGGCGTGGGATGCCTTAAGCCTTCTAGGGTAGGCATGCTTGCCGCCGACATGCCTAGCCTAGAAGGCTTAAGGCATCCCACCCAAATCCGGAGGTTATTCGTCGGTCGCCCCTTAGTGGCAGCCGCAGCTTCCGCAGCCGCCGGCCTTGGCGACATTGGGATTCTCGATCGTAAAGCCACGGCCCATCGGCCCGTCCTGGAAATCGATCTTCGTGCCGTCCAGGTGCAGGGCCATCTTCTTGCTGGTGACCACCGCCACTCCATGCTGTTCGTAGCGAGCGTCGACCGCCGGTTCAAAATCATTGGCAAAACCGAGGCTATATTGCAAACCTGAGCATCCGCCGCCGCTGATCCCCATCCGCAGGGCAAAATTCGGCTCGACCTTCTCGGCTTCCATATAACGCTTGATTTCCGTGGCGGCGCCCTCAGACAACTCAATAGCCATTGCTAGCGATTCTCCAAAAGTTTCGAAATTGGTTCAAAGCGACCGGATGGCGGTCGACCGTAACACAATCTTACCACCCTGACCGTCGCCGGGCAACTGAGTTTCCGTCGGCGAACTTCTACTGTCTGCGGTTGAGACTCATATTAACCCGAAGCGTAAGCGAGAATCGCAAAGTCGTTCCCTCGTTTACACTTCGGGTTAGTGTGGATTGTGCCAATCGCGGCCGTCGGCCGATTTCACATCCCCAGCGTTTCCGCAATCTGGCGGACTGATGCCGTGCCGGTCGTACCGAGTTGATGGATCACGACCGAGGCCGCCGCGCTGGCCAGTTCCAAAGCCTCCGCGGGCGAGGCCCCGGCGGCCAAAGCGGCGGCCAGGTTGGCGGTGACCGAGTCGCCGGCGCCCACGATGTCGATCTCGCCGCGAATCGGCAACGAGGCCGCATGGCAGGCCCTGCCATCGGGCATCGCCGCCAACATGCCTTCTTCCGCCAGCGTGACGAACACGTCGCGGCCGTTCCGCCCTGCAAGCTCCACGGCCGCACGCCGCGCCTCGTCCAGACTCGCCGGCGGCGGCCCTCCGCAGAGCTTTCCCAACTCCGCGCAATTCATCTTCCAGCATACGGCCGGATAACCGTGCAGCCCCCGCCGGCTGTCGGCCAGGATCCGCAGTTGCGGCAGCTTTGCCGCGATCTGGCCCACGGCATCCAGCACGCCCGCGGTCACCACTCCGGTCCCGGCCGCGTCCACTTGGTCCATGATCACGAGGGCATCGATCTGCCCCGCCTCCGCGCGGATGGCGGCGATGAGCCGATCCTGGACCTCTGCGGCTGTGGGCGTCCAGTTCTTACTGTCCAGCCGATTGAGTTCCCGTGGCGGCTTGCCCTGCTCGATCACCAGCGGCTTGCAATAGGTGAACGTACGGCGAAGCGGCGTCTGCCGAAAGTGGTCCATTGCCACACCCGGCAAGTCTCGCATGGCGCGCAGCAGTTCGAACCCCTCGCCGTCGTCGCCGGCAAACCCTATGGGAACAAGCCGACCAATGCCCAACGCCACGAGATTGTTGAGCACGGTACCCGCCCCGCCGGGTTGCGCCCGCACGCGCACGACGTTGTAAACGCTGAGGCCGGTCTCCAGCGACGTTTCCGCCAGGCCGGGATCGATCTCCAGGTAGCGATCGAGGCAGAAGTCGCCCAAGACGGCGATCGACATGCGGCTATAGCGGCCGGTAATCTGTTGGAATTGCGTGGGATTCATGGAAGTAGTGTGGGTTTATTGATTGCGCGGATGGAAATGGCACGTTGGAGTCCCGGCTTTAGCCGGCATGTATGCCGGATTACCGGCTAAAGCCGGGACTCCAGCAAATGCATTTCCGCCCGCGCACAATATAGCCTTCCTTCATTGCGGACCGCACAAACGCTGATACAGATGATGAACGAACGCCAGGTTGTCGCACTGCAGATAGCGCATCGTTCCGCCCATCCGCGAGTAACTCTTGCAGAAGCGGAGATAATAGGCGGGGCTGGTCTTGGGCGGTTCGCCGGCGGTCCAGTCCCAGTTGCCACCGTCCTGCAGATCGACCACGTAAATCGTGTGGTCGGCGACGATCGGCCGGCCGGCCTGGAGGCGGAGGTTGTTGACGCAGCTCAGGCTCTTCTCGAAGATCTGCGGACCCATGATGGCCGAACCGACCGAGAGCACGACGCCGCCGTCGAGTTGTTCTACCGCGTTACTGAATTGGGCGAAATCGCGCTGGGCGGCCCGGCCGATCGCCGCACCGTTGAACATGGGGTGCGTGGCGATGATGTCGTAGCCGATGCCCGGGTGGACGGTCATGTGTACAGCGTGGCGGAAGGCGGCCGCCAGGATCGAGGCATCTTTCCAGCGGTGCGGTACCGCACAGCGGCCCGCCGCCAAGCCGTGTTCCCGCATGGCAGCCAGCAAATCGGCCCGCGCGGCAGTCAGCGGGTCCGCCGGTTCGCTGCGAATGTCTTTCTCCAACTCCGCTGGCGCGGGCAACGTCGTGCCGTCTTCCTCGATGAATTGGCCCAGGGCGCGTCCGTAGCCAATTGCCCGCAGCCCGCCTGCCAAGAGGGCGAGGTGGATGTTGCGGCCGGTTTCGTCCCAGGTGCCGAAGCAGCCCCGCGCGACACCGTCGCGGACGCTTTCCGTCGAGCGGCCCAGCCAGGCATATTCCCAGTCGTGGATCGTGCCCGCGCCGTTGGTGGCCAGGTGCGTGAGCCACCCTTGGGCCACCAGGGCATTGACGATGCGTGCGGCCCCGTTCTTCACGAGATGCGCGCCGTAGATCAGCATCACCGCGGCCTTGCGCTGCCGGGCGGCGCGGATCTTGGCTGCCAGGTCGTCCAACGCCGCCGACAACCGGTCGTCCAACGCAGCCGGCGCGGCGGCTGGATCGACGAGGATTTCCACGATGCGCGTAAGGCTCTGGCGCTGGGCCAAGGGGTAAACTCGCACCTGGCGGAGGTTCACGGCCGTCTCGGGTTGAGTCATGGCTTGTCTCCGCAATCGACCGGCTGCGGGTCGGTGCCCGTCAGGCGGCACAGCAGGGCTTCGGCATCGCGGTAGTCGGGGATCACCACGTCCGCGCCCACGCCCAGGAGCCGCTCACGTTTCCAGGGATCCATCCGCCCCGAGCCGTTGTTGCCCTCGTCGCTGGCCACGGCGACGGCCAGCCCACCCACTCCCTTCGTGTTTTGGATTTCCACGTAACCGTCACCGAAAGCCAGCAGGTGCTCGCCGGAGATCGCGTGCTCGCGGAGGATGCGGTCGATGACCATCTGCTTGGAGAAGTTCTGGTAGTTGTCCAGGGCGCCGAAGATCCGCGGCTGGAAGTAGCGGGCCACATCCAAGAGTTCGGCCTCGGCCTTGACGCACGGCTCGTCGGTGCCGCTGGCCAGGTAGAGCGTCAGCCCGCGGGCGGAAAGCAATTCCAGGAGTGGCCGGGCGCCGTAAACCAGCAAATCGTCGGGCCGGATTTTTCCGCTCCGCAGGCCCTCAATACGGTCGCTGATCCGCAGGCCCAGGCGGCGGAGGTACTCGTGCTTGTACCATAGCGGCTCGCGCGGCCTGCCGCCGCGCTGAGTGATCCGCTCGGCCAGTTGGATCATCTGGAAAATGGTCTGTTTGCCGTTCAGCCGCATGATGTCGTCGTAGGCCAGTCGGCGGAGGTCAGCCTCGCTCTCGTCGCCCTGGCGGGGCAGCATTTCCACGAACATCGGCACCATTACTTCCGGCCACCCTTGCCGTACCAGCGACAGGGTTCCGTCGAAATCGAATAACACATAGCGGATTTCTGGGCGGGAGTGGAATCCCGGACTGAACTCGACCAGGCCCTGGAATGGGCGATGGTTTTCTGCAACAGACTCAGACATCAGGAAGGAACTTTCTAGGCGGTCTCGCACAATTCTGACACAAAGTTTCTGTTGCGGAAACTCTTGTAGCTTGTAGAGTGGGCCGAGTAACACGGGTCCCACCAAATTCGAGCCGGAATCTGGTGGGACTCGTGTTACTCGGCCCACCCTACGCCCTCGCATTCGCCACCATCCGCAACAGAAACTATTTGGCACATGTGGCACATCGGGATTCATTATCCCGAAGACTGCCCGATCTTGCAACGGAGGGCCGGGTTGCCCCCCTACCGGTGAGGAGCCTAATACGAGTGGCGTCTGAAGCCCAATGAGCCGCGGAATCGCTGTAACCGGCCACGGGCAGTAGGTGTATACACTGAGCACTCGTTTCGCACTTGGCAGTGGCAATCGGTCGGAAATTGCCTTGCGCTCGTTTTTCGGTCTATCCAAACTGCCGAGAGCACCTATCTATCACCCCTTAATGAGGAGTATCGCATGAAACTTTTAGTCTCAACCTTTGCCGCCTTGGTGGTGTTTACCGCTACCGCGCAGGCCGCCCCGCTGGAAACCAAGAACGTCGCCGCCAACGCCACCTGGGTTGTCCACGTCGACGTCGATGCCATCCGCGATTCACAGATCGTCCAGAAGGCCTTCGCCACCTGCCCGATGCTGAAGGAATCGGGCAAGCATTTCGACATGATTCGCGACAAGGCCGGTGTTGATCTCCGCAAGGATCTTCATGGCATCACCGTGTACGGGCCGGACGCGGAAAAGACACATGCCGTGGCCATCGTTTTCTCCACGGTCAACCAGAAACTCTTGCTGGAGAAGGCCGAACATGCCGCCGACCACAAGGTGACCAAGCACGGCGCTATTGACATCCACTCCTGGACGCACAAGCACCACGAGAAGACCGAGACGGCGGCCGGCGCGTTCTACAAGCCCGACGTGCTGGTTTTCGCGGCCACCCCGCAGGGCGTCGCCGCGGCCATCGACGTGTTGGACGGCAAGTCGGCCGGCATTGCCGATGGGAAGTCGGCGCTGGGCGGCAAGCCGCCAGCCGGCGCGAGTTTCGTGGCCCGGGCCAGCGCGATTCCGGCGAAGGTGAATTGCGCCGTGCTCAAGCAGACACAATCCCTGCGGATCGCCCTGGGCGAGAGCAAGGGCAAGTCGTTCTATCACGCCAATCTGGTTATGAAGACGGCCGACGATGCGACCCAGGTCAAGGCCATGGCCGACGGCCTCAAGGCAGTCGGCGAGTTGCGGTTTGCCAACGAGGCGGACGTCAAGAAGCTGGTCGACGCGCTGCAAACGACCGTCAGCGGCAAGACCTTGAAGGTCCGCTGGGAGGCCTCGGCTGACGACGTTTGGAACGTAGTCGAGAAAGCCGCCAAGAAGGCCGCCGAGCACTTCAAGAACAAGAAGGGCGGCGACAAGTCCAAGCCCGGCAAGGCCAAGAAGGCGCCGGCAGTCCCGGACACCAACGAAGGAACGTGATGGAAGTTGCGGCGAACAGGAACATGCCTTCCCGCGGTTGCGCCGAAGGAAGGCATGCCACCCAGCCGTGAGTGTTGTTCATCATTCCGTGCGAGCTAAATGCATGAATGCCGACCCCGAGGGGCGCTGCAACGCCCTTTGGGGTCGGTTCGTTGCGCTATTGGAACACGGCCTACGTCGGCACGCGTACGCTGATCCGCGTACCTTGGCCGAGGGCGCTGACGACTTCGAACGCACCCTGCAAGGCATGCGTCCGATATCGCATCCCTTTCAGTCCGTAGCCATCGTGCGGCGCTTGGGCGTCGAATCCGCGGCCGTCGTCGCGGATCTCCACAGCCAGGTGGTCCGCCTGCTGCGAGATCTCGATGCGGACGTGCGTGCCGCCGCTATGCCGCGCGGCATTGGTCAAGGCTTCCTGAACGATGCGAAAGATGTTGGTCTCCTGGAACCTGGAGACGCGGAGCGGAACCGGGCTGCGGACGAACTCGATCTCCTGACCGTCGGACGCCAGCTGCTGTTCAACCAGTGACTCGATGGCCGGCACGAGGCCCACGCTCTCCAGGGCGGGCGGGTGCAAGCCGTGAATCAGGCAACGGGCGTCGTCGATCCCTTCCTGCAGGAGGGCCATGCCGCGGGCGAACTGCACAGTCGCTTCGGGGGGCAGGCCTTCGAGATGCTCCGCCGCCGCCTGGAAGTGCATGCGGGCCGCGGTTATGTACTGGATCAGCCCGTCGTGAATCTCGAAGGCGATCAGATTTCGCTGCTGCTCCATGAAGTCGATGCCCTGCTTCAGCGAGTGGAACATCTGTTGTTCGCGATCTACGAGCAGTCGCAGCACGCTGTCGCGCGTGACCGCACCCAGGAAAGTCCCCGCATTGTCGACCACGGGCAGGCAGTGGCATACGCCTTCCAGCAGTTGTTGTCGTACGTCTTCCATGGGCGTATCCAATCGCACGCGCGATACCTGCCGCGACGGCAAGAGGTCGGCAAAGATGCGATGCGGAAACAGAATAACCTGGCGGCCGTCGACCAGCCCCAAGAACCCTTGCCCCGCAGACGTCTCGCATCCTTCCTCGAAGACCGCGTAAACGTCTTCACGGCAGGCGTTGCCGCCGCTCAACGACGGGTGCATTTCCTCGGTCACCCGCACGCAACGATCACTGAGCGCATCGCCGGCCGTTAAGGACTTCATACGCTGGCTTCCTCGATCATAACCTCCGCCTTGATGTGCAGGTGGAGTATTTCCCTGGCGCACATCAGCGGTTTCACGCGTTCCAAGATAAATGCCACCAAGCGCGCTTGGGGGACGCGGCGCAAGATGCCGCGGCGCACGATAATGTGGCCCACCACGTCGTCGTTGACTTCCACGCTCTGCATGTTGTCGGTGATCAACAAGCTCAGCGCCTTGGAGATCGCCGTGAAACCGATTGGCGAATCCTTGCCGAGAACCAGGCCGTCGGCCACGGGCGGCATGGTAAACTCGTTGACCCGCACCGACATGGAATAATTCGTGCCCTTGGAAATTTCCACTATTTTCCTCCCATCCAGCGGTCGTTGAATTGATGCCGAAAAGCTAGAAGTATCTTAACTTCTCACCTTGCGGCCATTTTCCTGTTGCGTCCCATTTTCATCAACCGACAACGGCACGTCAATATGCCAGGAGACTGCAAAGTCCTACGTAGAACGGAATTTATTCCGTTGCCTTGCCTACTTCAGGGGAACGGAATGAATTCCGATCTACGTAGGGATGCCATAGACAGACTTTGCTGTTCTCCTGCTCAATATGCTCTACGGGCTCACCGTGTCTTGGGCGGCGGTTTGGGCGCGGGCTTCGACGTGGTCGCCCCGGCCGGTTTGGAGGTCGAGTTCCCCGTGCTCTTGCCCGCGGTGCCACCTGAACCGCCGCCACTGGTGCCTTTCGACGAGGGAGGACGATACCCATTGGGATACGAACCGTAGGGACGATAATACGGGGGATAGTAGCCGCCATAGGGCGGGTAGTAACCGCCGTACCCCGGGCCGTAACCGCCATAGCCGGGCGTGTAGCCGCCGGGGTACGAGCTTCCCGAGCCGCTCCCCGCCGACCCCGATGAAGCGGCGCCCTCACCATTGGGCGAGGCCAGGATCTCTTGCAAGCGGGCGCGGATCTGATCGCGGAGTTCCTTGACCTTCTTGAGCGCTTGAGTCGTGGAGGCGCCGGCAGGGGGCTTCTGCACCGCATCGAAGGCCTGCCGCAACTCATCCTCCTTGGCCGCCTTGAAATCGTCGTAGGCGGCCTGTTGCTTGGGGGTCAGGATAGCGCCTTTGGGCAAGGCAAAAGCCATGGCCACCGGATCCCTCGCGCCCTTGGCGGGAGTTTTTGCCGGTTTGTCCGTATCGGTCTTGTCCGCATCGCCCTTACCGGCATCGGCCTTGTCCGTGTCTGCGGCCGGCGTGTCGTCGGCCCAGGCGTGCGAATTGCCCGCTACACCGCCCCATAACACAGCGGCGCTTACCGCCGCCAGAAAACCAAGTATCCTGTAAAGACGCATCATGTGATTGTCCTTTCTTGTCTGCCCACATACATTCTCGCGTAATGGCTGGCACGTGTCGAGTGTTTCTAGAGGAAAAGGCTTAAAAATCGCGTTTTTCCAAACGTACCAATGGTGATGTGACATAAGCCCTTTGATATATATACCGCGAGCGGGCAGAAGTGAGCCGTTGGACTTCCGCCCAGGCACCATGTACTCATGGTCGGCGGTGATCCCGGCAAAAAGCCGGCTAAGCCGGAACTCCAACGGCTCATTCCCCCCCGGCGCAAACTATAACTTCAGGGAAAGAGGCATTCCCGTCCTTTCTTCCGCACGCTCTAACTCTAATATAGTGGCTTGCCAGCGAAAAAAAGGTTCAAATCCAAGGCCGTGTACTCGGAAACATCTGTGTGCTAGGGTAACATGATGTCTTGGCCTTCCCCACCTTCCACCCCGCAGTATGGAGCTTATCCCATGAGCCATTCTTTCAGTCGTCGCCAGTTCCTCAAGACCACGGCCGCCGTTACCGCCGGTTATTGGGTTGTAGGCGGTATCGGTCATGCCACAACCCGCTCGCCCAACGAGAAGCTCAATATCGGGGTCATCGGCGTCAGCGGTCGAGGTGGCGACAACCTGAACTCGGTCTCCGGCGAGAACATCGCCGCACTCTGCGACATCGACGAGAACAACCTTGCCGCGGCCGCCCGACGGCACACCAAGGCCAAAACCTATGTGGATTGGCGCAAGCTTCTCGATCAGAAGGACCTGGATGCCGTTGTCGTGAGCACGGCCGACCAGGTCCACGCCCTGGCGAGCAATTGGGCCATGCAGCGCGGCTTGAGCGTATACTGCGAGAAACCGTTGGCCCATAGCGTACACGAAGCGCACGTGGTCCGCCAAACCTACGTGGCCAACAAGGGCAAGCTGGCGACCCAGATGGGTACGCAGATCCACGCCGAGAACAACTACCGCCGCGTAGTCGAACTGATTCAATCGGGTGCGATCGGCGCCGTCCGCAAGGTACACGCGTGGTGCGGCCGCATCGGTCCCGGCGGCGGTCTGCCGCAGGGCGAGCAGCCGGTGCCCAAGCACCTGAACTGGGACCTTTGGCTGGGTCCGGCCCCCTATCGGCCGTTCAACCAGGCCTACTTGCCGGGCAACCTTACTTGGAACCGCTGGTGGGACTTCGGCAACGGTACGCTCGGCGACATGGGCAGCCATGTGATCGATCTGCCCTTCTGGGCATTGAAACTGGGCGACCCGCTGACGGTCGAGGCCCACGGCGACCCCAGCCCGGCTTCGCCCTACACGAACGCTCGCTGGCTGATTGTCACCTGGGAGCACCCGGCCACCGCCGACCGGCCAGCCCTCACGTTGATCTGGTCCGACGGCGTGAAGCGGCCCGAGTCGCCGGCCGGTTTCAACCTGAACGAGTGGGGCCTGGGCGTGTTGTTCGACGGCGAAAAGGGCATGCTGCTGGCCGACTACGGCCGCCACTTCCTCTTGCCCGAGGCCAAGTTCAAGGGTTTCCAGCCGCCTAAGCAGTGGCTCAAGCCGTCGCTGGGGCATCACCAGGAGTGGATTCACGCCTGCAAGACGGGCGAGCCGACCACCTGCAACTTCGACTATTCCGGAATGCTCATCAAGCACAACTTGTTGGGCAACGTGGCATACCGGGTGGGCAAGAAGCTCCAGTGGGACCCGCAGAACCTCAAGGCCGTCGGTTGTGCCGAGGCCGAGGCCTTCATCCGCCGCGCCTATCGCCCGGGCTGGACACTTTGAATAATCTTCTCTGCGGGTAGGCGAGGCAGTAAGTCTTGCCGGCTCCGCCAGCGGCAAAGACGGCATGAGTAAGGAAAAAATGCTTTGAGCGGCATTTCTCCCGCGTTGGCCGCCGAGACCAACCCGCCGTATCGGGTCAGGCAGTGGTGTAGCCATTTCGAAAAAAAGGGCCTTTTGGCGTTTCAGCGGCGATTTTCTACGTCCACGGATGTATTCGGCTTTCAGTAAAAGTAGTTTCTCGTACAGCGGAAACTGCGGGAATACGATCGCTTGACACTCTAAAGATAGATTTGGCACAGCCAAAGGCCGTGTCCATTTTTGTGCCATTCTGTACCATTTTTTGGGCATTTTGTGCCATTCTGTACCACTTTGTACCATTCTATGCCAAATGTGTTCATGCGTACAGTATATAGGAGTAGGACACATGGTACTTTCTTGGAGATATTTAAGTGCAGAGTCATAAAAATAATTAATTGCTGCCACCGCAAGTGCGGCCGTTCGCGACCGTTGCCGGGCTGTAGGGCGGGTCGAGGTACGAGAGCCACGCGCCACGGTTTCCGCGCAGCCGCCGGCGCGGACGCCGACTTGGGCAGGTCGGCGCCGCGCGTAATGTATGGCCCCCGGTTCGCTACGCCGGGGGCCGGTCAAGTTGTCAAAGAGCAACAAAACGCCGAATCTTCTTCAGCGCGCTTTCTACCCACATAATACGCAAGAAATCTCGCCCCCATTTGCGCGCGGCTTGGAATTATGCCGCAAGCCCAAGCGGTTGCGGCATTTCCGCTTTCCGAAGAAGATTTGCGGATCGACTAACCGATAGCGATGCCCCCAGCAAATACTGGACGGCCATGAAACGCCGCGAGGAAAAGACAAGCGGCTTTCAGTTGTCCACAATTTGTAGACGACTGAGCCTCAATTGGCGTCGCTCATGATGTTGCCTTCCCCACGTCAGAACAAGGTCGGCACACCGAAGATTTGATTTCGGAGCTCAATGGCTGGCCTGCGTGTGCCCCTGTCAACGCCTCACCCGCGATGTTGCCATCGCCGGCGCATGACTCGGGGTTGTAACGATTCGCTACTTCTTTTCCATGCGGCTCTTTCATCCGCTACTCCCTACCGGCTTTGACCGGCGCTTTCTCTGACCCCGACCACCCGACCACGCCGCGACCACCCCGGACCCCGACCACCCCCCGACCACCCCGGGCCTCACTTATAGCGGCGGCACAGGGGGTCCGCACAGGGGGTCGCCGCACAGGGGGTCGCACAGGGGGCCAGGCCGGAACTGTCGGATACTTTAGGTCGGCATGAAATCGAATTTGCCAAATATCCTTCGTACGCTTTCTCTTGCGAAATGTAACTTTTAAGGTCTCAACCTGTCCTGGGCTTACGTTTTCTACTTTGTCTTTCAATTGTAAACAGCCATCAGAAGCTGGCCACCGGCACCTCGCCGCCCCGATCTTCTGGGGCCCTGGATTTGGCAGGCGCGGTGAGCGCGGAGTGCGGGGCGGTGTGGGGCCAAGTTGCCGCGAACTGGCCTGTGATTGCGGGTGTCATCCTGCCGCTTTACAATGGGTAAAGGGCGACGAACCGCGGCCAATTCGCGCGGGGCAAAGGGCCCCTTCGGCTCGACAAGGCCCGGGAGCTTGACGCTTTGGGGCTTCGGCTGGCAGCGCGCCGACGCCGTGGCCGATGGAACCGACGCCGGAGAAGTTGGCATGGCCGACGCTGGCAGAGTGACGGCGGCGGCCGGGCGTTGAGCAAGTGCGGCGGCCAGAAGTGAGCCCGT
>CAZTPX010000232.1:0-12996 GCA_964615095.1 uncultured Planctomycetaceae bacterium | reverse complement strand
GCGTCGAAAGAAACTCCTGTACGCGATCTGGAAGGTACACCGCACTCCCAAGGAGATCCGCGAAATCTATCGCAAGCGATTTGGCATCGAGACGAGTTATCGCCAGATGAACGAGGCCCGAATCAAGACCTGCACGCGCGATCCGCGACTGCGGCTGTTGTTCGTGGGCATCGCCCTCGTTCTGCGCAATGTGTGGGTATGGATTCATTTTCGTTTCGCCAAAGGCAAGTACAGCGCCGAACCGCAGTTGTTTCTCGAATTGCTTCGTTTCCAAGAAATGTTGTATTGGATCACCCAGGTCATCGAACATGCACTAGGCGCCAACAAAACCCTCGGACTCGATCGCCAAACGTATGAACGACTTATGGCGAACTACTCGCCATAGGCCAAATTTGGGACTACTGAAGTTGATTCGCGGGGCTTTTGATTGCGCCTCGCGTTCAGTTCCCAGGACACGGCATCTGCAAGGTTGGTCAAATCCAAGTCACGCAGAAGTGACAACAACGGGCCGTGATCACCCGCCGGCCTACTCAAATGGGACGGCGCAGTCTCGGCAAGCAGGTCAATCAAGCGGGCGTTGCTCCGCACCTGCTGTTCTGCTGCCAGCAGGCTCTGCCGCTGCAAGACCGTGAGCTGCTTGAATGCAGCAGAGACGGGGTTGCGGCGCAGCTCCTGATAAAGTCGGTCAACCGTCCTGAAGGAAGCCGCCAGGCTTTTGGCTGCGGCCTTCGGAAACCGAAAAAGCCCCCTGATGTTGTCGGATTTGTCGCCGACCAAGGCGCGGCACAACACGAAGCTCTCGGGCATAAAGCCATATTCCCGCTGGAAATCCTCTGCACAGTAGAATCCTGTCTTGCACGTCGGCCGCAAGATATTGACGTGGTCGTTGAGGAGCATTAAGAGGTCGGCGTCGGTAGAAATGACGAGGATCCGCTTGTCGGTGGTTCTCTTGATGAACCGAGCGATCTCCTGGTCGGCCTCACCAGCAGGATCATAGACCGTGTGGAAAACGCCAGCTAGGGCTTCGCGTAGCCGATCGCAACGGGAATGCCAGTCGGGCGGCCGATTGGCGTGCTTGTCTGCGCGGTCTGCCTTGTAGGTCGGGTTTTCTTCGATCTGCCTGGTGGGACGGCCGTCCCAGGCGAGGACGAACAGTGCACTGAAGTACCGTTGGAGCAAGGCGACAATTCCAGCGATGAAGCCTCGCTCAAGGCTGTTGTCGCGGCCAAGGTGGGTTGTCGAGTCCCGTAGCGGCCACCAACACCGATGGGCGTGGTTCATCACATCCAGGATCACAACATCGTACGTTTGCATGGTAGAAATCCCCCAATCAGGTTGGACACGAAACCTCTTGATATACCTAAAAGGTTTCGTGTCCCTGTTTTTAATGTCGTAGGTAACGTCGAATGGTCTTGGTGTGTCGCTTAAGGCGGCAGGCGATCTCAAAAACCGAGACGCCCGCTTTTTCAAGCTGCTTGGCGTGCTCAGCTCGGGAATTTCGCCGGCCGGTGCGCGCGGTGGAAATCCCAAAATACTCGCGAGCGGCACGGAGATTATCGAAGTCCAGGGTGTACTGCACACCAGGGAGTTGACCGGCATGGAAAGTGATGATTTCCCGAGGCTGCGTAAATGGTCGCACTCGACCGACAGCTTGGACAACGGCGTCAGCTTCAAGCT
The DNA here is from genome assembly GCA_964615095.1 of uncultured Planctomycetaceae bacterium. Taxonomy (GTDB): domain Bacteria; phylum Planctomycetota; class Planctomycetia; order Pirellulales; family Thermoguttaceae; genus JANXQG01. The sequence continues at coordinate 11,319 of CAZTPX010000232.1, read as the reverse complement.
GATCGAGTACGCCCTGCGCAATGACGGGCAGAATGGTCACGCGATTGTCAGGGAGTTCGACGTGGGCGCGGCGGCAGGCCGGCTGGTGTGAACTACGGATGCTGATCGGAAAACGGTCAGCGCTGGAGTCAATATCATGGATCGTCCTGGCGACGACCGCTTCGTTGGCGTAGAACCCAGTCAAGCAATAGGCGGCATCGAAGTTTTGAAAACGATTCACCCCTGAAACGCCGTAGTTGATAAGCGGCAGCGTGCGAGGATCGTCCAGGTTCACACGGTTCCATCTGCCTGTGATGATGCGAACGTTGATCCCTTGCTCCCGCAACCTTTTGGTAAGGTGTTCGGCACAATACGGGCGAAATCGTTTCTTAGCGATCAGCAGCGTCCGCTTTCCCTGGTTGATGTTCCTCGCAATTTTGGCGGCAAAAAAGTCCAGGATGCTCGATGAATTCCGGTTGAAATAGCAAGCCGCGCCGGCCATCGAGGAAATGTTGAACCAGCGGGTGCCAGGGTGCGAGAACTCGATATTCTCGAACGGCGACGACAATGGCGGCCAACGATGATTTGGATCGAGGCGGTATCGAACCAGCTCTTTGGCGCACGATCCCGAGAAGACCATGAATTCCTTGCCCAAGGTCGGGGGGACAGCGAATCGCAGATCGCCATTCGGCAACCGTTCTCGGCTTGCGGGGTCGGAAAACGCGAAATGCCGAAGCTCGTACCCAAGGAATCGAAAGCCGTCCCCATACTGCTCCCGGCCGGCGTCCTGGACGGCCACTGCCCAACCTGGGACGACGAATGGGCAAGGCCATCGGCCACCTTGCAAATCCTTGGTGGGTGCCGTGGCAGCTAGTCTTGTGAAATCAAGCCACTTGTACATGACCTTCCCACCAGCATCATCGCCGGCCTGCTCGACCGCGGTAATGAATTTGCATAAGTCGCGATGCTGAATTACCTGTTCCCTGTCCTTCAATAGCAAGGCCGACTCGTCTAGCAAAACCAGTGGTTTCTGAGCCCTGGTCTTGCGTTGGAGCCGACGAATGAATTGCGGATCTAGTTCAATATGATGTTGCGTAGCGAAAATCAGTCGGACGCCCCGTAATGCTTTGCCGTACTGCGTCGGCCAATAACATGTTCGCTGCCGTGGACACTGTCCGCAAAGACTCTTGCGGCCGAGCAAGCCACAACCGCTCTGTTCGTAAGCCTGCCATTCCTGGTCAAGGGCACCGCATTGGCGCTTAGGCCGCGGCCTTAGAACCACGTATTTCAATCCTGGCGGCAGTTTTGCTTTTACTTCTTTCAAAATGTCCCAACGGGGAAATAACGCAACAACCAAGTCATACCGCTGGTCTTCACGCATATTGTGCTCTATAATTTCTGTCAACAAGTGCGATTTACCAACGCCTACGGGCAGTTGGATCAGGAGGCGGCCGCCGGCCTGATCCAACTGCTTGAAAGCGTAAGGGCCGGTGAGACCCTGGCGGAAATCCGCCAGGGCCTGTTCACCGGAAATTACTACATGGGGAAGGGGTCGGAGGAGCATCGCGCGATCCCCTTGGCGGTCATGAGCCGAGCAATCTCGGGGATATCTTGAATCACGAAGCTATCCAACCGCTGATAGACAGCGGCCAGATCGACTTCGCCAGCGTCCATCTTCGCGCGGAACTGGGCGATCACGTTCGCCCCGTCATCACTGCCCTTCGGAAGCGGCGACGTCCCGACGACGAACTGAGCCATCCCCGACTTCCGGATGGTCACCAGGAACGGTTCCTTATCAACCCTCAATCGCTCCAGGACGGGTTGCCACTGGGGGCGCAGGGCGTTAGCGCGGACATTCGGGCTGATCGGCAGTACGCCGACGTTGCGATCCACGATGTCGTAGACCGGGAACAAATCGCGCATCTCAACCGCCCGCCCGACCTTGCACAAGAGGCAGGTCTCTCCCGGGCAGTGGACGAATTCACGCATGTCCTGGGAGTCCAGATAGTGGAGGTTGACTCGCGTCATAGATGTCGTGAAGGGGATGAACATTTGCTCGTTATCGTCGAGTCGTACGACCCGCATAATCTGGCGGCCGGCGCCCGGCGCCTCCGATTCCCAGGCTGCAAGCCCGTCCATCAACTGGCCTTTGCCATGGTGAACGGGGGCGGCCTCCTTCTTGGGCACCTGGCCCTCGCCTGTGTTGCCCCTAGCGTCGGCACCGGGGCGGTTCTTCTTACCCATAAAAAATCTCCTAAAAGGAAAACACTGTGACAGATTAAACCCGCTGCCACTTCAGGCTGTTGAATTCAAGACCTACCTGCAGGGGCACGATCGTAGCGGATAGGCTCAGCGCGAGACCACCATACGGTGGATGCCCGTTGAACAGCACCACGGGTGGCGATGTTGAGCCGCACGGGCACGGTGTTGTCGAGCATGACCATGCCGGCCCAGTAGGACAGGATCAGCAAAGCCAAACGAAGCTGGATTACCGCGGCCAAAGAGAGCCGTGGACGCACCCCTAGCCAGGATACGGTAGAAATGTTAGAATTCATGTGTTCAGTCATCTTTCGTAGGCTTGGCTTGTTGCAAGCATGCCAGGTCCGAGGGCACGAGGCCCAAAACTACTGAGACGCGCCCGCTTCCATGCGGGCGTTGTCGTTACCCCGCAGGCGGTGTTGCCTCCTGTACAGGCGGATAACTCCCGGCGGCAGGTACGTTTACGGCCGGTTGGCCCTTCGTCTCGCCTTCTGCCCAGCGCTGGAGCACCTTAAAAAAGCCGACCAAGTTCTCGTTGATCTCGCGAAGATCCTCGTGGCGCAACGGTCGCCCGGCGCGAGGCTCGAAGACCCGGCGCGTGGCCGCATCAAGTTGTTCCCGTCGCTTCTCCTGCACGTCCGCATCCCATAAAAACAAAAACCCCTGCGAGGCGGTTTGGCAGGGACCTCGCAGGGGTGCTGACGCCGAAATTCCCGGCGTTGTCTGACAATATGTGGTCGCCAAACCCGAACCTCGTGACTTGATCACGAGCAGTTTGGCTGGGTGAGAAGCCTCGTTCAGATGATCGTAGCTTTCATCCTAGCCTCGATTATTGTTCAAGGCAGAAGGCATTAAGGAAGTGCATGTCCGATATGGCGGGTGGTGTCCGCCAAATGGTCGTTATTTGTCCGTCATCGAAGATCTGGGCCTGCTGGGACAATCCAGCTTGCACTGGCCCTAGTGCGTGTTTCCAAGTCGAGCCGCTTTGATACGCTCCACTTCCTCGTCCGTGACCAAATAGACCAGGCTTCGTTTTTGGCCCTCTTGGCCGAGGATGTGTAACTCCTTCCTTTCGATCATACGGCGAACCGTCTTGGAGTCGCAGTCTAAGGTATGGGCGATTTCTATAGGCTTCATTCGCCGGACTGGCTTCTCTGCCGCGCGACGATCAGCTTCAATCCACAGCGGTAAAAGCAGCCGTCGAAGTGTGCGACCAACTTTGTCAAGCTGACGAAGCCCCTCGATTAAGGCGTCACGGGTAGCACGATCACTGACTTTCAACAGCTCCATGCCGCTTGGGTCGATCACCGTCAGTGCCCGTGCTGCCGCCAGTTCTACGTCCGGTTCACGGTCAGCACGAACACGATCCAAAAGGGCGGGTATGGCTTGTACGGCATCCGGGCCGAGCCATACCAGCGTGTCGCAAACAGCCAGTCGCACGTCTTTCATGGGGTCGGCAAGCAAACCAATGAAATCCTTGATTGTCCCCGCAGCCCGGTCGATCCCAAACGTGCGAATTGCGAAGATCGCAGCGACTCGGACTTCGGCGTGCGGTGCAGAGAAGAGCCGCCGGAAGACTGGAAACAATTCGTCCCCCCCGAATTTCAGGATGGTAAATGCATTGAGGAGATCTCTTTGGACTTCGGGGATTTCATCGGAACTGGCGGCGGTAAGAGCACCCCGCAGTAAGGCGGGAGTTTCGTCCTTGAGATATAAACGAACAGGGCGAAAATCGGGCCCTGGCGATGCTGAAAAAGTCTTTACGGAGTAGGCAATGCAGGAAGCGGCCCCAATTCGTTCCTCCCAACTCCCACTCTTAAAGAACTGGGCCAAAACGTCGATGTCGGACCCAGCGGATGCGGTTGGACTGGCCGGTTTTTCCTGCTCAGGTTGACCACCCATCTTGTCGTGGGCACTATCCTGTGGTTTGGGAAATAGTGCCTCCTCAAGAGCCTTTAGAACGGACTGAGGTGCTTTAACCACGCCCGACGAAATGGCGTCGACAAGACCCGCGATTCGGCCGCGCCGCCACGACGCGACAGACTTATCCCGTTGCTCCCGGGCCCGCTGCCCAATCAAATCGTAAGTATCTTCTGATTCTTCTTCCAAAATGCACCTGGATCGTGGACACCCTGCCTTATCAGATCCGTCGTCATTTTGCGTCATCCATGGCGACGACACCAAATATATTGGACGAGAGGCCGAACTGCAATCGGGCAGCCGCCGCGAGCACAACGCCCCAATAGATGAGGCGTTAGGCGGCAGAAAAGAATTGGTGTAGCGAGCGGAAGAGTTGTAGCATATCGGCGGATGGGGCCATGAGCAAGGTTCTATACGTGTTGATCCACGGGAGCTTTTTGAATTTTAGCGAATAAAGGCGGTTCGCCAGTTAGCGCCCAGCACCGGGATTCCGGCGGCCGGGCGTTTTGCGTTTCTCCCCTCCCTCTTTGGCAGACCGGGCAGAGGCTGAGGGACGGTCGCCGCAAGGATTTACGGCAGTTGGGCTATGGAACTCCCGAAGTTCACTCCGCAGGCACGCGAACGTTGGGAACATGTTCCAGACTGGGCGCGAGCGGAGATTCTTGAGGCTGCCTGGTGCGGGAATTGCCTGAAAGGCACTCCCATGGAATGGCACGTCGGCAGGATGGAGAACAAGTGCCTCATTCTTGACGGTAAGTGCAAAATCTGCGACAACGACGTGATCCGTCTCATCGAGCCAGAGGAATAGCATGGCAAGGAATCAGCAACCGCTAACCTTCCCCGACAGGAAGATATCCGAGACTTTCCTGCATTTCGCTGAGCCTTTGCTCAGTGAGATCGGCCCGAATGCGACGGACGAGCAGATGGACGGAGTTCTCAAGATCGCTTTCGTCGTGTGGAATTCGGTCGTCTACGACACGGTTAACGGAGAAACAAAACTCGTCGACCAACTCCGCCAAACCACGGCGCATGACCCGGACATGTCGTTGTTCATGGCCCGGTTGATCTTCCGTAAGCAGAAGCTGTTCGGCGACGATCACAGGTTGGTCGGCGAATTCAAACTGACGCGCAAGAACGGTGAAATGAATCTTCGCGTGGAAGCGCGCGACCCCAGGCGAAGGCAATAGCACGAGGGCGGTTGGGCCCGCCATAAAGACCGCCGGAATGGAACCGTCTCCGCCGCCGACAGTCCGTTGTGTTACCTATTCGGCCTTGTTCGGACATCCCATGCCGAACGATCGAACACTTATACAATTCCAAGCCGTTATTCTTCAAAGAGTTACGGCAAGACGATGGGCGGCGAATTGTCTAAAAGACCGTCTATCCGTAGTTTTCCAACCCGGGATTAGACAATTCCCATTCTGCGGCCACTCCCCGTTTCCTCCGAATGGGGCAGATCAGGCCGTCCAGCCGCATCTCCTGGAGCAGATTCTTGATTCACATGTCGGCTGATCGGCCCTACATTCGCTATTTGACAAGATTTTGGGCTCTGATAGTATTCAACCTGCAAGAAACCCAGTTTCCCCAGCTTACAGGGGATTTATTGCAGCCTCTCGTCAAGCTACGATATAAATGGGCGTTACGCCACAAGGAGATCACCCATGCCGCCAGAACCGGTTCTGAAGAAACTGATCGTCGATCAACAGTTCGAACCGTCGCTGCAAGTCGTTAGTTGCATGGACGGCGTAGGAATTGCGATGGCACCCGGTTTTCCGGAATGGAACCGCGGCCCTGTTAATCTTGAACTTTTCAACAAGGCAAAGCACCAGAGATTGATTGTAAACCTTCGCCAAGTTGCCTTTGAGACTGACTCGCCAGGCACTGAAGACGAGCGAGTCGAGATCATCACCGCCGTCATGAAGGCTTACGAAAGCAGACTCGGCTTTCCGAAGTTTGCTCGATTTTCCGTGCATGGTTTCTTCGCTGCGGCCACGCAAGAATCGTTTGCAACCGTGTGTGAGCGAGTCGAACGAAACTTTCTTGCGGCGACGGGCAGTATTCCAGCTTTTCAAAGCATGAAGATGACGGACGTCAGCTACGTCGCCAACTTCGTTACGGAAAACTGGAAATATGTGGTTCGCCTAGGCCCCATGGAGAGGAACCAATGGTTTCAATCGCTTTTTTACGACATGCGTATCTATGACTTATTTGACGTCGCGGGATCGTTTGTTAAATTCGCGCAAACCATGCCCGAGCGATTTCTGTTCATCGACATTGATGCCTTTCAAGACGGGATCGCCTTTCAGGACGCCTTTCAAAACATTCGTTACTTGGACCGACACGTTAACGATCTGGCACGCAAGCTCACATCCCACTGTTGGAGTTGATACCGATGATCGCAATTGGGGGGAAATTCGGCCTTTTCAGCCCGGAGCAACCATGGTCCGCGGAGTCCGCTGAATCAAGGCGCGATTGTCCCGTAGGCGTGCTGCCGCAGGGTTTCTACATGGACGAGCGTTCGTTTTCGTCAACCGGGCATGATATTGGGCGCATCTTGCACCAAGACGAGTCCGCGCTAGCTCAGGATACCGATGAGCCAAGACGCGTATTTCACGCGCTAGCAACAGAGTGGAAGGCCGGACGCGGGCATAGTTCTAAGGCAAAGGAATTGGCAATGCACCCGGCCTACCAACGAATCATCGGCATGGGTGAAACGGCCATTCCGTTTATCCTGGAAGAAATGCGGCGCTGTCCGAGTCAATGGACATGGGCTCTCCGTGCAATTACCGGCGCTGACCCAGTTCCCAAGGAATCCAGGGGGAAGCTCAGGGAAATGGCGGCTGCCTGGATCAAGTGGGGAATCGAGAAGGGCTATATTGAATGACCGTCCACGAGTCGTACTTTCCTCGCTTGGCGGCTGATGGCTATAGGATTACAAGCGATCCAAGCGAAGAGCAAAACTGTATCGGTCATGCGGCAGGGCGACCCGGCGAATGGTGGGACCCAGCGGTAGATGATGTTTGGCCGGATAGTGTGCCGCGAGACTATACTGTCGATTCGCTTGTTGCTGTTTTCTTGACCTTGGGATACGCCCTATGCGACTCAGGAACACACGAGGCAGGATACGAGAAGATCGCTATCTACAGCAATGGTGACGAATACACACACGCTGCTCGGCAATTGGTCGATGGCAGTTGGACAAGTAAACTCGGTCCGGATGATGACATTGAACACCCGACGCCAGAATCATTGGCTGGCGGCACATATGGCAATGTGGTCAGGATGCTAAAACGACCGATTACAGAGGCCGGCAATACGAAAGGATGAAAGCCGAATTCAAAGTTGAGTTGTCGTTGAGTACATCCCGCGCCGGTTCCTTCCTCGCCAGGCATAGATCGGCATGTTTGTCCGTGACTTCGCCCGTCTTCCTGCTCGTTTCAACGCGCGGTCGATCTTGTCGATGGTCGGCACGCTGGGGATGCTCTTGCCGGTTTCGATACGGCAAAGGGTTTCCTCCCGAATCCCGGCCATCTCTGCGAGTTCCTTCTGTCTCAACCGCGCCTCCGCTCCCTCCAGCACATCAGTACACATCACATTATCGGACGTTAACCGCTAACTCAGTTAGCGGTTAAAGTCCCTGGTGCCCTCCTAGGACGAGCAGCAACGCGACCGGAGCAATGAGGCTGAGCGTGCTCATGGTCTCTTTGCTCGGGAGATGCTGGATGAACCGCTGGCGAAACAGCCATGTCAGAACGGTGACGGCGAAAATGGAGCAGGCAAACAGAGCGGCGATGATCATGGTTTGGTTCCTTGTAATTGCGGATGAAGTAGGATGAAGAACGATGTGCTCCTGCGTTGGGCGGGGAATCGAAGAGAACCCAGCCCGGCGCTCGGAGGAAGGAAGCTGCCGGGGCTGGGCCGTGGGGCGTGGCGTGCGTGCCAGCCAATATTCTCTCTCGATTCAGTAGACGGATCGCCCCACCTTCCGGATCATTCTTATAGGAGGCGTAAATTGAACCATGGCTGGTGATCCGGCGACAAGTGATGCGGCGAGTTTTGCGGCGTTTGTGCAGGAGTACCGGGCCGGGCTTGTCCGCGTGGCGCTGCGGATCGCCGTGGATTCTGCGGAGGCCGAAGACGTGGTGCAGGATACGCTCACGGCTCTTTGGCGTCACTGGCGGGGACGCCAGCCGCGGGACCCGCCCGCTTATGCTTTTCGCGCGGTCACGCTCAATGCCATCAAGCGCCGCATGCGCCGGCAGCGGACGGCTCCGCTGGAAGCGGCGGGCGACGTGCCCGGCCCAGCGCCGCGCGCGGCTGAACCGCTCGATCCGCTGGAGTTGGAAAGGGCCATCGCCGAGCTTCCGACAGCGCAGCAGGTGGTCATACGGATGCGGTATTACCTCGGTTTATCCTTGGCACAAATCAGTCGAAACTTGTCTATTTCGTCGAATACGGCCGCTAGTCGCTGTCGGTACGCGCTGGCGGCCCTTCGCAAGGCATTAAGTGGCCCGCGGCATTCCGCCGGGGCCGGAAAGGAAGAAGATCATGGAAACGAATAAAGAACCGCAGGTAGAGTTCGGACAGGGACGCGCGTTGCCCATCGCCGCGGTGATCGCCGGCGCGGCAATTGCAATCGGCGTCCCGGCAGACGTGCTCGGGCTGGGACACGATCTGACGCCGCAGATGCAGTTGTGGCTTACGGTGCTGGCCGTCTGCATCGGCGGCCTGACGGCTATCATTGCCGCGTTCTTCGGCACCGTCATCCCGTCATCCGTAAGCGGAGGCTGGCATGGGCACGGCAATCGCCACGGCGGCAACGAAACGAAGACGAAAGCGGCAGTGTCCGATCAGCCTAGTCCTGCGGCATCAATCGTCGCAACACGTGATGCATGAACGTCACGTTATCGCATTGTAAGTAGCTCGCCACCGCAAAAGCCCCTTGAGGCTGCCGCTGGGATCTCAACGCGCACGAAAACGGCCGCGAAGGTAAGCAACGGAATGGGACAGCGGGGTCCCAAGGGCCTTCGGGACAATGGCGGGGTCCCGCACTTCGCGGCCGATGGGATTATAGCACCGTGGGGTGGGATGTCGATGGCCGCGGCAGCAGAAAATACCTGGCCGCGAGTACTACCGGGTACTACCGGGTACTATTCTCGGCCCCCGGTACTACGACAGTATGCGACTTTTTGAGACGGAATGAGACGGCTTGAAAATCTGCGTGATCCGCCTAAAATGCTTGTGTCCACGAGACTTATGAGCTTTTCGGCGGGCATGAATGTATCGCCTGTTAACCGCTGGGTCGTAGGTTCGAGTCCTACCCGGGGAGGTTTTCTAGTTTTTTGCGTTTTGACGCGACCATCCAGTTAAGTCCCGACGCCGAGATTCCGGCCGTCGGGCGTTTTGCGTTTCTCACCTCGCCCACCATGGCGCCCGAGATTAGTTGACAGGGGATTCGAACTGGCGAAAATCGAAGCCAGTCCTTGAGTAGGGGCTTCTGGCGTCCGACCTGTGCCCGCTTCTATTTCCATTCCTTGGAGGTGCTAAAGTGCGTTGCCCTGCGATGGTTCCGGCCGTGGTTTGCTCGGTTCTGTTTCTCTTATCCCCATCAGGCTGACCTATCGCCTCCGCAGCGAAGAGGAATATGCCCAGTGGAAGAAACAAACGCGCAAGCAGGCGGAAGAGGTCAAAGCATCGATCGCTGCGGCCCAGAAGAGGAACGAGGAGATGATCGAGCGGATGCGGAAGGAGGCTGAGGCCGCGCGCCAGCCGTTGACGGCCGAGATACGTGCCCAGGCGCTGGCGCCTGCCTCCGGGAATCACGCAAAGTCATTCAGATACGGGCGCCGCGATTCGCCAGTTAGCCCCGGCATAATTGCGGCTGCGTTGAGCATACCGGTCGAGAGCGCCGAGCGGACCGTACATATTGCCGGACCTGTACCACCGCCCGGCCCATGAGGTCGCGATCGATCTCATGCACTTCCATCGATTGGCCAATCCCCCGCAGCATGGTTAGCGTAAGCTGCCCACCCAGATGTTGACGAAAATCCTCCAGGCCGACGAGCAACTGCGGCAGATCGCCGAGCTGCGGATGGTCCAAAGCGAATCCCAACTGGGTGAGACAATCCACCACGCAATCTGCGACCCTCGGATCCAGGCCCAGGGCCAGGGAAGCATAGGCCGTGTCGATGGCAATGCCAATCGCCACCGCTTCGCCGTGCCGCAATGTAAAGCCGGTCATGGCCTCCAGCTTGTGCGCAGACCAGTGGCCGAAATCCAACGGACGCGCTTGCAGCATCTCAAACGGATCGCCGCCCTGCGCAATGTGCTCCAGGTGCAACTCCGCCGAGCGGCGAATGATGGGCAAGCAGACCGACATGTCGCGGCCGCGGATGCGGGGCGCCTGCCCGCAGAGCTCGTCAAACAACCGGCCGTCCTTCAGCAAGGCAACCTTAACCGCCTCGGCGAACCCGGCCAGAAAATCGCGGTCGGACAAGGTTCCCAGCAAGTGGGCGTCGTTGATCACCGCCCACGGCACGGCGAAGGCCCCCAGCCAGTTCTTCGTATGGAACAGGTTGACGCTGTTCTTCACGCCGACTCCGGAGTCCGCCTGGGCCAGCGTGGTCGTGGGCAATCGCACCAACCGCAGGCCGCGATGCGCGATCGCGGCCGCAAATCCCACGGCGTCCAGGACCGCGCCACCGCCGATGACCACGACGTAGCTGCGTCGATCCAGCCGGGCGGCATGAAACTCCGAGAGCATCGGTTGGATGGCGTGAATGTCGTTCTTCACTGCTTCGCCGCCGGGGACGATCTGCGGCGGTCCCGTGAGGACTAGCCGGTGTGCGAACTCCTCGGCAAAGCCGTGGACCTTGCCCGGCAGTTCCGGATCGGCTGCAGCGACGTTGGCGTCCAACCAGAACTGCACGCGCGCGACCTGGCCCTCCGACGGTTCCAGCAGTTCTGCGAGTACGTTTCGGTCGACTCCCAAGACGTCGCCCGTGAACCGCAGTCGCTGTACGAACGGCACGGTGAAGGGGACATCGATCGAAACGGATTTCCAAGGGTCGTTCATGTTCTTGTGCTGGGGAGAAACGTACTCGAATAGCAGGGCTAGCGCGCACTCTGCGTAATTCTGGCAAAATAGGTAGAGTTGCGCTT
>CAZTPX010000231.1:0-13001 GCA_964615095.1 uncultured Planctomycetaceae bacterium | reverse complement strand
AGACCAGACCGCCCACTTAGACCGAACCTATGATAGCATTTCCATCACCACCGAGTTCATTTACGGTAGTTGTACGAACCCCGAAGGTCATCCCAGGACCTCCGAACCAAAAGGTCTATCGTGGCCGCCACCATCGAACCAGATGGTCTTTAGCGGGGCGCGGGTCCACACGCTACCGATGACCTGGGCCTCTGGGGCGCGTAGGACGCTCGCTGGGCGTAGGAAGGAGGTTTGGCAGGGCCGGCACGTTGCCCGCTGCGGTCATGGCCAGGGCTGTTCAAGGCGCTTTTGCCCGCGGTACAATGGTCGCGATTCGACACGATCTCTCCTGTCAGCTATCTTGAGCGTTATGCCATCCGACAACTCACCTATTCCCGACGAGACTCGCCGACAACTCGACGAGTTCTTCCGCCTAGCAACCGAAGTCGATAAGGCGATCACCGCCGCCATTCCGGGGGTCATCGACTTGCAGGTTGCCGCTGCCGGTGGCGGCATGGTCGCCATTTCCGGCATCGCGCCTTCGGTCGATGCGCAGCGTCGCGCAGTGGAGATCGCGTTGGAGATGCCGGGCGTTCGGCAGGTCATCGGCGGGCTGACGTTGGCATAACCAGTCGCTCGTGTGGATTGGCCTTGCGTCGCGTCACTGGGCTATGTCGTTTGATTCGATCAACCTGCGCCCCACGGAGCCCGAGGGCTGGGCTCGTAGGGAGGCGCGTAGGGCCTCTGGGAGCGCGTAGGCGAGGCTGGCGGCCTAGAAGGCCACTTGGCGAGAGGGTCTCTGCGAGCGCGTAGGAGCCTCTGCCGCCGCGGCCAAGGACCGTCTGCCCCGCGGCCAAGCACAGCCCCTACGCGCGACCAAGCATCCTCTGCCTGTGCGGAACCATCGCTCTTAATCGTCAGTTCCCAACGGTTGCCCACCATTATTATCACTTCCTTGACTCAACCTTGATGGCGGTCAAGGAAGTCCAGCGTTTGTTCGTTGTTTGCAGCAAACCAATACCTGTCGTAAAGAGATCCAACAAGCAGGCCGTTCCACAGGGTGAAATTGTAATGTTTCTTAAGCGCATACGGGCGATCACGCCAAAGTACCGTAGCTTCCTGTTGAGTCTCCGCGAACATACGCTCGATGCCCTTGTCCGATAGACCCCGTCGAGAGCCGACCATGAGTTCCTGCAAGACGAACGACACCAGAAATGTCGATAAAGACGAGGAAACGAGTCGTTCTTGTTTCGTCCACTGCCCAGTATCGTCCGGCTGGTCTTCGATACACCACACTGGCGGATCGTCGCCATGCGTCAATGTGCAGCACTCCCAGACGCCCTGATTCTCATCGACAAAAATCAGCCTGCCATTCCGGGCGAATTGCAAATCATCCAGCTTCCTCAAGTGATCTAGGTGTGCAAGGGCATGGTTCCAAGGTTCATAATTGGGCAACGGATAGAATCTCGGCCATCGGCCGGCGAACTCATACAGAACGTGCAAAGGCATCGGTAATCGCAAAGCAGCCAACTTTTCGGCGGACTCTCCATACTCAGGCCGTCGCGGTCCTAGCCAAAACTCGATGAAATGCAATAGAATCTGCATCCTTTCGGAAGCGGATTCGGCTCCCATGAGATCGAAGGTCTGTTGTTTGCTCATTGCTCTTCTTCCGAGGACCGGCCGCTCGGCACACCTTGATCGTATTGTCCTAGCAGAGATTGACCTTGTCAACCAACCCGAGCGGGGCCACACCCCTATGCGCGGCCCGTACTTGTCTGCCATCGCCGCGCACGCTCGCCACGATCGACAGGGCAGCGCGTAGGTCAACCGGAATCGCGTGGCTCCGGGCCGGCACTCCGACCATCGCCAACTGGTTGCAGACGGGAATTTTGCAAGGAGTTGACTGCCCAAAGCTTGCAGTCGATCTGCGCCGAACCGTCGAGCGTCCTGCTTTTGGCCTTCGGCCGCCTTGCCGAAATGAGCCACCGAGAATCTTGCATTCTGGCCTTGCGCCTCCGCGGCCTATGCGCTATCGTGATGGCAACGACGACACTTTGATCGTCGCGTTCCTTTACCTCAAGGTCATTCACGATGCCCGAAACCATATCCGATCCCGACACCCGTTCCGTCGATATCTTCATGGAGCAGGTGATCCAAGGCGTCCGTCGCCAAGAGGCTCGCGCTCGCGAGCCGTTCTGCTACACCATCGATGCCACCGCCGGCTTTACCGGCCTACCCGTGCGTCTGCTTCGCAGGCTGTGTCGCGCCGGTATGATCCAGGCAGTCAAGCACACCGGCTGGTGGCTCCTGCATCGCGACGAGTTCATGCGATTGCTTGACCCTGCCTCGACCATGCAATGGCGGACCAATCAGGACAGGCAGCAGATCTTTCTCGACTACTTGCAGCGTTTGGCAGCCTTGCTTCATCCAGTCGAGGCGGATTGCATAATTCAAGTGCTCCTGAAAGACCTACGCCGTGCCGTGCAAGCCCGCCGCGAAGGTTACGGCTACGACGACGCCGAAGGTCATGCGTGGCATCGCGCTGAGTGGCGTGTTCGCTATGGGGTTGTCGATCCGGCACAGGTGGAGGACGCCCTGGTGCTGCTTAGGAACATTGTGTCGCTCGGTATGTCCGTCTTCGAGCGGATAGGCTGGGACCAGGATGAGACCGCCGCGTTGGTCGCTGAACTCCGAGATCAAGCCGACATCGAAGTCTGGCTATGAGGGCTGGGGCGAAGAACTGCTGTGGCCTGTGGGCTGGCGGGCCGCCGACTCTGTGCTAATCTCGACGATCGCTGCACAGACCGACTTTGACCTGGCCGTGTGACAGGCCCTGCACTGTCCATCTCTTGCAGTCGTCTGGGCCACCGTGCCCATAACGATCTCTGACCGCGGTCGGACATTGATCTTCGTCCGGCCCTTTCGTAGGTCCTTGTCGTCGCACTTTCTGGCTGGCCGCCGTAGCTTGGTCTCTGCCGGCGTTCTTACCGCGATCTTCATTGCCAGGTCAAGCTGCCTGATTCGGTGGGCACTGTTTCGATGCCCTGCCCTCATGGTCCCGTCAGGCAACGGCTCGCGGCAGTCCTTCTGGCATGAGTGCCCGTGCGGTTGACTGCAAGCATGCTGTCACCTGCCCTTTGTCGCGGGCCTTCAGCATCGGGTCGGCTGTACGGCGGTCAAGATAGGGCCGGAGTCGGTCGTGAAGGACCGACAAATGCAGCCAACGGGGGATACTAAGCCCCGAGAACACGCCCGACCATGGTCTGCAACGCCGATTCCATGTACCTTCTCGGCATCAAGCCTGGTGTGCGGCCCAAACCATGCCTCTGGCGGCCCGCAGGTGAAGCCCGGCTCCTGCACCGCCGTTGCCAGCGCGGGCTGAAGGCGGGAGCCGCGGCAATTGCCGAAACGCTGTGCGGTCTTGGCATGACGATGCTGCTGAAGTCGTTGCTTTGTCGCATTATTGCTTGCGAGAACTGTCGTCCTCGTCAGCCGCCGCCTTGTTGCATTGTGCAACCGGACTAAGCATACTAGCATCGTTCCGTCCAGTCGCCACAAACGGATTCGCTGATCGACCGGGAAGGTGCGGCTGCCCTATCTCTTGGACACGCTCCCCTTCTCGGGCTTTGAGCGAATGGCCGTTTTGGCGTCGGCGGGGCAGCTCGACTACCAAGGTTCATCTCTAACACAAAGCAGGACGAAACATGTTACGCACCATTTCGATCATGGCATTGGTTCTTTCGGTGGGAGCGGCACTCTCGTCATCGCCTGCACGCGGTGGGGATATCTATGTCGTAAATTACAACGGCAATACGATTGGCGAATACACTACGTCGGGCGAAACGGTGAACGCCTCCCTGGTCTCGGGGTTGAGTGGTCCGTGGGGCATTGCCGTGTCCGGATCGAACATCTATGTCGACAATTACTTCGCTGGCACGATTGGCGAATACACTACGTCGGGCGGAACGGTGAACGCCTCCCTGGTCTCGGGGTTGACTGTGCCGGAGGGCATTGCCGTGTCTGGATCAGACCTGTTTGTCGCGAATTTTAACGCCGACACGATTGGCGAATACACTACGTCGGGCGAAACGGTGAACGCCTCCCTGGTCTCGGGGTTGAGTGGTCCGTGGGGCATTGCCGTGTCTGGATCAGACCTCTTTGTCGACAATTACTACGCTGGCACGATTGGCGAATACACTACGTCGGGCGGAACGGTGAACGCCTCTCTGGTCTCGGGGTTGAGTAATCCGGTTGGCATTGCCGTGTCTGGATCGGACCTGTTTGTCACGAATGAGGGCAACGGCAAGGTTGGCGAGTACACTACGTCGGGAGGAACAGTGAACGCCTCCCTGGTCTCAGGGTTGAGCTATCCGTGGGGCATTGCCGCGTCTGGGTCGGAAGTGTTTGTTACGAATTACCCCAGTACGATTGGCGAATACACTACGTCGGGCGGAACGGTGAACGCCTCCCTGGTCTCGGGATTGAATGATCCGGTTGGCATTGCCGTTGTTGAAACTCCCGAACCCAGCACCCTTGCCCTGCTTGCCGCCGGTGCTGTCGGCCTAGTCGGCTATGTCTGGCGGCGACGGCAGGTGGCGAGAAGAACTGCGAAACCATCGGACCTCGACCAACAGGACACGTCACCCATCCTGGCCTTCCCGTCGCACTCGTCCCCTACGAGTGCGGCCCGAAGGGCAGCTTGATCCAACGGCGGGCGACGCCCTTGAAATAGCCGACGCGGTACTCCGGCCAGGCTGCACACGCGCTACACGCGGCCAGCGCAAACGGGAGCCTTGCCGTCGAAGATAAGCCCGGCAAGCGGAATGCTGCGTGCAGCGCCGCCCAGGCCGATTCTGCCCGCCGAATCTGAATCTCGCGCCGGCCTTGCTGGCCGCACCAACGGCCATGCGGGCCATGGCCTTCCCGATCGTCTGGCCGTCTGTCAGAGAATTTTTCGCCCGGTAGCTTGCAAGCCCCTCGCGGGCGTGGGTAGACTAATAGATGCGCTCGGCCGTGGAAGATCGGCCGTCTGCTGGTTCGACAATACCCACGAGGACGTATTTGCAAAGATGACCAGGCCGTTCACGGCCATTCAAGATATTTTGATCGACGCGTGAGCGTCAAGCTCCTGCTTTCTACCAAACGACCAACCTGGACCTTCGGGTTCTTGAACTACAGAAGCAGTGCTTGGCACCGCGCTCCGCAATGGAGCGTCGGAGCCTTGTGCTGTTCTGTAGTGCTCCTTGGTCGGAGCGGTAGGAGCGGTCTAGGTTTCCGACGCTCCTTTTTCGTTTAGCAAGGCAGGCAGTCATGCGAGGCGAAAGCGAAGACGGAGTGGCGGATCGGCTTACCCGAAGGTTCACCATTTGGAGAAAGGGTTTTACGATGAGAAGGTCTATCCGAGTGTTTGCTGCGGCCGCGCTGGCCACGCTTTGGCTCAACAACGCTTCCGCCCAGGACTGGACGCCATTGTGGTCTACCATGACCCTCCCGTCGGCAAGCGGCGCGACAGCGGCGACCTCAGCGGGTAATGATGTCTTTTTCACCAACGGCAGTCAGGTGGACATCTACAATACCTCCACGAGTGTCTGGTCCTCTGCGACCCTGTCGCAGGGTCCGTATCTTTCGGTGACATCGGTGGGCGACCAGGTCTTCTTCGGCGGAGGGTTATTCACCGCCACGGGCGGCAGCCATAGTAACGAAGTTGACATCTACGACACGTCCGCCGGTACATGGTCTACCGCGACCCTGTCACAGGGACGTTACTTACTAGCGGCGACCTCGGCGGCCGGTAATGTGTTCTTCGCCGGTGGCGCGGTTCCTCCCGCTGGCGGAGGTCCCGACATCCCCAGCAACGTCGTGGACATCTACAACACGTCCACGGGTACATGGTCCACCGCGACCCTATCGACAGCACGCGATAATCTCGCGGCGACCTCGGCGGGCAACCAGGTCTTCTTCGCCGGTGGGGACCCCAACAACGCCTTGGACCCGAGCAGCGTCGTGGACATCTACAATACGTCCACGGGTACTTGGTCTACCGCGGCGCTTTCGCAGGCACGCACTTTTATCGCGGCAACCTCGGCGGGCAACCAAGTCTTTTTTGCTGGCGGGGGCTGGGCCACCAGCAGCGCTGCGACCTACAGCAACGTGGTAGACATCTACAACACGTCCACGGGTACATGGTCCACCGCTGCACTGTCGCAAGCACGCGGTCTTCTTTCGGCGGCCTCGGTGGGCAACGAGGTCCTCTTTGCTGGTGGGTTCAACAACAGTTTGAACCCCAGCAACGTGGTGGACATCTACAATACGTCCACAGGTAGCTGGTCCACTGCGACGCTCTCACAGGCGCGCTATTTGCTTACGGCGGCCGCAGTGGGCAATCAGGTTTTCTTCGCGGGTGGGTGGACCAGCAGCGGTCTCAGCAACGTGGTGGACATCTATACGCTTCAGAACTACGGTACGATCACAAGTTCCAAGGCGTTTACCCTTGGCGATCAAACGACGGTTACCGGACTTATGCAACTCAACGCGCCAGGTAGCCTCACTTTAGCAACCTTCAATCTGAACGTGGGCTCGATGAGCGGCAACGCGCCGATCGACCTGGGCAGCCAGACGCTCACGGTTGGCAGCGACAACACCAGCAACACGTATTCCGGGATCATCAGCGACGCGGGAGCTTTGGTGAAGACCGGCAGCGGCACGCTGGTATTGACCGCGATGAACACCTTCACTGGTCCGACAACCGTCAGCCAAGGTAAGCTCCTTGTCGGCGGCGCGTTGGGCAACTCGCCTGTCAGTGTCAACGGCGGCGGAGGTTTGGGAGGTACAGGTTCGATCGCGGGCCAGGTTACGCTTGCCGGCGGCAGCACTCCCGCGGCGCAGGGCACGCTCGATCTAGTTGATGGCGCGGTCGGCACTCTCACCTTCTCTGACACCAACTCGGCCGATACCGTGCTTACGATTGGCGGTCCCGCCGTTGCGAACCCATCGATCCTCAATTTCGAAGTGGGCTCGGCCGCCGACCTTCTCGTGCTCAGCGCGGGCAAGCTCGTGGTCAATCCCGGCGGCGGCCTGATCAACATTATACCCCTGGAAGGTTTCGGCCCTGGCACCTATGATCTGATCGACTTCACTGCCGGCCAGGCCAGCGGTTTGAACAACCTGCTGTTGGACACGCCAACGATCAACGGCTACTCGGCCTATCTGCAACCAACGGCCACGGCTGAGGAGCTTGTGGTCACGCCAGAGCCTTCCACAGTTGCGCTGCTCGCCGCTAGTGCCATCGGCCTTATCGGCTACGGCCTGCGGAAGCAACGCATGGCGAGAAGAACTGCGAAGCCGGCGGCCTTTGACCACGATGACGATCCGCCCATCTTGTCATGCCCATCGCGTTCGTTTCCGGTGAACGTGGTACGGCGGCCAGCTTGATCGAGCGCGGCGGGCAACGGTGGTGCCGCCGGGTTGCTGCTTGTGATAAGTAAACGAAAGCCCAGCAGTAAGCCGCCCTTACGGGCGGCCTTACCGGGCTAATCCGATCATCGTTGGCTGCCAGCGGCCGCGCCCTTCAGTTCGTCGATAAGCCCGCTGGCCTGTCCGATGCCCAGGTCTTCGGCATAGTCGATGCCGAAACGCTCCTGCATGGTCTGAGCAAGATCAAGACCCTGGCGATTGGCAATCGCGTGCAGCGCACGTACTTGGCTCGCAGTTGCTCGGCGGCCGTTGGAGCGGGCCTTGCCGTTGCCATTCGTGGCGTGGCCATTCGACGCGGTGTTGCCATTGGCGTGCCCGTTGGCATGGCCATTTGTCGCCGCGTGGCCGTTGTCGCCGGCCGTGGTCCCGGCTTGCTCGCGGGCCAGTTCGTCCTGCACGGCCTGGACGCAGGCGACGTAGGCATTGCGAACTTTGGCATGGAAGCCGGCCAAGTCGCTTTCCAACAAGTCGTGACCGGCCTCAAAGCTGACATTACATGAAGCTCCGACGGAGCCAAAATTTGCGGTTCCGACCTTCCGCGAAAGGCCGACGTGGATTTCGATGGGCATGGACTTGTTCCAGTTGCTGATGGTTGTGGGTTGTGGTGATTCGTTACTTCGTTGCCGGTGCGTCCTTCGGACCTTCGCTGGGCGCGGCCCACGTCACGCTGACGGTCCAGCCGACCTCTGAATAGAAGCCGCGGACCACGCCCTCGGCCGACCGTTTTGCCTGGCTGAGATTCTCACCGGAGGCGGCTGCGCGGGCCACGAGCCGCTGGGCGTGCTTCATAACCTCGTCACGCAAACTGTCGGAGTCGCTGGTCCAAGGTATCCACGTTGTGGACTTCACTTCCCATGTGCGAGTACGTTCGTGATCGACCCGCGCCTGGAGAATTTCCGGCTGAGGCAGGCGTATCGTCGCCTTCTTCGTGGCATCGTCTTTCGTAACGATCGCGGCCTTGCTAAGGTCCACAGCGATCAGGGCGTCGCCATGCACGAGCCAAACGCCGCGGCAACCGTTGCCTTCACCGATCAGAACATCGGCGACGTACACGCGCGTGGCAACGAGGTGCGAGAGCTGTTCCAGTCTCTCGGTCGTCGGTCCTTGGCTTTGGATGACCGGCGGCTGTACGAACTGGATTCTCGGGCTCGGTGGCGGTTGCCACATCGGGGGCCGGATCAGAAACACCAGCACAATTGCCAGCGCGAGCACGATTCCGAATAGTAGCAATGTTCTCAAGGTGTGGCCTCCAATAAGCTAGGGCGTGGTGTCGGCGGGCTTGTTGACTGCACCCTCATAGCCGGTTGCCGGGCCGTGCCAGTGGATCGTCGGGGCCTTGGCGGGCTCCGGGCTTTCGGGCGACTGCTTCGAGTTGCAACCGACACAAGCCGCCAGCGCAGCAAACAGATTGGCCGCGAGCGCGGCGATGCGATAAACAGACTTCATTTGACCTCCGATAAAACGGGCCGCCCTGCCGGCAGAGCAAGCAGGGCGGCCATGAAGAGAGAGAACATGACGGACTACGCCGCGTTGGCAGGGCCAGGATCGTCACCGACAAAGGCGCGGTAGTTCGCGGCCAACTCGCGGCGCAACTGGCTGATTCTGCCAGCCGAGACACGGAACTTCCGAGCCGCGGCGGTGGTGGTTTCGCCGTTGGCAAGGAACTCGGCGACGCGGCGATCGCGGCGTTTCAGGGAATCCAGCCAGTCAGAGAAGTCGATCCTGGTGCGGGCAATTTCGTCGGGGCCAGCGTGGCGATCCTCAACAAGGACCTCGCACCATTTCTGGTCTTCTGGGTCGAAGTGGTCGAGGCGATCGACCTGGAAGTGTTTCAGCCTCTGAGCGTAAGGCGAAAGAACTTCGTGACAATTGAGGGCATTTCCGACGCGCCGTCCATCCTTGATTTGGGCCACGGCGTACCTCGCCAGTACGGTCGGATAGGCGATGCTCATCTTGCCGCGACGGACGAGAGCGACGAAGGCAACCAGGGCGTTGGCGATCGTTTCCTGGATGGCATCTTGGCGGGCTTCGCCGCGAAGATGGCGAAACGCGAATTTCGCGTGCTGGACAATCTGTGGCAAGAGGGCCAGGAACTGGCGATGCCAACGACGACGGGGAGCGGGCGCGGGTGACGCGCAAACCATGGGAACCTCCGATTGCGGCCACCCGAGCCGGGTGGCCAAAGGGTGAGTGGGGACGAGCGCGAAATGCAGCTCAAAAGGGGTGAATGCCGCGTCTTCAGCGCAGAAAAGCGGGTTCTGACGGCTAAAGGCTTGGCAGCTTATAGTGCCTCGAATCCGCTGGTACTTGACGTCCCAACGTAACTCCCGGCTTGAACACTCCTCGGTTCGGTGGTAAACTTTCCTTCCATGGGGTTCCTTGTGGCGGTTACAACGCGACGGGGATGAAATCGAGCCGGTGAGTTGCCGGTTGCCGCACCAACAACTGAACGCTGAGGCGAAGCGAAATCGACGTACTTCTGCACAAGATGCACGAGGTGAACTATGCGCCTATTCGACCTCAATATCGGGAAGGTTCTCGAACACTGGAACGTCGAGCACGCACTTCGCGAGATCATTGCCAACGCCCTTGACGAATGCACTCTGAGCGGGACGGCGCCCATCAGCATCGACAAAGACGAGCGGGGATATTGGCACGTCCGTGACTATGGACGCGGCATCAGGATCGAGCACTTCGCGCTAAATGAAAACGCGGAGAAGATCGGGGCAGATGGAGTCATCGGCAAGTTCGGTGTCGGACTGAAGGATGCCCTCGCTACTCTTTATCGCCACCAGGTTAAGGTGTCCATCCGCTCCCAACACGGCGTCTTTACTCTGACCACAACGGCCAAGCACGACTTCAACGGAATTATAACGCTTCACATTTCGCACGAACCCGGAGACCCAGCAACGCATGGAACGGACGTAACTCTGGCTGGCGTCACTGATGCCGCTGTCGGGAAAGCAAAGGCGATGTTCCTGTGCTTCCGGGAGCATCGCGTTCTGGATGCAACGCCTCTTGGCGAAATCATTGCCGCAACAGCGGGGGAGGCGCAGGTGTTCATCAACGGTGTGTGGGCCAACGCTGAACCCACATTCCTATTCTCTTACAATGTTACGAGTCTTACCGATTCGATGCGGAAGGCGCTCAACCGAGAGAGAGTCAACGTCGGAAGATCGGTCTACGCAGACCGTCTGCGCCAGATTCTCAAGGCATCCAACGCGGCGGATGTTTTGCAGCCACTTGCATCAGCGTACGCACGCAGGGACGAAGGCGGACTCCAGGAGGAACTTAGTTGGATTGACGTTGCACATAAAGCGTTGAACGAACTTGCCAAATCGCAGAAGGTCGTGGCTCTTTCGCAGGCGGAGATCAAGGCTCGGCCGGAACTTGTGGAGGACATCAAGCGCGATGGTCACGAGGTTGTTTTACTGACGGATCGTGAGAAGGATCGCGCTGACGACCAATCCGAACAAGGCAACGCTCCTTTTCACACGCTCGACACATGGATTCAATCCTACAACGATAGTTTTCAGTACCGTTTCGTGGATGAAAGCCAATTCACTGAAGAGGAGAGCAACGTATGGCAGAACAGGAATCAGATTGTGGGGTTGGTTGGTGCAAACCCCAGCGAGACTCCGCGCATTCTTGTTTCCGAGACCATGCGTGCATCCGAGGATGAGACAGACGGTGTGTGGGACCGCGACCGCCGCGCCATCATCGTTAAGCGTACTCAACTGCGCTCTATTCGTGAATTCGCCGGAACGCTGCTCCACGAATTAGGACACGCCCTTACTGGTGCGGCGGACTGTACCCGGTCCTTCGAGAACGTCTTGACCCAGTACCTGGGATTCGTATCGGCCAACGCCCTATTGGCTCCCACACCGCGCGTGGCGGAATCCATCGCGCAGACCGAGAGTCGACTCGCTGCTCCGGTGCCGGTGCTGCCCGTTGTGATAGGTGGGATTGAGTTTACCCCAGTGGAATCATCCGCCGTTGCCGGCGTTGCCTACGATGACAAGACCCAAAAGCTATATGTGGCATTGAAAAAGGGCATGCGGTACTTCTTCCAGTCAGTACCCCAGACCGTTTACACGGACTTCCTCAACGCCCCGTCGAAAGGAAGATACCTCCCGGTATTATTTGGGCGATACAAATATGGCCACATGTGAAGGAGATCAACGACTTGGCCGTCGGCAACCCGCTCGGCTGATAGGCGCCGTAGTCCATGGCGAAATAGTCGGCATGCCCTTCCGGCATAAGCATCTATCGTGGTGGCGGCACGCGGTCTTTTTCGGAGGCTCTGAAGATGCAGACATTTGAACCTGACGACATTGGATTGACTGCGGCGCAATGGCGATGGGACACGATGCCCCGGCTTGGCTTGGCGATTGAACCCAACGACATCGGCTTGAACGCGGTGGCCGCGTGGGGCTACGACGGGCTCAGTCCGCCACTGTTGGATCAACTCGACGATGCTGGCATTACCTATGTACGACAGGAGATCCGCCATCTGCTCCACTGGGGCGGCGGCGAAGCTTATCTGGTGTTTTACAGCTCCCCGCGGACCGGTCAGCCTACGACCGTCCTTTCTACACAGATCCGCTTCGACTGCGATACCGTAGGAGAAGACTGCTTCTACTTCACCAGGTTGACCCAGGCGGAGGCGCTGGCAATCGGTGAAGAGGGCTGGCGTACGCGCCACGATCGTTGTTGCAAACTGACCATGAAAGAAGCTTTGGCAGTTAGAACGCCACACGCTCTGAAGACAACCCAAGCTTGGAGCGTGGTCTGTGGGGTCAGCGGCAACATTTACTCAGGACACCGCACCCAAGCCACGGCCGAGAAGAAAGCCGACGAGACGCGCACGAGCCTGTGGTATCCTAATGTCACGGGTCACTATTGGCATCTTGAGTGTGCTATTCGTCGTCTGCGCGGTGGCAACTTGCGGCATCCCAACATCACGCGCGAGAACTGGCACTCCTGCGGTTCACTCGCCGACTACGTGCAGGCGGTGCCCGCCGGCAGCTACTTTTCCAGGGGCATTCCCGCCAACAACGACAGCGGTTGTTTCCAGGTGGACCAGGCGCGGTGGATAGTTCCAACCGCAGTCGCGGAGGCGTAGGGGTTCCAAACAATGAAGATTCGGGCCGGTCGCCGCCGTGTTGCAACCGTCGCGACCAAACGGACCAGGCCCGTCTTCACCCACCGGCAGCCTCCAGCGCCCTGCACAACCCGCACCTGCAATCCTCCTCGTGCTCCAGCGTCTCCACGCTCACGGCCATCACCAGGTCGTCCAGGGCAATTGCCCGCTTTGTCTTGCCATCCAGGCCATAGATGGCATACCGCAGATCCAGGGTCTCGACCAGCAGTTCGCCGCTGCCGGAGTCCTCTGCGCCCGCTTCGTAGCCGGAGTCGAAGGCCATCTTCAGGAGGAGGGGTTTGGGCATGGCCACGCCGGTTCGATGCTTCATGCCCATGAGGGATTTCACGCAGGCTTGGCCAAGTTCGTTTCGGCGAGCGGTCGGTGCTTACTCGTGACGATACAC
>CAZTPX010000230.1:0-13092 GCA_964615095.1 uncultured Planctomycetaceae bacterium | reverse complement strand
CGCTCGGCACGCCCAGCGTGGCCACCGGCTGGGTCCAGAACACCGATCCCATGCCTTACGTGACTGTCAGCGGCCCGGCCGGGTCGGTAACCGCGGGCAACGTCGCTAGTTTCGAACTGTCGCTGTCGGGTCGCAGCTCGCTTCCCGTGTCGGTTTCGTTCCAAACGGAAAACGGCACAGCCACGGCGGGCACCAACTATTTCGGCACGGCTGGCTGGGCGACGATTTCTGCCGGAAGCGCGACGGCCTGGATTTCCGTTGCCACCCGCGATAACGGCCTGTACGAGCCCAGCGCGGAGTATTTCACCCTCAATCTTCTCAGCGCGGTAGGCGCTAGTCTGGGCTCAGTCGCGGCCAGCGCCGCCGTCCGGAACAGCGAGGGCGAGCCTGCCGTGACTATCAACAACGCCGCGCCGGTCAACGCGGGCAGTCCGGCGAGCTTCGAGCTTACGCTCTCCAATGCCACCAGCGCCGCCGTGACGGTGACGTATAGCACCTCAGACGGCACGGCCGTGGCCGGCACGAACTATTACGGCGTCAGTAGCGGGTCGATCACCATTCCCGCCGGTCGCTCGACGGCCTGGATCCCGGTGAACACCATGGATGACGGCCTGAACGAGGCCAACCAGGATTACTTCTGGGTCAAAGTGACGGGCGTCAGCAGCGCCACGCTGGCGAACACCTCGGCCAGCGCCGTGATTGAAAATGCCGGCGTCCCGGTAACCGTGGCCCTACCCGAAAATCCGGCCGCGGGAAACGATCCGGTCACGCTGACGGCTCTTTTGCCGGCCGGCGCGGCGGGCACCGTGCAGTTCAACGCCGACGGCAACGAGCTCGATACGGTCAACGTGTCGGACGATCCGTTGTCGCACGCACTGCAGTTCAACGACGGCAGCGGCTACGTTTCCATCCCCAACATGGCATCGACGAACTTCACTTTCTCGGCTTGGGTGCAGTTGGATTCGCTGGTGGACCAGCAGCAAGTGCTGATCGCCTCGGAGGGCACCAACGGCGGGTGGAGCCTGGGCCTGGATGCCGCCGGCGCGGGGGACGGCACGCTGTCGTTCTCCAAGACGGGCACGAGCGTCGTAACGAGCGTGGGCGGTATCCACGACACCGGCTGGCACCAAGTGGCGGTGGTGTTCGCCGACGGCAGCAGCGCTTCGGTCTCGTTCTATATCGACGGACGGCTCGACACGACCGTGCCCTACGGGAGCTACGTGCCCGGGGGCAGCGACAATTACGACCTGGGCGGCCGCCTGGGGCAGTCCACCCTGGACGGCGCCCTGGACGAGGTACAGATCTACGCCCGCGACCTTACACCTACGGACGTTTCCGCGCTCTATGCCGGCGGCCTGGGCATTTTGGGCCAAACCGTCCTGACCAGCCCCAAGGCCGTCTATCGTCTGGACGACGGAAGCGGAACGACGGCGACCGACTCCTCCGGCAACGGTCACAACGGAACGCTGCACAACAACCCGGCGTGGGTTGCGGGCCTGCAGGCGGTTTCGCTGACGACTACTAGTAGTACTGACCTGTCGGGAAACGAGACGCACGTGATCACGGCGGACTTCACCGCCACCGGCGATTCCTCGTTCGACGGCCAGTCGCCGCCGGCCAGCCTGCTGGTGCTCAACGTGGCGCCGCAGCCGGTCGATCAGGCCGCGCCGTCGCCGCTGACCGACGGCAGCCTGGTCCTGTCGCAGGACGACGCGGGGCTGACCTACATCAGCGGGGCCGCCACCGCGTGGAAGGTGATTTCCGCCGATACGACCATCGACGTCAATGACGGCTACCCGCTTCAGTCCGTCACCGTCCAGGCCTGGTTGGACGGCGTCGTGAGCAACACCGTCTATTACAGCGGCACCGACCTGACCGGCGGCGTGCAGAGCGACGACTACTACCGCTTCTCGGTGCCCATCGACGCCCCCCCGAGCCTGTCCACCGGCTGCTACACTTGGACGATGACGATCACAGAAAAGTACCAGGACGGCAGCAAGATCCCGATTTACGCCAGCGGCACTCAAGACCTGCTCAACCTGAGTACCAGCGATTACGGCTCGGGCTGGTGGGTTACGGGGCTCGACTACCTCGTGCCCGATGGCTCCGGCGGCGAGATCCTCGTGCAAAGCGACGGGACGATGGCCGACTTTACGAATAACGAGGGGACTTACGCCAGTCCCTCGGGACCGCTGGCCTTCAACACCCTTCAAGCCGACGATAACCACCAAGACCCGACGTACGGCGGTTGGATCCTGACCGGCCACGATGGCTCGGAGGAGACCTTCTATCCAAACGGGCAGTTGTACGAGGCCATCGACAAAGACGGCAACGTGACTAAATACGACTACGTCTCGTCCGGCGGTCCGCTGTCGAGCATCACCTATAACGGCACGACGACCTCCTCGTACGGTTACACTGGCGCGTGGCTGACGTCGGTCACCGACTACGCCACGGCAAGCGACCCGGGCAGCACGAACACGCTCGTCGATCCGAGCGGACAACTGACGGCCATCGAGCAGCCTGCCCCGGCGACGGGCCAACCCCAGCCCACAACCACCTTCACCTACAACGGCAGCGCGGGCCCTTTGAGCTCGATGACGGACGCCGACGGCAATGTCACCACTTTCAGCTACCGCGCCGACGGCACGCTCTGGCAGGCGATCAATGCGCAGGGCGCGGCGGTCACCTACCGCGCCGCGGACGCGCTGCCCGACGGCACGAGCGGCAACGGCTCGCCGGGCAGCCAGACCAACCCGGCGCTGCTGACGCTTTCCGCCGCCTCGCCGGCGGCCGAGTACGACCAGCAGCCACAGCCCACGCTCTATACCCTCGACCAGTTCGGCAATCCTACCTCAATAGAGAACGCGCTGGGCCAGACCACGGTCTACGTCCGCGATACCAATAGCGGCTTGCTGACCGAGATGGACCAGCCGGACCCGGCCAGCGGTGTCACGCTCAGCGCCAGCGGCACGCAGGGCCCGAAGACCACGTACTCGTACGATGGCGACGGCAATCTCGTCTTGGAAACGCTGCCCGACGGGACCGGCGGCACGAACGGGACCACGGAGAACTGGACGTATCAGTATGGGACGACCGACCTCAGCAGCGGCGCGCCCATCGATCTGATGACGAGCTCCTACCAGTTCGACGGCGGCGCCAGCGAGCAGATGGTCTACTCCTACGATGCCGACGGCGATCCGATCTACGTCGAACAGGAGGCCGGCGGCTATTGCTATTGGAATACCGCGCCGAGCGGGGCACCCGGGGCATATAACCCAGGGCAAAACACGGTCGCCGACGGCGGCAACCCGATCACCAGTTACGTGTATACCGCCTACACCGGCAACTCCGCCGACCCGCCCGGCGGCTTGGTGGCCAGCACCACCGACCCCGACGGCGACGTGACCGCCAACCTCTACAACGCGCAGGGCGACGTCACGGCCACCTACCAGGGCCAGACCCGCGGGCCCGACACGACGAACAGCACGACCTGGACCTATAGCGGCCTGGCGCCCAACGCCACGGCGACCTACTTTCTCTACGGCTACGCTGTCCCAGACACCAGCTACAGTGCCACGGACAGCGTCAGCGGCTCGCTGACCCTCAACACCAGCGCTGTCGATCCGCTTTCGGCCGCCTCGACGCTGGGTGCAAGCTGGACTTTCCTGGGCTCGATCACGCTCCCCGCCGGCGACGCCGGCACGGCCCTTAAGATCAACTACACGGGCAACGGCACGCCGGCCACGGCGCTCTGCCTCCTGGAGCAGACCTCGGCTACGGTCTACGACTCGCAGGAGAACCTGCTCTCCACGACCGACGCCATGGGCGATGTGACGGCTTCCACGTACAACAATCTGGGTCGCCCGCTGACCACCTCGCAAGGGCAGACACTGAACCTGGCTTCGACTTCCACTTCGGCCACGTTCGCCAACCTGCCGACGGCCGACGGCCAGGCCAGGAGCTACACGATCTACATCCAATGCAACGGGACGCCCGGGGGTTACAACGTCACGCAAAACGGCGCGGGCGGCCTCTCCTGCAATGCCACGAATCCTTGCACGCCGCCGTTGGGGACGGGCTGGTACTATTTGTGTACGGTGAACCTGGCGGCCGGCGATTCGAGCTCCGCGCTGACCGTCAGCTACACAGCATCCGACGCCACGCAGATCGCGCTGTTGGAGCCAACCTCCTCCACCGTCTATGACGCCCTGGGCAACGTGCTCTCCACGACCGACGGTCTCGGCGACGTCACCGTCAATGGCTACAACAACCTCGAGCAGCCGGTTTCCACCTCGCAGGGCCAGAGCGTGCCGGTCTCCGGCGGCGCGGCCGACGTCTACAACCTGCCGCAGACGCCCGGTAAGGGCCGCACCTACATCGTTTACGTGCAGTCCTCCACCACGCTCACCACGAGCTACGGGATCGGCGTCAGCGACAACAAGAATGGCGACCCGACCTATCACCAGGTCTTCTCGGCAACTCCGCCCCTTGGCGGTAACTGGTGCGAGCTGGGCACCGTGACCTTGGCGTCCGGCGACCTGAGTTCCACGGTCAACCTTTCCAGTCTGGGCGCCAACGTCACCGCGGTGTGCCTGGCGGAGCAGACCTCCGCGGCGAGCTACACGCCCGATGGCTTGGTCGCCACCCAGACCGACGGCAACGGCAACGTCACCACCTACGCTTACGATGCGCTGGGCGACGAGACGTCCCAGACCGATCCGGCCGTGGTCGCCGGTACGCCGGTGACCAGTTACGTCTACGACCCCTTGGGACGGCAGACCGCCCAGTTTTCCCCTCTCCCCGCGGGAGCGGGGCAAGGCGATGCTGTCACCACCTACAGCTACCAGTTCGGCACGAGTTCGGGTCCCGGCGACACGGTGACCACCTCGCAAGGCGAGGCCCTTGCAGCGCCGGACGGCTCGGCGATCTTCGCCAACCTGCCGCAGGACCCCGGCCAGGACAGGACCTACGCGGTCTACGCACAGTCGTCGACCGCTCTCAGCAGCGGAAGTTATACGCTCAGCCTCAGCGACGAGGGTATGACCTTCAATGGCAACGCTTTCTCCGCTGTCACGCCCTTGGGCAACGGCTGGTACGAAGTGGGCACGGTGACGCTGGGTTCCAGCGACTCGGCTTCCGCGCTGACGGTCACCTTGGGCTCGGCGCCCGTCGCACAGATCGCGCTGCTCGATCAGACCTCCGTCGACGCCTACGACGCCAACGGCCACCTCGTGAGCCAGATCGACGCCCTGGGGAACACCGCAAACTACAAGTACAACGCCTTGGGGCAGCCGGCGTCGCAAGAAGTCAACGACCAGTGGCTGGGCCCGGTCTACGACAAGGATGGCAACGTGGTCTCCGACACCGACCTCTTGGGCAACGTTACGACCTACCAGTATAACGACCTCGGCCAACTTGTCGTGACCACGCAGCCCGCACCGCAAACCGGTGGGCAGCAGCCTGTCACGACGGATTCCTATGATGCCGACGGCGATTTGCTCAGCGAGAGCCTACCGGACCCCGTCACGGGGGCGGCAGGAGGACCGACAACGACCTATACGTATGATGCCTTCGGTAACCAGGTCAGCCAGACGGACCCTGCTCCGACCACCGGCGGCAACGCGCCGACGACCACCTTCACCTATGATCTCGACGGCGAAATGCTCTCGCTCACCGATCCGGACCAAAACACCACCTTCTGGACTTACGACGCCTTCGGCAACATGGTCGCACAGAGCGAAAACGTGGCCTTGGGCTACTCTGGCAACTCGATCCAGACAACCACCGCCACCTACAATTATCAATACGACCTCGACGGTAACCTTGTCGAATCGATCGACGCCGACGCCAATTACAATAACAACGGCCACGTGACCACCTACACGTACAATGCCATGGACCAGGTGACGGGCGAGACGTGGTACACGAACGCGGCCAACGCGGCGGCGGGTACCGGTAGCACCGGCTCGCTCTCCTTCGCCTACGACCTCGCGGGCGACACGACGGCCGCCTCGAACACCGCCAATGGCGCCTCGATCGCCTCTTACGCCTACGATTACGACGCGACGGGTGATCTTGTCGGCCAGAACGTGCGCCTTGGCGACCTCGACAGTTGGCACAACGTGGTCCTTACCTCGACCTACGACGCCAAGGCCGAACGCCTTACCTTGGCCGCCAATATCGGCGGCATGTTGGGCAGCAACGGAACGGTCATCGCCGGCACGGGCACGCCCGATTTCCTCAACACGTATGGCTATGATAAGATCGGCAACATGACCTCCATCGTGCAAACCGGCCAGACCGGCCTGTCCAACCAAACTCCCAACGGCGTGACGACCAAGACCGTTTCGCTGGGCTATAACTACAACGACTGTCTGACGAGCCTGACCTGCTCCGACGGCAACGGGGCAAACTACTCCGCCACCTACACTTACGACAACGATTCGGATCTGACGGACCTGTCCTACGCCGCGGGGAACACTACACTGGCCGCCTATCACTGGGATTACGACCTCGACGGCCGGGTGCGCGATGAGTATTCGCGGAATGACACGTCCGGCGGCGCGGGGGCAAACTCCGTCTATACCGCCTGGGGCGAGACATCCTATTCCTACGACAACGATAGCCAGTTGACCGGCACGAACTACGAGAACTTCGCCCACGTTCCCACGACGAACACCAGCCCAAGCTACGATCTCAACGGCAACCGCAAAATCAGTTCGCTGCCCTCGGGTATCACGAGCGCGACGGGTGCCGGGAACCGCATGTTGTACGACGGCCAGTATTACTATACGTACGATGCCGACGGCAATCGCACGAGCAAGTACCAGTTGAACGGCACGAACCAGATAAACGTGACCAGCTACACGTGGAACAACGCCGGCGATTTGACCTCGGTGACCACGGGCGGCAGCACGGTTGCCTACACCTACGACGCCTTCGGGCGGATGGTGTCGCGGACCGCAAGCGGCGCGACGGAGAACTTCATCTACGACGGGCAGGACATCGTCCTGGTGCTCAACGGCAGCGGGCAGGTCATCCAGCGCAACCTTTACGGTTCGGCGGTCGATCAGGTCTTGGCCAGCGAGGCGGTCGCGCCGGTCTCAAGCGGCCCGCAGGCCGCCGGCACGGTGAGTTGGTACCTGACCAACAACCAGGGCACGGTCCGCGACGTGGTGCAGTACTCCGGCGGCGCCACGACCGTGGTCGATCACCTGGTTTACGACTCGTTTGGGCAAATCAGCTCGCAGACGACCGGTGCCGTGCAGCCGGCGTTCACCTATGACGGCATGTGGGAGGACCCCACAACCGGTCTTGACCACACCGCCACCCGCTGGTACGATGTCGTCGACGGTATTTTTGCCAGCCTGGATCCCACGGGCTTCAATGGCGGCGACACGAACCTGAGCCGGTTCTGCGGCAATAGCCCCACGAACGCAACGGATCCAAGCGGGGAAAGCGGAGTGTTAGCCGGTATATTCGCGGGGTTAGAACAAACTATCAACAACGTGAAAATCGGCGGGGAGGAAGCGCTCAGCCAGGCGGAGCAGGGTGGGGAGCAACTGCTCAGCCAAGCGGAGCAGGGCGCAAACGTGCCCGTTCTTTCGTACGCGGGCATAAACGCCGTCGTCAATCCATTTGAAGATACGTTTGGGCTAAGCGTTCAAAATAACGACTTCAGTTTTAACGCAATGGCAAACGCTAATGGGGTGTATATGGAGGGAACGGACGGTCCCTTTTGGGGGAGTCTTCAGAATAATTTTGGCAACGGACAGACTGGGGCGAAGTTGGGTTACTCTGGCCCAACCCAACAAGTGTTTGCAAACTTCAACTGGCTGAACAGCTCAAACAATAATGCACAGGTTTTTGCTCATAACGGCTCTGTCACTTTTAATGGCTCGGAGAATAACGGCAAATATGACTTTGGCAGTTCGTTCGGGCCGTTTGCCCTCGATTGGAATGGAAAGGGCCCGCAAGCTGGGCTTTCATTTCCCTTTGATAATGGTGACTCCCTGACAATTACGGCCGGTAAAGATGGATGGAAATTGAACGGCCTGTTCAAATTCGGTTCTGTGCCCGGTAATTCCGGCGGGTTTGAGGGGATCATGGTTAGCGTTGGTTCTGACCAAAGCCTGCTTGTTTCTTATTATGGTTCGATCGGGGGGCTACTTCAACTAGGTGCAGGATGGTTGGGTATTCCGAGCGCGACTAAAGGCCAATGAAATAGGTAGTTAGCCCGTGGTAAAGGAATGGATTTAGCTGCGGATCGAGAAGATGGCTGACTTGTTGCCCCGCGAGTGGGCGCGGCTGCGCGGAAGTTGTCGTCACACTCGGTAACCCGCGCTCACGAGGAGACACAACGCGGGGTGCCTTTCGCCGTCGCCGGTGTGGCTGACAGATTCATAGTTCGCGCGACTGAACAGGATTCCAACCCGAGGCGCAAGCGAGAACCGTAAGTCATTCCCTCACTTCGGGTTAGTTTGGATCGTATTATTTCAAACCGCGCGAAGAATCCTCGCCGAGCCATGGCCTGTCGCGGTGGTGATCGCTAGAACGCAAGGAGGTGCGAAATGGGTTTTTTCAATTCAAGAAGCAGATTTCGTTCGTTCAACTTCTATGGCGTGACAGTATCGTTTCTCGGCATGCTGACACTCATCGAATTGGAAGGTCGCCTTGAGGCACAGGTACAAGTTTCAGCTTCGAACACTTCTCCCCTGCCTGCTTGGTGTTTGCCGCCGGACGTCGAGGCCGATTTAGATTATCGCATCCGTTGCCTGAATGATGAGATAGGAGCCCACGCCCGGTATCGGGAATATGAAGAGGCACGCGAGCTTCAGAAGCAAGCTGTCGAGATCACGGAGAAACTTGCCGGGCCGAAGCATTTCAGAAGTATCATCCAGCGACAAAGTCTTTTGGAGTTTGAGCAGCTATGCACTCTCGACAAGACCGGCCGGGAGGAATTCCAGAAGGCCGCAAACTGGACAACGGACGCCATCAAAACGATTCACGAACAAGATTTCGGCGATGCAGCGGACCGTTTGGAGAAAGCTGACAAGATTCTCGCTCGCCTTCTCAGGCCGGACAGCCCATCGATTATCAGGTGCGACCAATTCCTTACACTGGCCTACGGTTTAAAAAACGATTTCGACAAGGCAAAGCTCTACGGCACAAAGTCGCTCGAAATGATCGGGCGGACCAACGGTGAGGATTCTCCCGATTTCGTAAACCAGCTCGGCATTCTCGGAGGGGCCCTGGAAGCGAGCAACGACCTCGAACATGCCGAACCGATGTTGCGCCGGGCCATCAAAGATGCCGAGCGACTTGGCGGCAGGCATGATCCGGGTGTGGCTCAGAACCTCCAGCGGCTGGGGAATGTCCTGCAGAAACGAAAGAAGTTTGCCGAGGCCGAAGCCGCGTGGCGGGAGGCAATCGCACTTTCCGTGAACTTCGACATGTCCGTTGAGCGCGAGGCGGTGCATTCGTACAGAGGGCTTACGGAGATCTACTGCGAGCAGGGGAAGTACGGCGATGCGGAGGAATGCATCCGCCGTGCCCTGGAACTTGATGAGCGGGCATTCGGCACCTGGCATCTCTTTGTTACAGTTGACCTTGATCGTTACGCGGCGCTGCTGCGAACGGTCAAACGTACCGAGGAGGCGGAGCGGATGGAGGCGCGGGCAAAACAGATACGCGCCCGCATCGAGGAGAACAAGAAATTGGCCAGGAAGCGGGCTTTGCAAGAGTTGCTTGGCGAGAAGTCTGATTTCTGAGAAGGTGTAAAGGCAAGGCGCGGGTATGCTTGGGGGATTGAAGGCGCCCACGTCGATTTCGGTGGCGATGCCTGTCTATAACGGCGCAGAGTCGCTCGATCGGGCGATCCGCACCGTCATGGCGCAAACGTTTCCCGACTGGGAATTGATCGCCGTGGACGATGGCTCCAGCGACGACAGTCACGAACTGCTCAGAGCTTGGGCGGAGCGGGAACCGCGAATTCGCGTGATCCGCTGCGCGGAGAACGGCGGTGCGAGCGCAGCGCGGAACTTGGCGATTCAAACGGCCCGCGGCCAGTTCGTCACCTATCTGGACCGCGACGACGAGTATTATCCCGACTACCTCGCCCGCGTGGCGCAATTGGGCGAAAAGGTGGACGTGCTTATATTCGCCTATGATTTTGTCTATGAGGATGGCGGGGCACGCGGCCGCCCGCCGGGTTGGGACCCGGGCAATCTGCGGCAGTTGCTCTTCGCGCAGCACCTTGCCGTGCCCCTGGGCGTCGCGCACACCCGTGAGTTGTGGCAAAGAGTGGGCGGGTTCAACGAGTTGCTCTGGCACGACGAAGACACCGACCTCTGGCGGCGAATGGCCCGCGCCGGGGCGCGGTTCGTCTTCCTGCCTCAGAAAAGCGGGCGGTATCACGTTCGCGGCGATAGCGCCAGCCGCGTGCCGCATATCACCTGGCGGCAAAGGCAAATGTTCCTGGAGAACTGGCGGGCGGGGAGAAAGTTGTATTACAACGGGAATGGGGAACCTGAGATTGCAGATTTGAAATTGGAGGAAAGCCCTCACCCTAACCCTCTCCCGGAGGGGGAGGGGACAAAGAAGAAGATTGCTTTTGTTTCGCCGCATTGCGTGATCGATTTCACCAACGGCGCGGCGACGGCCACGTTGGACGGCCTGGAGTTGCTGGCGGGGCTGGGTTTCAAGTGCCAGGCATTTTGCAGCTCAAGGCTGGATTCGTGCGAGGAAGTGCTTGTGGAAGAGGTGTTGGCGCAGCGGGGTCTCCGTTACGCAGTGCGCAACGCCCAGATCGGCCCTTACCGGGGCCGGATGATCTTCACCTCGTACGGCAAGGTCCCGGTGACGCTCTTCAACTCGGCCTCCACGCGCGGCGCGTGGATCAACGCCGAGGAGGTTCGGGCCTTCCTCACGGCCTGCGAGATCTTCTTGACAAAAAACCGGCCGGACGTGGTCTGGACCTACGGCGGCGATACCGTGTCGCTTGCCATCCAACAACTCGTCAAGCGGCTGGATATTCCCCTCCTCTTCGGCCTGCACAACTTCGCCTATATCGATCCACGCTCGTTCGGGATGGTGGATTACGTAATTGTGCCCACGGAATTCTGCCGGCAGTATTATTGGGAGGCCGTTGGGCTGGCGAGTTTGAATCTGCCGCTGGTGGTCGATCCCGCACGGGTGGCGGTGATTCAGAAGGCGCAAGGCCCTCAAGGTAACCTTTGCGCCGAAAAACAAGGCACCCAATCGCCAAAAGCCGAAATCCGAAGTCCGAAATCCGAAACAAATCCTGAAATTAAAGACCTGAAATCGGACACCTATTGCCATCACACTAACCCTCTCCCGGCGGGAGAGGGGACAATGTTCGTGACCTTCGTCAACCCTGTGCCGCGCAAGGGCGTGAACTTCTTCGCGCGGAGTGCGGAGGTTTTATCTGGGAGGCGGCCGGATATTCCGCTCCTGCTCGTGGAGGGAGCGGGCAAGGCAACTTTCCTGCCGCAGTTGGGCGTTGACCTGAGCGGCCTCAAGAACGTGCGAATCATGCCCAATTCGCCCGACGCGCGACAATTCCTTGCGATAACGAAGATCCTGCTCATGCCCTCGCTGATGGAGAATGCCGGGCTGGTGGCGATGGAGGCTATGTTCAACGGGATCCCCGTCGTGGCGAGCAACCGTGGCGGCCTGCCGGAGACGATCGGCAACGCCGGTTTTCTCATTGACATTCCTGCCCGTTACACACCGGAGACGCGCGATGTGCCAAGCGCCGAGGAGGTGGAGCCGTGGGTGGAGACAGTCATTCGTCTCTGGGATGACGCGGCAGAGTACGAGCGCCGGAGCCGTGCCGCGCGGGAGCATGCCCAGCAATGGCATCCCGACCGCTTGGCGCCGGTCTACCGGGAGTTCTTCAGCCAGATCACCCATCAGCCTGGGCCGCCACTGGTGCCGCAGTGGATCGCTTGGCAGCCTGGGCCACCGCTTACCGACCCGTCGGCTGTGGTCGTTTCCAACCGCGAACAGTTACTTTTGAAGTTTCCCCGCGATGCGGTAGTAGCTGAGATCGGCGTGAATGAGGGTGCGTTCACCCGTAGCATTCTGCGCACTGGTCCCCGCAGGCTTCATCTCATCGATCCCTGGCAGAAGCAGTCGGACGAGTATGTCAACGATCCCACCAACGACGGCGACTTTGAACGGAAGTATCGGACCGTTTGCGAGACGTTGGGCAGGCTGCCCAATGTGGAGATTATTCGCGACTATTCGCTCCGGGCCGCCGAGCAGTTTCCGGACGGTTATTTCGACTGGATCTACCTGGACGCCGACCATTCGTACGCGGCGGTAGCCCGTGATCTTGAGGCGTGGGTCCGCAAAATCCGGCCAGGGGGCATCTTCGCTGGCCACGATTACTGCAATTACAAGTGGATTCAAGTCCGTACCGCGCTGGACGATTTCCTCAATAAGCGCGGCAGAAAGCTGGATTTCCTGACAAGCGACGACGCCTACCTGAGTTGGGGATTCGTTGTTTGATAAACTGGATCGCTATATTAACAGTTGTGGGCTCCGAGCATGGGTGACTGCCGGAGTTGTCCCGGCGTCTGTCGTTGGAGGAGCGAATGCAGGTTCTGTACATCAATCTTCAGAGAAGGAAAGACGGCAACGAAGAGTTCCTGAGAAGGAATTCACGGAGCGCGGAGTGTTGCCGGATTGATGCCCCGGAAGGGACTGGACGAGCTGCCGGCCAAAGGGATTATCGCCGAGCCGCTGGATGCTTATTCGCCGCGTGTCGTGGCCAACGCCATCTCTCACAAGGAATTGTGGGAACGCGCGGTGTGTACCACGGCGTCCGTTACGGAGTACACGCGACCGGAGAATTTTACCCCCTGGCCCAGCGAGCATTAGACCTATGAATGCGGGCTGACCGACGCGAGTACTGGCTTGGCTCCCAGGCCGGAGCAATCGCAGCACAGTTCGGACATTCTTGTCCCCGACAGGGGACACTTCCCGACAACAAATACCAACCAACGCCCGTCCGTGTCCCCCAGCCATCGTGGTTTCTCACGAGTTCGACTCTTGTATTTTTCT
>CAZTPX010000229.1:0-13111 GCA_964615095.1 uncultured Planctomycetaceae bacterium | reverse complement strand
ACGCCGTTCCAAAACGCGGTGAAGTAAGCCGGCCGGATGTTCTTCTTGCCCTCGAAACGCGGGGCCGTGAAAACGATATCGTAGGTTTGCCACTCGCCCGGCTTCCGCGAGACGTTCACCAGCGGCGGCGTCTGGCCGTAGATCGCGCCGGCAATGCCGTCGGCATAGATCAGGCTGTCGTGCGATTCAATAATTTGCAGCTCGTACTTGGTAAAAAAGAGGATGCCGCTGTTACCCCAGTTCATGGGGCCTCCGTCGTCCTTTGCGGGCGTGGCCCACTCGACGTGCAGTTGGCAATCGCCGAAGGACCGTTTCGTGCGGATCTCGCCCGTCTTGAAAATGTTGATCGCGCCGTCTTCGATTCCACCGGGCTTCCAGCCGGTCCACCGGTCAAGATTGTGGCCGTCGAAAAGGATGATTGCGTCGGCGGGCGGCTGCCCTGGTTCCCGGCCGGGGGCGACCAGCGGCGGCTGCGGGCGGTCGCGATCGTGAACGCGCCACTGCGAGCCGGGCAGGAAAGGAGTGTCGGTGTAGCCCGGACGCTCCTGGGCAAAGAGGCTGGCGGCCGAGAGCAGGATCAAGGACGGCAGAACGATGCTACGGAGGGTCGGAACGTGGGTGTTGCGCGGCATGATACGGTTCTCCTGGTGTGGGGTCAAAAGCGCCATGATAGCATTAGCCGAACCGTCCCGTCAAATAGTCCTCGGTCTCCTTCTTGGCAGGGCAAGTGAATAGGGCCTGCGTGGGGCGGAATTCGATGAGCACGCCCTCGTACAGAAATGCCGTGTGGTCCGAGACCCGCGCGGCTTGTTGCATGTTGTGCGTGACGATGATGATCGTGTAGTCGTTCCGTAGTTCGCCGATGAGGTCCTCGACGCGCGTGGTGGAACGCGGGTCCAGGGCCGAGCAAGGCTCGTCCATTAGGATGATCTCGGGGTCCACCGCCACGGCGCGGGCGATGCACAGCCGCTGGTGCTGGCCACCGGAGAGTCCCAGGGCCGACTGGTGCAGACGGTCCTTGGCCTCGTCCCACAGGGCAGCCCGCTGCAGGCTCTTTTCCACCGCTTCGTCCAGCGTGCGGCGATTGTGAACGCCGGCAATCCGCAGGCCGTAGGCGACGTTCTCGTAGATCGTCTTGGCAAAAGGCGTCGGCTTCTGGAAGACCATGCCCACCTTGCGCCGCAGTTCGATAACGTCGGTCGAACGCTCGAGGATCTGCTCTCCATCGACGCGGATGCTGCCGGTGGTGTGGATGTCGTCGATCAGGTCGTTCATGCGGTTCAGGCAGCGGAGCAAGGTCGACTTGCCGCAGCCCGAGGGACCGATCAGGGCCGTGACCTGGTTGCGGGGGAAGTCGAGGGTAATGTTCTTGAGGGCTTGCGCGCGGCCATAGAAGAGGCACAGGTCGTCTACCTCGACGATGGCGCGTTGCGCATCGGGCCGGGGGGGAACGTCGGCGGCGGGGCGCGCGGCAACGTCGATCTTGCGAGCTTCCGGTGTGGCGGTTGTGTCGTTCTCCATTGTGGGTCGTGTCATATCGTTCGAGTTTGAAGTGTCTTTCGCATGCGGTTGCGAACGTAGATCGCCACGCTGCTGAGAAGCAGGACGATCACGATCAAGAGCAACGTAATTACGTAGACCATGGGGCGGGCGGCCTCGGCATTGGGTGACTGGAACCCAACTGAGTAGATCTGGAAGCCGAGGTGCATGAACTGCCGCTCGAGGTGCAAGAAGGGGAACTTGCCGTCCAGCGGCAGAGTGGGGGCCGCGTTCACGACGCCGGTGAGCATCAATGGTGCGACCTCGCCCGCCGCCCGCGCCATCGCCAGGATGAATCCGGTAAGGACGCCGGGCGAGGACAGAGGCAGGATCACGCGGACGAGCGTCTGGAACTTAGTGCCGCCCAGGGCATAGGAACTTTCGCGGACGCTGCGCGGGATCACGCGGATCGCCTCCTCCGTGGCCACAATGACCACGGGCACGGTGAGGAATCCCAGCGTGAGGGCGGCCCACAGCACGCCGCCCGTGCCAAAGACCGGTCCCTTGGACAGGCGATAGGCATACCAGGAATGATCGATTGTCCATCCCACGTAATTGATGAAGAAGCCCATGCCGAAGATACCGTAGACGATCGAAGGGATGCCGGCCAGGTTGTTCACGCCAATCCGTACCAGGCGGACGAACAGGCTGTCGCGGGCATATTCGCCAAGGTAGACGCCTGCTAGCACGCCCATGGGGAAACTGCTCAGGGCCATCAGCAGGATCAAGGCCACCGTGCCGAAGATTGCCGGCAGGACGCCGCCTTCCGTGTTGGCCTCGCGTGGGGGGGTGGAGAGCAACTCCCAAGTCTTGGCCAGGTAGTGGCCAACTTTGCCCAGGAGGCCCATGGCGTTGGGCGAGTAGGCGCGAACGATGTCCACGAGCGGAACGGACCGCTCGATCCCCTGGCTGTCGCGAAAGACGGCAACGTTTGCCCGCAACTTTGCTTCGCTTGCCGCACGATCGGCGACAAGCCGCTCGCTTTGCGTTTGCAGCGCGGCTGCCTCGGCGGCAAGTTCCTGAAGTTGGTTCTCCAGCAAAGCGATGGTTTCGGCAGGCGGAGGTGTGTGGGCTTCGGCTTGTTGCTTGCGGTAGGTTGCCTTGAGCTGCGCCAATTCAACTTCCCGGCGTTGCTCGGTCACGGCGCCGATCTGCTCCAGCAGTGGATCGAGTTTCTCGGCCCGTTGTACGGCAATTGCCCGCAAGGCCTCCTGCAACCTCTGGGCCGGGTCACGCATCTGCGGAAGATCGAGTCCCGGCGTCTTCAGGTCCTGCAAAACGCCGTAGAATTCCCCATTGGCCTGGCGTTCGAGAACGAGGACGTCGCGGGGATAATCGCTCTCCGCGACGTCGCTTTTCATGACCCAACGAAAATCTTGCCGCTGGGGATCGAATTCGCGGTTGGCCGTCTTGAAGCGGACCTCCGCGCCGCGTTGCGGATCGATGTGGCTGTCCAGTCGCCGGCCCAGGAAATGCGTGCCGTTGGTGAGCATCACGCGTTCCACACGGGCTGGCCAGAACACGCCCAGTCCGTTGTAAAGGACGACGGCCAGCAACGTCAATGCGCCCAGCAAGACGGCGGCCAGCGCGCCTCCCGTGACCCACACCATCGGCTCGCCGCCGCTCCAGAACTGGTCCCCCTTGCGTCGCGCCGGCCGGACCGGCGGCGAGCTTGCGCGGGGCGCTTCAGTCGCGGCACTCGGCGTGTTGGATTGGGGTTCGCGCGGTTCAGTCATGTTGGTCTCGAAAGCGTGTTCCAGTCTGCAAACGGCGGTTGGGGCTGTCCTTGGTGTGGGAGCTAGAATTGGCCGTAACGTGCGCGCAGTCGCTGGCGGACGATTTCGGCGATGGTATTGAGCATGAACGTTATTGCAAACAGAACTACCCCGCAGAGGAACAGAACGCGGTAATGAGTGCCGCCGACCGCCGCTTCGGGGAGTTCCTGGGCGATGTTCGCGGAGAGAGTCCGCATGCCATTGAAGGGACTCCAATCGATCTGTGCCGAATTGCCGGTTGCCATCAGGAACACCATCGTCTCGCCCACGGCCCGCCCGAAGCCGATCATCACAGCGGCAAAGATGCCGGGGCTGGCCGACGGCAGCACGACCCGCCACAAGGTCTGCCAGCGACTGGCGCCTAAGGCCATGGAGGCGGCCGTCATACTGTGCGGCACGCTGGAAAGCGCGTCTTCGGCCAGCGTGAAGATGATGGGAATGACCATGAAACCCACCCCGAAGGCGATGAGGATGCTATTGCGCTGATCGTAAACCATGCCCAGGTGCTTGGCCAACCAAAGGGTCAAATCGCCGCCGAAGAAACGCTGCTCGACCGGAGCGGACAACCATGCGGCCACCGCCACTCCCACCACCAGCAACAGGCCGGCGAGTAGGAACTCGCGGCTTCGCACGCGGCGCTGGGCCGCGGGTGACTTCCGCGCCTGCTGCCAGAGGAGCAAGACCAGAATGAACAAGACAGGTATGGAGATCGTGCTCAGCAGCAGGGCCACCAGGTCGTCCTTGATGACCGGCGCAAGCCACAGGCCGACGAGGAAACCCAAGACCACGGAGGGCACGCAGGCCATGATCTCGATTGCCGGCTTGACCCACGCCCGCAGTGTCCGTGAGGAAAAATGGCTTACGTAAGCCGCCGCGCCCAGGGCCAAAGGGGCAGCCAACAGCATCGCATAGAAGGTCCCCTTCAAGGTGCCGAAGACCAGTGGCACCAGGCTGAATTTCGGCTCGTAGTCGTCCGTCCCGCTCGTGGATTGCCAGGCGAACTCCGGCGCGCTGAGACCCTCGTACCAGACGCGGCCCCAAAGGCTCGACCAACTTACTTCGGGATGGAGGCTGCTGGCCGCTCCAAACAGGCTGCCCTCGATCCGCCAACCGCGGAGTTGGCCGCCGACAAGTCCCGCGACGATGTCCCCGCGCGGCGTGAAGGCCATTTTCGCAACATCGTGGATCGTCAGCAGTTGCCGCTCGCTCGTGGTGTAGTCCATCGTCGCCGCGTCGGCCGCGTCTCCCACCAGCAGGGCGTGATTGCGAGGCGAGGGGACCATTTCGCGAATGGCCGCCTCGTGCGCGGGCAGCGCGCGGATGTACGTCAGCTTCTTGACTTCTTTCTTCATGCTGGGCACATTCGCCGCCGGCGTCTTCTGCGATCCAGACGCCGCCGTCACGAAGAACCAGTTGGTCACTCCGCCGCCGGCGTCTCCTGCCACGAGTGTCACGTCGCCGATCATCAATTCCAGCGAGGTAATGGCCTGCTTCTTCAGCGAGGGCGGCACGATGTCGTGATCGACTACTTGCGTGTCGCTCAACCGCCACCACAAGATCGACCCGCCGGCCGTTCCGGCATAGAGCATCGTACCACTGTGATCGAGGGCAATCGCCGTCACCGGCCCGGGAATGTCCTGGTCGAGAACAATCCGCGTTTCCGCCTTGTCGCCGGAGAGGTCTTCGCTTTGGCGGGTGACCACGATCTGCTTGCCGCGATACAGCGCGGCGCAGCGCGAC
The DNA here is from genome assembly GCA_964615095.1 of uncultured Planctomycetaceae bacterium. Taxonomy (GTDB): domain Bacteria; phylum Planctomycetota; class Planctomycetia; order Pirellulales; family Thermoguttaceae; genus JANXQG01. The sequence goes on along the minus strand of CAZTPX010000229.1, from coordinate 8,057 downwards.
GAGTCGTCACCCGTGCGGCGGAGGATGGCCTGCTCCGGCACACCCAGTTTGTCGGGTGGCATCGTGGCCGCGGTTTCCAGGCTGAACTCGGGAATCTTGACGGTTTTGCCTGCGACCGCAGTCTTGGCGACAATCTTGACGAGCGAGACCGTGCCGTCCGACCAGCGGAGCGTAAACGCCGAGGAGTCGCTGGGCGCGGCCCCCAGCAGCGTCGGCCGTGCAGGCGTCTTGCCGGGAGAGGCCCCAGGGGAACCCACCGGCGCGTGCCCCGCCGCAACCGGCGGGGTTGCATCGGCCCTGCCGATTACTTCCTTGCTGAGGAGGTCCACAAAGTGAAACGTTCCCGATGAATCGACAATGTGGGCGACCAGCCAACTATCGTTGGCGGCGGACTGGATGCCCAGCCCGAGCACGCTGTCGGCCTTCACGGACGCGGGCAAAGGCGCTTCGGCCAGAAGGCGTGCCCGGGCCGGCAGGAACAGCGGCAGGGCCGTCCCTAAGATCATTACGAGAATACCAAGCACGCCTACGATCACCACGACGCCGCCGAGCGTGACCACCCAGCGGGCCAAACGATCGTGGCGTTTCACTCTCCGCAGTGTAGCTTGGCTTGGTTTCGGCATGCGTCAGTCGAGCTGTGTGACGTTCTTCTCAATCATTTTGTCCGGCAGTTGTCCGTAGCCACCCTTGTTAACGACGATCTCCTGGCCCTGCTTGGAGAGGACGAACTTGAGGTACTCCTTGACCAGCGGCGACAACGGCTCGCCCGGCTTCTTGGCGACATAAATGTACAAGGTGCGGCCCAGAGGATAGGTGCCGTTGATGGCGTTCTCAAACGTCGGCTCGACCAGTTTGCCGTTCTCATTCTTGCTCAACGCCACGGTCCGGACTTCCGACGTCCTGTATCCGATGCCCGAATAGCCGATGCCCTGCCGGTCCTTGGCCACCCCGCTGACCACGCCGGAAGAGCCTGGCTGCTCCTTGACGGTGTCTTTGTAGTCGCCCTTGAGCAAGGCATGCTCCTTAAAATAACCATACGTGCCACTGGCCGAATTACGGCCATACAGACTTATGGGTAAATCGGCCCAAGACGGGTCGCTCAAACCGGCCTGACCCCAAGTGGAAATGTCCGCGTAGCCGCTCTTGCGAGTCTTCGAGAAGATGCAGTCCAACTGCGCCAAGGTAAAGCCCTTTACAGGGTTGTCCTTGTTGACGTAGACTGCCAGGCAGTCCAACGCCACGTCAAAGCGGGTCGGCTTGAAACCGCGCTTGGCCTCGAACGCGTCCTCTTCCTCCGGCTTCATCTTCCGCGACATGGGTCCGAATAGGGCCTTGCCCTCGGTCAGCGCCGGCGGGGCCGTAGCCGAGCCTTTGCCCTCGATCTGGCACGTCACGTTAGGATACATCTTCTTGAAATCTTCGGCCCAGTAGTTCATCAGTTCCAGCAGCGTGTCCGAGCCGATACTCGTCAGCGTGCCGGACACATCACCGGTCTTTACATAATCCTTGGGACCCGCGGCCTGGGCAAGCGAACTCAACCCTAGCAGGGCCACTGCACCGCACACCACGGCCCAACGATTGGACACAGCAGACGGGACGTACCTCATAGCATTCTCTCCTTGAAGTCGATCATACAGGTATGGCAAGGGCCGACAACCCCAGTTCTTCGCAGGAGATACCGGCCGCGAGCGTTTCGCCGTGGGACCTTCCCACGAGACCGGGAATAAATGCTAGTTTAAAAACGTTAGAACAAGATTAGGAACGTGTTAGCAGTTGGTTAGCATAATAATCCTGTGGGAGGGGTTGCGGCCTTTGCTGGCAACGCCCAGTTAGCGAATTGCACCTCAGACCCCATTGGGCGAATTCAAACAGCGCGGAGAATCTCCATTAAATGGCTGGCGAATCCCTTCCCATCGCAAAGCGGCGAGGCTGCGACTTGCTGGCGAAGATTGGCGCGGATCGCGGTCAGCCGGGAGAGGTCGGCAGCCAACCCGGCTGCAACATCCACATATTCTTCGCGGCTGCCGGCAATCGTCTCCCTCATGCCGATGGTCGAGAGAAAACTGAGTGCGTGACGGCTGGCGAAAGTCTCCCCAGGCCACGTCACGACCGGAACACCCATCCACAAGGCGTTGCAGGTCGTCACTCCGCCGGTAAACGGAAATGGATCGAGCGCCACGTCAATGTCGCCGTGCCGGGCTAATAGCTCGCCCAGTGGCGACCAACCCTCGATCTCCAGCCGATTGGCGGGAATTCCCTGGGCCGTAAACATGCCGAGAAAACGGTCCCGCAAGCCGCCGTCCTCCAGGCCGCGGTACTTCAGCAGTAGCCTGGACTCCGGGACGCGACGAAGGATCTCCGCCCATGTGCCGACGACTTGCTCGTTGATCTTGGCCAGATTGTTGCAACTGGCAAACGTCACGTGCCCAACTCGAAGCGCGGGGAGCGCGGAAACCGCCGGGGCTTCCTCGGGCGGATCGAAACAGAGATAGCTGTCCGGCAGCCGTAGCACTTTTTCACGGCAGTGTGCCTCAGCCGCCTCGGGTACCATGTAGCGATCGGCCAGGAGATAGTCGATAGCCGAAAGGCCCGTCGTGCCCTCGTAGCCGATCCACGTAATTTGCACAGGGGCCGGCTTGCGGACAAAAGTGAGCATGCGGTTGCGGGCGGTATGGCCGGCAAGATCGAAAAGGATGTCGATCCTGTCGTCGCGGATCTGGTCCGCCAAACGGTCATGACGCCAGCCCAGCACGTCGCGCCACAACGTCGAGGCCGCCTGAATCCGCGCGGTCAGCCGGTCCTTGCTCCCGCGATCGTTGTAGCAGACGATTTCGACGTCCCGGCAATCGAGATTTTCCAAAGTGCGAATCAGAAAAAAACCGACCGGATGCTGGCAGAAGTCGGGCGAGACGAATCCCAGCCGCAGGCGGCGGCTAGTCTTGCTTGGCTCCTCCGCTGGCCAACTCGCCGGTGACGGAATTGCGTGACGACGGTCGTATTCCGCCTGGGCCTCGGCCAGTTCGGCCAAGGCAACGCCCGGCCGGTAGTGCAGCGAGAAGATCAAGTTGCTGCGGATGTCGGCATCGTCGGGCTTGATTTCCAAGGCGCGGCGGTAGCAGGCGATGGCCTCGTCCAGCCGGCCTTGGTCTTTCCAGGCGTTGCCCAGGTTGTTGTGGGCCTCGGCAAACAGGGGCTTCAGTTCCAGGGCACGCTGATAATGGCCGACAGCCGCCGCGAGTTGGGCGGCGTCCTTGAGCACGTTGCCCAGGTTGTTGTGGGCGTCGACGTTGTCGGGCTGAAGCTGCAATGCCCGCTGGAAACAGGTCATGGCGTCGGCCAGGTGGCCCTGGATCTGCATGCCGATGCCGAGGCTATTGTGGGCATCGACATAGCCGGGCTTGAGCTCTAGTGCGCGGCGGTAGCAGGCCATGGCCTCGCCGAGCTTGCCTTGTTCCTTCAGGGCAGCGCCCATCCCGTGTGGTGTCTCGGCCAAATCGGGCGCGATCTCCTGCGCCCGCTGGAAACAAGCAATGGCCTGCGGCAACTGGGCCTTGTCTTTCAAGACATTGCCGAGATTGTTCAGGGCCTCGGCAAAGTCGGGTTTGAGTTCCAACGCGCGCTGGTGGCAGGCAAGCGCCTCGTCCAGCGCGCCTTGCTCGCGTAAGACGTTGCCCAGGTTCGTAAGAGCCTCGGCATAGTCGGGTTTCAATTCCAACGCGCGACGGTAGGCCGCCGCCGCCTCGTGCAATCGCTCGCGGTCCTTCAGAACAACGCCCAGGTTGTTGTGAGTCTCGGGTGCGTTCTCCTTGAGAGCCAAGGCCCGCCGGTAAGCGGCCGTAGCCTCGTCCAAGCGGCCAAGTTCCTTCAAGGCCATGCCGATGCCGTGTTGGGCCTCGGCTAGACTGGGCCGGAGCTGCGCGGCCCGTTGGTGGCTCTCGAGCGCCTCGGCTGGCTTGTCCAGGGCTTGCAAGACATTGCCCAGATTGGCATGCGCGTCGGCATAATTCGCATTCTGCTCCAGGGCGCGGCGGAAGCAGGCCTCCGCGGCTGCCAAGTCGCCCCGGCCGTGCAAGGCGACGCCCAGGTTGTTATGCGCCTCGGCGTTGGTGGGGTTCAGTTCCAGCGCACGGCGGTAGCTATTGACGGCTTCATCGATCCGCTTGAGCTTCTGATAAGCAGCCCCCAAATTGGCGTGAAAGGCGGTCGCGTGGGGATTCAACTCGATGGCCCGGCGGATGTGCTCGATTGCCACTTCATGGTTATGAAATTGCGCGGCAATCACACCCAACAGGTGCCAGGCGTCGGCATCCCGCGGGTCGGCCTGCAGGACCTGGCGGTAGATCTGCTCGGCTTGCGGCAGTTGGCCCGCCTGGTGGCAGGCGACGGCCTGGGCAAGGGCTTCGCGAATCGAGGGCATGGGAGTCTCTGGACACCTTGGACAGATTTTCGACGGCATAAAAGACCCTTGTATGGCAACCCCCTGTTGCAATGCGGCCAGCCGTGATTTATGCTGGAATTGGGTAGTTTTGCGGTTGCAGTTTCCTGGTTGCCATTGGGAGTTGCTTCCATGCCGTGGGCTGAAGTGCTTCTGGGACTCCTCGCTCTTTATCTGTTAGTCAAGGGCGTTCAGGCGGTCCGCGACTTCGTGATCTGGTATCAAGAAGGCCGGGCCTTCGCCGCCGAACAAAAGCGCGTCAAGGACCTGCGCCGCCAGCAACGATCCGCGGGCATCAACATGCCCGCGATGAAGGAACGGCCGATGGATTCCTCCAAGCCGCCAATCCGCCACCCGAAACCGCCCAAGGAAGGCGGGATCGGGTAACTCACTCCGCCTTCGCTGTCTCCGCCTTTGCCACGCAGTACAGGAACTTGCTGGAGCGAATGAACAACTGGCCGTCGCTCACCGCGGGCGTGGCGCTGAAGTCGCCGCTTCCGGCCGCGAAATGATTCTGGGCCAACAACTTGAAGTCTGCCCCCGCGGCATAGACAAACCCGTCGCCCGATCGCGAAAGGTAATAGATCTTGCCATCGGCCAAGACGGGCGAGGAATATTCTTGTCCGCCCATCCCACCCCGGCCGCCGCCACCGCCCGACCGCTTGCCTTTGGAGCGAAATCCGCCTGGCCCCGGTCCATTTTGGCCCGGTCCATTTTGGCCCGGTCCACCTGGCCCCGGCCCACCTGCCCGTGGTCCGCCCGGCGCGGCCTCGGCGGGAACCGCCCCGCCCGTGAGCGAGGCCCGGTAGACGGTCTCGCCCGAGGCGGCATTCAGGCAATTGGCCACACGGCCATTAACGAAGTAAATGCGTTTGCCTTCCAGCACAGGCGTAGCGATCCGCGAACGCTGTGTGCTTCGCCAGAGGATATTGGTCTTGGAAACGTCGCCCTCGCCGCCGGCTTTGACGGCAATGTTGCCGCCGCCGCGGGGACCAGTCTCCAGCACGTACACGACCCCGTCGCCGGCAATCGCGCTGGTGCAGATCGAGTCCGACGCAAGTCCCTCGGAATGCCAGCGCAGCTTGCCCGTTTCGGGGTCGAGGCCCCAAACCTTGCCGGGCACGGCAACCGCCAGGTCCGTGCGGCCTTGACCGCAATCGACCAGTACCGGCGTGCCCCAGACACTGCTGAATCCTGGATCTTTGTAACGCCAGACTTCCTTGCCGGTTTCGCAATTCAGGGCCACCAACGAGCCGCTCTCCGCTGCCGCGGGTACGATTACCAGGTCCTTGTACAGGACCGGGCTGGATGCCGTGCCCCAGCCGTGCGGGCCCGAGCCGGTGCCCAGGCCGGTTTGCCAGAGCTTTTCGCCATCCAGACTAAAAGCCAGCGCGCCCGTCTTGCCGAAGAAGACATAGATCCGCTTGCCGTCGGACACGGGCGTGTGCGAGGCGTAGCCGTGTTGCGTGAACTGCCCCTGGTAGGGATCTTCCGGCAGGACCGGTTTCACGAGGCTGTCCCAGAGGAGTTTGCCCGTGTCGCGGTCGAAGCAGACGACGTGCCGCCGCAAGTCGCTTTCCTCGCCCTCGCGGGCCGGGTCGGCGCCGTAGCCGCTCCAGCAGGTGACTACCACGCGCTTGCCAATGACGATCGGACTAGACGATCCGGGACCAGGCAACTTGGCCTTCCACTTCAGGTTTTCCGTCTCGCTCCAGGTGGCGGGCAACGGCTGCTTGTCAGCGCTCACGCCGTTTCCGTCCGCCCCGTGGAACCGCGGCCAATCGGCGGCAGTCGCCAGGCTGCCCAGAACAAGAACCGTCAGACCCAGGAGCAACGCCGGGGCCTGCCTTGCGAATACATTGGTTTTCATGATGCTAAATCCTGTTTTGAATTCTTTCAGTCTTCCAGCAGGGCGAACTCCTTGGGCGGGAACTGTACCTGCACGGGCGCGTCGGGCTGACGGCCAGGGCGGAAGAAACCGATCTTCTCCAAGGCAACATAAATTGTATCGAGCGTCTTCTCGCCGAGGTTGGGAATCTCCAGCAATTGTCGCGGCGTGGAGTTCAAGAGGTCCTGGACGGTAAAAATGCCGTTGTCCTCCAGGCAATTTACCGTGCGGACGACCAGGTCAATCTCCGACAGGCTCAATTCGAGGCGGTTGTCGGTCTTTTGTGTCTTTGCCCATTCGGGAATCGGAATACGAGTAACAGCCATAGGGCCCTCAGTGGTTTGGATGTGACAAGCGAGATTTCCGGCAGTATAGCATGAGTTGAAGGGTTGCGTAGGAGAATGTCCGCAAAAATCTTCCTGGAACAACATCATTAATTTCTACATATCGCCTAAATTATCAAGGGGGTTGAAATGCGTGGTCGCACCGAGGTTGCGACACCAGTCTTATAGGTGGTTCTTGCCCGACCTTGCCCAAAAATCAGATTTGCGCTTTTTGTGTCGTTTTTCCAGTTCTACGGAGGTGTTCTGTTTCCATCAAAGCTACTATATCGAACAGCGCAAACTGCGGGAAAACGATGGTTTTGCGATCTAGTGATGATTTTGGCACACCCATAGTGCGCGGGCAAGGTTGGGCAAGGTCGGGCCACATGTGATCATGTGTACAGTATATTGGAGCAAGGCACACGATATTCCTTCACAGCTAATTGAGTGTAGTGTCATAACAACAATCAGCTCCTCCGGGTCTAGGTGCAAGTCGTTTAACTCGGAGCCAACGGCGACGGTTGGCGATTGGGGGCCGCCGTTGCCGCGACCCGCTGCGCAGGTGCCCCGTCCTGGTTAAACGGCGCGGGAGGGACCCCCGCACGTGTACCCGGAATAGCCATCTTCTTCAGCGCGCTTTCTACCCACATAATACGCAAGGGATCCCGCTTCATTTCGCGCCGGACGCGAACTTGCGTCGCAAGCCCAATCGCTCGTTGCACTTTCGGCATTTGTTGTCCGGCATGTTTCCAACGCCGGAACTGCGATACGCGTGTTCCGGCAGGCGCTCTCCCTGCTCTGTTCGCTCCCTGCTCCCTGCTCCCCACTCCCTGCTGTCTGGCATGAGTCAGAAAAAAGTGCTTCCCGCGGCATTTCTTTTACCTTGGCCGCCGCGGCCAGCCAACCGTATCGAGGGATGCAGTGATGTAGCCACATCGAAAAAAGGGGCGTTTTCGAGTTTTAGCGGCGATTTTATACGTCTACGGGCGTATTCGGCTTCCACCAAAGATATTGCTCACACGGAGAAAACTGCGGGGAAAAAAACGTTTGACACTCTAACGATAGTCTTGCTACGGCCGAAATGCCTAGACAATACCTAGCCACTTTGGACCATTTCCTAGCCACTTTTGTAGTCAACCTAGCCACTTCCTAGCCATTTTTTGGTAACGTGGTCATGCGTACAGTATATAGGGGTCGGGCACACGCCATCTTCCTTTAGCTATTTAAGTGCAGTATCATAAAAATAATTAATTGCTGCCAAGGCTTGCGGGGGCGTTCGTGACCGTTGCGCGGGCGTACGGTGGGTCGAGGCACGAGGCCCACGCGCCACGTTGCCGCAAGTAGGTCCTTTCTGCCGTGACGGCGGCGGCCGGGCGTTGAGCAAGTGCGGCGGCCAGAAGTGAGCCCGTTA
>CAZTPX010000228.1:0-13181 GCA_964615095.1 uncultured Planctomycetaceae bacterium | reverse complement strand
ACTGCGTGTAGGAGAAGCCGCCCGGCCCGCTAAGCGTGAAGACCAGGCTGCCCGTTTCGTAATAGCCGGCCGAGACCACCGCCGAGTCGCTGAGCGTGGGCGCCGTGGTACCCAAAGTGACGGCCGTGCTGGCCGTCGTCACGATCTTCGGCGTGGCGGGACCGACCACAACCTGTTCGTCGCTGGCGTTATTGTCGCTGACGCTGCTGTTGTACGTGTCGCCGCTGTAAGTTACGTCCCACTGGTAGGTCCCTGTCACCGTACTCGTGGCGGGCAGCGTATAACCGGCCGGTGTAGTATATAAACCGTCCCCGTTGATGCCCGTGACCGTCTCTGTGTCCACTACGGTGTTGTTCGGGCCTGTGAGCGTAAAGGTGATCGTCCCCGTCGGCGCATAGCCTCCCGAAAGGTTGGCCGTGTCATTCAACGTCACTGAACTCGTGCCCAGCGTCACGTTTGTTATGCTTGGCGTTGTCGTAATTGCCAACGGCACGTTGCCGAAGTTATAGCTCCCCGCAGCCATAAGGCCCTGGTCGCCCTCTTGTAGGTGGGTACCATTCGCCTGCAGGAATGTCGCGGTTTCGCTCTTGGCAGTGGAATCGGCGAGATAGAAATTCGCCCACGTGGTTATCGCAGTGACCTCCGCCGCAGTTGTGTAGGGGAGGATGCCGCTGATATCGTCGACGGTCGCCACGCCATACTCCAGTTCCCAGATCGCCAACTGCAAGCCAGCGGCCTCCGCCGTCGTTCCCGTGGGCAATCCCGGCAGAGCCACATTTGCGTGCGAAAGCGCGGCGTTATCCGCTGTCGCATTCGTAATATCCACGGTGCCGTAATGATTGTACAGATATGCAATCTGGCCGGCGTTCGGGGGTGCTCCCTGACCGGAACTCGGTGTAACCTGGAACAGGTTGGTCCCAGCCACCGGTCCCGAGGCGGGATAATTACTAGCAAGGGCGTTTTCCAAATCCCAGCACAGCGTGAGGTACGAATTGTTCAATGGTTCCAGAACACCAACCGTGACCGCGGCGCCGTTCGCACCCGTCCATCCGTCGTCCAGCGTGATGGAAGAATTCTTCGAGACGCTGGTGATCATCGAATACAGCTTCGTGCTGCCGTTCGTTACTTCCACGAACTCGAAGGGAGTGAACCCGGTGGTGTTGGACATAGAGACGGTGGCCAATTTCCCCGAATAGCTCGAATAAGATGGAACTCCGCTAAGGGGATTCCCGCTTACGTTCGTCACGGTCACGGGGTTCGCAGGAGTAGAGATGACACTCTGAGTGAAAACGGACGGATTCACCGGAGTGACAGGGAGTTGGGCGAGTCCCGTCTCACTTACGTCGGCGACCGTGGCCACACTACTGGCACTGCCAGTCCATTTATTGTCAAGCGTTATGGAAACACCGGGTAAAATACTGGCAATCGTGGAGCTCAAGGTCGTGCTGCCAACGCTGACCGTCACACTGTCGCCGACGTCCATCGGACTTGTGTTGGCCATCGTCACCACGTACGATCCGTTCGTGACCCCCGCATTGGTAAAATTGTACGTTTGTTGAACGTTATCAAACGCATTCCGATTAAGCATTTGACTTTCGTCGTACGCCATGTAAATGTTCGACGGATCGACGATATTGACCTGGATGGTGCGGGGATTGACCGAACTTGCCGAATTGAGTTGCGAGAGAATCTGGGTGCCATCGTTGCTGTACCCCGTCGGCGGAGTTTCGACCAACGTATAGGTTCCAGGATCGAGGCCCGCCGCAACATACCCACCTGCAGAACCAGCAGAACTATTCGTATCCTGGAAAAGGTACTGGCCAACGCTATTCGTGGTAGCGGTGGCCAGGGGTGGCATAGAGACATTGGTTCCCTGGTACAAGGAAATGGTCGCTCCCTGAAGGTACTGATCGGTGCTATCCAGAGTCTGGTCGTGATTGGAGTCAACAAAGGCAGTCCCCTGGAGAAAAACCGCAGTAAGCAAACGCCGCGTTTCCAACGGCTCGATGCAAAGCTGCAAGTTCTTGCCAAAGTAGCGGCGAACTCCATGTTTCCTTTTCCCTAATGCGCGACGGACTGACGACTTCTGCTTCCGGCTCATGGCTGGCTCCTATGACAAAACTTCTTAAATTGTTCTACCGAGAACGGGACAGCAAAACCTTAATCTGTTTTCCTTCAAACCGAATCAGATGCCACGCACATTAAAGTTATAGCAAGCTACCCGCACTTTTTGGATAACATACGCCAACTGCACGATTTCGAGGCATAAGCGGCATCTTAGCCTGGATTGTCCGCGGCGAAAAACCAAGAGACCAACTCAAAAGTCTACAGGGCTTTCCGGACATCAAAGCCCGACTCGCAAGTAAGGCATCCTCTCTGAGATCTTGACACACACCCCTCGCTTGTGCGTCGAGTTTCAAGAGCGGTACCCCGAAACTCCGCTGAAACCAGTGAACGCATACAATGGCATCAAGTCGCTGAACGAGATCCGGCCACGCTGGCATGCGGCTGGGCCTAAAGCCCTCTTCTAGCGCTCTCTGCCCCCCTTATCACTGACGTTTTCGCCGCTGCAAAAACATGCCGATCAGGCCCATCACACCGAGACCGACAAACGCGACAATCGTGGACGGCTCGGGAACGGTGGGGACGTTCGGAACAGAAGGATGCCCAAAGGCGAATCCCTCCGTCATCGCGAGGGCAACTAACGTAAACAAAGGCACAACAAAGTTCAATCGCCTCATAAGTACTTCTCCTGGTTTACACGGTGGCAGGCACATGGAGACAAACTGGATGCGTCCTCGAACCAACCATCCGCGCTTTTTGCGCGGTTAATACTATCCATTACTAGTTTGTCGTCAATCATCTCGCCAGCCTCTTTTCCCCGGATTTTGCATATTCGCAACTCCTGTTCGTATTCGCGAAATGTTCAGGGGGGCCATGTTCGCACGCCACCCAGTCAGCGCAGCTACGTTGTGATATCCGGCGGGAGAGAAAGCGACGGCAGTGGCACTGCCGCACTGCCGCAGCTCGCGCCAAACCGCGAACAAAGGGATGTAGAAGATCTTGTCGTTACGGAAGATCGCGGCCAAAAAAAGGCATGGTTCAATTCCGAGGCCGAGAGGGCAACACCTGTAGGGAACGGCGGGGCACCCGCTTGTGGGTCGCTGCCGTTCCGCCCGATTTGGAACGGCACGGAGGCCGTTCCCTACAGGACCGCGGCGTCAGAGTGTTAGCCGGCTTTGAACCATGCCCAAAAAAACACGGCAGACGCCGATTCCCAGCCGCCTGCCGTCTTCTTGCGATTCGTTCCCGCTATGGAAGGCGATGAGACCGCCTACCAACCGATCAGGAGAACAGTGCTCCGGCCCAAGACGAAAATCGCGCGGGCCTAACCGACCCTTCTAAGACCTGCGCATTTGCGCAAGAGCATTGCGCTTTGCGAATGCCAAGTGGACACTTCCGGTAACTACCTTCGCCGTCGCCACGCGAATCCCAACAAAACCGCAGCACCAGCGCAGAGCAGGGCAAGCGTGCCAGGCTCGGGGACAACAGTCAGTTGCTTGTCCAGGTTGATAATCGCGATATCGCCAGGTCCGATCGTCATGTCCCATTCGCACGTCGATGTCATGTTCCCCGGCCCTATCCCGGCGCTGCCGATGGCCGGCGTGTTGGAGAGCATCAGCGGACCGGGACCGTTGAGCTTGGTCAGCATCGTGTTGAAATAATCTCCTTCGAATTCGTCGGGTGCAGGGTTCATAACCGTCCTCGCCTGATACGAATTATCCTTGGTTTGCAACACCGTGTTCGCGTTGGGAAAGCTCACGACGTCGCCACTGTCATTGTCGAGGTTAAAGTTCGAATACGCGTAGAAACTGACCGTCTCCGGCGATCCACTGATATTGGAAAGGCTGATCGTTTCACTGAGGTTGGATGCCTGGCCAATTGTCGCGCCTCCCGTCAGAACGTAGAAGATATTCGCGCTCAGCCCTTGGCTTGCGCTGCTGTAGGCAACAGAGGCGATGTTGCCGCCCGCCGTCGTGTCCGAAATGGTCAGGCCGCCCAGTGTGTCGATCGAGGCCTGGGGGGAACCATTGACCTGAAACCAGAACCACTCCTGCGCCAATTGATTTACGCCGTTCACTGTCCAGCTATTTGCTCCGGCTGGACTGGTCGGATCAATCGTAAACGTCGAGTTATTGTCTTGCAAACTGATTGTGTCCCCCACAGCAGCGGCCAGAAAGCCCAGCGACATGCCGCATACCAGTAACGCTCCCCAAGTTTTGTTCCACTTCACGATATTTATCCCTTCTGTTTCGATACTAAACTAACCCCGTTTATTTCCCAAATGCCCCGATTCACAAGCCGCATGGATCTAATCCTCGCAGGGGTCTTTTCTGGCCCTGCCGACTGCATAACTCCATGGTCAAGACGGTGTATGCCTGGCGCGCCAAGCAATCACTGCCCAAACGACGAGCACGTACGATTTATTGAACCGTCCCTAACGGAAAACCGGCGACAAAGAACGCCCGCACCAAGCCAAGATTGCCAAAGCAGCGCAACGACAGCACCCGGCAAGGGTGCCGTTTTCCAGAAGGGAGTTGTTCGGACGTGAAACGCTGCCTGCAGTGCGGGTTAAAAATTGAAGATGGACTAGTTGACCTGGGCTGGCGCAGTCACGTCGGCTGCGGAAGTGAGTAAAGATCGGAAGTCCATAAAGGTAAAATCCCCGAATCACTACGCAAATGTTAGGACCCAGTAATCAATCACTTGACAACTCCCTAACATTAACCAGCGTAGTTGTTCCCCTCAATATATTTCGAAGACAGACGTTCGTCAAGAAAATTCCATAAAATGTGTATCCACCGCATTTGACACGAATATACACTTGACATATGTATGTTGCAGGAGATGGTGCCTATCTTTTGGTGACTCGTGGCTTCGCTGGGCTATAGCGTAATGAGGATTGACCCCCGGGCACGTCAAAATAGAATGACCCGGGGTTAGGAAACCCAGGTTCTCGTGTTATGCTTGCAACAGGATATTTCGATAGGAGCAAACAGATTATGGTCCTCCAGCAGGCATGCCTCTATCCCGCCGATCTCTTTGAGACCGTCGCGGGACTGACTCTCGATCGGGTTTGGTGGGCTGTTTACACCAAATCTCGGCAGGAGAAGGTGTTTTCCAAGCACTTGGTGACCAACCAGATTCCGCACTATCTCCCCTTGGTACAGAAGACTTACATAAGCTGCGGTAGGAAATTCTCCGCCCGAGTGCCACTTTTCCCGGGCTACGTCTTCATGCTCGGCTCCGAGCAGGAACGAGCCTGCAGTCTTACGTCAAACCGGGTTTCGAGGATCCTCCCCGTTCACGATGCCAGCCGTCTCTGGACCGAGTTGGAGCAGTTGTTTCGACTGATCAGTTCCGGCGCGCCTTTGACGATCGAACAGCGTCTGGCCCCGGGAAACCGCGTCAGGGTCCGGCGGGGGCCTTTTGCTGGCATGGAGGGGACGGTGCTCGTCCGTCGCGGCAAGACGCGGCTGATCGTGGCGATTACCTTCCTACAACAGGGGGCATCCGTGGAAGTCGACGATTTCAATCTGGAACCGATTGACTGACCAGCACGGATACACAACACAAGAGCTGCATACTTACGACGCAATTAATTGTGCCCGTAGCGTGGCGGCGCAGTTTACACCTCCGTAAACTCCAGGCAATGGCGGCTTTCCTTCCAGGTAAGCATGGCAAACCTTAGCAATTCCAACGATGACTTCAGTCCCAATTTGTCCATGATACCGCGGCGTCGCAACTCGACGGCACGGGAACAAATTTCCAACTCGGCGGCAATGGCCTTGGTTGATTTTGCCAGAGCAACCAACCCTAAAATCTGCCGTTCCTTGCTGGTCAACATCGCAATGGCTTCGTGCAGCCGACGTTGTTCCATCATCTGGCGACGCTCGTTCTGGTCGAAGGCCACGGCTTCCTGAATGGCGGCCAACAGCTCGACCGTGCGCAGGGGTTTTTCCAGGACATGGATTGCGCCCCCTCGCATGAGGATCACTGCCGTCGAAACATCCATATGTGCAGCCACATAAATCATGGGTAGTCGCTGATTCTGCCGGGCCAGACGTTGCTGGATCTGCAGACCGCTGATGTCGAAGATCCTCTGTTCCAAGACCAAACAGCCCGGTCGATCAGCCGTGTAGGCGGCAAAAAATTCCCGCCCCGATAGGTACGTCTGAACCGCCAATTCCTGCCCTTGGAACAGATTCTTCACAACCGTCCCCGTTGCGGGATCCGGATCGATCACAAAAACGGTGGGGGTCCGGAAATCGCCATTCTCGCGGACTCCCCCTGACTCAACGACAGGCCGTGTCGATCGCGTCGCCTGGAGATTTACACCACGACCATTCTGGCGGCTGGCCAGCGATTGAACACCGAAGTCTTTGGCTAGTAACATGGTTGCACGTCGGCTGGTGTTTATGGCTACTTGAAAGTGATGCCTACGAGGCTGAAACCTTCGCCCTAGTATACTAGTATCAATATCACTATATACTAACTATTATCCATCTCGGACACAATTCGGTATGGTGAAAATTTTGGAATTTTTGCGTTGGGAGTTTTTTCCTCGTTACGAAAGCAGGTTTAAATCCTCTCACGGCATGCGGAATCGCTTGCATGGAGCAGCCTCCACAAATAGTCATAGTTTTATGCGAATTGTCGATTTAGCACAATCTTGCGGCTGCGAAACAACTTCTGGCCTCCAAGGGGGTAGACTTTTCCCATTTTCTCTGCTTTAGTAGAAGATGCTGTTGCGATTGGTCCTTTAAGAGATAATGGTTATGCTGCGATTGACTCGAGCGGTTATGGCAGTAATGCCGATCGCGGTTTGGGCGGCTTCTTTCCCCTTGGCCGTTGTCGCCGATACGTCCTCATCCTGGATCGGTCAAGCCGGCGGTGGCGGCCTCTGGACCACCTCCACAAACTGGTCTGCCGGCGTGCCGGGGCAGGCTCAAGTGGCCATCTTCTCGGGTACGACGGCCACCCAGACTAACGTCGATCTGGGGGCCGGCGGCGACGTTTTCGTGCAGGGTCTGACCTTCAACGGAAATCTCGGTAACATCAGCATCACGGCCACAAGTTCCAGCGCACCAAGCCTGATCGTCAACGGCGGCTCTAGCGCTGCCGCAGTTACCGTTGATGGCAGTCAGGACACCATCAGCGCGCCGCTGCAGCTTGCCAGCGACATGACGGTCAGCACCACGAACGTGTCCGACGCTTTGACTTTCAGCGGTGGTGGCGGTGGTCCTTATGCGCTTCTCGCGCAGGGGCCGGGCACCCTCACGCTCGCGGGAAACTACACGATGGGCAATGGTACGGCCCAGGCGCCGGGTTGGGGAGTCAGCGGCGGAACGCTGGCAATCAGCGGCAATACCAGCGTTGCCGACGGGAATTCGGGAAGCGTGAGCGGCGGAGCAAGCCTGGCCATTACCGGCACATTCAACTCCGGTGGCGGGGATCAAATCATCAATACGGGCACCGTGACCCTGGGTAATTCGGGCACTTGGAACCTGCGCGGCAGCGGTAATTTTGCGGTGGGCTATGGTGCCGGCGACGTAGCCACGCTGAACATAAGAGATTCCGCCAGCCTGAATATCGACCGCACGGTGGGCTACCAGGGCCCGCCGACCTCCGGGCCCTACGGCTACGGCTCGTTGGTCGTCGGCATGGGCGCGGGCGACTGCACGGGGACAGTCAATCAGACGGGCGGGATGGTCAACGCCACCGCCTTCGATAATTTGGCCGATAGCAGCGTTAGTGGCGGTCCCGGGATCATCTTGGGTGGCCCGCTTGCTTTGGGCACGGTTCAAGCCACGTACAACCTCAGCGGCGGCACGCTGCACACCTCGGGCGTTTTCAACGTGAATGAAACGCAAAACAGTTCGGGCCAGTGGGTGCTCTCCGCGCCGGCTAGTGCCGGCCAAGTGGCCACGTTCAATTTCAATGGCGGCATTCTCCAGGCCAGCCAGTCGGATTCCACGCAGAACGAGGCTGTCGCCGAAGGCCTCAACCATCTGATGGGAAACTTGACGCACGCCTACGTCCAGGCAGGCGGGGCACTGATCGATAGCAACGGCTTCAATGTCTCGATCAACCAGCCCCTGGAGCACGATCCGGCGCTGGGTACGTCCCCTGACGGCGGTCTACAGAAGCTGGGCGGCGGCACCTTGACGCTTCTGCAAGCGGGTACCTTCACCGGCAACACGCAGGTTCAGCAGGGCACGCTAGCGATTGCCGACCCCAACGCCCTGCAACTGAGCACGCTGGACTCCAGCGGCGCGGGCACCCTCAGTTTTGGAACCCTCGCCGCCGCCAGGCTGGGTGGGCTTTCCGGGCCTGGCAATACTGCCCTGGCCGGCTCCGTCGACCTCAGCGTGGGCAATAACAACAGCGATACGACTTACTTGGGGTCGATTACGACTGGCCTGGCCGGGTTGACAAAGATCGGCAACGGCACGCTGACCCTCGCCGGAACGATTAGCTGCCCCGGCCCCTTGGTGGTCGAGAGCGGCCAACTCATCCTCTCGGGCAGCAACAGTTTCACGGGCGGGGCCAGCGTACTGGGCGGTACGCTCACGTTGACTAGCAGCGAGGCCTTGGCAGACGCCAGCAGCCTGACGGTCGGCGCCGGCGGCGTGTTCATTTACGACCCTTCGGCGGCCGTTGCCGCCCCCATGACTTCGGCAATCGCGGTTGTGGGCGCCGCGGCGGCCGCGCCCCTGGCCGTGCCGGAGCCGGGAACCCTGATCCTGCTCATGGCCGGGCTGGCCATAGGGCTGGGCGTCCGACCAAAGAAAAAAATCGGCTTTTCCGGCCTTGGCTGCGAACGTTGCCAGATGTCCGCTGGAGTCCCGCCTTCAGGCGGAATCTCCGCCTGAAGGCCGGGATTCCAGCACGGTCGCCCGCCCGGTTTGCATCTAAAACCGGAAGAACCAAAAACGCAGCTTCTGAGATTCTGGATCGGAAAACTTGCGGATTCGCGCAAGTGGATTGCGAAAAAGTGAAGAATTCGCATTTTAAATAGACCGATGTGCCGGGTCTTAGTATATTCATTTAGGACAGGGCAAAAGGGTAGGCAACGATTGCCTGCCTGACGAGTTGAGGCACATTAGGGACAATCGTGATTCTTTGCAACAAGGCTACTTGGATTCCGGGCGCTATTTGCCTGGTGCTTTGCGCCGCGCAGGCGCAGGCCGATCAAATCCCCGGTTCGACGGTCGTGGTCGACCCATTCACCTATCAGTTCGACACCGCAGCCAATGGTTTTTATCAGATAACCAATAACGGCATTCCCGTGGGTGGACTCGTGCCGTCGCCGGGTTATAGCGGCCCGGACGGTTATCTGACCTTTAATCTGCCGGCGCTGGTAGCCGACGGGGACGTAGGCGTTGTCGAGTCCGGACAAATTCCCCCCGACAGGATTGCCCTAGGCGACGGCATCTATCTGATACCAGCCTCGCAGGCGGTTCCCAGCCTTTTTAACGAAGGCTTGCGGTTTCTCACCAATCGAGCAGGTACACAGTCATCCTTCCAGTTGTATAGTGGAAGTTCATTTCCGAGCAATTTTGGGCAAGCTGTCGAATTTGGATCACATCCATACGTTATCGCCGTTGTCGGCACGCCAGAGCCCAATGGTTCAGTCGGCTTCGACTACGATATTGGGGCGGTGTTGGGGGTGCCTGACAATATCTATTTCTCCCCCCTAGCGCTCCCGCCCGCGGTTCCCGAGCCACGCCAATATGTGGCGTTTCTGGGGCTCCTGGGCATGGGCGTGGTCGGTATGGCTCTGCGGCGGAAGCAGGGAGTTTTACCGCTCAAGCCTGATTCGTGTCTCCGCTAAGGACCGGGCCGAAGGACACTACCCCGGCAGGAAATATCCTCAGAGTAATCCGAAGCGTAAGCGAGGAAAACCTCGCTTACGACGCTTCGGGTCTCTAGTGATCTACCTTCGTGCCCGAGTAATAACCCCTCGATTCGGGTGGCATACGGCGTTGCTGCATAGGCATCTTGGTAGCGGGCCCCGTGCCTGGCACCATTTCCGGGAAGGCGGTTACCCGTTCAAGGTCCGGTTGTACGGAATTTTTGCAAAATGCTTGATTTTCCGGTAGATCGGTGGTAGGATCGGGGTATTCGAGGGTTCAACGGGCCGATTTTGTCCGGCAACCCAAGACGCAAACATCCGAGGAATTGCTTTCATGAGACGCGTTGCTAGTGCGGTTGCTTTCTTGGTTGCGACCTTGTTCCTGGGCTCGACAACTTGGGCAGGCTTCGATTCGGAAGACAGTTCCTTTTTGCCCATCAGCGGAATTGACGAGTCAAGCTCATCTATCTTGTCATACCCTTTGCCCGGAGAAAGTCCCGTCGATGGTTCAATGACACTTTACGGAAGTCAGGAATCGCTACAGGCGGGCGTGCTGGCAACGATAGCCGCTACGGACACTGCCAACACGTCGGTGCTCATGGCGCATGACTTCACCAATTCGATCGGTGTGCCATTGACCAGTTACACCCTTAATCTGTCGTCGCCGGATCCCTTCACGATTTCGTCGCCGACGGTGCAGCCTCCCGACTGGCAGGCCACCCTGTCGTCCTCAGACGGTGCGGCAGTCCAGCAAGGTTCTGATTGGGTCGAGCAGATTACGTATCAGGGCGGCACAACGGTTGCTGCCGATGGCAGCTTCGAGTTTGGTTATACGGTTGCCGTCAGTGGCGGAACCAGCTATCCGTTGACCGAGTCCATGTCTGCTATCAGCGTGGTGCCCGAACCCAGTACGCTGGGGCTTTTGCTGGCAGGCTTTTCGTTTGCGGCGGCCCTGGTTGTCAGGCGGCGCAAAGCCAGCCCGCTTTCTAGCTAAAATCATTGCGGCAGTTTGCGGGCCAGTTCCTCGTAAGCGGCCCGTTCGAGTCCCAGGAGTTCTTCTTTTCCTTTGCCTGCTAATGGAGCTTATCACCCGAAGCTCCTGACTCAGGTGGAGCGGGGAGCAATTACTTCACTTTATTGCACACGCAAGCGGTGGTCGGCCAGCACTCCTTCTTTCTGTCCAAGCTCCGCTAGACCGTGCCGAGTTGCATTCCGCTTCCGTTGGTGATCCAGACAATGACGGCGCCCGTGTCTTGGTTCTGCCACAACAGGTCCGCTTTCCCGTCGCCGTTGAAATCTCCGATGCCGTCCAGCGTCCAGCCCGTGTTCAGCGGGACGGTTCCCAGGTACATTCCGTTTCCGCCGGTGATCCAGACGAGGATCTCGCCCGAGGAGGTGTTTTGCCACAACAAGTCCGCTTTCCCGTCGCCGTTGAAGTCTCCAATGCCGGCCAATGTCCAGCCCGACGGGACCGTGCCGAGATTCAGCCCGCTTCCGCCCGTAAGCCAAACGAGCATCACGCCCGAGGTCGTGTTCTGCCAAAGCAAGTCCGCCTTGCCGTCGCCGTTAAAGTCTCCAATGCCGGCCAACGTCCAGCCCGACGGGACCGTACCGAGATACATACCGCCTCCGCCGGTGATCCAGGCGAGGATCTCGCCCGAAGACGTATTTTGCCAGACCAAGTCCGCTTTCCCGTCACCGTTGAAGTCTCCGACGCCGGCCAACGTCCAGCCCGACGGGACCGTGCCGAGATACATACCGCCTCCGCCGGTGATCCAGGCGAGAATCTCGCCCGAAGACGTATTTTGCCAGACCAAGTCGGCTTTTCCGTCGCCGTTAAGGTCTCCGATGCCGGCCAACGTCCAGCCCGGCGGGACTGTGCCGAGATTCAGCGTGCCTCCGCCGGTGACCCAGGCGAGGATCTCGCCCGTGCTCACGTTTTCCCAGAGCACATCCGTTTTACCGCTGCTAGTAAAGACTCCCTTCCCCACAAAAGTCCAAGGAGTGTAGGTGAACTGGTCGCTCGAGCACGTAGCGGACGTGCCGCCCGGTGTCGTCACCGTCACGTCGACTGTGCCGGCCGTGCCCGCGGGACTGGTGACGGTAATCTGCGTTCCCGCCGCATTGACCACGAAGTTTGCCACCACAGCCGTACCGAAGTTCACCGCCGTCGTGCCCGTGAAGCCGGTGCCCGTGATCGTCAGCACCGTGCCACCCGCCGTCGATCCCATCGCGAGACTGATGCCCGTTACCGCGGGCCCCTGGACCGTAATGCTGTAGCTGGTCGAAGTCGTGGCCCCCAACGTATCAGTGGCCGTGACCGTGAAGGTCTCGGTCCCGGTCGCCGTGGGCGTACCCGTGATCGAGAGCGAGCCGCTGCCGCTGGCCGGCACCGTCAGGCCGTTGATGGCGTTCTGGATATTACTGACAGTCAGGCTCACAGTGCCTGTGCCGCCGCTGGCGGTGATTGTCTGGTTGTAAGCCTTGCTGACCGTGTCGGCCGGGAGCGTGGCGGGGCCAAGCGTGACGGCCCCGTTCACCGTAATGCTGTAGCTGGTCGTGGCCGTGGCCCCCAGCGTATCGGTGGCCGTGACCGTGAAGGTCTCGGTCCCGGTCGCCGTGGGCGTACCCGTGATCGAGAGCGAGCCGCTGCCGCTGGCAGGCACCGTCAGGCCCGTAATGGCGTTCTGGATGTTGCTGACGGTCAGGGTCACAGTGCCCGTGCCGCTGCTGGCGGTGATCGCCTGATTGTAGGCCTTGTTGATCGTGTCGGCCGGGAGCGTGGCAGGCCCTAGCGTGACGGCTGGATTGACCGTGATGCTGTAGTTGGTCGAAGTCGTGGCCCCCAGCGTGTCGGTGGCCGTGACCGTGAAGGTCTCGGTACCGGTTGCCGTGGGCGTGCCCGTGATCGAGAGCGAGCCGCCGCCACTGGCGGGCACCGTCAGGCCCGCAATCGCGTTTTGGATATTGCTGACGGTCAGGCTCAGAGTGCCCGTGCCGCCGCTGGCCGTGAGCGTCTGATTGTATGGCTTGTTGATCGTGTCAGCCGGGAGCGTGGCGGGGCCAAGCGTGACGGCCCCGTTCACCGTAATGCTGTAGCTGGTCGTGGCCGTGGCCCCCAGCGTATCGGTGGCCGTGACCGTGAAGGTCTCGGTCCCGGTCGCCGTGGGCGTACCCGTGATCGAGAGCGAGCCGCTGCCGCTGGCCGGCACCGTCAGGCCCGTAATGGCGTTCTGGATGTTGCTGACGGTCAGGGTCACAG
>CAZTPX010000227.1:0-13243 GCA_964615095.1 uncultured Planctomycetaceae bacterium | reverse complement strand
GTAGGTCACCGGCCCGCTCGAAGTGGACGACACCGAGGGACTGCCGATCGTGAGCGTGGGGGCCGTGGTGTCGATCGTGTAGGTCTTCCCCGTGAAACTGCCGTCGCCCAGCCCCGGGCCGCCCAGCGGGTTGCCGTACTGGTCCAAGATGGTGTTGTTATCGACGAGGTTCAGGCCCAGCGGGCCGTTGCCCGTGACATTGTTGACTGTCACGTTGTAGCTTGCGCCGCTGCCCCTGATGGAGGCGAGCGTGCCGGCGGCGCCGCCGACGGTCGTGGCCAGGGCGAAGTCGGCCAACGCCACGCCCGTGACGCTCTCGTTGAAAGTCACCGTGTACTGCACGCTCGTGGCCTTGGTAACCGTGGCACCCACAATATTGATCGACTGCACCACCGGATTGCTCAAGGTCCAGGAGGTGGAGGCGCCGGTCAGGAGCGGGTTGCCATAGGTGTCGGTGACAGTCGATCCCAGGCCCGTGACCGAGAGCGTGTAGGTGCCGGCGGCGGTCGTGAGGCCCGCGAGGTTCCCCAGCGTCCAGATCTGGTCGTTGGTGGTGGTGAGCGTCGCGCCCTCCAAAGGTTCACTGGCGGCCGCCCCGCCGTTGTTGGCCAGCGTCAACTGCAGATCCTGCAGCGTGAAGTTCTCCACAGGCTCGCTGAAGCTGATGGCGATTGAACTCAGCGGCGAGAAGGTGGGCGACGCCGGGGCGGTGATCGCCACGCTGGGCGAGGTCGTGGCGATGTTCAACTGGTTGGTCGTGGAGGCGAAGGCCTCGGCGCCGGCGGTGTTGATCCCGGCTGCCACAAGGTTGTAAGTGCCGGCGGCCAGAGGAGGCGAGATTTCCCCCGCAGGCAGCGTCCACGTGCCGTCGCCGTTGTTGTTGGCCGCATAATAGTTGCCGTTGACCCGCACCATCACCGCCGCTGCCGAGTTGGTCACGGTGCCCGTCAGGGCGGGCGAACTGCTGCCGGTGGACAGCGCATTGACGCCGACCGTGAAGGAGGGTGCGACATAGCCGCCGCCGACGAGGAAACTGTTGTAACTGAATACGCCCGTCGAGGTGGAACTGTTATTGTGCGCAGTGACGAACAGCCCCACGTCGAACCCTCCCGTGGGCATCGTGACCATCACCGTAGAGCCGAGTTGCGTCCAGGTCGTGGGCGGCGTGGAACTGGTGCTGCTGCTGTAGTAGGAGGTGAAGTCGCCCTGGCCGTCGTAGGTCATCTCCAGCCACTGCGGCGCCAAGCCCCCGCCGGTCAGGTCATTATTGGGGGCCGTGTTCGTTCCGCTCGTCCATTGGAACGTCACGCCGTAGTCGGTGGTCTCGGCGGTGAAGGCGTCAGCCACCAGCGTGCTGGTGCTGGCCCGGGCCATGATGCCGACCTTGGTCCAACCGCTGTCCCCGGAATTGCCCGTCAGCGAAGAGACATGCACGATCCATGTGGCGGCCGCGGTTGTCGTCGCCGGGACGTAGACGTAGTGGCACTGGTCGGTGCTGTCCCAGACGTCGCCACCGCCGCCGGTGATCGTCCACGTGCCATTGGAGTAGGTTGCCGACCCGGCGATCCCCGGGCTGCCAATATCAACGCTCGTGACCGGCGGCACGTAGGTGAAAGTGGCCGTAATCACCGGCAAGGCGGCCAGGACCAGCGTCTTGACGTTGCTCACGGTCAACGTGTAGTTGGTAGATGATACCAGCGGTTTCGAAGTGCTCAGGGTCAGCAGCACGGTGCGGCCGTCCGACTGTAATACGGCGGAAGTCACACTTATACTATTGCCGCCGTAGGTGATCTGGTAATTGCCGGCCACCTGGGCGGAGGTGGTATTCACAGGCTCGCTGAAGGCCACCAGCATCGACGTAGTGCTGGGCGTGCTGATCGAGGCGATGCCCACGAGCGAGAGACTGACGGCCGGCGACAACGTGCCCACCACGCCGTCGTAATTCACTGCCGCCACCTGGTAAGAATACTGCCTTAGCGCGGATACGCTGGTGTCCGTATAACTGGTCGTTGTGGAGGTGGCGTAGGCCGTGCCGTTGCGGTAGATCTGGTAGTAGGCGAGGCCGCTGGTGGGGATCTGTACGGTGTTCCAAGTCAAGCCGATCTGGTTGTTGCTGGCGTTCACCGCGGCGCGCAGAGCGGCCGGGGCGGCGGCGACGCTCGAATCGATGTTTCCGCCATAGGGCGCGAGGTATTGGCCCGGGATGGGCGTCCCCGTGCTGGTGTTGAAGGTGGTGCCCGGGGTCTGCCAGGCCACCGACAGATTGTCGCCGCCGCCACCCTGGATCATCATGGCCTCGATGTAATAGCGCTGTCCGGCCACCAGGTAAATCGATGCCGATTCCTGGGTGGAATATACGGTCCAATCGCGGTACGGGGTCCAGCCATCGACGTAGGCGATGGGGCTGGCGCCGATGTTGGCGGGACTGGCGTTCGTCGAGAGCCACAATTGGCTGCTGTCGTCGCTGGCAATCCAGAACACATAATCACCCGTGGTGGGCGGGTATATGTAGCCTTGCACCCGCTGACCGTAGTCGTCCACACCCGTGTTGTAGGGGGCCTCGAACGAAGTCAGGTAACTGGTGCTCGTGGGATCGTTGGGGTAATTGGGGTTGATGCTTGGATTGGTCAAATCCGTGATATCCGTGCCTCCGTTCAGCCCGTCCCAAACCTGGTCCAAAATCTCACCGGTGGGTGGTTGATAGGTCACCGCAAGTGGGATGCTGGCGGGCAGTTTATTGCCCGAGACTGTGGCCAGGCCGGTCATGGTGATCGTGTAGGCGTTTCCCGTAGTGAGAGCACTGTTGGTGGTGAGGGTCACGAGCGTGCCATTGCGGGAAAGCGTCACGGCCGTGAACGTGAGCCCGCCGCTGATGCCGTAGTGGCTGAGGAGCGTCGCACTGGCCGTAGTCAGCGGCTCGTTGAAGTAGATCTGCACGTCTTCGCCGTCCAGCCAGTCGTAGGAGGCCACGCCGGGCAGGTCCCCGATGATCGAAGCCGATTGGGCGCTGGCGTAACCGTCGCGATTGACGGCACTGACGGAATAGGTGTAGTTGTCCCCGGCCACGGCGGTGGTGTCGGCATAGGACGTGGTTGTGGAAGTGCCCAGCAATACGCCGTTGCGATAGATGTCGTACATGGAGGCTGCGTAGCCCAGGGCATCGGAGCAGGCGTTCCAGGTGAGATTGATCTCCGCCGTGGGACTTGTCAGGCCTTGCGCCGCCAGGCCCGTCGGCGTCGAGGGCGTCGATGTGTCGATGGCGACGTTCGCCGCCCCCGGAGTGCCACCCACACTGCTGGCCTCCCAGTTGCTGGCGTCGTTGCCGTAGTCGGCCGTGTTGACGCGGATCAGAGAAGAACCGCTGCCGTCCGCCGCGGTCGGCCAAGGCGCCGTGTTGTTGTAGCCGACGTGGTCGACGCGGTAGAAGGGCACGTAGCCGTTCAAAGCCGTCACGTCGCCACTAACCCGATCGGCAATCTGATAGACGTCCACCGTGTCGCCGCCGTTGCTCAAGTGGCCCGAATACACGCCCAGCACGAGGATGTTGTTCGTGCCCGTGGGATTGTAGCGTTCCTCGAAGGCCGCGTAGTTGCTCACGATCACCGCGTACTGGCCGGGGGCCAGCGTGGCCGGTGGTGTGGGGATCGCATTCACGTTGCCAAACGTGGGCGTGCCCAGCACGGTGGTCTGCTGCGCGCTATTGACCAGTTCCATGCCGCCGGCCACCGTCCATTCGCTGGGATGGCCGTCGGCGGTGCGGGTTAGCTCGACGCTCAGCGTGCCACTGGCGGCGTACGCGCCCAGGCTGAACCAGACGTCGTTCAGCCCGGCGGTGATCGTGTCCGTGGTGTCGGCAGCCAAGTTCAGCCCGCTGGCCAGCGCGTAGGTGAAGCCGCTTGCGCTTGCGCTTTGGACCACGAACGTGCCGTCGTATTGCGAGGACGCAGCGCCGGAGACGTGGACGATGCTCCCGGCCACAATCGCGTTATTGCCCGTGTTGACCAACCCGTTGTTGGCGGCGGCCGTCACCAGGCCCGACGTGTTGTTGTAGGCCAAGCTGCTGACGGTGAGTTGAGGCGCGCCGGCCGTGATCGTGCCCGTGGCGGCCGCTAGGTTCAACCCGCTGGCCAGGGTGTAGGTGAACGAGGTCGCAGTCGCGCTTTGCACGACCATCGCGCCGTCGTATTGTGGCGGCGTGGCCCCGGAGACATAGACGATGTCGCCAACGGCGAGTCCATTATTGGCGATCGCCGTCACAACACCCGACGTATTGTTGTACGTCAGGCTGGTGACGGTGAGCGTGGCCTGCTGCGGGTCCTGGTCGACGGTCAGGATCGTGTGTACGCCGCCGACCGTGATCGTGTACTGGGCCTGCGAGTCCAGGTCGAGCGGGTTGTTGTCGCCGTCGTACAGGTTCAGGTGGGCGTAGACGGTGTAGGAACTCGAGGCCAGGGCGGAAGACGACCAGGTAGCCGTGGCCCCCGATTCCAGGGTCTCGAACTCGCTGTCCTTGCCGGCCGTCAGCGTGCCCGTGGCCGGCGAGGCGGCCGAACCGTTGAGCATGTAGGTGAAGGTGGTCGTACCCGCGGCGGAATTCACGGTCACGTTGGCGATGGTGAAATCGCCGTTGTAGAGGCTTTGCGCGGCCCCATCGATGTGGATCTCGTCGCCAGTCTTGAAGCCCGTGGCCGTGCTGTCGATCGTGACCGTGGCCGTCGTACCATTGGACGTGATGCCGGCCACGGTGAAGTTGTCGGCCAGGCTGCCGTCGGGCAGCCAGCCGGGCGTGTAGCCGGGGCCGCCCCCCACGTAGTAATCGCTCAGGGTGACGGGGGAACTCGAGCGGTTGTAGAGCTCGACGTATTCGAAGTCGTTGTCGACATAGCCGGCCGCTGCCTCCGCTACGGTAGGCTGGGCCGGGTCATACATGATTTCGTCGCTTACGAGCGGCGAGACGTAGGGGATGCCGGTAGCCGCGCCGGAGTAGGTCGTGCCCGAAAGCGTGCCGAAGCTAGGCGCCTGCAAGAGCGTGAAATTGGTGCTGCCGGCGGCGGCGATGAGCGATTCCCCGGCGACGGGCGTAGCGGGCGAGGCCGGCGAGCCGATCACTGGGGAGTAGGTGAAGGTCGTCGTCCCGGCGGTGGAATTCACGGTGACGTTGGCGATGGCCACCCTGCCGTCGTACTGGGCCTGGGCGGCCCCCTCGATGTCGACGTAATCGCCGCTTGCGAGGCCAGTGTTCGCGCTGTCCATCAGGACCGTGGCCGTCGTGCCGCTGAGCGTGATGCTGGCGATCGGCAATTGGGGACCGCCGTCGGACTTGGTATACAGGCCATAGGCGGCGCCGGGGGGCATGGCGTTGATCGATTGGCTCTGCTGATAACCGCCCGCTTCGCCGTTGTAGTTGTTCGAGAGGTAGACCGTGCTGCCGTCGGGGTCCAGGACGAACGACGAGCCGAAGTTGTAGTCCTGCGTCAACACGTAGTAGCCGTTGGCCAAGATCGTCGCGCCCGCCGCGATTTGGTACTCGGACAGGTTGGAACTGTTGTCGCTGAGGAACCAGCCGCCGATAGTGATCGCTGCGGAAGTGGTGTTGTACAGCTCGATCATGTCGCCGGGCGTGCCGGTGGGGTTGGCCAGCACTTCGTTGATAACGATCGCGCCGGGCAGCGGGATGGTGACGGGATCGGTCTCACCGGGCGTGCCGCCGGGCGTGCCGCTGGGTTCCCAACCCAGGCTGGAATTCCAGAGGGAAATCGCTTGGGTGGCGCTGCGGGCCACGAGCGTGAAACCGCCCCCGTGGGTCTGCGGATACCAGGAACTGCTGTAGGTGAAGTCCTGGATCACGCCGCCGTTGGGGGCCGTGAGCGTGACCTCTTCGCCGCCCATGGCGAAGTGCCCGCTGAACGCGCACTCGGCGGAGACGGTCGCCCAATTGGTGCTGCCGTATTCCGCCTCCAAGATCGACTCGCCATAGCGGATGGCGAAGGCGGCCGGGTCGGCACAGACGACGAAATACGCGCCAGCGGCCAGCGTCACGTTGGGGAACGTGAACGTGACCCCGTTGGTGAACGCGAGTCCTCCCAGCGGCACCGCCGCACTGCTGATGTTCTGCAACTCAACGAACTCGAAGTCCTTGTTGGGATCGGTGGTGTCGGAAGGCACGTAGCCGGCATTTTTCTCGGCCTGCGTGGCCGGCAGCGGGTCGTAATTCAACTCGGTGATGCGGATATAGGGGGCTAGGTTCACGTAGAACGTCGAAGAGTTCAAGGCGCTCCAGGTGCTCCCGGAGAGGACGCGGGCATTAATCGTCTCGCCCTGTGAAAGCGTGATGGCCCCCGTAAAGACATGGGCTGTCGCGCTCACCGCGCCGCCCACGGCGGTGGCGGCAATGATCGGCTGCCCGCTGATAAGTTCCGTAGCGGGCGAGGCGGGCGAACCGCTCACCGTATAGGTGAAGGTGGTGGTCCCGGCGGTGCTGCTGGCGGTCAGGTTGGCGATGGTAAAGGTGCCGTCGTACGCGGATTGGTTGGCCCCGCTGATGTAGATCGTTTCGCCATTGTTCAATCCGGTGTCGGCGTCGCCCAGCGTGACCGTGGCCGTTGTACCACTAAGCACGATGCTCGTGACCGTGAAACCGCTGCTGCTCGTGCGCGGATCGCTGCCGTCGGTCGTATAGTAGATGGTGCCCGTCGTGGCCGTCATCGTGAGCGAAGCGCCGAGCGAGAACGTCCCCCCGTTTTCCTGCGTGCCGTTGACGTACAGCGCCGGCGGGGCGACGCTGGGATACATCGTATAATACGGCGACGACTCGAACTGGCTGAACATCTCGGCCGTCCGCACGGGGAACCACGAGCCGAGTTCCTCGTTGATATGGGCGGACCAAGTGGCGGGCGTGCCCATCTCTCCCCAAGTGCCGTCCAACTCGCCCAGGTTGCCCCAGCGGGCCGATTCGTCAAGTACGGAAGTGCTGATCGTATTGGCCTCCTTGGTGTACATGGCGGCCGCGTTGGTCGGCGACAGGGCGGTGCTCAAGTCCTTGTAAACGTGGTCGGCAAACATCTGCCGGAAGTCGGGGTTGGCCAGCAGGTCCACGAAGAGTTGCGTGGGACCGCCGCTCGTATCGAGGCTGGTAACGTTGACGTCGGGGTTGCTGCTGTTCCAGCCGCTGAAGAGCGTCATTTCGCCGTCCCAGTCCTGAAAGATGAAGCCCAGCCCCGGGCGGAAGAGGGCGGAGTAGTTGTGATCGTCCCAGTCCAAGTTGCCGGCATAGTAGTTGACGATGATATAGTCGCAGAAAGACGGCAGGTTCAGGTACTGCCCCATCAGCGCGTAAGCCGTAGGGTTGGCCAGCGTGGTGGAACTGGCCGTCCCCGAGCCGTTGATGTTCCCGTACTGTGCCACGTTGAACATCTGGTCCCAGGGCGTGATCGTCCCGCTCTTGACCTCGAACCCCGTGGAACTGTAGTGGTAGACGTCGTAGTCCGCAGCGCTGCCGCCGAAGAAATAGGCGGAATAGTCCGAGTCGATGTCGGCCACGGCGTTGTAGACCCCCCAGTACAAGCCGTTGACGAAAAGCTGCACCCAGATGCCGGGCGTGTTCTGCGTCCCCAGGGCCGTCAGGGCGTCGCGGACCCACTGATCGTGTATGAACGCGGTGTTGGCGCCGCCCCACGCCCAGCCGTCGTTGAAGCCCTGCCGCAGGACCAACCCGTCCGGCAGGTAACCGTCGCCGAAGATGTTCTCGTCGAGGGACGTCTTGCCTTCGTCGTTCTCGAAATGGACCTCCATGCCGTGTTTCAAGTATTGCGTGTCGCGGCCCACGCCACCGTACATGCTGATCTCGGCCAGGCTGGAAAAAGCCGAGGTGTTCCCCAGGGGATTGGCGCTGGCATTGAAGTATTCGAACGACCCCGGCACCTCCAATGTCTTGCTTTCGGAGTTGGCATAGATGCCGTCGGGGCCGAACATGTTGGCGTTGGTAGTGACCAGCGACATCACGGGCAGCGAGGCCAGCGCGCTGGCGACCTGCGCCGTCGTGTAGCTGGGGACCGACGACATGGCGTAATCGGCCGTCGCCGTGCCCTGACCGTCGACACTGCCGGTCCAACTTGCGGGGTAGCCGGCCGCTTCCGCCGCTGCGTTGGATTGCGTGGCCACGGCGTCGGGGAAGACGTAGGTCTGGGTCTGGTAGGGCGCTGCGACGCTGCCCACGACCATCGCCGCCTGCAAGACCGTGGTCGTGTTGACGGTGATTGCGCCAGTATATAGCGTGCCCGCCGTGGCGGTGATGCTCGCCCCGCTGGCATTGGCGGTGGGTGTCGAGGGCAAGGTGTAGGTGAAGGTGTTTGTCCCGGTCACGGTAATCGCAAAAGCGCCGTCATACACGGCAGGGGTCGCGCCGGCCATCGTAACCATGTCGCCCGTGGCGAAACCGACCGCGCTGGCGGTGGTCACGGTGGCGGTCGTGCCGCTGTAGGTGATGCTGCTCACGGCCTGCCGGACGCCGGGCGCTGCGTTGTTGGTGGTGTAGTAGATGGGCGTGCCCGGAGCGTCGGGCGTGAGCGTCACCGGGGTGGAGGCGTAGTAAAGTCCATCCGTACTGCTGAAGGTGATGCTGGGTTGCACGTCGGCCAGCGTGTTGGCCGCGCCCGGCGAGGGCGTGGAGAAGATCAAGTCGCCGCTGCTGACGGTACTTGTCATCTGGCCCAACTCCGGCACGACGAGCATCTGCGTCGGGCTGGCGGTGGCCGACAGGACCTGGATAGCCAGGACGTTCGTGCCGGTGCTGGTGAGGTGGCCGGCAGTGCTGGAGTTGAGGAAGCTGGAAACGTCGACGTCCTCGTAGGTGGTAGCCTGCACGTCGCTGGTCTGCTGCTCGTTGGCAACCGAGTTCCAGGTGGGGGAGGTGGGGGCGTTTTCGCTGGCGATCTCCACGCCGTTGAGATAGGCCACGTAGCCGTCGGAGTATTGCATCTTCAACGTCAGCGAGGTCAGCGACGACAACGTCGCGGCACTGACGGTGAAGGGGATCCGCACGTACAGCGAGGTGCCGGCATTGCTGTCGGCGCTCAGGGCTGCGGCGACGGCCGACTTGACGTTGGTGACCACGGCGGATGCGAACGTCCCGCTGCTGGCGCTGCCGGCACCCGTGAACGGCGTGCTCGTGATTTCCAGAGGCGTAGTGGTCGTGCTGATGCCGCCGCTGGCCGTGGTAGCGGTCGTCGACCCCACAAGAATGGAATTCGAGTCGAAGGAAGTCACCCCTGCGGAACTGCTCTCTTTGGCGGCGTAAAACTCCATGCTCGCATCGCCCCCGCCCTGGAAATAGACCAGGCTGATCGGATAGCTGCCGGCAGCCAGGTAGGTCGTGCCCAGGGTGTCGGCCGCGCCTCGCCCGCCGTCGTATTCCATCACGTCGCTGCCGGTCGACTCGGTGCCGGTGGAAGTGTACGCATTGGTAAGCGCGGTGAAATCGGCGCCGCCGATCGTCAAACTAAAGCCATCGTCGCTATTGACGCCGAAGGTGTAATAGCCGGCCTGGCTGGCCGTGATCGTCAGCGTTGCCGTGGCCTGCAAGACGTAATCGCTCAGCCCCTCGCCTACGGTCATTCCAGGAAAGGCGTTGTCGCTGCCGAAGTGCCCGTCGCTGCCGGTATCGAGGAAGTTCAAATCGCCCTCGGTCTGGTTGATGGACGAAGTCTGTTCCGATGACGTGCTGAGCACCGATTCGGCGTTCTCCACGGTGCCCAGCCCGATGTTCGCCCTGTCGAAGGTGCAGGCGAAGCCGGGCACGCTGTTGGCGAACCCCAGGCCCGTGGAACCCGTCGCCCAGGCGGAGGCATTGTAGCTGGGTTGTGTCCACGTGGTGCCCGACACGGGGTTTGTCGCGCTCGTGGGGCAGTAGTAGCTGGCCGTAGCGCCCGCGGCCACGAGGTCCGTTTCCGCGACCGTCTCCAAGGGACCGTAGGAGGTGTCGGAGCTTATGGTCGGATAGGTGAGCGACGAGACGGGCACGGTGGTCGAGACGGACGGGTTGAACAATTGGAGCGTGGCGCCGTCTTTGCTGAGATTGAAGCCCGTGTCCAACTCACCGACCGGGTCCGTGGCGGGCGTTGCCGCCGAATCGCCGAAGACCACGCGGAACTCGCCGGGTCCCAGGACCACGCCGTTGGGGATCGTATACGTCTTGGCCGTGGTATCGCCGGTCTTCTCGTAGTTGATCGTCCAGCCGCCGAGGTTCACGGCTGTGGTGGGGTCGGGATTGTAGAGTTCCAGCCAATCCGCGGTGTTGCCCAGCGTGTCCACAATGCCGGACTTATTGCCGGGGTCGACCTCGCTGATGATGGGGGCCAGCGACAGCAGTCGCCGCACTTCCAGGCACTCGAGGCGAAGTGGTCGCCCCCGCAGCAATCCCTCTCCCAACTTGCGGCGTTGCCGCCGTGCCGACTCACCTAGACCCCTCTTGTGATTGCCGCGAGACATGCTTTCAGCCCCCCAACGCAAGTTTTCCCAGGATCGCCAGCAGACAGATCGTGACACAATAATCCATCACGACCACCCGCATAATCGCTATCCTAGCTGAAATCTAACAGTTTGTCCTTATCCAAACACCGAATGGGTGAAAAAATCACGCCAACATGAGTGGAGGGTGCGCGGCTGTTAATATGGAGGGTCTGCTACACCGGTAAGCAAGTTGGTTACAGCGCCTGTAGGACGGATTAGCAATCCGTCTTACAGTCCGCTCACCGTACTTGAGTATCTTTCATGCCGGGAAATATACTGGGCATCAGGAGCGGCCGTACTGGGCGAAGACGCTGTCCAGGGCCAGCAGGGCGAGGTCCTTCTTGTTCTGCTGCTGGGGGCCGTCGGAACTGTCGGCGGCCCACGTCACCCAGGACAGGTCCGCCGCAGCCGAGCGGGCGCTCGTTGTGGCCGCGCTGCTTGTCACCGCCGCCGTGGGCGTGGACGTGGTCTCGCTGCAGGCCGCTACGGCCATCACGCCCAACTCCGTACTGGCCGCCACAGATGCCGCAGGCGTGCTCATCGCCGCGACCATCGTGCCCGCCGATTCGACCGTGCCGGCCGAAGTCGGCAGGATCGGACTGGGAAAGTTGCCGAGGCTCGTCAGGGGCTTCGAACGCATGGAGGTCACGTCGGCCGTGCTCAGCCTGTTGTCGCCGTTGACGTCGTCCTGCCAGGTGGCGGTCGTGTCGCTCCCCAGCGCGATGCTCCGCAACTTGGTGACATCCGCCGTCGAAACCCTGCCGTTGCGCAGGATGGAACCCGCCAACTCATAGAACTCGTAAACGAAGTTGCTCCCCGGCGCCCCGTTCCCCGAACCTGCCGCAAAGCTGCTCACGCTCGTGGTCCAGAGCCCGTCCAGCGTCGCCCCGGCGGCGTCGGTGACCCCCGTCGCGAGAACCTCCACGTAATACTTGTTGGAAGGCAGCGGGCCGCTGAGCGTGAGCTGGGCTTCCGTCGAACTGACGTTGGTCTCGCCCGTGATCGTGATCCCCGAACTCGTGGCGCCGGCGCCGGTGTTGTTGTTGCTGGACGAGTCGCCCAACGCGAAGCTCGACAACGTCAACCCACTGACCGGCTTGTCGAAAACAATCGTGATCGTGTTCAGGTTCGTCCAGCCCGGGACGTTGGCATTCGTCAATTGCCCCGCGCCGCTGGCCAGTTCATAGCCCAGCGAACTGCCCACGCCCGCACTGGTCAGAGTGTTGTAATAGGCCGTCACCCAACTGCTGCCCGATACGTACACACCCGTCACCGTGGGAGCCACGTCGAAGGCCACCGTGGTGCTGACCGCAGTGCTGCTGAGGTTGTTGGCGTCGGTGACGCTAAAGCTCAGCGTGCGGTTGCCCAGGTTCGTGGTTCCCAGCAGGCTATCGACGTAAGTCACGCTCTCGAGCACCTGCTGGTAGTGGGCCAGCGTGTCGCTGCCGCTGAGCGTGAGTACGCCCGTAGCGCCGTTGTAGCTGGCCGTGATGTTCGTGCCCATCGTGGTGGCCGCCAGAGTCTCGTAGTTGGTGTCCGCCAGCCCCACGATGCTCACCGTGGCCGAGGATAGGTAGCTCGAACCCGTGTCGGAAATCGTCAGGCCGGGGGCCACGGCCAGTGGCGTGCTGCCGCAGATGAAGGTGACCGAACTGCTGTTGCCGCTAAGCGCCGGCGGTTGATTGCCGACCACCTGGAACGTGCCGCTGGTCTCGGCTGGGGCCAGATTGCCCGCCAAATCCGAGGCCGTACCCGCGGCGATCGTGAAGCCCAGCGTGCCACTGCCCGTGATGCTGCTGATTGTGATCTGGTAGCTCGTGCCCGAACCGGAAAGGCTGAGCGTGCCGCTAGCCGTGCCCGTCGGGTTCAGGCTAATATTCGACGTGGTCAGTGTGCTGGTGTTGAAGTTCGTGTCGGCATAGGTCACCGTGTAGGTCACCGGCCCGCTCGAAGTGGACGACACCGAGGGACTGCCGATCGTGAGCATGGGGGCCGTGGTGTCCACGATAAACGTCGTGCTGGGCACGGAGGCCGGGGCCAGGTTGCCCGCCAGGTCCGAGGCCGTGCCCGCGGCGATCGAAATCCCCAGCGTGCCGGTGCCCGTGATGCCGCTGATCGTGACCTGGTAGCTCGTACCCGAGCCGGAAACGCTCACCGTACCCGTAGCGGACCCACTGGGGTTCAACAAAGTAATGTTCGACTTGCTGAGGGTGCTGGTATTGAAGTTCGCGTCGTAATAGGTCACCGTGTAGGTTTCCGTCGTCGCGGCATTCGCATAGGCCGCCGATGGCCCGGTGACGGTGATCGTGGGGGCCGTCGTGTCCACGACAAACGTCGCACTGGGCCCGGAGGCCGCGGCCAGGTTGCCCGCCAGGTCCGAGGCCGTGCCCGCAGCTATCGAAATCGCCAGGGTGCCATTGCCCGTCACGCCACTGATCGTGACTAGGTAGCTCGTGCCCGAGCCGGAGACGCTCAGCGTGCCCGCGGCGGACCCGCTGGGGTGCAACAAGGTGACGTTCGATGCGGTCAGGGTGCTGGTGTTGAAGTTCGGATCGTAATAGGTCACCGCATAGGTCACTGTGGCGGCCAACTTCGCATAGGCCACCGACGGATTGCCGATGGTGATCGTTGGGCCGGTCAAAGTCCAGGAAGTGGACGCGCCGGTCGTGAGCGAATTGCCGAAGTAGTCGGTCACTCCCGAGCCCAGGCCGGTGACCGAGAGCGTGTAGGCGCCGGC
>CAZTPX010000226.1:0-13291 GCA_964615095.1 uncultured Planctomycetaceae bacterium | reverse complement strand
ACCCGTTGCAGCCGGGCCGAGAACGCGGCGGGATTGCCGTTGCACCTGACGCTCGCGGACGCTATCGGCGACCTCCCGCTTATCATGTCCGGCGAGCGAAGCACAATGTATGCGACCCCGCCGCAGAACGACTACCAAGCCGCGATGCGATGGCGATCGACCCGGCTCCTGGACCACGAGGCGCCGCGGCACGAGCGATGGTTGCTGGACCTGATCTCGCGTCTGCCGGACGGCGGCTCGGCGCGGAAGCTTGCCGACGCGCCGGCTCGGATCAGGCACGCCCGGAGCTTTACCGATACCTACTGCCGGCTGTGGTGGACCCGGCCCTCCGGGACGGTGACTACTCACTTTAGTATGCCGTCCTCTTCCAGGTGCATCCACCCGAAGGCCGCGAGATCGCTGACCGCTCGCGAAGCCGCCCGGCTCCAGAGTTTTCCCGACCATTACCTTTTCGTCGGGGGAACGGCGTCCAGGAACGCGCAGATCGCCAACGCGGTGCCGCCGGTCCTGGCCAAAGCCCTCGCGTCGGCGATCGCCGCGCATTTCCGGCAGGGCCGTCCTCGGGCGAAGACATCCTACGAAAGAATCGCAGCAAGTACTGAGGTGCGGACATGAAGAGGGAAATGATTGTGCTATTGCACGAGGATGAGCGGGGCACGGGATTCCGGTGGGCGATCCTATTGGGAAAACCCATGCCCTACGAGCGTGGTTGTTTAGTCACGAAAACGCTCATCCAGGACGCCAACCGCTTCAGGAATGACTGATAGCCACGTCATGAATCCAGTGCATTTCCAACGCGACCGTGACGACTGGGAGACTCCCCAGGAGCTTTTCGACAAGCTCGATGCGGAGTTCCGCTTCACGCTGGACGTATGCGCCTTGCCGAAGAACGCGAAATGCGCGAACTACTTCTCTCCGCGTGACGACGGTCTCTCGCAGGAATGGACCGGCGTGTGCTGGATGAATCCGCCCTACGGGTGCGAAATCGCGAAATGGATGCGGAAGGCGGTTCGCGCGTCAAAACGGGGAGCGACGGTCGTCTGCTTGGTCCCCGCCCGGACCGATACCGAGTGGTGGCACAAGTACGCGTTGCGGGGCGAGATCCGGTTCATTAGGGGCAGGGTGAGGTTCCGAGGCGGCAAGGCCACGGCGCCCTTTCCGTCGGCGATCGTGATCTTTCGCGACCAGTGGTGGAAAAGGAGGAGGAAGCCAAACCCGAAATCGTAGGGTGCAAACCTTGAGACATGGAGAGCTGGAGCGGCTGGTCGGCGGGCAACAGGGCGACGACCCTAACCACGAGGAGGACGAATGATGACCAGTAACGAGTTCCCCCAACCGTTGTCTGGCGTGCGGGCAGCGTGACCATTTCCACGTCAAGGACTTCACGGGGCAGTGGTTCGACTTTGACGAGGGTGGATCCTGCCCGGTGGACGGCTCGACGTTCTCGGGTGATATCGAATGGGATGAGAAGTCCGCCGCTCGGTGCCCCGACTGCGACTACTCGGGATTGCTAGGCGAGTTCTACGAGCCGGCGGTGGGTGAAGCGCAGGAAGACGACTAGAGACCAGTGAGCATGCAATACGTCACGCTGACCCGACTAGGGACCATTCTCGGCACCAGCCGCACGACTGTCCATGCTTGGCTGGCAGGCATCGGTCTGCTGACTCTCGCTCGCCAGCCGAGCGAGAAAGCCCTGAACGGCGGATTCTGCAAAGGCATCGCGAACAATGCTCTCTTCCTATGGCACCGACACCGGACCGTCGCCGCGCTCAGGGCGACATACCAGATAACCTTGGCCACGTGGGCCACGGCACGGAGTTCCGTCAAGAAAACAAGACGCATATCGAAACAAACGTTGTCCTTCTCCTGCTCCAAGGTTATGCGTTACCTCCGAACACCGACGGACATCTGGCAAGATCTGTCGCGTGAGTTTCGCTTTTCGGTGGATGCGTGCGCCTCGGATGCGAATCACCTGGTCGATCGGTACTGGACCGAGCGTGAGGACGGCCTGAAACAGGACTGGACCGGTGAGGTCGTGTGGTGTCATCCACTGTTTAATGGCGAAGTTGGACGTTGGGTAGCGAAAGCAGCTGAAAGCAGATGCACGACCGTTCTGTTGCTTCCTGCGGCCACGCACACTCGATATTTTCACCGTTACATTTACCACAATCCTCGGTGTGAAATCCGGTTCTTGGAGAAGCCGCCGAAGGGATTCCGGTTTGGACGCGACGATGGCCAGCCGGATGACGAAAGCCGAATAGGCTACATCCGGCCGTTGATGCTTGTCGTGTTCCGTAACGATCTCGACGATGGACGTACCAGAAGACCGGGTGTTGGCGTCGGCGGGGAAGGACCCCGACTGGGACAAGGAACAAAGGAAGCGTCAAGGTGTTCGGGTCGTGAATCGCCGAGCCGCCGGCTGAGGGGCAATACGAACCGCCGATAACGATGTCGTCCTTGGTCCGGCGAATCTTGCGAATTCGAGCATCGTTGTCAGCGAAAGCCGGTCCATCCCCCAACCGTTTACCCGCCGCATACCAAAAGATCACGCAACGATCACGCAAGGATTTCTTGCGACAGCCCTACATTACCAAAGGAAGGCGGAACTTCACGACGAACAAGCACCTGAAGCCCGGGCGGGGTCCTCGCCTTCCCATGCGGAACCGCCCGGGCTTCGTCGTTTCGGACCCGTTCGGCGTCCGCGAACGGGAAAGGGGCGAAGCCGAAGGATGAACAGGAACAGCCAACGCCGGAAGAAGATGCGCGCGGAAGCCAAGTGGCTGCTGAGCCTCATCGGCGAGGACTGGGGGATCAGGGTGCTGCCCGCCGGCGCGAACGAGCTCCGTCCCGTTCACGCCAATAGGAACGAGCGGTTCGAGGCGGTCATCGGCTCCCGGCGGAAGGGGCGGCAAAAGGACACGGGCAAAAGCGCGTTCGCCGCCCTGTTGGACGTCCCTTGGGAGGACGCGGTGCAAGAGAAAGCTCCCGCTCGCCGCACCTGGCTGCAACGCCTCTCGCAGCAGCGGATCATACGGCATTTCGAAGGCGCGCCCCGGGAGTTCGTAATCGGGAGCGAAATCGTCGTCAAGCCGGAGACCTTCTACTTCACGGGGCAACGAAGCAGAAGGGGCGAGACCTGCCTCACGCTGCTGATGCTCGACGTGGACGCCCACAAGGTCGGGAACCTCGAAAACGCCATGGAGTTCGCCGGGCGGCTGAAGGACAGGTTCCTCCCCAACTGCTACGTCGAGACGAGCACCAACGGCAAGGGCGCGCACGTGTTCCTCGTGGTGGACAAGACCGACTGGGCGGACCCGGACTACAACGCCATGCTGCGAGAGCTCGACCGATGGCTCAAGGCGGTCCTTGCCGAGACCGGGATCGTGCTGGACACCGTCGAGGTGAAAGGCAGCTGCGCCACGGTCTCGTGGAAGGGCGGCATGCCGAAGCACACGGCGGGGACGCTCGCCAAGCTGCCCAGGGAGTGGGAACGTTTCGACGAGCTCCGGCAAAGTCCCGTCTACACCGCCCACCAGTTGTTGGCGCTGGTACACGACAACCCGATCGAGGCGAAGGTCGCGCCAAAGGTACAGACAATGCGCCAAGCCGGCAGCGTCCCCTGTCAAGGCGTCGATCCCCAACGACTGGAACGATGGATCGAGGCGGCGAAACGGTTGCTGCCTACGGACGTGCATGTGGGCAGGAGCCTTAATAACCGTCTGGTCGTCACCGCCGAGGACGTAGGCGTCTTCTGCGCCTTGCTGGAGTTCGTCGGCAAACGCATGAACGGCGATGGTACTTTGCCGTGGGCGAGGACGAAGGGGCTGTGGGACTGCTTGTACGAGAGGGGAGTCGTCCGCCGGTCGTTCAACGCCAAGAGGTTCGCCTGGATCCGAAGGATGCTTAGCGGCATGGGGCTGGTGGAAGTGCAGGACCCGACCTACGTCATCGGGGAAAGGGCGGCGAAGTGGTCGCCGTCGGCGGCGTTCTGGGAGCTGGCTTCTTCCTTAGATAAAGAGGGAGAGGAGGAGCAAGACTTTACGGAAACAGATCCGGCAATCGACCCTCAGGAATGCTGGGAAAAGGGCGTCCCGCTCGTGCCGATCGGCGTTCAGGCAAAGGAATCGGCGGAAAGGAGGCGCATGGACGAGCTGGTGGAGGCGATCGTCGGTCGGTGCAACTGGAATTTGGC
Source organism: uncultured Planctomycetaceae bacterium (assembly GCA_964615095.1). Lineage (GTDB taxonomy): Bacteria > Planctomycetota > Planctomycetia > Pirellulales > Thermoguttaceae > JANXQG01. The sequence continues at coordinate 9,099 of CAZTPX010000226.1, read as the reverse complement.
GGCTTGAGGCGCGTGAAGGAGGGGGATGGTGCGCAAGTTCCTGCGCATTTTCGTTAATAATGGTGGTTCTCGCCACGTCTGCACGACGCTGGACGTAGCGACCGCCTGCGAGACGTGCCGCCATTTCCGCCGGGTCGCCCGCAACGGCAGGCTTCGTCGTATGACCTTGGAAGGGATGGCTGACGGCCTGGGAGGCTCTGGAACTGCCGCTCCCTGACACGTCCTAGATGGACGATCCGTGGCCGAGGGAGAGGTTCGCGGGGTGGATGGGGTGATGAACGCCGTCTGCCGTCTCGTCGTCAGGAACCGCCGACCTAAAAGACTATTAACTTCTCCTTCAACGCCGGTCTCGTCCGACGGCGCCCCTTCCGGCTCGTGCCCATGGCGTTATTAAGCTCGTGACACCGTCGAAGGCGACGTCGTTTCACGCTCCTCGCCGTTATCAACCCGCTCCGGGTGCCTTTGCCGGTGCATAGGGCGAAGTTATTATCGCCAAGGGACTTTCGTATGTGGCGTCGGGGTAGCGTCGGGGGTTATCAATGTGCGGGCATAGTCCGTCTTGTTTTGGGCGCAGGGCACTTCGTCCAACCGCTTTTTCGCCTCGGAAGCTCTTCCCGCGGTCGATCGGGCCCTTCGGACACGTTTCTTGCGCTCGGGAAGCGCTTCTCCTTCGGGACGGATAATAATCTGCGCGCCGGGAAACCTTTCCTCGCCCGACAGGCGACCTGAGCGGTTAATAACGGGAGGTACCTTGCAAGACGGACGATTCGGGAATTATTAAAGCGTTCCTCCGAGGCCGGTTCCATCAGCCGATTCTCCGATTTGTGCCAAACTCTTCCAGGTCGGGCCAGAGCAACCTGGATCGTCTTCCCGGGCGATCGTGGGCAGCGCGGAGCTTCTTCCCGCAGCCCCGCAATCGTTCACGAGTCACGCCTTGGGCAGCTCATACCCCTTCCGCCGCTCCCTGTCCAGGTGCCGGTTCGCCCTGTCGCCGTTTGTGAACCGCTCGGCGACAGGATCCCATTCCAGCTTCCCTCCGACCCATCGGGAGATGTTGCCGAGGTGGGCGACGGTCACGGAACGATGCCCGATCTCCACGTCGGTGTGCGGGCGACGGCGGGTACGGACGCATTCCAGGAAGTTCCTCATGTGGTCGCTCTCGTCCGTCTCGGCGACCTCGACTCCCCGCAACAGCTCCCTTCCGAGCTCGTCAGGAAGGACGTGGAACCTGTTGCGGTCGATGTGGATCTCGCCGCGCTCGCAGTAGATCCAGCCGCCCGCCCTGGGCGCGTCGCCCATTTCCATGACCACCCCGCCAGGATATATCCAGCGAACCGGAGCATCGTCGGGCTGGTCAGGAGCGTCACCTGCATACACCTCGACGGGCCCGCTGCCGTCCATGCCCAATGCCCACTGGATCATGTCCAGCCCGTGGGCTCCCCAGCCCGTCATCTCGCCGCCGCTGAAGGCGTACTTGGAACTCCAGCCCGGCTCGTTCTCGGGGAAGAGGTACTGGTTGTTGTACGGCAGGTCGGCGGGTGCCTGCCCGAGCCACCTGTCCCAGTCCAGCCCGTCGGGAACGTCCTCACGGGGCAGCCATTTGCCCGAGGGACCGACGTAGTCGTGGACGACGCCCCGCTTCACCTTCCCCAGCGCCCTGGTGCGGACCAGGCGACAGGCGATCTCGTCGGGCTTGAGCGATCGTTGCTGGGTGCCGACCTGGAAGACCCGCTTGTACTTGCGGGCAGCCTGCACCATCGCACGTCCTTCGTGGACGGTCAGGGCGAGCGGCTTCTCGCAGTACACGTCCTTCCCCGCTTGGCAGGCAAGGACTGCGGGCAGGGTGTGCCAGTGGTCGGGAGTGCAGATCACGACGGCATCCACATCCTTGCGGTCGAGGACTCGACGGAAGTCGTGGCAGACCCTTGCCTGGTACTTCCCGCCGACCGCCTCGGCTCTCGGCTTGAACACGTCGCAGACGGCGACGACCTTAGCGCCTTCGGGAAGAGCCTCAAGGAGCTGCTGCCCCCTTCGCCCGACCCCTATGAAGCCCAGACGTATCCTGTCGTTGGCTCCGGGGCGGCGGGACTTGGCGAGGACTGCGGAGGGGATCAGGAAGGGGAGCGAGAGGGCTGTAGCTGTCGTGAGGAAACGGCGACGGGAGATGCTGCTTGCAGTGGTCATGGAGGTACTTCCATCAGATCATCGGGGGCGGAGAAGCACAAGGTCGAGAGATCAGGAAACCTGAGCGGACGACCTGAAACCGGACCACGAGGAAGGGTGTCCACCCTACTTCCTGATCCGCCCCTTCTCGACCAAGTAATCGAACAGGGACTGCAAGTCGTCGCCTCGGGCTTCCGGTCTCTCGGGAAACAGCGTTACGCCGGAATGCCACGCTCCTTCCTGTCCCACGGTCACGTCGTAGTCGGGCATCGGCATCCCTCCCTCGAAGACCCATTGGCAGTCCTCGTATTCCAATGGTCTGACGGCGACGACATCGAGCATCCTGTCGGCATGGATCGCCGCCGAGACCGCGCTCACGATGTCCTCCTCCCATGCCTGTTCCGACACCCTGGTTTCCACGAGGGCATGGCGACGACTACCAGCACCTCCATCGTGTCCCGGTCGGGCTGATCTGGCATCTTTACTCTCCTGTCGCTGGCTGGTGGGACGGCACAAACTGTTCGGCTCCGCCCGCCGACCGTGAGCGAACATGATCTTAATCGTCCTGCCCCGTCCTCACAACCGCGCTCTTTCCCCCGCTCGTCCAGCAAGGACGGCGGGACATCACGGCTCGGCGTTCTTTGTCTCACCACGAGACTTCCCGCCCCTAGGTCTCACCAGACGCTTGAAAGTCTCGTCTTGAGACTTCCCCTCTTGATAAAGGAGGTCGCAGCCTCGGATCGCCCTGATCGGTTAAGCTGTATAACAGCAGGGCATGGAGGCGACGACCATGCCCACGACCCAGACCGGCATCCGTGACGAGGTGACCGCCCGTATCGTCGAGGCGTTGGAAGCCGATCTCCTCCCCTGGCGGCGACCGTGGCGGACGACCGTCGGCGGAAGCCAGCCCGCTCGCCATTCCAATGTCGCCTCCCGAAGAGCGTACCAGGGCGTGAACCCCCTGCTTCTCGAACTCCACGCCATGCAGCACGGGCTGAGCTCAAGGTGGTGGGGGACGTTCCCGATGTGGAAGAGCCTGGGCTGCAACATCAAGAAGCGCCCAGCGGGAGTGGAAGAAGGGCACTGGGGTTGCCGGGTCGTCTTCTGGAAGCCGCTGACCAGGACGGTCACGGACGACCTGACTGGCGACGAGGAAGAGGAGCGGCGTTTCGTTCTGCGGACCTTCACCCTCTTCTGCGCCGACCAAGTCGAGGGAGCCGAGGCGTTTCAGGTGCATGAGGACAAGGGACAGACGGATGCCCAGCCCGACTTCGCCCCCGCGGAGGAGCTAATCCTCCGCACCGAAGCCGACATCCGCTTCGGCGGTGATCGTGCCTACTACCGTCGCCCGACCCCCGAAAATATGTTCCCGAACCACGTCAGTGGCGACTTCATCATACTGCCGCATCGGGCGACGTTTAATCCGCCAGGGGCGTTCTACGAAACCGTCGTACATGAGCTGGCGCACTGGAGCGAGGTTCGCACCGGGTGGGACATCAGGCAGCAGGGCTATGCCCTGGGCGAACTGGCGGCAGAGATCGCCTCCTGCTACGTCTCTACCGAACTGGGCATTCCGCAGGGCGAAACGCTGGGGAATCATGTGGCGTACTTGAAGGACTGGCTTGATGCCTTGAAGGGCGACCGCAACTTCATCTTCAAGGCGGCAAAACAGGCATCGAGGGTGACCGACTATCTCCTGGGTTTCGTGAGGAAGTCCGAACCCGTACCAACAGGAGTGGCAGCATGAACCAGATCGTCGTCATCTTCCGCAAGGAAAAGGCAGGGTGCTTCGCCTTGTTCCCCGAGCTGCCGGGCGACGACGGCGGCGTTCTCTGCACGGGCTACGCTGGGCAGCACTGCGCCGCCGACTACGACCGTTGCATCGCCCACAGCGACCCTGCCGTCCCCGACGACTACAAGAACCTCTACCAGGAGCTGCTCAGGCGAGGATACGTCCTGTCGGTGCGTCGGCGGGCAACCCCCGAGATGCACGAGCGTCGCCTGCGGCTGGCTGCGGAGCGGCTGTGCAGGTCGTCGCACGGTCGGCTCCAGGGGGCCCGGACATGAACGACTCGATCGGTCAAGCTGTACAGGTGCAGGGCGGAGGGAAACCGAACATGAAGGCGCGATTCTTCGTGGATGTGGAGTTCGACGGTGACAAGACCGATGCGGAGAGCATCGCCAATGCGCTCGACAAGGTCGTCGCCAACGGGCTGGCGACGTTGTGGGACTGCTGGGACGAGTACGGCGGCCAGCCGAAGGTAGGGGAATTCCTCGTCCTGGATGCCGAACCTGCTTCCCCGCACGGGGGCGATCCTTGCGGACAGGCGGACGACCCCGACGACGAGGTCGAGATCAAGTGGCACAACTTCTACCGATGCCCCGACTGCGGCGAAGAGTGGGAGGACTGCTGGGACTCGCAGTGCGACGACGACTGCCCGCATTGCGGCTGCCGACACATCAGTCCTTACCGGTCCGAGGAGATCGAGAAAGAATAGGGCGCCAGGATACCTCCTGAGACCATACAAGAGCGAAGACGGAGCCATGTGGAGAACGATGATGGAGATCGTGAACAAGCTGACGTGCGGCTGGTGGAAGAAGGACCAGGTTCCCCTTCCCGTGCCTTCCGTGCCCGACTCGCCTCAGACTGCCCTCGAACAACGGCAGCAACTTCTCTCGCATCACGTTCGCCTTGCGGCGAGAGGGATGTCCAACGGTCTGTGCGTCTTCGGATCGAGGGGCGGGCTGGGCAAGACGAAGGTCATCCTGGAAACGCTCAAGAAGGAGCGGGTGAAGCCTCTCATTCTCAACGGTCATATCACGCCGTTGTCTCTCTTCTGCAACCTCCGTGAACGTCCCGACGCGGTCGTCTTCCTGGACGACTCGGATGCCTTGTTCCGCAATCTGCCCGCACTGGGCATCCTGCGGTCTGCCCTCTGGGGCGAAACGAACGAGAAGCGGCTGGTCACCTACAACTCCAGCCAGTTAAAGGGACCTTCGAGCTTCTACTTCATGGGAAGAATCCTGTTCGCGGTCAACGTGTTGCCGCAGCACAACCACGCCTTTCAAGCGGTGCTTTCCAGGGTAGACCAGTTCGAGCTGACGGCGACTAACGAGGAGGTCGTGCAGATGATGCGGCGGCTGGCGGCGCAGGGTTACGACGGACTCGCTCCCGAGGAGTGCATGGCGGTCGTGGATTTCGTCTCGCAGTTTTCGGCGACCAGGGAATTGAGCCTGCGGCTGCTGGAGCCGTCGTTCAAGAAGGTTATCTATGCGAAGGGTGTCGGCATCGACTGGCGACAACTCGTCGCCACGCAGCTCCACGAGATCGGGCGGCATTCCGTCCCGACGGCACCTGCCGCCAGGACTTTCGACCTCGACTGCCTGCGGCAGGTCGTGCAGGACTATCCGAACGATGTCGGCGCGCAGGAGAAGGCGTGGCGGGCGTTGACCAAACGCAGCAGGGCGACCTTCTTCCGCTTGAAGAAGACCCTGGCGGAGGAGGCGGAGAAGGACGAGGCGGTCCTTGCCGCCACAGGTTGAGCTGTACGGGCTGCGAAAGGAAAAGTAATATGCGAGTCCACGGTCTTCCCGAGACGTTCTGGGTGGTAACCCGCCCCTTTCCGTTCTCCGAGCTGCGGGACATCTTCGTTCCTTACGGCTTCGAGGAGCTGCTCCGCCAGGCACGAGCCGGTCTCCATGAGGACGACATCGTTTCGATACACGGCAACGAGGAAGAGGCGAGGAGCGAGGCGATACGGCTTCTGGGACGGAATCCCGTCCGTCCGCAGGATGCAGTCGGCGTGGATGTCGTCGTTCACGTCCTGGTGCAGCCGCTCGGCGAGGGACTGACCGCACGGGAGCTGGGCGAGGCGGCGGTGGAGGCGGTCTTGAATGCCGTTCATGGTGCGGAGAAGCACGGGCACCGGCACCATCTGGAAGGGCGAGTTTCTCTGTGCATGAGCCAGGCGGCAGAACTCGACAACCTGCAAACGGCGGTCGGTCAAGCTGTAAGCCGACAGCCGGGCTGCCAGAAGGAAGGAGAACTCTGATGAACGTGCCCATCCCAGACATCAGGATCGGCGAGCCGCAGGTCTGCGGCGGCGTGACCCTGTTTCCGTTGTTCACCGAACCTCTCCCCGGCTTCGATTACGTCCTCGCTGCCGAGGCGATGACGAATGGCACGCTGACGGTCCAGGAGGTCTCCGAGAGCGGCGAGGTCCCCTGGCTCGTGGCGGACAACGACGGCGACTTGCCCGTCCTGTTCTTCGAGGGCGAGGTGCTGCGAGGAGGGAAGCAGGACCGTGCTCTCGCCTCGTCGGTGCTGGTCGCCCGCACGAGTCGGACGAGAGTCCCCGTCTGCTGCGTGGAGCGGGGCAGGTGGCGGCACTCGTCGAGGCGGTTCAGCCCCGGCTCCTGCTGCCCGCCGTCGCTGAGGAGCTTCCTCAAGCAAGGCGACGGTCGCCAGTCCCGCATCTGGGCGGCGATCCAGCAGCAGCATCGGGCGACCGGGACGGAGAACCTGTCCGACGCTCTCGACGCTCGTCGGAAGGCGGCGGAGGGGTCGCGGCACGGGCTGCACTACGTCGAGGGCGCTGCGGGCATCGCCCTGGCGTTGGGCGGCAAGGTGGTGTCGGTGGACGTGTTCGACAAGCCGCAGACCTGCAAGGCGTTGTGGTGCAGGTTCGCCGAGGGCCTGCTCCTCGACGCTCAGGAGATGCCTGCTGCTGCACGCCGGGCGAGCGGATCGGACGTGGCGGTCAAGCTGTACATGATCCAGGACGTGAGGTGGCAGCGGCTCGACCCGGTCGGCTTGGGCGAGTCGTACCGGGGGCACGGCGACGACGGCATCCTGGCGACCGCCCTGGTCGCCGGCGGCGGATTGATCCATTTGGGCGTGTCGATGCCGAGCTGACGGAAAGGGGTATCCCATGAAGTGCTGTTTCTGCGGGACGGAAGTCGAAAGCATCGAGAAGGCGATAGAACTGGGCTGGTATCCGGAATTCTGGCGCGGGAGCATCAGCTACCAGGGCCCGGTCTGCGCGCAGTGCCAAGAGGAGCATCTCTACACGGACACGGACGGCGAGTACGTCCTCAAGCCCGACCACGCGCTGCCCGCGGCGGCGGAACCGCTGGGCGCGGCCACGCTCCGGAAGCACAAGGCCGTACTGGTCGTGCCGCCGAAGTTCGACCTAGGGCAGGTCGTCGCCACGCCCGAGGCGTTGCGGGCGCTGGAGGAGAGCGGGCAGTCGCCGAGCTTCTTCCTCGACCAGCACGTGCAGGGGAGCTGGGGAGAGGTTTGTAACGAGGACAAGCGGCTGAACGACCAAGCCCTGCTGGACGGCAGCAGGTTGTTGTCGGCGTATAAGACGCTCAAGGGCGAAAAACTCTGGATCATTACCGAGGCGACGGGCGACGACGGCAAGCGGTCCGCGACGACAATTCTCCTCCCGCAGCAGTATTGAGCGGTCCTTTCACAACAAGAAGGAGCGTAGCCATGAAGTTCGAGGTCAAGATCAGGTTTCAGGGTCACGTCAGTTGGGTGCCGGTCGACGCCAACCACGCCGCCCAAGCGAAGGCTTTGGTCCGACAGCAATACGGTCCGAAGGTGGACGTCCTTTACTGCAAGCCTGCGGACAAGAAGGACTGACTGCCGAAAGGAACAAGACAATGACCGAACATGACCGCCGGATACACCCGTCGCCGTTTCGGGACTGGTACGCCACCCAGGACGCTTCCTCCCGAGGCGTGTGGATTTGCGACAGGACGAGCGACAAGCGGATCAAGGTGGAGCCGCTCGCCGAGTGGGGGCGGCACTGGGCGTGGAACGTGACCGAGGACGGCACGGGGATCTACTTCGTCAGGACGACGCAATGAACCTCGACACCGAGACCAAGGTATTCAACAGGCAGGACGGGGAACCAAGCTTGATGCTCGACAGGTACAGCCCCGACGCCTACGAAGTCGTCACCGACGGTCCGGCGGGAGGAAAACATCCGGACGATCGAGAGCGATCGACGGGAGGTGCCGCCATGGCGAAGTCACGCAACGGTCAGCGGCACCACGTCAACTGCCAGTCGGCTATCAGCACCACCACGACGCCCCAGATCCACGGCGGTATCGTCTCCGGGAGAGGTACAAAGAACAGCCTTCGGCATTTCGGGCAGAAATTCGGTCCGTCGGGGTTCCGTGCCTGCACCACCAACCCGGAACAATGGGGGCAAACCCAATGGGCAACAGGCGTCCGGAAAGCGCCGAGGCAGACCGATGTCGCAGTGACGAATACGACAAACGCCAGACAACCGGGCAAGGTGGCGAACATGGGCTTCAGCTGTTTCCCTGCCCCATGTCGGAGATGCCGGTCAGCGGTATCACGAACCTGCCGGATCGGCTGTTTGTTAATCGTGCCGCTAGCGTTTCATGCCGTACGCGGTGAACGCCGTCACGCATACGATGGCGATCAAGGCGATTACGGCCGCGTATTCCGCCTTGGTCAGTCCGTCTTCGGAGACGAGGAATCGTCGTATCTCTTGTACGGTCGTCTTCATCATAGGCTCAATCGCGTGGCAAGGAGATCGTAAACCGGTAACTGCCCCACGACGAAAGGGTTCTCCTATTAAGGAAGTCTATATCATGGTGACGGAATGTCAAAAACCGGCTATGCGGACGCGGCGACGTACTCGCGGTTTCGGCTTTCACGGTCGTGCCTCGTCGTCGCCTGTGTTGCAGGATGCCGACGGAACTCGCGCCTACGAGGCGATGACCGACCGGGGCATCGAAGTCCGGCAGGAAGGTGATATCGGGCGGCGGAGGAGTGACTTCGCCATTTCGCATAATGCGCCGTCCCCGAATAACGACGACCATTTTCATCCGTTTGGAGTCCGAACATGACCGAAAACCAGCCCTACGACGGATCACAAAACGGTTCTGCGAAGT
>CAZTPX010000225.1:0-13337 GCA_964615095.1 uncultured Planctomycetaceae bacterium | reverse complement strand
TCTGCTCTTCGTGCAAAATATCCAGTTCGCCAAAGGCGCGAAGGAACAATTCGTAAGACAGACCGACGTTGAAATACTCTTCCTGCATCTGTACGGTCTGCGTGCGCGGGAAGAGCATGCAGGCGAGGGCCTTGACCTTGGGCATGCCATGCAGGCGAGGTCCCGCTCGCTGAATCAATCGCAGCCCCTCACCAAACGATTTCCAGTGGCGGGCATCCGTGGGCACTTCGGACCCAGTGAGCAGATAATCGGCGCCCTGGGCCACGGCCGTGGTGCTCATCTCGCGCTCCGACCAGTACGTCGCCTGGCGTTCGGGGCCCAGGAACTCTTTGAACCAGGCGGGACTGTAGGTCCCCACCCAAAAACCCAGCTCCTTGCCGTAAGCCCGCGTCAGGTTCCGCGTCTGTGCGAAACAATAATGCGTTTGGCTCATGCGCGGCCGGGGCAGCCGGGACGGTTCGCCAAAACGAAAGTCGAACATCATGTACGGATAGATGTCGAAGACGAACATGTCGGAGAAATCGCCGCCCCAGTGAAAGATGTCGTCGATGGCCAACTCGGAGTGCGAACCGCAACCGCCGCCGAGGGTGTTGTGGCTGTCGTGGGTCAAGACGGTCTTGAAACCGGGATTGATTTCCTTGATCGCCTTGTAGACTTGACGCCAGCCGTCGGGGAAATAGTCGGAGCGGAAGTTGATGACGTCGAGCCATCGCCGTGGATCATTGCGGATCGAAGCCAAGTCGGGCGGCAAGTCGTAGCCGTAGCGTTTCTTGAACTCCTCCTTGACCTCGCGGTTGTAGCCGAACGACTTCGCCCCCTCGTGAAAGGGCTCATCCTGATAGGTGAACACGTTGTACAATCGCGAGATGCCTTTCAGCGCGGCGAGCGCTTGCTCGGCATTCCGGCGAACCACTCGGGCATATTCGGGCGAATAGACGCACGTCTTGGGCGGGCTCTGGCGCTCGAACTGTTCCAGCGGGCCAAGCTGGTAGGAAATGAACATCCCTCGCGACTGGGCGTAATCGAGGATCACCGCCTCTTCGGCTTTCGGCCGGCGTGTGGGTGCTTCCAAGCCGGTGAAACCGTGGGCCAAGAGGTTGTCGATCGTCTCCCGCAGCATTTGTGCATCGAGCGGTCCCTTTTGGCCTGTCCATCCCTTGCCGGACGGAACGGGTGAGAACTGCGTGGCAACGGGAAAGAAGTCCAGTTTCGGGGAGGAATCGCCTTGCCGGGCCGGACGAGTCGGTGGTGACGGCTGGCCAGCAACGGCAGGCGCGACCAGCGTGGCGAGCGACAAGGAGATAATAGTTCTGCACAAGCGGGTGGTCATGGTGGGGAGCCTTTACGGTGGGCGAGGACGTCGTCGTGTAGCGGGCGGGCCTGCCCGCCATGTTGAGCGCAAACACGGCGGCAAGGCAGGTTATGCTTCAGCCGAGCGCGGCGTAGCCGCAGCCAAGAAACAAATTGCCCTTGTCTGTCGTGTAAGACACACCCCAAATACGAAGTAATGGTACCGTGGAGAACTGCGCCATTATAGCCCAGAATTCGGGCAAAGTCATCGGCGTTCTGAGCCGATACTTCCCGTTTGGACTTTGCTTGGATACGCTCCGAACGACAACTCGCCCCATGCTAACCAAAAGCTGCGTGGAATTCCATCCCGCCGATTTTCTGCCCGAAGTGTTCACCGCAGCCACCCTGTGAACCTATCCCTCGACCACGGTTCGTCCATCCACGAGGTGTCGGGCTCCGGCAGTCCGCCGGCCAGCTCCACCGTCAGCCATTCTTCGGGCAGCGCCATCGATCGCAGCTTGCCGCTGCGGGCGATCCAGCGAAGGGCACCAAGGGCTTCGCAACCCCAATAGCCTTCCTGGACGCCCGGCGGGAGCTTGGGGCGGATGGCAGATACGCCCGGATTCGTCATTTCACGGACATTCAGCCCGTTGAAAGCGGAGACGACTCGTGATAAGCTAGGCAAAGTTGTCGGCCTTCCGCAAAGTGCCGCGTTCCCACCTCCCTAACAATGGGCCCTGCTTCCCATTCGTCATCATGAAAATCATCGGCCGCCTATTCTTTCTTGGCATCATCCTCCAGTTCTCTGCGAATGTGTACGCAGCCGATCTCTGTCCCGAACGAGCGGATGATTACGGTTCCGGACCTAGCGCTATGGCCGGTCTCTACTATCCCGGCGGAATTCCCAACCTGGGGCTTGCCGTGGGACATCCCAACAGCCTTGCCCGAGATGATCGCGCCGTAGTCAAGTTCAACATCGCGTCCTTTCTCCTATCACAACAGCCCGTCGAGGCCGCAACGCTCCATTTTTCCGTGGCCGAGTTCGAAGCTCGCGATAGTCTGAAGGAGCAAACCGTCAAGATCGACCATCTGAACTACACTTTGGGTGAATCGCTAGCCGGAACTGACTTGATAAACCGGGAAATCGACACCGTTGGCCCCATAACCGTGAATCGCTCAGACATCAAGCCGGGCCAGGGCGGGCTTTACTCGGTGGATGTCACGAACGTTGTCAATGCCGACATCAAGAAGGGGCACAAGTTCTGTGGATTCCGCTTTGGCAACGCCCTAGCGGAAGAAGGAAACCCTGACGCCCGTACGCTCTGCGTGGTTCTTGGAAAACATTTCTGCTTGAAAATCCGGACACATTCCGCCGGCGCCTCGGAGAAAAAGCCTTGTCTCGACCTTGTCAAGGACGGCAAGCCGCGGAGCGTCATCATCCTAGACAAACAGGCCCCGGATTCCGTGCGATTTGCGGCCCGCGAACTGCAGGAGCACGTTGCCAAGGCCTCGGGTGTGAACCTCCCCATTCAGGACTCGACGGAGAATCTCGCCCCGCAGACCATCGGCATTTACCTGGGTGAAACGAAAGCCGCCAAGACACTTGGTGTCGAGTTTGCCAAGTTGAAGAGCGACGCGTTCCGGATCATTGCCAAGGACCGTTGTCTCGTCATTGCCGGAAGAGACTATCGAGGTCCGCCAGTTTTCGGCTTGCGAAATCCGTGGCAGCTTAACGAGGTCTACAACTCGAAACTGAAGATCGGCGCCTTTGGCGAAGCAGGCACTCTGAACGGTGTTTACCATTTCCTGGAGCAGTATTGTGGGGTGCGGTGGTATATGCCCGGCGATCTGGGAACGGTGGTTCCCCGTCAACCGACCATTCGCGTCCCGGTTATGGACGAGACCATTGCTCCGGATTATGAGTATCGCTATCCGTGGTTTTGCAATTTTGAGGACTCTCCCGACGACGCGATTTGGTATCGTCGGATGCGTTTTGGCGCCGCGTGTCCCGTGCAGATCATCCATTCGTTTGGTGAATTGGCCAAGTACAAAGACCAGCATCCCGAGTATTTTGCGATGATTGGCGGGGCACGCGACTTTGGCGGTCGTTCATGCCTTGGCGGAGGCGCCAATCTCTGTCTCTCCAATCCGGCTGTGGCCGACCAGTGGGTCAAGGAAATCTGCACATACTTCGACCAGCATCCGGAGCAGAAGTATTTTCCGCTGGCCCCGGAGGACGGAATGGTCAAGGTTTGCGAGTGCCCCCGATGCCAGGCCCAGGTCGTTCCCTCCATGGGAGATACCGGCAAGTTCTCGGACTACGTCTGGACCTTCGTCAACACGGTGGCTAAGGGCGTGGCTGTCAAACATCCCGACCGGTACGTCGGCTGCCTGGCCTACGAGTCGTATTTGGAGCCGCCTTCGCGGATCACAAAACTTGAGCCCAACGTGGCTATCATCCTATGCAAAACGCGGGGCGCGTTTACTAACCCCGAGTATCAGAAGCGTATTTACAAGTCGGTGAAGGAGTGGAGCCAGCGCACGCGCAGCATTTTCTTCTGGGAATACTACCTCTATACGTGGTTGCCCTGGCGGGAAATGCCCGTGGTCTATCCCCACCTGATTTCACAGGACCTTCGCACGCTCAGGGATTTCGGCAAGGGAGAGTTCATCGAATCGGAGTCCTGGGGGTACAGTGGCGTTCCCGAAAGCATGCACGGGCACATTTGCTTTCCCGGAACCCAGCATCTGAACCTGTACGTCACGGCGAAGGCCCTGTGGAATTCGAAGATGGATGTCGATCACTTGTTGGACGAATACTACACGCAGTTTTACGGCGCCGCCGGCGCGGAGATGAAGGCGTTCTGGACCACCGCCGAGACCCTCTGGATGTCGGAGAAGCCCGTCGCCGGGAGCTTCGGTTCAGGCGATAATCCCTCCGATCGCTTCAAGCCAGGCGACATCACCAATCTCTGTAAGCTTTTGAACGACGGCTTGGCCAAGGTGGAAGACGGGTCCGTATTCGCCCGACGGATTCGACTGGTCCAGACGGAAGTGCAGCATGCGTTCAAACGAATCAATAATCTGCTCGATCGAAAGCGATCTGAGTACACAATGCCCAAGGTCGGCGGTTCCATCAAGCTCAGCGGCCTCGTGGATCAGTTTCCTTGGAATCGGATGGATCCCGTCTCCTTCGCCGGAAAGACCGGCGAAGCGGCGCCTTACAGCACATTGGCTTTCGGTGCGTGGAGTTCGACCGATCTGTACTTGACCTTCGTCAATTTCGAGCCGGAGATGAGTCGCATCCAGGCGAAAGCCACGGCGCGGGACCAGAACGCCTACGAAGACGACTCGGTGGAAGCGTTCCTCTGTCCCGACCCACAGAAGCCCGCTCACTGCTACCATTTCATCATCAGTGCCGGCGGGGCCTTGTGGGATGGCGAAACGAAGGGTGCTTTTGGGCCCGCGGATTCGAACTGGAACAGCCACGCGGAAGTCAAGGTCTTGAGGGAGAACAATCGCTGGATCGCGCAGATTCGCATTCCCTTGCAGGACTTGGGCCTTTCGGGTGCCAAGCTGGGCCAGTCGCTGGCGGCCAATTTCTACCGCAACCGATACTGCGGCAAGCCGGTCAGCTACATGGCTTGGTCGCCCACGCTCGAACCGAGCCATTTTTGCCCCAAGGATTTCGGCCTGCTGCACTTTGGCGCCGACATCCCGAAAGGGAGATAACCGGGGGCGGCCATGACCGCCAACGCGTCGACCGTCGTGTCGTCTCCAAGCAGATGCAGTTTGTGGAAATCAACTCGCAAGGCAACACGCGGGCAGCGGGCGTATCGGGCGGCGGCGACCTGGATCATCGGAAATCCGAACGGAACCTATTTGGGAAATTCCGGGTTGTACGCTTCGCCAATCATTTGCAAGCACTTTCAAGTGCTACGGAGCCACTGGAATGAACCGATCGTGCAATCTGGCATCGTACGTGGGAATGGTTGTCGCCCTTGTGATTGGAGGGCTGACGCAGCCAGACTGGGCGGCGTGTGCAGAACCTGTATCGAAGAAGCCGTTCGACAAGCCCGATTTCGCGACCGTGGCCCGGCCGGATCCCGGCAAGTTCAAGTGTCTGGTGGTCTTCGGCCTCTACACCCACATCCTCAGGCTCGACGACGCGATTGCGGGGTGGAAGCACAACGGCCGAAATCCGCCCGAGTTCACCTGGGTGAACTGTCCGCCCGACGCCGTTGAGGCGTTTCCCGGCAGTTACGACAAACTCTTTGCTTACAACACCATCGTCTTGAGCGACGTCAACTACAAGGCGATCGGCAACGTCGGCTTTGAAATGCTCTGCGACTACGTGGAGCAAGGCGGCAGCCTGCTCGTCACGGGCGGACCCTATGCCCTCGGCAACGGCGAGTTCGAAGGGAGCCGCTTTCTCCAAATCCTGCCCGTCAATCTGTCGGGGCCTTTCGATCTGAAATGGGCGGGAAAGGGGAAGTCTTGGACATTACGCCCGTCGGCCGACGACATGACGTTGCTGGCGGGCCTATCCTTTTCGCAAGAGCCGAAAGTCTTTTGGCATCATTTTGTCACTCCGAAAAAAGGCGCCCATGTGGTGCTCAAAGCGGGCGACGAGCCTGCGCTGGTCCTCGGTCGCTATGGCGCGGGCAAAGTCGCCGTGCTGACGCTAAGCCCCACCGGCAAAGGCGCAGCAGGTGAAGTTCCGTGGTGGGATTGGGAGGGATGGAGCCCACTCGTCAAGAACCTCTTCTCCCGACTTAACGACAAGCAATAACCGTAACCGTTCACAGGGGACTGGTGGCGGGAAGCCCGGCCAGCCTATTGCAGAGGTAAGTCCTATGTTGAGAGTATTCACGTTGATTGCAGCGGCGATCGTGCTTTGTACGCCTCTTTGCTGCCATGCCCAGGTAACGTACGCAAGAAGCATCCAAAACGGCGGTTTCGACCAGAACCGCACCTTGCGACCGGACGATCCATTTCTGGTCGCCCTGTCCAAGGCAAAATGGAAGATTTCAGACGAATTGGTTCTTCCGGTCCTCTGGCAACCAGACGTCAACACGCCAGGCGGTACGCTCGAATATGTGCGCAGCGGCGGATGGCGGAACAGCGCGTTTCTGAGGCTGGACGGCGCCGGACACGTCTCGTTCTGCTATTTCGGCGAGCCCGAGCCTGGAAAACCTTACGTTGCCTCCATGCGCGTCCGTGGGAAGGGCAAAGTCTGGTTCGGCGGCAATGAGTATGGCGAGCGAGGCCCCATCGGCGAGACGATGTTCGTGCAGCGTGACGTCTCCACGAAGAAGTGGACGGAATATCGTGGTGTTTACGCCAACAAGAACCCCAAGGTGAAGGTACTGCACCTTTTCGTTGCCGGGCAAGGGCCGATCGACATCGACGAGGTTCAATTGAAGCCCGCCGAGCTTGCCGACGCGGACATCACCCGAGAGATGTCGGGTATGTACGGTACGGGCGCCCTCATCGAGGACCCGGATATTCTGGCGGTTCGCGCGGACGAGGCGTATCAATCGCGTTTGGCGGAGTTCCACGCCGCGATGGACGAGTTCCGAAAGAATCCTGCCAAGGTGGAGCGTGCCTTGTTCGAGTCGATCGAGAAGAAGGCCGCTGCCCTTGAGCCTTATCTCAGCGGTGACGGCAAGGTCTCGGTCCTCGTCGCCTGTCAGAACGACATGATTGCCCTGACGCGCGTTTTGAAAAGGCAGGCAGGAGTGGACCCCGGGGCACCGACGCCAGTCCGGGTAGAGGCCGTGGCAAGCGCAGCGGGGTACAAGCCCGGCGAGCGCGCCGCAAGGCCCAACACCGTGACCGTCACCGACGTACGATCCGACAAGGTTCGCTACAACGAGAACGAAAACGCCACCACGGTGGCGACGCTGGTCAACACGACCTCCTCACCCATTCCGGGAACGATGGTCGCCCGCGCGATTGCCGCCCTGGACGACTCTCGCGAGATCGCCCGCACTCCCACGACGCTCAACGCGGGCGTGAACCAGTGGAGTTTCCGTTACAACGTCGGCCCGGAGACCTATGGCCGCGCGATCGAAGTTCGGTTCCTGGACGCCACCGGCAAACTTCTGGACCATTGGCAGGAGTATTACGCGGTGGCGGCCGAGTGGTTCCGCGTCCAGCAGCACGCCGCAGGTCAGCCCGGATTGAAGAGCTACAAAACGGATCCGTGGGTGACCTACTTCAATCAATGCCACTGGTATGCCTCCGAGGCAACCGATTTTGGAGTTCACGCGGCGGACTTCGAGAAGTACATTGCGTCGCATGCCGGATATTATCTGGACATGCCCGAGCGGAAGAAGCAAATCAAAAACTACGAGAACATCGGGATTATGTCCACGATCTACCAGACGATGTCGTTCAGCGGCAACATGGGCTACGAGGTCATCAGAGAGCATCCGGAGTTTGCGTTGTACGACGCCAATGGACAGTTCGCTGTGGACCGCTTCTATGCGGAATATCCCAACCCGATGGAAATCGCGTCTCCGATCGAGATCGGCCCGAAGAGGCACGTGACGAAGCCCTATCTCGATCGCAAGATCACGCCGTGGGGTCACGGGTCGGTCAACACGGCGCGACGGGAAGTGGTGGAGTTCGAGGCGAGTGCCGTCACGGAGTATGCAAAACACCTGGGATTTGGCGGCGTGTACATCGACGGCAACCTGGGGATTGTGCCCGGGTACGGCTGCGACGGCAAACCGAACGTGCCGACCAACGATCCCGTGGAGTACATGAAACTCGGCGCCCGCAACCACCAACTCTTCTTGGAGATCATCAAGAAGAACGACCCCAATTTCGGCATCTGGTACAACTGGTCGTACAGCCAGACGGAATGGTGCTTGGAGCAGGGCATGAAGTGGTATCTCGGCAGCGGCGTGAAGGGAGACGTTGGGGACGAGAACATCCGCGCGGCCGTGGCGAGAAACTCCATGTTCCTCCTGGAAATCCAGGACACCTTCAGAAAGCCGGAGACGGATTCAAAATGGACTTCCGTCGCGTATCACCTGAACATGTTGGCCGACAATCGAGATCATATGATGCAGAAGTACGGCGCCAACATGGTGGTGGGCTACCTTTTCCCTTGGCAGGAGGACGTGAACAATCCGGGGGCCAACCGCTGGGGCTGGCCGACGCTGAACTATTTCGGCGCCCAGTTCATCGCCACCCAGCATCACTTTGGAGGAGGGTTCGTTCCCAGCATGCGCCCCTGGCTACAGTTCATGACGCGGTACTCACGCTACCTTTGGGCGCCAGACGTCAAGATCGTTCCCGAGGCAGACAAGATCGTGCGGGTCTCTTCGCCAGAAGAGATTTCGTGGAAGCGAATGGTCTATAAGCTGAAGACGGCTTACGGCTACGACCTCATCGTGCATCTGGTGCGGATGCCGCCGACGAAGAAGTGGGACATCGAGTGGCTGGACGAGCCGAAGTTGCTGGCCAAGGTGGCCGTGACGCTCGACATCGGCCCGAGCGCGCTGTGGGATGCGTGGGCTCTTCGGCCCTACGATTTCGAGGAGGATCAGCAGCCGGTGCAAACGGTTCTCGATGCAAGTGTGGCGGCTGGGAGAGTCTCAGCGAAAGTGCCGGCATTTCGCTATCACACGATGGCGGTTTTCCGAGTGAAAACCACAACCGGCAAGTAGAAGTCGAATCCGATGGTGATTTCGACGCAACCGCCGACGGGAAATGCCCCTGCGATTTCTGCCAGGGGGCAAAAAGGGGGCAGGACGATTTGTAGTCCTGAGAGCCCTGAGCGATAAAATAAGACAATTCTGACCCCTTGCCCCCCCTTGACCCCTTTGTCCCTAGGGCCACGTGTCTGCATGGGAGGATGTATCAAGAATCTTGATGGCGCACAGTTGGTACGGTACGATGGCGACTTGGTGTCAGCATGGCTGTTCGATCAAAGACTCCGTCCCTCTTGGTGTCCGCGTGTTTTTGTGTCCTTGGTTTGCCCCGTCCACGTTGTCCCAGCCGTTTTGTTTGACCGCTCAGGCAACTCCGCAACATAGCGAAAGAGAAGAGAGCAGAAAACCATGAAACACTTGCTTTGCCTATTTCTGCTGTCCCTGGTTATGGCGGGGCTGTCTGGTCTGGCGGCCGGCGCATCGAGCAACGAAGCTGACACGAAAGGCGATGCCCGGGTGGCAGACGCCCACGCCCGCGGCAGCGATGGCGGATTCGTTTGGACGATCGGCACGAAGTCGATTCAGATGACGTTCGATGGCCGAGGAGGCTTGTTCCGGTTGGTTAGCTTCTTGAACAAATCATGCGAACCGCCGCTGGAATACGTCGACCCGAAAACGGCTGCAGCGCCCTTTACGCTCGACTCGGAGACTGCCGCCAAACCGGGTGCCCAGGCCGACGGTCCATGGACGCTAAGAGCCGCCGCCGCACGAGAGGCGGCATCGGGCGGGCGACCGACCGTACAATTGGATGTGACTCTGGTACGAGGAGAGGTCCTCGCAAAGTTTCACGTCTTGGCGTTTCCGGGCACGTCGATTCTGCGGCAATGGGTCGAGATCGAGAATACAGGCTCTCGGCCGATTGGGCTGAAGTCGCCCATGGCGGCCAGCTTCCGGTTGCGCGGCGACGAAGCCACCTCCTATGTAAACTCGTGGCTGAACGGCATGGCGCATCAGAACCTGGGCCAACAGCCGGTCACCGCCTCCTATCGGCAAAATCTGACTACCACTGGCGCCTGGCAGTTTTTTCCGTGGACGGCCCTGCATCGAAGCGACGGGCCGAAAGATGGCTTGTTCGTCGCCCTGGAACACCTGGGCACGTGGTCGTTGGCGGTCGACCATGAGGCCGCCGGCCCCCTGACGGTTACAGCCGGTCTTCCCGAGTTGAAGGCGTTTGTTCTCCAACCGGGCCAGCAGCTAACCATGTCCATTGTCACCCTCGGCGTGTTCCACGATGGGTTGGACAACATGGCTGCGTCGCTCTACGACTGGCAATACGAATACCTGTGGGACTACACGAATGCCGACTATTATGCACGCTCCCGATGTGGGGCATGGTGGTTCTATTGCTCGCGGAACCTTCAGGAGCAGTTCACGGCCCGCTTGGCCAATCTCGACATGAGCACAAGCGACGCGATGCGGACCATGGGATATGAGATGCTTTGGGATGACGCCGGCTGGTCTTCCTATCCCGGCAACGGCCTGCCGCCCGATAACTACGGATCGGTCTTCCAACAGACCTACGAAGGCCCAGACTTTTCCCAGACGCAGCAATATCTACAAAAGACGGGGATGCGTTGGCTCTTGTGGTTCGGGATAGGTTGTCCGTCGGCCGGAGTGTTGGACAGCAAAATCGGCGCCTGGGGAGACTTCGAATGGCGGACCGACGCCGTCGCCTTTCCGAACATGGCCGCCGACAAAAGCTTCCGGGCAGATGTCAAGCGATTCTTGGACGTCCATCCGGGGAGTTCATTTCACTCAGGCGTCGGCCATACGTTCGAGATTGGCGGGCGCTATTCGAGCTACAACTACCTGAGCGACTTGGGACGCGGTCCGTATGTGAACCACTATTTTTCCTACCTGGAGCCGCCGGACCGATGGGGCGACGGGACTATTTCGATTGCGTCGATCTACGGCAAGAAGGACGGTTCCAACGCAACCATGGCCGAAGTTTTGGCCGCACGAGGCGGTAAAATGCCCGGCCCCGAGGATTTGCGTTACGTGAAGGAGAGCGGCCGCGGCATGTTGACCGCCGTCCCGAGCCCTTATTGGGGCCGGTTGCCGGCCGAAGACACCGAACTGGCGCGCCGCGACATGGAATTGTATCGTTTCTTCCGGCACGAAGGCTTGGCCGGCCGATGGAGCTATGTTTTTCATCCAACCGTCCAGGGCGATCAGGAATACTATTATTTCCAACGCACCAGCCACGACCGCCGCAAGGCGTGCATCATCCTCACGCACCGCGCCGAGAATCCGGTGCTGGTTTGTCCCCGCGGACTTCTACCCGAGGCCAAGTATGTCGTCGGGTTCGATTCGACGCAGGCCACGACCGAGCGGACCGGCGCCGATCTGATGACCCACGGCATCAAGATCAAGGACCAGAAGCCGGGCGAATTGATCTATCTGAATCTGCCGAACCGGCCGGGCAGTGGGCAGGACAAAGTTGCACCACGATCGCCCAGTCGCGTCCTCGTGCGCCGCGAAACCAACATCGGCCACGGCGGCATCGGCGTCTACTGGTCCCCCGGCACGGACAACAACTGGATCAGTTGCTACGAGGTGCGCCGCGACGGAAAGATCCTCGACAAGGTCGCCATTGGAAACTACTATTTCGACCATGCCGAGGGTTGGGAGGGCCGTCATGAGTATGCCGTGCGGACGATCGATGGCGACGGCAACGCGAGCGATTGGCGCGTGGCGGAGCCGACGGTCGATGAACCGCTGACGTTTGCGGCCCTTGGCGGCCATTTTGCCCAAGCGGGCCGCGCTGGCTGGAGCGCCGAGACAACCGCGAATAACCAAACCTTTACGCCCATGACGTGGGTGCCGCCGGCCAGGAACCCAGCGGCCGACTTCGGCGGAACGCCGAACCAACGCGGCGGCGTCGAAGGCTATTGGGAAGGCCCCGGCGGCGCGCAAGTCGGTCGCGGTTGGCAACAGGCGTCGAAGACCGAGGGTTGCGTCCGGGCATGGACCGCGCCGAAGGCGGGCGTCGTCCGCATCGCAGGACGTGCCATGCGCGAGTATTATCACCGCGCGCTGGGCGGTCCGCTCACGGTCAAAATCCTCCACGGCCACTTGCCGATTTGGCCCACGAAAGATTCGGCCATCGTGGCCCTGGGCGATCTGACCGGAGTCGCACACGACATCACGCTAAATGTCGCCGCCGGCGACGTCGTTCGTTTCGTGCTCGACAAGGGAACGGTCCCGGAACATGATCTGCTTGCCTGGATGCCACGAATCGTCTACGACGAAACACAATCCGTGGCCGCCGCGCCGACCGTCGTGCGGATCCTTTGCGGGGCCAAGACGCCGTACACCGACCGTTGCGGCAACCTTTGGGCGGCCGACCAACACTCCGCCGGCGGCGAGTCAATTTCAACGACGGAGAAGATTGAAGACGCCTTGCCCACGGCGGAAGATCAGCCGCTCTATCAAAATGGCCGAGCGGGCAAGGACTTTTCGTATTCGATTCCCGTCCCCACGGGTCTCTACACGGTGCGGCTGAAGTTTGCCGAGCCCAAGCATTCATGGATGTTCGAAAGACCTTTCAACGTGTCCATCAACGGCCAAGATGTGTTGACAGATTTCGACATCGTTCGAACCGCCAAGCGGCCGCGCCGGGCCGTGGAGCGGTCGTTCCACAACGTCGTTCCCGACGCGGATGGCCACATCGTTCTGCATTTTGCCGCGGGCTGGAATCCGCAGACGCCGCCCGACGACGCGCTGGTGCAAGCCATTGAAGTCTTGCCCGAGCACAAGCTGGCCATTCGGATCAATGCCGGCAGCGAGGCCGAGTTTGTGGATTGGAACAGTTGCGTTTGGACCGCGGACGCCCATTTCTCGGGCGGAACGAGCATCAAATCGGCTGCGGCGGTCGTTCATGCGTCGCCAACGCTATACGATCAAGAGTTGTACCGCACGGCCCGCTCGGCAAAAGCATTCGGCTACACGGTTGCCGCGCCGCCGGGCTTGTACACGGTGCACCTGAAGTTTGCGGAACTGTGGTTGCCAAAGCCTGGCCAGCGGCCGATGGACATTACGGTCAACGGGCGGCTGGTACGGAAATCCTGGGATCCGGCGGCCGCGGCGGGCCGCACTGGAATGGCCGCCGACATCCGCATCGACGACGTCACGCCCGATAAGGAAGGTCACATCACCATCGGCCTTTGCGCAACCGGCACCAACGATGCCATCCTTCAGGCGATTGAAATCGAATAAGATGGAGAACTCGCGCCCGTAACCGTTCACAGGGCAACCGTCATCCTGAGCGCAGCGAAGGATCTCGCGATGAACTATGGTCCAGGAGATCCTTCGCTGCGC
>CAZTPX010000224.1:0-13379 GCA_964615095.1 uncultured Planctomycetaceae bacterium | reverse complement strand
CCTCCGAACCAAAAGGTCTATCGTGGCCGCCACAACTCCGAAGGAAAGGCGTCGAAGGGGGCGCAGGTGCTACGCGCGGCCGATTCCCTCTTTATTGTGGCCCAGCCCGTCGATATGCGCGGCCGAGACCACCTTTACCCAGGCCCGTGCCACCTCCACGATCGAACTGGCTGGGGCCCCGGACGCGAGCCACCCGCGTAGCACCGACTGTCCAAAGTTGGCGCTCGACCGTCATGCTAAGCTACTCGCGAACAGAAGGATTTGGTGGTTCTGACGGCAGGCGCCCGCGTGAGCGCGTACGGCGCGCGTTGGAAGGCGTTTGGGCCCAGGACGACTCCCAGGACCTTCCGGCTTCCATAGGGCTCCAGAGCGCGTCCAAGAAGCCCACAACGGAAATGCGGGACATGGGCTTTACCGCAGCCCGCCGCCTTCGATATGCGCGGCCAAGTTCGGCCCGCCATTGCCACGACCGCCGTGCCTCGGTCTGGCCCCCGCCCATGTCAGGTACGCCAGACCGCCAGGGCAAGCTCAGGTCGAAGGGCCGCGGCTGGGGGCAGCGCGTAGGGCTACCGGGAGCGCGTAAGGCAGGGCAGGCATTTTCGATCATGGCCAGTTGAGTGTCCAATTTGGACAGTCGAGCCGTTGATCGCCGCACCGGTTCTTCAGCGAAACCCGGCAGGATTGGGTGGCGGCACAGGATCTTCGGGTCGGCGAGTGCCTCCGCACGGCGTCGGGGCAGGCGGTCTCGGTCGAGTCGGTAGGCTTGAAGGCGGGCGAGCACCGGGTGTATAATCTGGAGGTCGAGCAGGAGTGCCAGTACGGCGTTGGTTTCAAAGCGGATTCGACGTAAGTAAGAGTCGTCACGCCCGGCAGTCTTGCTACGGGCTTCAAAGATCGGGAGTGTGCATGCCAAAGAAACCTCCACAATTGGTATTCGATCTTGCGGCCACGGAACTGAAGCGGCACGGATTTACACCCGTAGCAAGCAAGAAGTGGTTTCTGAGGCGACGTGATCGTAGAACTGATCTTTTTCAGTTGAATGTGCTTCGTTATGCACCAAGTTGGATCATTTGCCCATGCGCCGCTGTCCGCTTTGACGAGGTGGAAGACATCTTCCATCGGACGTCTGGCTTTATGCCCGAATTCCATAAAGGAACAGACACCGTTGGAATTGAAATGTGGCGAGACTATGGCGACGAATATCGGATCCGGATTAACGAACCGTATCAAGCTCAAGACGTGACTGACCGCGTCTTGCAGAGCTTTCACGATATCGCCGATCCGTACTTCGCGAAGTTCAACGGTCTGAAAGCCGTTGATTCCGCGCTGAACAATCATCCTACAGAACGTTGCATAGATCAGATTGAGCCTTTCTTCCGATGCACGCACGGGCTTATCGTCGCGAAGCTGACCGCGCGGAGCAACTACGACGAACTCGTATCGACATATCGTGGGATCATGGAGAAGTACATGGGCGGCCCTCGTTTGCCCGAATTTGAATCGCTTGTCCTCGACCTTCGTGGGATGAAATCGGCGTCGAACCCATAGCTCGATTACATCGCCAGGGGATGCTCACCCTGCCCACCTTCGATATGCGCTTCCAGGGCCGCTCTGCCCTCGCAAAGCCCACCCGGCCACGATCGCCACGGCTGAGCGGGCTGGCCATGTACAAGGCCCCGGTCAGCGCGAAGGGTCACAGGGCGCATAGGTCGATGTCCCGTTCTGCCACCCGCCCACTGTCCAAAGTTGGCACTCGATCTTCGCTCCGCCATCGAGCGCCATGCTCTTGGCCCTCGACCGCCCTGCCGAGATGAGCTACTCGCGGCCGACCTCAATTCCGGACATTTGTCCGTCTTCCCCTGCCTTTCGTGGCGATGGCGATTTGCTTGGCCGCGAGAAGACCGGGTTCGTGCAGCTCATCATCGAGTTGGCCACAGCCCGTCTGTGCCGATTGATGCCGCACATGACTGCCCGATCGATCTGAGCTTCGCCATTTAGTCGCCACCGCGCCCAGCGCCGCAGCCGTGCCAGGAGGAGCAAACCTACCCCGAGTGGAGTTGAGCCAGCGGGCGGGCATTGGCAGCATATTTGCAGGGCAAACGTAGGTAGCAGGCCGCCGTTGGCCAGATCTCTTACATGAGTGCCCGCCCCAGGTGGGCGATAGCAAGCTGGCACAGCGCCCGCGTCGGGCATTGTTTGGGGGCCGACCTGTGGCCGTGCCAGCGAGCCGCCGTTCAGGACAAGACCGTAATCGAGTCTCCGCGCCCCGTGGCTACTCATCGAAGCGAATGTCGATCTGGCGGTCTGAGCCAGGGGCCGGCAGGCTTTTCTACTATCCGCCTCTTGCAGTCGCATGGGTAGGCCATCGCCGCCACTTAATGGCCCCGGCAAAATGCGGAACCCAGGATGAATCGGCAAAGGCAGCAAGATAGCGAAAACATCGCGCCATCCAGGCGACTAGGATGCGCGACCGCAAGTCGGCAGACCGTCGCTCGGCTGGAGTTCAATCGGCCGCCTTTTCAACTCTGTCGATGATGTCCGCGGCGGACGCCCCCATCGCCTTGCACAACCGCAGAAACAGGTCAATTGTCGGAGATTTCTCATCCAGTTCAAGCAGGCTGACGTACTGACGAGAAACACTGGCGGCGAACGCCAGCTTCTCCTGGGTCATCCCTGCTTTCTGTCGCGCTTTGCGGATTTCTTCGCCCAACATGGTAGGCGAAGGGTAGCCAATTGACAGGCGTATGTCTTCCAACTATAGTTGGAATCGCGTAAAGGGCCTCTTGCGGCGGTCATTCGGGCGGCGTGCAGATCGAAGGTGGCGACCTGCGGTTTGAATCCCTGCAAGTGGCTCGTCGAGGGACGTCGGCCATGCTGCCGCCTGGGCGCGGTGGTTATGGTCAGCGTTCTTTTTTGTCGCCTCTGGCGATCCGCTAGAAGCAACCATTTCTTTGAACGGAGGTGTGTGATGAAACTCAGGTTTGGTCTCGCTGTCCTTGTTGTCTTCTGCCTTTTCTCTCTTCGGCCGGCACTTGCTTCGGCTCAGGTCGCTCCAAACAATCAAGCGGCCGAGGCGTCATTCAATCGAGGTGAGGATTACTGGCACAACGGCGACTCGGAAAAAGCGATTGCCGATTACACGGCAGCGATCGCGAGCAATCCGCAATACATCCAGGCATATTGCCGCCGGGCTTGGGCCTATGAGACGAAGAACGACCATGACAAGGCCATCGCCGACTGCACAGCGGCAATCCGCATCAATCCGAAGTATGCTGCGGCATATCGATGCCGTGGCAGAGCCTACTTCATGAAGGGCGAAGCGTCGCGGGCAGAAGCAGATTTTGCAGAGGTTAAGTCGCTCGAACCCATGGTGGAACTGACATCGCCTCAAGGCGCGAGCGAGCAACCGACGCAGCAAAGCCCGGCGCGCGATAGAGGTGCTTATAACCGCACAGGAGAAAAGGCCGACGGCGAACACACCAAGAAGGCGTGGGAGTCGATCGAAGACATCGACATCGAATTAAGTCCTCTCGTTAACCGCGATTCAGATGCTTACTGGGAGGCAGTAAGTACCCGCTACGCGAAGGTTAATATCGACTATGTTGACACAGAACTGCAAGCTCTAATCCACGCGCGGATTGATAATGCAACGGATATACACGCGTTGCTCGTTTCCTATAGGGAGGCTTACCGAAAGATTGCCCAAGGTGTATCCGATGCGGAAAACCTTGGCGCTTCCCTTGGAGCCCAGCTTGCAAAGGATGATCCGCGAGCGGGTGAACTTTGTGGGGCTGTGATTTCCAACCTTATAGGTAACGCTGTCGCAGATTCAAAGGTAAAGGAACTGAACGTCAAATACGCCCCAAAATTTGAATCGTTGCTCAAGAGGCAAATTGAGGCAGACAAGCTTCAAAAACAATTAAGCGACCGCTTATCAAAGCAATACGGTATTCCTTTTCATCAACGTGCGCGAGTTGGGCCTAATCGTCCTCAACCTGGCGGCTAACGAGGCAACCCGGCGAGGACCGTGTGCAGCCCAATTGTAGCGGGCGAAGAGAACTCGGACGGTACGCTTTACGAGTCCGGACGATGGTTGGCGCGTAGCGAGCCGGTCAATCTGCTGCGGGTTGGCGTCCACCTGATACATGTGGACCTCCGGGTTCTTCAGCTTGGTGGCCACCGCGAACTGCAAGCGGATGGGACGGCCAATAGCTAAAACAAAACTCCCGCATGCCTGCCGCCCCTCCCGCGGGCGGCAAGCGTGAAACGCATTTTGTCTTGGCTCGGCCAGCTCGATCCGTGCGGGCATTTCATTTCGGCCTAACGGCAAGGCTCGCAATCGTCGCCAACCAGCCGCGCACTTCGCCTCCGTCCCGCTCTGCCAGCCGCGCCGCCGTCATCCGCTCGACGGCCCTTGTATTCAGCCACTTCTTTGCTTTGTAGCGCAGCCGCTTGCGGGCGCGGTGCGTCAGCTCGTCCCAAGGTATCGGCGGCTCGTGGCGTTCATTAGCCCGCCGAGCAACCAGGTCCGGCAGATCATCATCGTCGGTGACCTCCACCGAAAAGCCGCTGGCTTCGAAGATGGCGTCACGATGCAGGTAGTTCTCCAGGGCGCGTTTCGACGTGACCACGGTTCGGCATCGAGCCCGTGAGTTGACCATCGCTGCGATTTGGTGGCGTGTCTGGGTGACGGGCGGAAGATCGCGGTCGAGAAGGTGGAACTCGGGTAGACCCAGCGCGGCGAAGCGAAACGCCGTCGATAGGTCAACGCCGCCAGTGGGTGCGAAGACGAGCGAGCCCTGTCGCTCCATGTCGATGAGGTCTGGCAGGCGGTGGTCGTCACGATGCAGCATGGCACTGATCCGACGCAGGAACTCGATATCGTTGGGGCCTTCGACGACGACCAAGACTTGGGGTTGGGCTGGTCTCGATGACCGGAGGAAGGCAGAGAGGCCCCGTGCCAGCCATGCGATTGGGCTGGGCCTTTCAGGATTCGTCATTTGGATCTCCAGAGGGCGGCCGTTGGGCGGCCAGATAGAAGAAGAGCCTGCAAACAGCACAGTTTGCTGATAGCTAAAGCGGGTCGGAGGCAGTCGTCGCGACCTTCGGACTGTCGATCGAGGTGCTGCCCCACTTCACCGTCAATTGCCATCCCACCTCCGAATAGAGCGATTTTATGACTACTTCTGCGGTCACCCTCGCTGCCTGGAGGTTCTCGGCGCTGGCGGCCGTATGGGCCACGAGTTTCTGGCCTTCGGCGTAAACGGCATCCCGCAACGCGTCTTGGTCAGCGTTCCAGGGTAGCCAAGTTACTCGTTCCACACTCCATGTGCGGGTCCGGGAATGGTCGATCCGCGGTGCCAATACTTGAGGTTCGGGCAGGATGATCGTCGCTTGCTTGGTGTCGTCGTGCTTATCGGCGATCTTAGCTTGGCCCATATCGACCGAAAGGTGCGAATCCCCCTTCAGCAACCAAACCCCACGGCATCCGTTTCCTTGGGCCACGAGAATATCTGCAACTTCGATGCGGAGGGCCACGAGTTGCGACAGCCGCTCCAGCTTCTCGATGGTGGGACCCTGGGAATGCACGACAACGGGCGCTGGCGAGTCCTGCGGATGAAATCGCGGCAAGAGGAAGATTGCAGAAGCGGCAGCGGACAACGATAGAAGCAAGAGAGCGGTGGTTCGCATGTTGGGTGGTACCAGGCTGGGAAGGAATGGAATTGCAATCGTGCTGGACAGTAGCACCAGCACGAGGATAGTGTTTCGCATGGCTCTCCTTTAATCTACTGATTACCGGTGTTAGGCGGAGCGGACGTAGTATCCTCGAATCCGCCGTCTTGGCCGTGCCAATGAATGACCGCCGGTTTGCTGGGCTCGGTGCCTTGCCGTGAACAGCCGACGGTAAATAAGGCCCCCGCGAGCACGATAACCATGCCGCCGAACCGCAGCACCTGCGGCACCAGCGACGAAATGAACGTGATCTCGGGCAGGCCAAGCACGATGGTGCCGACTAGGGCAGACAGGCCAAGGAAAAGCTCGCCCGCGAGGGCTGAGAGGTAATCGAGAAAAGTTCTCATAGGTTCTCCGTAGGAAATTGAAGAGACCCAGCCCCGGCGCTTTGGAGGAAAGCTGCCGGGGTTGGGCCGTTGGGCGGCGAGAGGGCCAGCCAGAAATGAGATCACGCCGCATTGGCAGCGGCAGGGCCGGGGTCGTCACCGAGGAACGCCCGCCAGTTGACGGCAAGCTCGCGCCTCAACTGCGAGATGCGCCCCTGGCTGACACGGAACTTCTTCGCCGCCGTCTTCGTGGTCTCGCCGGTGCTCAGGA
This sequence comes from uncultured Planctomycetaceae bacterium, assembly GCA_964615095.1. GTDB lineage: Bacteria > Planctomycetota > Planctomycetia > Pirellulales > Thermoguttaceae > JANXQG01. The sequence goes on along the minus strand of CAZTPX010000224.1, from coordinate 7,049 downwards.
ACTCCGCAACACGACGGTCGCGCTGCTTCAATGAATCGAGCCAGTCGCTGAAGTCGATGCGCGTGCGGGCGATTTCGTCGGGGCCAGCGTGTTTGTCCTCGATCAAGATTTCGCACCACGTGTTCTCGTCGTCTTTGTCGTGGCGGTCAAGCCTCTCCACGGTCAGGGATTTCAGCCGCTGAGCATAGGGCGAGAGGACATCCGAGCAGTTGAGGCTGTTTCCTACTCGCCTCCCGTCTTTGATCTGCCGGATCGCGTACTTGGCTAGCACAGAGGCATGCGCAACACTCTCACGGCCGCGGCGAACGAGCCGCCGGAAGGCGACGAGGGCATTTGCCACGGTCTCTTGGATGAGGTCCTGGCGGTCCTGGCCGCGGACGTGGCGAAAGGCAAAGCGAGCGTACTTGACGATGGCCGGAATCATCGCCTCGAATTTCTTATGCCAGCGGCGGCGACGGGGACCGGGAGCAGCGGGAGAAACGGTAGCAGTGGACATTAAGGGTGACCTTTCTGGGTGCAGGCCACCCCGTTATGGCCGGAGTGGCCTTTGGGATGGGGTGAGAAACGGTGCCGTCGGTCGATGCAATCGCTCAAAAATGGCGTCTTGAGCGTTGGAACGCCGGCTTCGACGGCTAAGCCGGGCGCGGGTTATAATGCCGCGCGCCGGCCCAAAATTTGACTTCGTGGGCCACGTAAGGCCCGTTCGCGGAAGAATTGAGTGCGGCCTGCGGCCCAGAAAACTCCGCCTTGACGATCGCGCCCACCTAATACTTCGCGCGGGCGGTATCTGCGGCTAGACTGGGGTAATTGATAGCTCGCGGGACGGAAAGATAGGCAAGACAGGAAAGATGCTATGCCAACATTGAACTGGATCGGGAAAGAGGCGGTGGTATGCCACCATCAGAAAGTCCCCTTCCGTCTGCTCAAGGACGTGCCTGACCTAGCCTGCGGGGAACCCGGCGATGGCAATCTTATCGTAGAGGGCGACAACCTTGTTGCGCTCAAGGCTCTCCTTCCTTATTACGCTGGGCAGGTGAAGTGCATCTACATTGACCCGCCCTACAACACCGGCAACGAAGGCTGGGTCTACAACGACAACGTGAACAGCCCGGTCATCCGCGAATGGCTCGGGAAGACCGTCGGCAAGGAGGGAGAAACCCTCGACCGGCACGACCGCTGGCTCTGCATGATGTATCCGCGGTTGCTGCTCCTCAAGCGTTTTCTTCGGCCTGACGGCTCAATCTGGGTTTCCATGGACGATTCGGAAATCGCCCTCCTTCGTATGCTGATGGACGAGATTTTCGGTCGTGAGCGGTTCATCGCCTGCAATGTTTGGCAGAAACGCTATTCACGGGAGAACCGTGAAGCCATCGGTGACGTTCACGAGTACCTGCTCGTCTATGCGATGGACCCGGAGCAATTCAAAGCAACGCGGAACCGGGTTCCGCTCACAGAAGAGCAGGCAAAGGTTTACAAGAATCTGAACAACGATCCCAAAGGTCGCTGGCGCGGCATCCCCATGACCGCACAAGGATGGCGACCAAACCAGATGTACGAGATCGTTGGCCCGAACGGTAAGTCTCACAAGCCCCCAGAAGGTCGATGTTGGTCGATGATCGAGCCAGAGTTCAAAAAACTGCTCGACGCGGGCCGCATTTGGTTCGGCAAGGACGGGAGTTCTCAGCCCAGCGTTATTCGTTACCTGAGCGAAGTAGATGGGTTTGTTCCCTGGACGTGGTGGCCCCACGAAGAAGTCGGTCATACCGACGAGGCGAAGAAAGAGATCCAGGGGTTGTTCGATACCCAGACCGCCTTTGACACACCGAAGCCCACACGCCTGGTCGAACGTGTCCTGCAAATCGCGACGAATCCTGGCGACCTCGTCCTTGACTCTTTTGCTGGCTCGGGCACGACCGGTCATGCAGTCTTGAAGCTCAATCAAGCTGCGCCCGACAAGGAGCCGCGGCGGTTCATCCTCGTTGAAATTGACCCGAAGATCGCCCGCAAGGTCACGTCCGAGCGTGTCCGGCGCGCCGCCGAAGGCTACACGAGAGTCAAGGGCGGAGGTGTGGAGGGTGTCGGTGGTTCCTTTCGTTTCTGTGAATTGGGCGATCCTTTGTTTGACGAGGATGGCAAAATCCGCGAGACGGTCAGCTTCGCTGACCTGGCCCGTCACGTCTATTTCACCGAAACCGGCGAGCCGCTGCCACGCGAGCGCGTGCGATCGTCGCCCCTGCTCGGCGCGTGTCGTGGAATGGGAATTTACCTACTCTACAACGGTGTCCTGGGCGACAAGACAGCGAACGGCGGCAATGTGCTCACCCGTGCGGTGCTTTCCCAGCTTCCGGCCTTCGACGGCCCCAAGGTCGTCTATTGCGCTGGTTGCTTGCTGGGACATGACCGATTGCAGGCGGAACGTATCATCGTTCGGCAGACCCCTTACGAGATCAAGGCGACATGATCACCCTCAAGGATTACCAGACCCGGACACTCGACTCCCTGCGAGATTTCCTTCGGCAATGCTCGAAGGACGGCCGGCCTGAGACGGCGTTCCAGGAAATGCAGGTTCGCAATGGCCGTTTCCCTGTGCCCTACATCCCGGTGCATACGTCGGGGCTAAGACCGGAAATGCCCTACGTGTGCCTGCGGCTGCCAACGGGCGGCGGCAAGACCCTACTTGCCTGCTATTCCGCTGGTATCGCGATGAACGAACTGCTGCATGCTGAACGGGCTGTGGTACTCTGGCTCGTGCCGAGCAACACCATTCTCGACCAGACCGCTGATGCCCTGCGCGACCCGCGCCACCCCTACCGCCGTGCCCTGGAACTGGCGTGCGGCCCCGTGGAGGTCGTGACTATTGAGGAGGCGTTGCATCTTTCTCTCGCGACGGTTGAAGGGCAGACGGTCGTCATTGTGGCGACAATCCAGTGCTTCCGTGTTGAGGATACGACGGGGCGCAAGGTCTATGATCAGAATGGTGTCTTCTCGGAACATTTGCTCAACGTGGCCGCTAACCGGTTCGCCGACCTGCTGCCTGGCGCGGACGGCAGGCCCAAGCCCTCGCTAGTCAACATGCTGCGTCTTCGGCGCCCCATCGTCATCATGGACGAGGCTCACAACGCGCGCACGGATCTTTCCTTCACAGCACTCGGCAACGTGCTTCCGTCGTGCATTATTGAGTTCACGGCCACCCCGGCACGGACGAAGAACCCATCGAACGTGCTTCATCATGTGTCGGCAGCGGAGTTGAAGGCGGCGGACATGATTAAGTTGCCGCTGCGTGTCATTGTGCGGCATCCCAGCCAGTGCGACCAACTTCTCTCTGAGGCTGTCACACTGCGAGCAGACCTTGAGAAGATCGCAACCACCGAGGCCCAGAATACGGGAGAGTACATTCGACCGATTTTGCTGCTTCAAGCAGAACGGGTCGATGCCTGCGAGCCGCTGCGCGACCGTCTCGTGGCCGAGTTTCCCGTCACGAAGGACGAGGTGAAGATTTCCGTGGGTAAGCTCGACGAGCTGAAGACCGTAAAGGACTTCGCGGAGCCAAAGTGCCCGGTGAAGTTCATTATCACCGTCGAGAAATTGCGGGAAGGCTGGGACTGCCCCTTCGCCTACGTCCTGTGCAGCCTCAAGGAAACGCGGTCAGCCAGGGCTATCGAGCAGATCGTCGGGCGAGTTCTCCGGCTTCCACACGCCCAGGCAAAGCAGCATCCCGATCTCAACTGTGGCTATGTCTTCTCGGTCTCTGAATCCATCGGCGAGGTGCTTGCCGAACTGCGGGACGCGCTGGAGAGTAACGGCTTCACCCGGACGGAAGCAGAGCGAATCATTATCCCGATGACTCAAGGCGTCTTGCCGCTAGGCGTACAACCTCAAACCGTGAAGGTGTTGCCGACCGAGATTGACCCCGTCGCAGCAATGGCACAGGTGGCGAAGCTCTTTGGCAAGGTGCGTATTGACCCAGCGAAAGGAGAGATTACTGTCATCGTGCCGCTTGACCGGGACGAGACGGAAGGACTGAAGGGTTGCGTGACGACGACCGAGGCCAAAACCAAGGTCGAGGAGGGCGTTGAAACCGTACGCGCGGCAGAGATGGCCTTTGGAGGCAGTGGAAAAACTCGTGTCCCATCTCCTTACGAGCGTCAAATCGACTTCAGGGTGCCGCTTCTCTGTGTCCGCGAGAACGGGATGCTATTCGAGTTCGAGAGCACGTTCCTGCTGGAACACCCCTGGAAGCTCAGCGCGAAGGACGCGTCGCTTGCCGAGCGGTACAACCCCCTCGTGCGCCCCCGCGGCAGGTCTGGAGTTGTAGATGTCGGTACGCAGGGCGAGGTGCTGACGACCGCGCTTCAGGAATCGCCCGAAACTGATTTCGTCGCCACCCTTCACCAACAAGTCTTGGCGCTTGGCGGTTTGGGCGACTGGTCAGTCGAGAGACTGATCGGATGGCTCGACCGGCAGATCGACCATCAGGACATTCCCGTTGGTGAGTCGGCCGAGTTTCTGCGGAAGGTCGTCCGCGGGCTCATGGCGGGGTTCGGGATTGCTGACATTGGGCTGCTTGCGCTCGACCGTTTCCGTCTGCGCGATGAGGTCGAGGCTCGTATCAGGCAGCATCGGGAGGGTGAGCGGAAGACTGCCTTCCAGACGTTCCTGCTTCCCGAGTCTGCCCTGACGGTAAGTGACGAGCGCAGCATCAACTTCAAGACGATAATCTACGAGCCGAGTTGGGTCTATCAAGGCGGCTTCCGGTTCCAGAAACACTACTTCGGGCCAAAGCCTGGCGAGTTACTGGAGAAGAGGGCAGACGGTAAGCTGACCGAAGAGTTCCAGTGTGCCCAGTTCCTCGACGGGTTGCAGGAGGTGGAGTTCTGGGTGCGGAACCTTGCCCGCAAAGCCACGTCGTTCCGTCTCCAGACATCAAAGGACTGGTTCTACCCGGACTTCCTCTGCCAATTGACTGATGGTCGCGCTCTCGCGGTGGAATACAAGGGGGAGCACCTTTTTATCGGCGCGGAGGATAAGCGCGCCGTTGGGGCAGTCTGGGAATCGCGGAGTGCCGGGCGCTGCCTGTTTGTGATGCCATCCGAAGGGGAGTTTTCAAGCATAACGACTAAGATCAAGGCGCGTTAAGACGTTCGGCCAGATAGGAGGATTCCATGAATCAAGAGTTGGTGGAGAGGCTACGAGATTTGGCCAAGGAGGTGGAACAGTCGCAGGGCGACATCGTGTTCGTGTCCACGGACCAGAAGCCCATTGTTGAAACGGCTACGGCCCTAGAACATGGCGGCCAGGTTCCCTTCAAAGTCATCGGGGCCCTGTTGTATTACATTGCCGACATGGCGGAAGAGTAAGGTGGCCCGTAATGCAGGCGACGCCCTGCCTCCGCCGTGGCCAAGAGCCACGGCACCCGGGCCGTTACCTCTAAGAACTGTAGATTTTGGGCGGTCGCTGCCGTGTTGCAACCGGCGCGACCAAGCGGACCGGGCAGGCGGTCGCGGCTGCCATACGGCGATTCAGGGCCCGGTTCGGACCGACGTGCGTTACGCGACGCGCCGACGCGGGCACAACTCTGTATGGAGTTCGCCTGCTCAGACAATTTCACCTGGCGCGGCGGGCCGTGCTCGGTATCTGCCGCGGCCTGCAAGTCGTCCAAGTTCCATTCCTTAACCGAAAGAAGCGATTAGCAGACATTCTATGCGGCAAGAAAGCACCGTTTAAGCGAAGCAGATCAATGTATACTGGTTGCCGTAGACGAGGTCAGCCGGTGTGACATCGTCTGGCCCTCGCCTAAATGGAATTCCAAACTTCTTTTGGAGAGCCTTGCGGATGGCCCCATACCACCCATAGCCCGTTCCCAAGGCGACACACTTCTTCCAATAGTCGATGGCAGCCTTCGGGTCATATTGCGAGAATTCCTCGCGGACGCGATATAGGCCGACGTCGAGACTTGGAGAATAGAGACGCGAGAAATCGGACTCGACAGCTCCTGACGTGGCCATCTCGTAAAGTTTGCCTTCGTGGCCCACCATGCCGCAATGTGACCACATGCCTCGGTCCCAAGCTCGAATCAACCGTGCAAGCCCCGATTGGCGATCAAACGTAAAGAAAAGATCTCCCGCGCGGGAACGCTCGCGCATGTTGTCTATATCCGCCCGTTGCTTTGAAGCATCTTTGGGATAATACAACGGCGGAAACTGTGTAAGCTCTCGCGGCCTTGCGTTGCTCCTCATCGCCAGCAGCATGTTCCAAATCGCGTAGGGATTGTCTTGGTTGAGAGTAAAATAGGTGGATCGATAATCTCTGTCAAACAACTCGGTGAGCGGTCGGTAACAGCGAATTTCAGCCCGTAGCGTTGGCAGATTTGCGACCTTCACTCGAAACGACGTGAACCTTTTATAGTCAAGCACAAGTACGTCGCCGTCGATTACAAGTCCATTGAATCGACAGCGCCGTCCCCATTGCAGGAAGTGTCCACCTTGTAACTCGAAGAGTCGTGATGAACCTTTGCAACTGATTGCTCGGTCTAACAATGAGGCTAGTTGCTGCACGGTTTACTCCTACGTCTTAGTTCCGCTCTACGGGTGCTCCGCGACTGCTCGTTCCTGGATTTCTTCTTCACCTTCAACCATTCTTACTGCCACAGGAGGTTCTTTGCAATGGCCGGCCTCATGTCACAAGTCAAAAGCGGATTTTACGCCGCCGCCCCGAAGCCGTCGCCGCCGCCCCGAAGCCGTCGCCGCCGTCCTGGAACGGCTCAGGCCGCCCAGTACCGGCCAATGTTATATCCTCGACCGGCGCAGGGCAAGGCCATGCCCTCTTGCAGCTTGCCGAAGGGCTCGGCGCAGTCCACCAGGTCGTAGTAGAGCACGAACTGGTCGTCCAGCCGCCGCTTGTACTGCCGCAGCACGACGCTGCTCGTCTTCTGGTCCTTGAGCCGCCGGTGGATCGTTATGTCGGGGCCGACGTTGACGTCAGCATTTTGCAGGGCCTGGCCCGTCTTCAACAGCATTCGGAATTTTGTTCTTGGAAACTGGCTGTTTCAT
>CAZTPX010000223.1:0-13571 GCA_964615095.1 uncultured Planctomycetaceae bacterium | reverse complement strand
CGCCCAGGGCTCCCACGGATCCGGACATGCACACATTAGAGCATCCGGCTCGTCAAGTAGCGCCTTTGCTTCGCCATGCCCGAAAGGACGTGACAAACCCGTGATTCGCTATCCGCTGGCGTTAAGTGGACGCGGTGTGGGAGTTCAATGCCTCCGCCGCGTTGCCTTGCAGCGATGTCGTTACTTGATGCCTCGCTTCCCATCCCCCGGGTCCTTGTTCGGGTCAAGTTCCCCGGCTTCCTCGGTACTATCAAGGCACTGCGACTTCCTGCCGTCCCTCCGGCCGCGCTTCGTTTCCTTCGTTTGGCCGTACCACGGGAGCACGCGTGTTTCGCTCCCGGCACCGCTGCGTGGGGCAGTGTCGCGGGCCTGGGGTTGGTCACCCGGTACCCCCATCCGGGATTTCTTCGTGGAGACGACAGGATCTCCCAAGTTCCTGGGGACCCCCGATTCCCGTCTGCGCATGTTCTCCGACCCCGGCCGGTCGAAACGTTCCAGACCGACTACGGAACGCTCGCGTGGCCCCCGATGTCTGAACGACGAAGGCACCGACGACAAAACGCCTTTCGAGGCTCGATAGCATGGCTTTCGCGCTCGCCGCCTACGTATCACGCATTGGTTTCCCGCCGACGCGCAAGGCTAGCTTCCAGGTGCTGGTCAGGCTCTCCTGGGCGGGCTTCTACCCGCAGGGTTCCGACAAAAGGTTTCAACTTACTTCATGTGAGTTATCCTCCTCTTCCAAGCTTCTTGGCACAATCAGGCTTACGTTTTGTACTTTGCAAAGCAAAGTACAAAACGTAAGCCTGACCCCATTCGCCATTCGCAGGAATTTAGTAAGGTGTGACCCTGACGCCACGTTCGGACCCCCAAAACCGCGTGATTTTGCAGTTTGGCAGGGCCTGCTGGAGCTTGGCGACGCCAGCGTCGGTGACCTGAGTACCGCTGAGATCCAACGTCGCCAGTTTCGTCAGTCCCGTCAGGTCTTCCAAGCCAGCATCGGTGACCCGCATGTTTTGGAGCCACAGGTGTTGGAGTTCGGTCATATCCTTGATATATTTTAGTCCTTTGTCGGTGACGTGACCACCATTGAGGCATAGCTCTCGCAGTCGAGTCCGGGTCGAGTCCGGGGTCAGGCTTACGTTTTGTACTTTGCTTTGCAAAGTACAAAACGTAAGCCTGACCCCATTCGGACCCCATAACTAAGGTCCGAGCTTTTCACTGTCCATCTCTTATAGTCAATTTGGCCGTTCCATGCGCGGCGTCGATGCCTGCCCAGCCCATTCTCGCATGTTTTATTGCGGTAATTCATCGTTCCCGTGAATTGGGCACGGCGGGACTGCCGCCCGTCATCGGCATCGCCGCAGCTCGCCCCGCATGCAATAAAATTCCTGCCGGGTGTTTGACAAAGCCAAGTCGCGTGGTTATCTTGGCTTTTGTTCCAGCAAGGAACCCTACACGAATGTAGGTTGTTCCGGAACACGGGCAGCACGGGTGTGCAGCCCATACGCATGGCAATTTATTGCAGGCAGCGTTGCGCGTAACGAGCACGGTACCAGCCCCATAGCCCGGCGGGGATCCTATTTACTCAGCTGTACCGGCGCGGCTCACTTTGACGGTGACTCTCAAGCGAGTCTCGCACTGCGCGCCTATCTTTCGCTGGTTCGTTCTCCCTTGAGTGTCTTTTGTGGCGCGTGCTGCGCGATCGCGGCGCAGCCTGAAGATGCGGACAAGATTGAGATATGCGTTCTCAAGGAGAAAACGAATGATTGGCAGGTTCTTCGTGAAGGACAGTTGCCCGGCGGTTAGATCGGCGGCGGTACTGGCGAGCTTTGCGGCCGTCGTGCTGATGGGTTGGTTCCAGGCTCGCGGAGCGGCCTGCTCTCGGCAAAATCCGAGTACGTGGGCGTCCGCATCCGGTTTCCAGGGCGCTTCGGCGTCCGCAACTTGAGAGGTCCGACGCTATGAGAGACTTCTTTCGGTTTTCGGCAGGGCTGATCGTTATCCTGGCGACCGGCGTGGTCCATGCCCAGAGTTGGCAGCCCGAGTGGACCTCGGGCACGTTACCGCACGTGAGCGGCCAGCTCGCGGCCGCGGCCGCGGGGAATTACGTCGTCTTTGCCGGCGGGGACACCAGCATAAACGGCGGCCAAGTTAGCAATGCGGTCGATATTTACAACACCAGCACCAACACTTGGTCGACGGCGACATTGTTCCAGGCGCGCGATAGTTTGGCGGGCGCGGCCGCGGGTAATGACGTCGTCTTTGCTGGCGGCTGGTATCCCAGCGGGGGCAATGCGTTCTACAGCAACGTGGCGGACATTTTCAACACCAGCACGGGGAGTTGGTCGACGGCCACGCTATCCCAGGCACGCTGGCTGCTGGCGAGCGCGGCCGCGGGCAACGAGATATTCTTTGCTGGCGGCGAAATCCTTAGTGGTGCCGCCAGCAACGTGGTGGACATTTACAACACCAGCACGAACACTTGGTCAACGGCCACGTTGTCGCAAGCACGCGAAGATCTGGCGGGCGCGGGCGCGGGCAACGACGTCGTCTTTGCGGGCGGCTACGGCAACAACGCCCCCAGCAACGTGGTGGACATTTACAACACCAGCACGGGGATCTGGTCCACGGCGACACTGTCGCAGGCGCGCTACGGCTTGGCGGGCGCGGCCGCGGGCAACGAGATATTCTTTGCTGGCGGCTTTACCCAAAGCAACTACAGCGGCGTGGTCGACATTTTCAACACCAGCACGAACACCTGGTCGACGGCCACGTTGTCGCAACCGCGCTTAGGTGCAACGGCTTCGGCCGCGGGCAACTACGTGGTCTTCGCCGGCGGCAATTACGGCGGTATGACCAGTAACGTGGTGGACATTTACAACACTAGCACGAACACTTGGTCAACGGCCACGCTGTCGCAGGCACGCGAAAAGCTGGCGGCCGTGGCCGCGGGCAACGAAATCTTCTTTGCCGGCGGCTTAGACAGCATCGTAGCCGACAGCGGCAGCTTCAGCAACGTGGTGGACATTTTCCACTTGCCGAACTACACGACGATCTCCAGCTCCTCGACCTACACCCTTTGGAACCTGACCACGGTCGCCGGGCGAATGACGCTTTCCAGCCCAGGCGGCCTCAACCTCGCAACCTTCAGTTTGAACGTAGGCTCGATGAGCGGCAATGCCCCGATCGATCTCGGCAGCGGCACGCTGACGACGGGCAGCGACAAAACGGATGCGACTTATGCCGGGAACATCAGCGATGTTGGGACGCTGGTGAAGATCGGCAGCGGCATCTTGACACTGACCGGCAGCAACACCTACACCGGCCACACAACTATCAACCGGGGCACTCTCCTCGTCAACGGCTCGCTTCTCAGCCCGGTGACGGCCAACAGCGGCGGCATGCTCGGCGGGTCGGGCAGTCTCAGCAGTGTGACCGTGGCCTCGGGCGGCTCGTTGTCGCCGGGCGCTGCTCCGGGTGTGATGAACGTCAGCGGCAGCCTCACGCTGTTGTCCGGCGCGAAGATGGACTACGCCCTCGATACGCCAACGGATAGCGACGAGGTCTACATGCCCTCGGGGCCGTTGGTGCTCAGCGGCCAGCAGTTCGCCGATTTCAACTTCACGCTGATGGCCGGATTCGGGCAGGGCACCTACATGCTCATCGACGCCCAATCGATCAGCGGCAGCCTGGGCCCCGGCACCAGCGGTACGCTCGACGGCCTGCCGGCGAACATTACTATCCGAGGCGACGACGTGGTGCTCAACGTTGTGCCGGAGCCCTCGACGCTGGCGCTGCTAGGCGGCGGGGCCGTTGGGATTCTGGGCTGGAGATGGCGGCGGTTAAGACGAAAGCATCGCTACCGCCAGCCTGAGCGAGGTTTGATTGTGACACACCAATTCCTAAAGGAGCACGTCATGTCCACTTCTCTGTCCCGCAACCGTTCCGCCCTGGCTGTCGCACACCTTCTTATTGCGGCTGTCCTCCTCGTATCCGCATCCAACGCTTCGAGGGCCGACACGCAGGCCGTTTCGATCACCAACGTCGGCGCCTTGGGATCAGGGTCGAATTGCACCTACGGATGGTCATTTACTCCAACCGTCAACATCGACGTGACGGCGCTGGAAGTTTACGACTTTAACAACTTTACGCCCAACATGCCCTTAGGTGAGTCGCATCCCGTAGCTATCTGGAGCACCGCCAACACATCGGTTCCGCTAGTGAGCGCCGTCGTGCCGTCGGGTACGGTGGCGGCCGTGGTGGGCACGAACTTTCGCGAAGTACCAGTGACTCCGACTACTTTGCTGGCGGGTACGACGTACGTGATTGGGGCGTACTACGCTTCGAACACCGACTGGACCGTGTACGACCCCAATGCTACGGTTACCTATAACCCATGGATTACCGCCGGCCTTTACCAGTGGATCAGTGGCCAGGGCGCGCTGACATATCCTAGTTCAATAAGCGGTGATCGCGGCGTCTATGGCCCGAACTTCGCGTTCCAATCGGTGCCTGCTTCCGCCTGGGCTGCGGCCGTGAGCGGCAGTTGGAGTAGTGCGGGCAACTGGACCGGAGGGGTGCCCAACCTCGTCGGCGCAGGGGCCACGATCAATGTCCCTACCACGGCCGCACTGACGATTACGCTCGACGCTCCGCAGACGCTGGGCACGCTGCTGCTGGGCAATTCGGGGGCGGCGGGCGTGGGCTACACCCTGAGCGGCATGGGAAGCAACACGTTGACCCTAGACAACGGAGGCATCGGCGCCACGGTTACGGTGACCGACGGCAGGCATGCCATCAACGCGCCGATCGTGTTGAACGAGAACCTCACGGTGAGCAATAGTGGGTCGCTGACCCTCGGCGGCGTGATCGCCAACGGCGCCAATGGCCCCATGGGTATCACCGTCTCCAGCGGCCTGCTGCTGCTGGCGGGCAGCAACACCTACAGCGGCAACACGACGATCGGCGGCGGTACGTTGACCCTGGCCCATCCCCTGGCGGTGCAAAACAGCACCGTCAACATGACGAACAGCGGCACTCTGAGTTTCGCCGCGGGGAACACCAGTCCCACCCTGGGAGGTTTGGCGGGCGCCGGCAACGTCGCCCTGGCAACTGCCGCCTCAGAGTCCGTCACGCTCAACGTGGGCAACAACGGCCGGAGCACGACCTACGGCGGCGTCTTGAGCGGCGCCGGCGGTCTGACGAAGCAAGGCGCCGGCGTCCTGAGGCTGACCGTCCCCAGCACCTACAGCGGTCCCACCGTCATCGCCGGCGGCGTGCTCCAACTGCAAGGTCCCGCCGCCGCAGGCAGCATCGGCGTCCACTTCGAAGGCAGTGGCGGCAGCGCTTCCAACAATCTTGCCGCCAATGGGTCCGGCGCGCCAGGCGCAACCATGAACAACTGGATGAACCTCTCGGCGACCAGCTTTACCAGCCCTACGGCCCTGACTGACAATTCCGGCGCCAACACCACAGCCACCTTCACCGCCAACTATTCCGGCAGCGGCTGGAACACGGGGAGCAGCATTCCACTTCTCAACGGATACCTCTATATCGGGAATGGGACCACCTTCACCCTGAACCTAAGCGGCATCCCCTACAGCAGATACAGTCTTTACGCCTACGCGGGTGCATTTGAGAGCGGTACCAGCGGAAGGGAGTCGCAGGTCACCCTTGGCGGGACAACTTACGACGTTTCCGCGGACGTGGTGCCGTCCGCCTATACCCGGGTCACCAGCACCAGCAGCTATGCGGTTGGCGACTACGAGCTGGCAACTGGACTGACCGGGAGCAGCCAAACGGTGCAGGTATACGCTGTAAACAACAACGCTGCGATCAACGGTTTCGAGATTGTCAACACAACTCCCGTCGCCGGGTACATCCTGCCTGCCACGACCGCGCTCCGCATCGCGGCCAATGCGACGCTGGACCTCGGCGGCGGCAGCCAGCAGGCCGCCTCGCTGTCGGACAACCTTCCCGGCAGCGGGGGCAGCATCATCAACAGCGGAACGACCGCATCCGTCCTGACCCTCAGCCCCACCGGCGGCTCGACCACCTTCAGCGGCATGATCCAGGGCGGCGGCACGCTGGGTGCGGTCAGTCTGCTCATCAGCGGCAGCGGCACGCAGGTGTTGACCGGCAGCAACAGCTACACGGGCGGCACAACCGTCAACGCGGGCACGCTTCAGGCCACCACTACCGCATCGCTGCCGGGCTACGCGACGGCGGGGAAAATCACCCTCAACAACGGGGCGATGCTCGCGCTTAGTGCGGGTGGCGCCGGCTGGACCTCCGCTAACATCGCCTCGCTACTGGCGGGCAACGGCAGTAGTTTCGTCAGCGGTTCGGCCTTGGGCATTGATACCACGGCCGGCAACTTTTCCTACGGCTCGAATATCTCCGGCAACATGGGGCTGACGAAACTGGGAGCCAACGCACTGACCCTCACGGGTTCCAATAGCTACACCGGCCCAACGACCGTCAACCAAGGCGAACTCGTCGTCAGCGGCTCGCTGGCCAGCCCGGTGACGGTCCAGAGCGGCGGCATGCTCGGCGGCTCGGGCAGCCTCAGCAGCGTGACGGTGACATCGGGCGGCTCGTTGTCGCCCGGTGCCGCTCCTGGCGCAATGAACGTCAGCGGCAGCCTCTCGCTGCTGTCCGGTGCGAAGATGGACTACGCTCTCGATACGCCGACGGATAGTGATGAGGTCTACATGTCCTCGGGGCCGTTGGTGCTCAGCGGCCAGCAGCTCGCCGATTTCAACTTCACGCCGCTGGGCGGCTTTGGACAGGGCACTTATATGCTCATCGACGCACAATCGATCACCGGCAGCTTGGGGACCAGCACCAGCGGCACGATCGACGGCCTGCCGGCCACGCTCGTCGTGCAAGGCAACGACGTGGTGCTCACGGTCGTGCCGGAACCGGGGACGCTGGTCCTGCTTGGAGGGGGGGTAGTTGCGCTGTTGGTGTGGCGTTGGCGAGGGCAGAAATGAAGAGTAGGTCTTGGCAAATAGATGCACGAAAGGGAAACACGATGACAGTTCTCCGAAAAGTTCGATTGCTGCGGCCGCTGCATGTCGCAATGGGGCTGCTAATGTTGAGTCTCTTCGTCGCGCCACAACTATGCCGCGCACAACAAGGACGGCCCGCCGTCACGGGTAATGGGTTCCTGGGGGCTTCCGGCGGCCAGTTCGGCCAGGAGACTGCAGGTTGGTACTTCACCGCCAATTCGCCCATCACAGTCACCAGCCTCGGGGTTTGGGACTTCTATCGGAACGGGCTTGCCTCTCCGCACGAGGTAGGGCTTTGGGACGCCAGCGGCAACCTGTTGGCGGAGGCCATGGTACCGGCAGGGACAACCACCAGCACCATGATCAATGATTTCAACTACGTGACGATTCCCTCCGTATCGCTTCAAGCCGGCCACGAGTATTGCGTCGCCGCCTATTACACGTCGGACCAGCAGGAATGGGTGTACAACGCCACCGGCTATAATGGCACGTTCGACTCCACCATCACTTGGCAGGGGGCGGCTTATGTCTGGACCGCGGGCTTGACGATGCCCCCGTCGGGCGCTTCGGGAACAGGCCAGTTCGGCGGTAGTTTCCTCATCGGCTCCACGCCAACGCCCGACTGGGCCGTGAACGGCAACGGCAACTGGTCGGCGTCAGCCAATTGGTCGGGGACGCCTCCCAACGCCACGGATGCCGTCGCGCTTCTGGGCAACGTGACCACGGCCCCGCGCACCGTCACTTGCGACGTCAACGCGACCTTGGGGAACCTCACCTTGGGCAGTTCCAACGGCTATACGGTGACCGGCGGCGGCACGCTCACGATGCAGGTTTCCAGCGGCGATGCGAGCATGACAGTTACCAAGGGAAGCCACCTGATATCGGCCCCCGTAAGGCTCGTCAGCAACACGGACATCTCGGTTCTGAATTCCAGTGACGCGCTGGCCTTCAGCGGCCCGCTGTCCGCCGCCTCCGGGGTCGTGGTGGCCAAGCTCGGCCAGGGCGCGGTGGCAATCAACGCGGGGGCGACTGTGAACCTTCCTACGCTGAACGTGAGTATGGGAACGGTCACGCTGGCCGCCGGCGCAGCCGGCTCCATCGGCTCGGTCACCGTCGGCGCGTCCGCCACGCTCACCCCCTCGCCCGCGCTCATCGACAACGGCGCTCTGATCGGCACGCTCAATGTCTCGGGCGGCCAAGTGCTCACTGGCGCCGGCGCCAAGCTCTCGGCGCTGAACCTGATCGGCGGCAGTCTCAATACGCAAGGCAATTCTCTGGCGATTACCGGTAGCCTTACAATGGCCACTGCCGACGTGACGTTCCGGCGGCTGGGCGGCGGCCCATCCTTCGGCGTTCAGGGCGGCAATCTAGTCACAACCGCCGCGACGATCGACCTCTCCGGCGTCACGCTGCAAGCGACGCTGCCGTCGGCAACCGGAACGGGACTGGATATCGGCGAGCCGTTCATTGCCGGTTCCGACACCTACAACCTCCAGACAGAGACTTACACCGTCGCCGGCGGTGGAATCGACGCGAACAATCATGATCAGCTCCACTTCGTCTACATGCCGGTTTCCGGCAATCTCGACGCCAGGTGCAAGCTCCTGACCCAGGGAGGAAGCACCGATAACTTCCAGAAGGCGGGCATCATGATGCGTAATTCCACCGACGCCACTTCCGCTTACCAGTTTCTCGCGATGATGGAAACGAACCAGTACGGCACGGCCACTTGGTATCGCAACGGCGACGGCGGCTCCACAGGCGAGAATGGGAGCGACACAGCGGCCACTCTGCCGGCCCAGGGACGCTGGCTGCGGCTAGTCCGCAACGGCAACACCTTCACGGCCTACACCGAACTGGACGGCGACACGAGCTGGACGCAAATCGGCCAGCCCTACACTCCCTCCACGCCGATGAACAACACCTACCTCGTCGGCCTCGCCGTCACCTCCAATGACGTTTCGCAGCTCCTTACGGACACCTTCAGCAACGTCAATTTCCTCAGTGCCACCGCGGGGATGAACCTGCCCTCGACCAATTTCGTCGCCTCGAGCTCGGGCACGCTGAACGTCGACTTCGCCCTGACATCGACCCTGGGCAACGTGGACCTCCAAGGCACAGGCACGATATTCAGCCTGGCCGGGGTCTCGGGGAAAACGAGCTTCAACAATCTCAGCGCAGAGGCCGGCAGCACGGCCACGCTGGCCAACGCCCCCGGTAATTCGACGCCTATCGCCTTGCGCGGCACGGTTACTGTCACCAGCAGCGCAACGTTGAACGTCACCGCTCCGATCGTCAACGGCGATGCCGCAATAACCGCGCTGGCCAAGTCGGGCAACGGCACGCTGGTCCTGGGCGGCTCGGACTCCTACAGCGGCGCAACCACAATCAGCGGCGGCGTGCTGGCGGCCGGAGCGGCCCACGCGCTTTCGCCGTCTTCCGCTTTTACGGTCTCCGGTGGTACCCTCGACACCTCGGCCTTCACGAACGCCGTCGCATCGCTGAGCGTCGGCGCCAGCGGCTGCTTGAGCCTGGGCCTCGGCAACACCCTGTCAAGCCGTGGCGCCGCCACGCTGAGCGGAACGCTGAACGTCTTCGGCACAGGCACGCTCGGGGACTATCCGCTGATCACCTACACGAGCAAGACGGGGAGCTTTGCCGCCGCCGCGGGGCTCGACCCCAATTACGGCCTGCTTTACAACAGCAACGGCAAGGAGTTGGACGCCCTGCACAAGGCACAGGTCGGCACGCTGACCGTCAGCGCGGTGAATCCCGCGGTGATCACCGGCGGCAAGACCAATCTGATCGTCAACCTTGCCAACTCCGCGCCTTCGCTTTCCGACGCCCTGAGTTTCACGGCGTCGGCATCCGGGACCGGTTTCGGCTTCAGCGCGGCGGGCGACGTGGCGGCAAGCAGTACCGGCAGCGCTACCATAGCCAACGGTTTCAACGGCTCAGCCCTCGCGCCCGGCAGCTACTCGGGCACAGTCATCGTGACGGGCACCAACAACAATCTGGCCGGCGCGGCGCTCAATGGCGGCGCAAGCCAGACCGTTGCCGTCACAGTCCTTGACCACTCCAATGCATCCCTCTCCTCCACCGCCAGTCAAATGACGCAAACGCTAAATTTCGGCAACGTTTTGCGAGGCGCGAACGTGCCGAGCCAAAGCTTCACCATCTATAACCTGGCGGCGAACACCTCGGGGGCCTATACGGCGAACCTGAAACTGACCGGCTTCACGCCCAGCGGCGATCCGGCCTTACAAACCAACCTCGCGCCGTTTGGCGGACTGACCGCAAACAACGGCAGCAATGGCAACACCTTTACGGCTTCACTCAACACCAGCGACTACACGACCACGGGCATCAACACCGTCACGATGTCGGCTGCGCAACTGGCCGACGACAGCACGCTGCCCGGCGCGGGCGGCAACAACAATGGGGCCGTGACCGTCACCCTGCAAGGCAACGTGGGCAACGCCACGGCGGACAACAGCAATTCGCAGGCCGCCTTCGGCCCGGCTTTGACTGCCGCGGTTGCCCCCAACGCCAGCTATGCGAGCTTGGAATCGAAGACGACTACCACCTCCGGCAGCGGCGGGCAGGGCCTGGCCGGCAGCACGGCGACGATCGTGGCGGGCACCAACAGCAGCGGCTCGGCCCAGACGGTTAGCATGGCCTGGCGGACGCAGACGCAAGGGGAAATCGGTTCGGGCGTGATTAGCGACATCGTTCAGTTGAGCGGCATTGCCCTCAACGGCAGCAGCGGGCAGACCGCTCCGTTTGTCGTGCAAATGAGCTACGACTCCGACGTATTGCCCGGCACGTCGGCCGCGGACGACCCGCTCTATCTGGCGTGGCTCGATCCTCTCAGCGGCCTGTGGGTGAACGCCGTTGACGGCAATGTCGGAACCAGCTCGGGCAACTTCGAAGTGGGGACTTACCCCAGCGGTGATACGACAGTGGGCGACTGGGGCGTGAATACGGCGAATCAGACGGTTTGGGCGGTGGTGAACCACGATGGCGATTTCGCCGTCGTGCCGGAACCGGGGACGCTGGTCCTGCTGGGCGTCGGTGCCCTCAGCCTGCTGGACTATCGGATGCGGCTACGAAGGCGACGCGCAGCACGAACATCCGTGCCCTGTGAAAACGGCACCCAGGCCACATTGTCCTTCCCATCTCGCCTGCCAGAAGCCACGCGGCGGGCCGCCTGACATTGCGTTCTGCACAAGCTGCTCCGGCACCTGCCAGCGGCTAAAAGAGGCCGGAAAAATGGACATCACTGATTGTCCCTCTTCCTTTCGAGGCCGACAGTGTCCCGAAATCTGAATTCAAGCCCGGCCGTTCCCACGGTTGAGAAGATGGACTTTTCCTCGCGTCAATATCAGCAATGTCCCATTTTCCGGCCCTATCAGTGATTCCAGCCCCGTGAACCCTACCCACCACGATCGAAGTCCTTTTGAAAAAGTCCGGCGGGCCCAAAAGCGGGAGGCCCACAATGGCCATTACACAAAGAGAAACCAAACATATGCGGAAACCGGTTTATAGGTCTCTTTAAAATATATGTCACTGGCCTGCCTCCCATGGCGAAAGTGCAACGAGTGATTGGGCTTGCAGGGCAAGTCCGCGCCACGCGCAAATGGTGGCGAGAGTTCTTGCGTATTATGTGGGTAGAAAGCGCGCTGAAGAAGATTCAGCTAGGCCTGAATACTCTGCGCGTGTATTTGTTCTTTGACAATTCGGACCGGCCCCCGGCGTAGCGAACCGGGGGCCATACATTACGCGCGGCGCCGACCTGCCCAAGTCGGCGTCCGCGCCGGCGGCTGCGCGGAAACTGTGGCGCGTGGGTCTCGTGCCTCGACCCGCCCTACGGCCCGGGCAACGGTCGCGAACGGCCACACTTGCCGTGGCAACAATTAATTATTTTTATGACTCTGCACTAAAATAGCCGCAAGAAAGCGCCATGTGTCCTACCCCTAGATACTATACAAATGAACAAGTGCCAGAAAATGCCTACAAATTGGCAACAAATTGGTAACGTTTGCCAAAAAATTGGTAACAAATTGGTAACAAATTGAATACGGCCTTTGGCTGTGGCAAAACTATCGTTAGGATGTCAAGCGTTTTTTTCCCCGCAGTTTTCTCCGTGTGAGCAATACCTTTAGCGGAAGCCGAGTACACCCGTGGACGTAAAAAATCGCCGCAAAAACTCCACGAGGCCCCTTTTTTCGATGTGGCCAGGTCACTGCCTAACCCGAAACGACGGGTCGGTCGCGGCGGCCGAGCCTGGAGAAATGCTGCTGGAAGCACTTTTTTCTGACTCCCTCGTTTGCGCGTCAGGCTAGTGTGCGCGACTTATACCGTCTTCGCCGCCAGCAAACTGAGTGAGATTGACTGCCTCGCAGACTCTGACGCCCCATTTGCCATCACGGATGCACCCATCGGGGCGAGCGCCCCGGCCGCTAATTCCGCCTGGAATGCCTGGTGGCGAAACTTTTACCAATCTATTACACAACGGATACGTAGTCGTGGTTCTCGAATGGGCGACTAGTTTTATAATTGGGGACGACTCGGATCGTGATCGACCGGGGAGCCATTGACGTGTTTGCTTGCAGGAGATCGTTTGATAATGGAAATTGAAACCACCAAGTTCGAAGCATCCCCCACTTATCCTGATGCCGTTCATCCGTCCGGCTCGAAGGCCCGCGTACTCTTGACGAGCGTCTTCGGTCCCTATGCCCAGGACGACGAATACGGCAGCCGGGTGATGAATCCGATGGAGCTTTATCATAATCAGGTGACACGCACCCAGGGCCCGTTTTCCTTGAGGATGTTTCATCGCAGTTGGGGCATCATGCTCATTCAGGCCAACATCGAAGCCCCCTGCACGCTCCTGGACTTCCCCACGCTGGACCGCTTCCTCGACGAGATTCGCGACAAGCAGTACGACGTGATCGGCATCACCTCGATCATTCCCAACGAGGCCAAGGTGAAGAAGATGTGCGAGCTGATCCGCCACTATCAGCCCGGCGCCAAGATCGTCATTGGCGGGCACATCGCCAATATTCCCGACCTGTATGAGAAGATCGACGCCGACTATATCATCCGCGGCGAGGGCGTGGCCTGGTTCCGCCGCTACCTGGGCGAGAGTACCGACCGTCCCATTCGCCACCCTGCCGTCAATTCGGGCCTGGGCACGCGGAACATGGGCGTCAAGGTGAGCGACGCCCCCGGCGACGTGGCCGCAGCCCTGATCCCTTCCGTGGGCTGCCCGCTGGGCTGCAATTTCTGCTCGACCTCGGCCATGTTTGGCGGCAAGGGCAAATCGTACAATTTCTACACCACGGGCGACGAGCTATTCGCCGTCATGTGCGAACTGGAACGCGAGATGGGCGCCAAGGCGTTCTTCTGCATGGACGAGAACTTCCTGCTCCATCGCAAGCGGGCCCTGCGCCTGCTGGAACTGATGGAGAAGAACGACAAGGCCTGGGCCTTGTACGTCTTCAGTTCGGCCAACGTGCTGCGTTCGTATACGATCGATCAGCTCGTCCGCCTGGG
>CAZTPX010000222.1:0-13889 GCA_964615095.1 uncultured Planctomycetaceae bacterium | reverse complement strand
GCTGACAGAAACTCCCGCATGTAAATGGAACTCAAGTTAGCGCTGTAGTATTAGGAGTGTATGGAATTTACGCAGTTGATGAAAAAGGCTATGACAGTTACCACCGCGATGACCATGCCGATAATCACGAGCAATAAGAACGTGATACAGCCCGATCCGCAGAAAGCCGCAACCTTTTGTCCGCTAGTTAGCGGAACGCCCTTTGGTGCTGCCGCGCCAAACGTGATTACGCCTAGAAACCCGGCTGCGACGACAACGGCCGCGACTACTCCGAGTCCGGGGTGAATCATGCTCGTGCCGCCAATGATCAAGACCAACGTCACGATCAGCATCAAGGTCGAAAGGCCGAACTGGAAATGGGCGGGGCCAGCGACAGGCCTAGCGGAACGCGCTGCGCTTTCTCGTCGGACCGGGCGGCGCGACTCGGGCAACCCCATCGGGACCTGGCCCGGCGCGAGCGCCGCCCACGTCGGCTCGACAGTGGCCCAGCAAAGCCAACAGCACTCCGCTCGCGGCCGAGTCAGCGCGCCGCAGTGGGGACAGACTTTCCGCTCAGACATAGGGGCGTCACTCATGACGGTGCCTCCTCGGACGCGGCCACGCGCTGGCTGTATTCTTCGGCCATGCGGGCAGCGCGGCGTACGACTTGCCCCAGGATGACGCCGCTCAGCGCCAATCCGACCACCATGATCAGTTGCTGGTGGCGCGGCACGCTCAGCGGTGGATCGCGGAACCAGCGCCCCTGGCCCAATACAACCAGGTAACCCGCCACCGCGCCAACTGTCGTGAACCGGACCAGTCCTAAGCTGAACCGCAGCGTCGCCAGCACGATAATGAGGAAATAACCGATCACCAGCGGGCTTTGTGGTCCGCTGGCCGCCAGAAGCATAAGCGTGAGGAAGATCAGGTCGGCGGTCGTCGTCGCGTATTTCAGCCCGGCGGGGAAGATCTGGTGCTTCTGGCACAGCAGCACAGCCATGCCGGTCAGTGCCCAGGCCAGCGCCAGCCCGGTGATGACCTGGTGCAACGGCTTGGAGACGATGGCCGGGATCTCGATCGGGCCGAGTCGCAAGCCGTGGTAATCGAGCAACTCAATCATGTAAAAGACGCCGATCCCCGCGATGCGCAGCAGGTTTGCTCGCGCCTCGCCTTCATATTCGTGCCAGCGGCTGACGATATGCCACTGCCGGCTGGCCGATTCGAACGTCGTTTTGCTGCCCATAGCATGGCCTCCGCCCGAGGAGTTTGTGGTGCGGGCGTCTCGCCTGCGTTCTTGGGCAGGCGGGACGCCCGCACCACATATCCGAACATCTATCGTGGTTTTACACCCTGGCAACCGCCGCGTCAAGCATCGCTTGGTCCGTTATAATAGGGCGGCCGAACAATTCAGGAAACCATTAGGAGACCACCAATGACCACGGAAACCGTATTGATCACCGGCGCGTCAGCCGGGATCGGCTGGGAGTTGGCCCGGCAGTTCGCCGCCGACAAGAGCAACCTGGTCCTGGTCGCCCGCCGCCGCGAGCGACTGGAGGAACTGGCCGCCGAGTTGCGCAAGCAGCATGGGGTCGAAGCACTTGTTGTCCCCGCGGATCTTGGCCGGGCCGATGCCCCGCAGGCGATCGCCGATCAACTGGTCCGCGACGGCCTGGCGATCGACGTGCTGGTGAACAACGCCGGTTTCGGCGCGCTGGGGCCTGTTGCCGAACTCGATGTGGGCCGGCAGCTGGAGATGATCCAGGTGAACGTGGCCGCCCTGACGCACCTGACCCGCTTGCTGCTTCCTGCCATGATCGAGCGCCGTCGCGGCGGAGTCCTCAACATCGGTTCGACCGCCGCGTTCCAGGCCGGCCCCTTCATGGCCGTCTATTATGCCACCAAGGCCTACGTGGTCTCCTTCAGCGAGGCCCTGGCCGATGAATTGGCTTCTACGGGCGTGACGGTCACCTGTCTCTGCCCCGGGCCGACCGTGACCGAGTTTGCCGAGACGGCCAAGATGGGCGACGCCCTGTTGTTCAAGCTGCAAACCATGACCGCCCAAGCGGTCGCGCAGATCGGCTACCGGGCTTTTCGCCGCGGCAAGTTGCTGGTTGTGCCGGGTTGGATCAACTACCTCGGCGCCACGGGCGCGCGCTTGGTTCCCCGCAGCGTGGCGCGAGGAATCGCCCGGCGGCTGCAATGGAACTTGAGTGATTAGAGGTAATTCAGCAGCGTCGTCTTGAGGATGCTGGCGGTTGTTTGCAGCGTGGCCTGGTAAGTGATCTCGGCGCTCGTATAATCCGCGGCGGCGCTGGCCATATCGGTGTCGTAGAGGTTCGACATGGCCGACTGCAAGCTGATCTGCTCGTTGCTGATCTGCGTGTTGATTGTGGTGAGCGATTGCTCCTGGACGCCCAACTGGTCCCGCGCGCTGTTGACGGTCTGCATGCTGTTGCTCAACAAGGTCATGCCCTGCTGGATGGCCGTGCTGTTGTTGTCCTGGAAGGCCGCGCCGAGCTTGATCAGGGCGTTGAAGACGCTGTCGGTCTGCTGCGGGTTGGTGTCGCTGCCGGTCAAGGTATTCTGGCCGCCGCTCATCTGGATGGTTTGCGACTGCACGACGCCGCTGCCGTTGTTGTTGGGATCGGCCGAGGTGTCCAAGGAGGCCGTGAACTGGCCGCCGCAGGCTGAGTTCTGCAGCGCGGCGATGATGTCGTTGGCCGTGCTTTCGGGCGAGATATTGAAGGTCAATGTACCGGCTGTGGGATTGTAGCTTACCGTTTCGCTACCGGGGTTAATCAGGGGGCTGGATTGGAACTGGACCTGCACATTGCCGTAAGTGCCCGGATCGACGGCCTGAATTTGCAATTCGCTATTGGATCCCAGCGCCGCCGCGCCGTCGGTCATGGAAATGGTCTGTTGCTGGACGATTCCGTTGCCGTTGTTGTCCGGATCGTGGGAGGTATCCAGCGCGGCGGTGAACTGGCCGCTAAAGGCCGAATTCTGCAGCGCGCCGACGATGTCGTTGGCTGTGGTTCCCGGCGCCATGTAGAAGGTCAGCGTGCCGCCGCTGTATTGTACTCCCACGTCTCCCATCGGCAGGCTCGAATCGGTCTGAAAGGCGACCTGCGCGTTGCCGTCGGTGGCCGGATCGACCGCCCGAATCAGCAATTCGTTGTCGCCGGCCGAGGCCTCCGTCCCGCTGGCCGTGCCGCCGGGCGTGGCGCTGTCCTGGCCGCCGCTCATCTGGATGGTTTGCGCTTGGACGATTCCACTGCCGTTGTTGTTCGCATCGCTGGAGGTGTCCAACGAGGCGGTGAACTGGCCGCTGTAGGCCGAGTTTTGCAGTGCGGCGATAATGTCGTTGGCCGTGCTTTGCGGAGAGATCGTGAAGGTCAGCGTGTCGGCCGTCGGATCGTAGTTCACGGTCTCGTTTCCCGCGGTACTCGCCGGGTTGACCTGGAACTGGACCTGGGCGTTGCCGTAGGTGCCCGGATCGACAGCTTGGAATGTCAATTCACTGTTGGATCCCAGGGTTGCCGTGCCGCTGGTCATGGGGATAGTCTGCGCCTGGACGATTCCCGTGCCGTTGTTGTTCGTATCGCTGGAGGTGTCCAACGAGGCGGTGAACTGGCCGCTGTAGGCCGAGTTCTGCAGGGCGGCGATAACGTCGTTGGCCGTGCTTTGCGGCGAGATCGTGAAGGTCAGCGTGCTGCCCGTGAGTTGGACCGTCTCCGCCCCTTCGCTAAGATTGTTATCGGTGTTGAAAACGACCTGCAGCTTGCCGTAGCTCGTGGGATCAACGGCCTGAATGAGCAGTTCGTTGTTGCTGTCGGAGGCCTCGGTCCCGCTGGCCGTGCCGGGGAGCGGCGAGCTGGCCGAAGTCTCGCCCGCCGGGACCAATCCCAGGTCGACAGCCGCCGTGCTCTGCGAATTGGCGGTGACCGTGATCTGCCCGGCGCCGAGGTTGCTATCGGTCAACTCGATGCCGTTCCCAGTGGTCGCCAGTTGCGCGCTGAAGGTTGCTCCGGCCTTCTGGGCGGCCGTGTTGATGGTGTTGATGACGTCGCCCACGGTGGTATCGCCGGCAATGCTCACGGGGACCTGAACCGCCGTGCCGTCGATCATTTCGCCGATCGTAAAATCGGTTCCGCCGGCGGTGGTCGTGTTGACGCCGACCCCCGCGCCGGAGTTCAACTGGCTCAGCGGTGTGGAAGCGGTGAAGGTCCGCAGGCCGAGTTGCGTGGCGGTGGTTCCGCCGTTTTCGCCGATGGTAAAATCGGCGCCGCTGACCCGCGAGACGACGTTGATCCCCGTCTTTTCCGGGTTGAGTTCGGCTTCCAATCCGGCCCCGGAATCATTGATGCCGTTGAGCAGGTCCTGGACCGTCTTGTCGCCGCTGAGACTGACCGTGTAGGTCTTGCCGGCACTGGTGATGAGCAGGCCCGAGGTATCGAGTGAAGTGCCGCTGCCGCCGGCCGTGGTGGTATCCGCCGGCAGGCTGGTGATGGGCGGCTGGCCGCCGCCATTCTGATCGGCGGGATCGAGGCTGGCGGTGAACGGCAAGCCCGGCACCTTGTTGATGGCCGCGACGATTTGACTGGCCCGGCTGGCCGACGTCGGCGAGGTGGAAATGTGGACCGTCAAGGTGCTGCCGTCATAAGTGGCCGATTCGTCCCCGGCAGCGGAGGCATTGGAATCGAAGTGGACGGTAATCCCGTTTAGCGCGGCCCCAGGCGTATTGGCCTGAAGGATGATGTCGCTGTTGGGCACGCCAAAGTGAATGTTCGCCTGCGCCTGCGCGCCTAGCAGGCTGCTCAGGGGCGTGGTGGGCGCGATGGTCGAGGTAAGCGTCTGTCCGACCAGCGACTGCGATCCCGTGCCCTGGACGTTCAAGATCCCCAGGTCGGCGGCCGTCGTGGTGCTGCCGACTTCCTGCACCGAGAGGTTGTCGCCCGAGGGGTAGTCCGGATCGGGCTGCAGTTGCAGGGTCAAGCCGGTGGGCGTCACGTCGACCTCGACAGTCCGTCCCGCCGGCGGATTCTGCTCGATCAGCGTGGCTACGTCGCCCAGCGTTTGCGCCCCGCTGAGATTGACGATGCTCGTTGTGTGGCCGTCGGAAATGGCGATGCTTCCGGCCTCGACGCCCTTGCCGCCGTTGAGATCCGCCAGGGGCGTATCCAGGGAAAGGGCGGGCGTGAGCGATGCGCCTTGTACCGGCTGGGAGATGGCCCCGAAGGCCTGGTCGCCGGTAATGCTGGTGGCCATGATCTGGTTCACGTCGACGTAGGACTGGTTCGGCTCGGCGCTGCCCGAGTAGACGACATTTCCCGCGGCGTTCACGGAAAACGGCGTTTCGGCCGAGTTCATGCCGCTGAACAAAGACTGGCCGTTGAACTGCGTGTTGCCCAGCGAGACCAACTGCTGGACGGCCTGGTCGATCTGTTGGATGACGGTCTGGCGTTGGGAACTGCTGGCCGTTGAGCCGACGGCGCTGAGGGCGGTGGATTGGATCGACGTGAGAAGGTCCGAGACGCTGGTGAGGGTCGAATCGGTCTGGCTCAGGTAGTTCTGGTTGGTGCTGATGTTGGTCTGCGCCTGGGTCTTGCGTTCCAGCATGCTCTGGATGCCCTCGACCTGCATGGCCGCCAGGGGATTCTGGCTGGGCAATTGGAACTGGTAGCCGGTGCTGATCTCCGTCTCCAGTTGCGACATCTGCGTCTGATTGGCGTTGAGCTGGCGCAACAACTGGTCGCGCATGGCCTGGTTGCTGACGCCCGAAGTGTAGATGCCGATGACGTTACTCATGGTTGGGACCTACAACTGGACCAGCATGCTGAGCAGGTCGCTCAGCGTGGAGATGTATTTTGCCGAGGCCTGGTAGGCCTCCTGGTAGTTCATCATGTTCACGACTTCATCGTCGATATTGACGCCGCTGTATGCCGTTTCCTGGCTGGAGAGCGTCGATTGCAGGGTATCGGCGGCGTTGGAAGTAGCTGTGGCGTTGGCCGAATTCTGGCTCACGCCGTTGGTCATGGTGTTATAGAGCGTCTGGATCGTCGCGCCGTTTTGCGAGGCCAGCGGGAGCGTGAGGAAACCGGCTAGGGTCTGGGCGTTATCGGTGTCCGCGCCGACTCCCCCGCTGCTGGCGGCGAACTTGGTGGGATCTTGCAAGAGCGTGTTGTTCACGCCGATACTGCCCGCCTGGGAACCGGTGAAAAAGGTGTTGATGCCCAGGGCGGCCAGCGTGCCGCTGGTGTCTTTGCCGAAGGCGAACTGCGTGTTGGGACTGGTCGAGGAGATGGTCAGCGTGCCGTTGGAGACCTGGGCCGACAAGCCGCTGACGCCGTTGATTTCCGCCGCCAGGCTATTGAGCGTCGTATCGTGCCCGGCCCCCAGCAGGGTGACGGGAATGTTGTTCGTGGTGCTGGCGCCCGTCTGCGTATTCGTGGTGATGATCTGGAACGAACCGTTGGTCGGGGTGAAGGGCAGGCCGGCCTGGGAGGAGTTCAAGGGAACGCTGGGATCGCTGACCGCGTTGAGGCTCGCGGTCTGCGTGTAGGCCGTCGTCCCTTGCCCGCCGGAATAGATCTTGTTGAATTCGTTGGTCAGCGTGGCGGTAAAAGAATTCAACTGGTCCTGAAACCCGCCGAGCACGTCGTCACGCGAGCTGATCAGCCCCTGCAATTCACCGGAACTGGCCGGCAGAGGCGCGTTGGTCCCTTGCATCTCGAGCGTGGAAACTGTGATCCCGTCATTGATGGACTGGGCCACGTTGACCTGCTGCGAAGTGCCATCGTCGACCAGGTTGGTGTCTCCGCTGAAGACGGAAACCGATCCGTCGGGCTGGGTAGTGACCTGGATGCCGAGCAGTTGAGAGAGGCTGGATAGAGCTTGGTTGCGCTGGTCGGTCAAGCCGTTGGCGGAACTGAACGAGCTTCCGCCGCCGGTGACCGAGGCGATCTGCGTGTTGAGCTGGGCGATTTGACTGGTCAGGCCGTTGATGTCCGCCGCCATGCCGCTGATCTGGCTGTCGAGCGACGAGCGCGCCTGCTCGACCTGGCTGGCCATGCTGTTGATGGTTTGCGCGAGCGTCTGGCCTTGCAGCACGGCCGATTGCTGCACCGATTCGTCTCCCGGTTCATTGAGCACGTCGGAGATGGAGCTGAAGAACTGGTTCATCGCGCTGCTCAAGTCCGAGCTGCTGTTGAGCGCGCCGACGATGTTTTCCAATTGGGTGTAAGTGCTCGCCAGGGTATCGGCGCTGGACTGGTTGGCGTTGGCGTTGCGGAGTTGGCTCTCCAGGAAGGTGTTGACCTGTTGCGTGATGGAGAGGACTTGGACGCCCGTACCTTCGACCAGGTTGCCGTCGGTTTGGCTGGGGCCGGGCGTAAAGTTGACGTTTTCGCGGATGTAGCCCGGCGTGTTGGCATTGGCGATATTTTGTCCCACCACCTGCAAGGCGACGTCGTTCGCCTGCAAGCTTGCGCTGGCCATCTGGATGGAAGTGGAGAGGGACATCAGGCCTCCTGATTAAGCAATGCCCCGCTGGATCGCGAGGGTCCTGCTTTTCCATATGTCGGCTGAATCCGACCGCCAGTCGCGATAATCTCTAACAGTTGTGAGAGATGGATGAGCGTCCGTTGAATGACGATCCAATTGGTAAGGCTTTGGGTTTGCAGCAATTTTGCCCTGGACCCGGCCGCGGCGACTTGGCGGGCCAGCGGTTCCCGCTGACGGGGGGGCAAGGAGTTGGTGAGGGCCTGGAGGCTGGCCGCAGGCCGTCCCTCGGCGGCGGCGCGGGCCAAGAGGGCCTGGCGGCGGTTGAGGCAATCTTGCAGGACGCCCAGCATGTGCTGTTCATCCCCGGCGATGGCGGCCAGGCCTTCGCGGTCCATGGCGCCCAATAGGTTCCGCTTGCGATTCAAGACCGCCATCAGTTCGCCCTGGCCAGCCAAGAGGTCGTTCAGCAGGGCAGCCATGTCGGCTTCGAGCGAGGATGGCATGGAAGGCGTGTTCGTCGTAGTCGGCATGGTCGATTTACTTCCGCTGCTGAGTGAAAAGGTTGTACATGGGGCCGCTCAGTTTGCTTGCGCTGGTCTCAGAGAGCTTTTTGGTGAGGGCCGTATCGAGCTGCTGAGTGAAGACTTCTTCGGCCCGTCCTCCGTTGAAATAGGCGGACTTGCTCTGGCTCTTGCGCATCGACTGGAGCATTTGCCCATAGAACGTCTGGCCTACGAACTGATCGAAGGCCTTGCGCAAGGCCGGGTTATCGGCGGCGTTGGCCGAAGGGGCCGTCGGCATCTTCGCAAGGGTCGTCGGATTGGCGGCGGCGAGCGATTGGAGGTTGATGCTGTTCATAGGGCGGTTCCTCGCTGGGGACGTGTTTCAAGACGGGATGGGATAGTCGTTCTGGTTGGGGGTTGTCGAACGCGGTATCACTCGATGATCAACGGGGCGTGCAGCTTTCCGTCGCGGTCCAGGCCTTTGATGATCTCGATCATGTCCGCGTTGGGAGCATGCACGGCGTTCAGGGCCTCGACCAGGGCTTTGAGTTTCGGCGCGCCGGCATCGACCGAATCGACGCCGATGAACGGCTTCGTGGCGCTCTGGCCGCCCGCTTCGATCGTCAGGTTCTTGTGCGTGACGGCCACCGATCCGATTTCCACGTCGCCGCTGATCACGATCGTGCCCGTCCGCTCGTTGATGACCACCCGCGCCACGGTCCGCGGCTCCATGATCGGCAGCGAGAGCACCTGGGATACGAACGAGACCGGATCGTCGCGGTATTGGGCGGGGATGTCCACTACGATGTTGCCCTGGTTGAAGGCATGGGCCAAGGGGGCGCTGCTGCTGACCTGCTTGCCCATCTGGCTGTTGATCAGGTCGGCGATGTCCTGGGCGACCTGGAAATCGGCATGGTTCTTGTCCAGGACGAGCGTGATGCGGTTGTCCTTGGTGAAGGCGTGAAAGAACTCTTCTTCCAGCCGGCAGCCTTCGTGGATCCGCCCGGTATTGGGCATTTCGGCGTTCTCGATCGTGACGGAGCCGTCGGCAAAGGCGTAGACGCGGGGATGCTTGGGATCGGGACCGATCAGCGGCGTGAGGAACAGCCGGCCGCCCGCCAGGCCCTTGGCCGAGCCGATCGAGCTGACGACGCAGTCGATCTTGTCGCCCTGGCGGGCGCCGGCCGCCGGAATCGTGGCCGTGACGAGAACTAGTGCCACGTTCTTCGTATCCTTCAAATCCACGATGGCGTTGGCCGCGGGCGAATTGCCCATGATCGTCATGATCTTGGCTACACTGCGGATCGTCGGCAGGTAGCTGGCACTGTCGCCCGTCCCCTTGAGGCCGACGATCACGCCCAAGCCCTGGATGGTGTTCTCTTCCTGTCCCTTGATGCGGCAGATGCTCTTGAGCATCAAGCGAGCGGCCGAGGCGGTAGGCGGCGAGGTTAGGCCTGCCGCGGCGATGACCAGCAGGGCAACGACTGGGACGTGATGGGAGCAGCGGAGATTTCGAATTATGGGGATCATGAGTTTATCTTCACAAGAGCTATTGTCGCAGTTAGAGTCGGTTCCCAAAGGTGTTGGAGTCCCGGCTTTAGCCGGCTGAAGCCGGGACTCCAACACGGGCCCCGGCCTTTCGGAACAGACTCCTAGAACGGCTGCCACTTGTCGAGCCATTCCAAGGCCCAACCGCGGCGGTAGCTGTCGCGAACATGGCCCGCTTCCCGCCTGACGATCTTCAGATCGGCGATGGTGTCGCTGACGACCGAATTGTCCGGCTTGATGTCTTCCGGGCGGATCTCGCCCGACAAGGCGTATTCCCAGTTCTCTTCGTTGTCGCGGACGCTCCAGGTTCCTTCCAAGATGCAATTCCCGTTGGGGCGTTTGTCGACGATGCGGCAACTGATCGTGAAACTCATCTTGTCTTTCGTCAGCAAGTTGCCATTCGCCTGGAGTTGGCTGTCGATGTCGCCACGGATTGAAGGCGTGCCGTAGGGCGGCTGGCCGTTGGCCCCGCCGTTTTCGCCCAGGTTCCCGCCATAGAATTTGATCCAGTCCGTCAACGTCAGCGAGCCGTGGCCCGTCTTCTTGCGATCGATCGAGCCTTGGCTGGTCACGGACGAATTGATCGCAACCGAGACCTTCACGATGTCGTTGAGCTTGACGATCCTGGGTTCTGCGGCCGCCTGGTAGGTCCAGGAGGATTCGGCCAGGGTCATAGGTCCCGGCAGTTTGACGGTTCCGGGCGGAGTTGCAGAAACCCGGGTGGTTTTGATGGGGGGCGTGAGAGGCTGGGTACTGTCGGCCGGCGTGGCGGCCGAGATTGCGGCAATCTGTTGTTGTTCCGCGGCAAACAGGCTGTTGTTCTGGGCCGCTGCCCGGTCCGCAGGGCCGAGCAGGACACTGACCGCCAAGAGCGACAAACGGGCGATTTGGGGGAAATGACGTTTCACGATAATAGTCCTCTTCCTGAGGGTGGTGGTTTCAGAGGCTATCCGGAAAGTCTCCCCTCTCCCGCCTGCTGTACCCAGTAGGCGGGAGAGGGGCAGGGGGTGAGGAAACTTCTCGGATAGCCTCCCAGTAATCCGTGCTAGGGCGTGCCGCCGGCCGGCTGGCCTTCAATTTTCTGCGGCCGGGCATAAACTTCCACTTCGCGAACCCCGCTGACGCGGGCGTAATACGTGCTGCGATTCAAGAGCGATTCGACCGCCACGAGTTCGCCAATGCTGCCCTCGTCGTGGGAACGGGCGTTGGTGCGAATGCGGACAGACCCGCTCTGGGCGTAGACGGTGACGACGTCGCCGTGATGGACGGCCAGCGGCGCACGCAGGCAATCGCTCGTGACCGCGCTGCCGGCCGCTACGGGGCGGACCAATTCGTGATTGATCGTATCCTCAACCGCGTGCAGGGCGCCGGCGATCTTGTCCGCCGCCGGCAGTTGCCGGAGTTCCACGTCGCCTTCACGGATCACCGCTCCGCGGGCCAGTGAATGCACGGCTACGGCCACGGGGGCAATGATGCGGACGCTGGCCTCGATCGCCACGTGGGCCGGCTCCTTTGGTCCCTCGACCGTGAGGTCGAACCGCTGCGAACCGGTCCAGGGGCTACAGCCTCCGGCGACGCGGATCGGGCGCACCGGGTCCATCAGTGCGTGGGCCTGCTCGTCGGTCAATTCGAATTCCAGCAACCACGTTTGCGGCGTCCCGGCTCGCTGTGTGAGGTACTTGTCCAAGGCTTCGCAGACGCGGCGTTTGATCCGCAGCGTCTCGGCCACCGGGACCGGCTTGCTGACCGCAACGGCCGGCCGCGCGACGACGGCCTGGATCGTGACCTCGCTCGAACCGGAGAAACGCAGCTCGGTCAGATTCACGCCGCGCAGGAGCAACAGGTCTTGAATCTCGCGCACTTTGACGGACCGCTGTTCCGCAGCGCCAGGGGCGGGGAAGAGCTCAACCGCCGCCAGGGAGGCGGCCTGCCGGGCGTCGGTGGAATCGATTTCGGCCACGTCGCCCAGAGTCACCACCGCCCCGGCCGGGTTGCATGTCGTCCGCAGCCGCAATTCGGCGGCCGCAGCATGCTGCGAGAGGATGGCCACCATCAAGAGACAGCTCGTGACGATCTTAGTACCTGTCCGGAAATAACTCACACCCTGTCCCTCTCCCGCGTACGGGAGAGGGGAGTTGTTTCTAAACAGGTGCTCAGCGAAGAGCGACCGCGTTGCATGCTGCTTGTACATGATCTATTCAATTACTTAATGAGATTGTTGATGGTCTGCCAGCACTCGTTGCCGGCCTGGATGGTCTGCGAGTTCATTTCGAATGCCCGCTGCGTTGTGATCAGGTCGATCAACGAACTCACCGGATCGACGTTTGACTGTTCCAGCGAGCCTTGTTGCGTGGTCCCGAACCCGTTCGAACCGGGAACGCCGGTCTGTGCCGTGCCCGAGGCGTCGGTCTCCTGGTACAGGTTTTCGCCCATTTTTAGCAGGCCCTGGGGGTTGATGAAATTGGCCATCTGAATGGTGCCCGCTTGCTGCTGCGTTGTGCTTGTGGCGGTTTGATAGGAAACGATACCCGCCGTGCTCACGGATACCGTCGTGGCATCTTTGGGAATCGTGATGGTTGGCTCCAGCAAGCGGCCGATATTGGCCGATCCCATGCAGATCTGTCCGTTGGCATTTTGCGAGAAGTTTCCCGCCCGCGTGTAATAGATAGTGCCCGAGGGATCCTTGATCTGGAAGAAACCCTGTCCTTGGATCGCCAAATCGAGACTGTTTCCTGTCTGCTGCAGCGAGCCTTGCGTGAAGTTGCTCTGTGTGCTCTGCAAGCGACTGCCGGTACCGATGGCAATGCCTGTGGGCGTATAGTTCCCGCTGCTGTCTTGCGAGCCGGGATACTTTTCCTGGCGATAGAAGAGGTCTTCGAAGTTGGCGCGGTCGGCCTTGAAGCCGGTGGTTTCCGCGTTGGCCAGGTTGTTGGCGATCACGTCGAGCTTCGCCTGCATGGAATTCATGCCCGTGCAGGCGGTGTAAAGGGCTTGAGTACTCATGGTATCGCTGGCTTGTTAGGGGACGATATATATACCGGGGGAAAATCAGGCCTTGAGAATACCGATCAGACCGGAGAGCATTTCATTGTGGCTTTTCATCACGTTGATGTTGGCTTCGAGCATTCGCGACGTTTCGATCATGGTGGTCATCTCGGTCGTGGGTTGCACGGCCGCCATTTCCAGGCAACCGCTGGAGACGGACCGCTGTCCCGCAGCCACCGGCTGAACGGCGCCTGTCGTGCGGAAGAGGTTTTCGCTGCTCTTGACCAGGTCGCTCAGCGACGCCGGCTTCACGATTTGCAATTCTTGCCGCGTACCGTTTTGGGAAATGGTGCCCGAGGCATCGATCTCCCAATGGCCCGCCGTGGGGCTGATATTGATGGGCGCGTTGCCCTCGCCGAGGACCGCATAACCCTGCTGTGTGACCAGGTTGCCGGAAGCCGTAACGCGAAAATTGCCGGCGCGGGTGAGCAACTGTTCCTGGCCCTTGCGGACGACGAAAAAGCCCTCGCCCTGGATGGCCGCGTCGGTCGGGATGCCGGTCTTTCGCAGCGGTCCGGGCGAGAAATCGGTCACTGTCTGGCGAAATTGCACGCCGCCGCCGATGTCGTTGAGGGTCCCCTCGCCGGGCGACACCGAACCCCGCTGGATCGCCTCGGCATAGCGCGACTGCATGACCGCCAGGTCTCGCTTGAATCCCACGGTATCGACGTTGGCAATGTTGTTGGCGATGACCTCCATCCGCCTGCTCTGGACTTGTGCGCCTTCGGCCGAGATGTAGAGTCCGTACGGCATGTCCGTGCCTTGAATAGCTCGAAATGATTCTGAAGAGAAGAAGTGAAGAGTACGTTGCCGCCCCCAGGAGCAAGCAGTGTGCCCAACTCGCAATTTGCGCGTCTCGCAATCCGAGATTGCGTCGCTTGTGGCTTGATGCCAAGGACTTAGGCGCGTTGGGCAGCGGAATCGCCGGGCCGCGCCGATAGGGGCGAACATCTCGCGCACAGGCAGTCCTTGCCGATCCGGGCCCGGGCAATCGGCCGATTCTGCGGGTCTGCGTTGTACTCTCGGTTCGAGGATCAGCAGGGCTGAGTGGTCCATTTCAGGAACAATTTCAGGGATAAGGACGTCGCAGTGGGCATGAGTCAGAAAAAACGCTCTCCGCAGCGTTTCTCCCGCCTTGCCCGCCCAGATCAACCCACCGTATCGGGTCAGGCAGTGGTGTGATTTGACCCAAAAAAGGGGCCTTTTGGCGTTTTTGCGTCGATTTTGTACGTCCATGTGTGTATTCTGCTTTCGCTAAAGGTATTGCTCACACGGAGAAACTGCGGGGGAAAAAACGTTTGACACTCTAAC
>CAZTPX010000221.1:0-14171 GCA_964615095.1 uncultured Planctomycetaceae bacterium | reverse complement strand
GAAATGGATAGTCAGAAACGTGGGCCTTCGCCGCGCTCGATCAAGCTGCCCTTCGGGCTGCGCTCGCCGGGGACGAATGCGAACGGAAGGCCAGGATGGCGGGGGCGTCTTGCTGGTCGAAGGCCGATGGTTTCGCAGTTCTCGCTACCTTTTGCCGCCGCCAAGCCCATCCAATCAGAGCGATAGTGCCGGCACCGAGGAGGGCGAGGGTGGAGGGTTCCGGGACTGCTTCGAGAACCAGACTGTTGGAATTCCATTGCGGAACGAATTGGATGCCCTCAGCGGCAAACGCCGGATCGACGGCCAGCGAAGCACTGCCCGAGATCGTCCCATCCCAGCTCAGAACCGCGAAGGTCTCGCCGGGCGTGGGCACGAATCCATCCCAATCAACGATGTTGAAGCTCGTACCCGGCGACAGGATGAGATCGCCGTGGTTGTTCGGGTCGTTCGGGTCGGTGAGGATGTTCAACTGGCCGTAGTTGTTGTCCGAGTTGCCGGGAGTCGTTCCGCCGATGTCGAATTCCGTGCCGCTGCCACCCAGCTCCGTTGCACCGTATTGGTAGTTGATGCCGGGGCTATCTCCCGTGGCAAAGCCACCAAGGAACGCAATCCGGCCAGAAGTTTGCCCCGTGCCGCCCTTGAAGAGCATGTTGAAGGTCAGCCAATTGTTGGATGCCGAAGACGGGCCCTGCACATTGCCAAAGTTTAGGAATCGAGAAGCAGACCCACCGCTGACGGTTCCGCCCGCATCCGTCGTGACAAGATTATTGCCGGCGTTCAGTAGGATTCCATTGGGCGCAACAACGCCACCGCCGTCAATTTTCGTCAGTGAACCCAGCACGACCGCATTCTTGTTATTTGCGGCGTTGGCGGAATTCAGGGTCACGGTATTGCCATTCGTGTAGAGTTCGCCGTCGCTGGTGAAGCCCACTGGAGAAGTCGAATCGCCGAGGGTCAAGTTGCCCGTGGCTTGAATGGTCGAGCCGTAACCTGCGGCGATCTTGCCGTTGACGGCCCCCGAGCCGACGAGGTTTCCGCCAAGCGGGATGGTAACGCCGTTTGGCGCGGCCACGGTTCCGCCGCTCAAGGTCGTGAGCACGCCCAGATTGGCGAAGCCTGTGCTATTGAGCGTGACCGTGTTCGGCCCAACCATCAGCGTACCGGCATGGTTGTAGCCGGTGTAGGAGGTCGAGTCGCCGAGAACCAAGCTCCCAGACGCCGTGATCGTGGACCCGACAACGCCAATGATGTTGCCCTGGACAATGCCTGAGCCAATCAGAGTCGTCCCGGCTGCAAGCTGGATGTTTCCGCCGCCGGTCAGAGCACCGCCGTTCAGGTTGAGCGTGCCCTGGCTGACCACCGTCCCGCCCGTGTATGAATTGCTGCCCGAGAGCGTAAGCATGCCGTTGCCGCTCTTGGTCAGGCCGACACTGCCGGCGAGATTTGCCGACACGACACCCGCCTGGAAATTGAAGGCGCCTCCGGTCGCCGTCAAGGTTCCATTCTGGATGGTGCCGCACTGGACAGAAATCGCAGAAGACGTTGTCTGGCTCAGACCGCCCAGGTCGAGAACGCCCCCAGTAATGGTAATTGAGCTTGCAGGCGAAAGGGCATTAACGGTGGCAAGCGCGAGAGTTCCGCCGACAACGCTCGTCAGGCCGGTGTAGGTATTGTTCGCGTTGAGCACCAGGATACCGCTGCCGGTCTTCAGCAAGTTCCCTCCGTCGCTGATGATCCCGGAATACGTGTTGCTGGTGTTGTCGCTGCCAACCGTGAGCGTCTGGCTGCCGACGTCGATCGGTGCGTTGCCACTCATGGAACCCACGTTCAAATTGAAGGTTGACAGGGCTAGGCTACCGGGGGCGTTGAGTTGCATTCGCCCGGCAACAGTCGTTTGGTCCACCAGCGTCCATGCCTTGGAACTGGTGATCGTAGGGTAGCTCTGAAGGGTGTAGATGTCAACCACGTTGCTGTCACCGCTGCTGGTATACCCGCCGGCAAAAAAGACCTGGTTGCCCGCAGACGTCGCCGCCAGATTGCCGCGCGCCTGTGAGAGTGTCGTGAAAGACCACGTGTTCGTGGACGTGTCGTAGATGTCAATCACGTTGCTTTCGACGCTGCCGACGGAGCCACCGGCGAAGAGGACCTTGTTACCCACCGAGGCCGCCGCTAGACCATAGCGCGCCTGCGAGAGGCTCGCGGCAGACCATGTGTTCGTGGACGTGTTGTAGATGTTCACGACGTTGCTAAGGCCGCTGCTGCTGTCCCCACCGGCGAAGAAGACCTGGTTGCCCGCAGAGGTAGCCGCTAGATAGCACGTTGGCTGCAAGAGGCTCGCGGTAGACCATGTGTTCGTGGACGTGTTGTAGATGTCCACCACGCTGCTGTAGGTACTGCCGCTATACCCGCCGCCGAAAAAGACGAGACCGTCCGCCGAGGTGGCCGCTACATCGTAGCGCGCTTGTGAGAGGTTCGTCGTAGACCAAATGTTCGTGGACGTGTTGTAGATGTCCACCACGTTGCTGACACTGCTGCTGGTAAGCCCGCCGGCAAAGAAGACCGCATTCCCGACAGAGGTCGCCGCCAGATTGACGCGCGCCTGCGAGAGGCTCGCGGTAGACCATGTGTTCGTGGACGTGTTGTAGATGTCCACCACGCTGCTTATGCCGCTGCTGGCTTGCCCACCGGCGAAAAAGACCTGGTTGCCCACCGAGGTCGCTGCAAGTTGGTTGCGAGCTTGTGACAGAGTCGCGGTGGACCAGACACTCGTGGATGTGTTGTAGATGTCCACCACGTTACTGTCACCGCTGCTGGTATCCCCGCCGGCAAAGAAGACCAAGCCGCCGGCCGATGTCGCTGAAAGGTTCTGGCGTGCCTGTGATAGGGTTGCGGTGGTCCAGATTGGGGTCCAGTCCTCGGCACAAGCCGTGGTGAACAAGACGGTGGCCAACGAGGCAACCGCGGACGCACATACCAGAACCCTGAGAATCGGCCCTCTCATCGTAAATATCCTTCACGGCGGAAATTTTTTGAGTGCGAAATCCACACTTGCCGAGGGCTGGGTCATGCCGTCATGTGGCCGCGGTCCCTCCATATTCGTGATTCGTGCCAGTATAGTTCAATGCCAAAATGCTATCCGCATCGGGGATTGCCTTCGTCGCTGGCGGCACCGGCTGCGGAGCGGGTTGGACGGCAATGAGATAGCCGCCGTCACACCGTTGCCCCGCGCCGCCGCAGATAAACTACGCCGAGTCCCAGAAGTGCCGAACCGAGCAGGGCGAGGGTGGAGGGTTCGGGAGTTGGTGCAGCAGCAAATCGCACGTTGTCGAAGGCGAAGGCGGATGCGTCGACGGCGTCAAACGTGACAACCGCGGTTGAGAAAGGAGTGTCCGACTGTATTCCGGCAAACCCGCCAGAAAAGGACGGATCGGGGGCTGCAGTATATGACTCTGAACCTAAAAGATGGTTTTCCGCGTCATACAGCGAGATCGTAGTGCCAGCCGGTAACGTGGTAGTGCTGAGCAAAGCATATCCATAGCCGAACAAAACCTCCGGCTGAGGAAACGACAGGGAGAGTTGCTCCCCAGAAGTATTGCCCTCGACATTGGCAGGTATGATGTTGTTTGTGGTTCCTGGTCCACCGTCAATAACAGCGCGGGACGTGTCGGCAAATACAACGCCGTCGATCGTTTGACCATTTATAGGTGCTTCAGTTTCCGTGACGCCAAAATCGATTTGAGGACCTCCGGAAAAAGCCCCGATGCCGACCGGGATGACACCGGCCTGCACGGAAAGGCAAGTCAACGCCATCACCACCACCACCAACAACAACAAACCTCGTACCATCGTGTTGCCAATCATTTGTTGTCTCTCGAGCATACGTTCTTACGCGAGGCTCATGCCCGCGCAACAAATGGAAATGCCGCTAAAACTAATTTGACTCTAAACATAATTTTCATCCTGTCAGCTAGCGGTCTAGTAGCGATCTGGTGTCGCTTAGGTAGCGGGAAAGCACAAGATGACCGCAAAAAACCGCCATTACGAGGTGTGCATGCGATGTTTTATGACCGTTCAAGCACAATGAAAACCACCCGAAGTGGTGGTATCCTGCTTGACGCAGAGGTCATTCTCAAGTATCCTGATCTACGAACCCCACTTGCGTTGCACGACCAGATGTTAGTACTTTAAGCAATACGCGGGAGGAAAACATGGCAGGCGAACAGGAGCAACGAACTGCCACCAACGAGGTAGCAGATATCGCACCGAGAATTCGGGATACGCTGGCCGTACTGGCAAACGCCCATGCCTACGCCCGCAATACGGGTGTCGATGCCTGGGAGTTTTCTATCGAAATCGAGCGGTTGCTGGCGCGTGGGTTGGAGACAAGCGACCTTCGCTGGCTTGTGAGAGTGGGCTACCTCCAGCACGCCCGCGAAATCACGCAAGCCGACGATACCGAGCGAAGATTCCGATCGAGCCCGAACAACGCCTTCACGAAGGAAACGTGTTTCGTGCTGACTGAGGCAGGGTTGTTGATTACTGGACGAGTTGACGCCAGCCCGGTCGTTCTCCAGATGGTTGCGGCAAGTTTGCCGACGCCAACCAGGAGCGACTCCACGCCGCGTTGGGACCGCGTGCGGCGGATCCTCTTTGTTGGCGATCAGGTGGTCAAGCGGTACAAACGCCCGTCACCGAATCAGGAAGCGGTACTGGATGCGTTTGAAGAAGAGGCGTGGGTGTATCGTATCTTCGACCCCTTGCGACCGCAAGAGGAACACGTCACAAAGCACCGCCTGCGCTGGACCATTAATCGCCTGAACCGTTACCAGGAGCAGCAGCTTATCCGTTTCTTCACGGACGGCAGTGGTCAAGCGGTTTGCTGGGAGTTGGCTGAAAGTACTTCTTCCGCCAACACGAATCGGAAGAAGATCCGCATGGCGGCGTAGGAATCGCTGGGGCGACGCGTTGCACCAAGTTGTCCCTCACAAATACGCGGTTATAAGCGTTTATGCCAGCGCCTGCCGCCGACAGAGGCAGGGCCGGCAGGCAGGGTGAGAAGTAGCGGTACTCTCGGTTTAGCCCGCGTCCACGCCGTACCGATGGGGAAGATAGTCATGTGCTACCTCCAAAGCACCCGTCGAGCTGGAGAAATCCGGCCCCGTGGCGTTTCTTGGCAGGCGAAAAAAACGGGTGTACGTACACCCGGCCCCCTCCAAATACACCCATTTTGGCACATTTCAAGAATTCTGCAACGGAACGAAGTCGGACAGTTTCTCTAATCTACCAAGCGGGCCAGCTTGTGACCAGACCACCCAGGGGAAATGCTGGGGACAGGCATGCCGGAACTGCGCTGCGCTTGTTCGCGGCCTGCCCAATCGGAAGATCGGCTAAAATTCGGACAAATGGGGCGGAGATTCTCTGCGTATTATATGGTATAGAGCGCGCTGAAGAAGATTCAGCGGCGTCTCAATGTTCTTTGACAATTTGACCGGCCCCCGGCGTAGCGAACCGGGGGCCATTCGTAGTGCGCGGCGCCGACTTTGCCCAAGTCGGCGTCCGCGCCGGCGGCTGCGCGGAGCTCGGCCAAGCAGCTTGTGGTCGCCAAC
Source organism: uncultured Planctomycetaceae bacterium (assembly GCA_964615095.1). Lineage (GTDB taxonomy): Bacteria > Planctomycetota > Planctomycetia > Pirellulales > Thermoguttaceae > JANXQG01. The sequence goes on along the minus strand of CAZTPX010000221.1, from coordinate 8,565 downwards.
GGCCGCACTTGCCGGGGCAGCAATTAATTATTTTTCTGACTCTGCACTTAAATAGTCGCAAGAGAACGCCGTGTGTCTTACTCCTAGATACTATACAAATGAACATGTACCGAAAAAATGGCACAAAATGGTAACGTATGCCAAAAAAATGGATACAAATTGGTAACAAATTGCCTACGGCCTTCGGCTGTGTCAAAACTATCCTTAGAGTGTCAAACGTTTTTTCCCCGGCGGTTTTCTCCGTGTAAGCAATACCTTTAGCGGAAGCCGAATATACCCGTGGACGTACAAAATCGCCGTAAGAACTCCAAAAGGCCCCTTTTTGTGACCGGGTCACACCGCTGCCTGACCCGATAGGGCGGGTTGGTCGCGGCGACCAAGGCTGGAGAAATGCCGCTGGAAGCACTTTTTTCTGACTCACGTCTTTGCCGTCGGCGAACCGGGTGAGACTGGCTCGAACAAGACATACGGTTTCCGCCAGATCACCGGATTATCGCGCAGGCCAGTCCCACTCTCCGGTCCGTTTTGCTGCGGCCCAATCCGGCCTACAGCGTGTTGACGAATTCGGAAAGGTCCTCGATATCCTTCGCCGAGAGTTTCGGCTTCTTCTCGCCGTGCAGGCCATGCTGGCCCTTGGTGAACAACTCGGGGACGGTCAGGTATTGCCCGTCATGCATGTAGGGAGCTGTGCGCCAGACCTCGGTCAAACGGGGCGTGTTGAAATTGTCGCCGGGCTTGTCATACTTGCCCCCGCTGCCCACGTTGTGCGATTTCTTGTCGACGTAATACGGTGCCGGATGGCACTCGGCGCAGCCCAGCGCCTTGCTGAAGAAGAGTTGCTTGCCATGCTCGGCCGCGGGACTGAGCTTGCCCTCGACCAGGTAAGGGCTGGGCACCGGCTGCAAGGCCTTGAGATAGGCGTCCAAGGCTTGGGCCTCTTCCTCCGGACGGACGGCGAAGAGGATGTGCGTGATGCCCGCCCGCACGGCCGCCGTGGCGTTTTCGCGGACCCCCAGCGACATGGCCGGCCCGCTGTGGAAGACGTGCAGCAGGTTCCGCGTGTTCTTCGGATTACCCAGTCCGTCGTTGGGCAGATCCCAGTTCAGGCCGTCCACACGGGCGTCCGGGTGACAGCTTCCGCAACTCTGCCAGTGCTGGAAGCAGATCGTGGCGTCAAAGAAAAGCATCTCGCCCCGCCGCTCTTGAGTCAATTCAGGCTTCTTTCCCAGGGCAATCTGCGTCACCGGCACTGCCGCGGACGATTTCAGATCGACGAGGGAAAGCGTATCCGTGAAGTATTCGGCCACATAGACGCGATCGCCGATCACGGCCACGCCCCGCGGACCATTGCCGGGCAGCGGCACGCGCTGCCGCAACGTGGCCAAGAGCGAAAGGTCGTTGGGCACCTCGGCCGCTGCCGCCGGAGTGAGGTGGTTGAGCTTCTCCATCAAACCCGCGGCATTGATCCGGCTCAACTCGTGCGTGCCAGCATGGGTCACGAAGATCGTTTGACCGTCAGCGCTGGTGGTCACGCCCCAGGGCATGGCCGCGCCCAGATCGACGTCGTCCAGGAGCAGCGTGTTGAACAATCGCCGCGCCGGCACGTCGATAATGCTCATGGCGTTCGTATTGACCCAGCCGCGTTCCAGTTGCGTGGCCGGCAATTCAAAATGCGAAAGGATGTGTACCACGTAAGCATAATGGCCGTCGGGCGAAAGGCATATGCCGCGGGCGCTGGAGCTGCCGTTGGGCAGGCGGATCGTCGTGACCTGGTTACTTGCCGTGTCGATCAGGCTGATGTTGGCCGCCACGTCGTAGCTATCTGCCCGGTCCAAGGGAAGGTGATTGACCACCAAGACCGACTTGCCGTCGGGCGTAACCACCGCCGCATAAGGCTCGCGGGTCACAGGCACTCGCGCGATCTGCTTGTGACCGGCAATCTCGATCACCGCGACGTCGTTGTTGAAACGGTTGCAGACATATAGCCGCTTGCCGTCCGGTGAGACGGCAACGCCGTGCGCCGTATGCCCTGCGGGGATCGAATCGACGATCCGGCCCTGAGCCGTATCGACGACGGCGACCGTGCTCTTGACCGCGCCGCAGGTGACGTAAAGCCGTTGGCCGTCGGGGGCCAACGCCAGGGCGGTCGGCTCGGCAGGCAGGGCGAGGGTCCGCGCCACCTTATTGCCCGCCACGTCGAAGAAGGCGAGTTGGCGGGCATCGGCCAGGGCGATGAAGAGCGTCTTGCCGTCATGCGAGGCGGCAACCGTATCGGGACCAAGATAGTTCCCGGCCGCAGCGGGAGCGGATGCGTTTTGACCCAAGGCAGGGCCAAGCAAGGCCGTAGCAAGTGTGGCGGCAAGAATGGAGAGGACAATGCGGGTAATACTGTGGCGTGTTTTCATGAGAAGGTACCGGTTAGTCTTCACCGAATTGTAGGGTGGGCCGAGCAACACGAGTCCCACCAGAACGAAAATACGAAATACGAATGTCGAAATACGAAACAAATTCAAATTCAAAATAGCAAAGGCTCAAAACGGTTTCGATCATTCGGGTTTTGTCATTTCGATTTGTTTCGGATTTTGTGCTTCGCTTTTTCGGATTTATGACAATTGGTGGGACTCGTGTTACTCGGCCCACCCAACGAATGCAACAAAGGGCATCGCCCGTTTTACAGTTTTGCCTTGGGGTTGGAGAACCTCAGCCCGGCCATGTCGTGATAGGTGCCGTATTCGGTCACGAGCGCGCCTTCGGGGCCGGCGACCATGAAGTGCCAGGCCGTGCGGCGGTTCAAATCGGCAACTTCGTCGATCGCAAGCGGCTGGCAATGACGCGACTTGACGATCTCGCGCTGGCTGGCCGGGATCTTCATCAGCAGCGCCGGGGTCGGCTCGCCTTCACCGAAGGTATAGATCATGCCGCGCCGCGGCTGCCACGATTCCATTTTGGCCGGCCCCTTGTCGGTGGCCAAATGCTGGTGCTCGGGAATCATCTGGCCGGGCAGGAGATAGATTTCGTGGCCGAAATAGCAGTAGTCCTGGCGATTGAGCCAGAAGATGCCGGCCATGCCCACGTTGGCGAAATCGCCCAGCCCGAAATCGAGCGCCCAGATGCCCTTGCGAACGGTTTCGGAAAGAGGATAGCCGAACCGCTTGAACATATCGAAATAGGCTTCCTTGGCCTTTTCAGCCTGGAACTCTCCGGCCGCGTTGTAGAAGTCGGCGTTGGTGTAGGTCTTGACGGTCTTGACTGGGGCGGCGATGGCTTGGGACTCGCCCAACTGGCTTGCCAAGGCTACGCCAGCCACAGCGGCCGTCCCGGAAATCAACTCGCGACGGCTCATTTTCTGCTTTGGTCCTGAACTCATAAGAATTACTCCTAGAATAAAAGTGTCCGTGTATGATTTGAAATGACTTCCACAGTCAATGCCACTTTCCAACCATAACCCGATGAGAATGCCGTCGTGTCGTCGAGAGCTTTCAAGCTGGTGGGAGAAACAACTGGCAGGGCGACATGAAGGGCGAGGGGGGTTCCCCGCCAAATCCATATCGGATTCTTAGTTTAGCACAGTACCAGCAGGATTGCTACTGGAATCCGGTGGTGGAAAGTGAATAACGCACTATAATTCAGGGGGGGTATTCGCAACCGTCCCTGGTATCGCTGCACAGGGTAGACCAAAATAATAACATCAGCAACAATGGTCAAAAAGGCTGCCGGCCGTGATTGAAGTTGTCCGTGCCGCCGCGGAACTTCAGGCCTTCTGTGGTTCGCAGAGTTGGCACCCCTGCATCATTGGCGGTCTGGCCCTGCAACGTTGGGGCGAACCACGGGAGACGACGGACGTAGATGTGACCTTGTTGACCGGTTTCGGCGGCGAGGAGCCTTTTGTTCGCAAACTTCTCGATCAACATGCCCCCTTGCTTCCCACGCACCGTTTAATGATAATCAGTTATTTAATGCCAATTCTTGCTGGGAGCACCGCCGCATGGTCATGAAAAAGCTAATTAACGATCCGGCCAATCTCACGGCCGAACTACTCGAAGGGTTCGCGTTGGCTTATGCTGACAAAGTGAGGCTCGAAGCGGGCAAACTGGTGGTTCGAACGCAACCGAAGGCGGTTGACAAGGTGGCCCTGGTCACGCTTGGCGGGGCGGGACACGAACCGGCCCTGAGCGGATTCGTGGGCCAAGGCATGCTCGACGTAAGTGTCGTGGGCGACATATTCGCCGCCCCGGCCGCGCCGAAGGTCTTCGAGGCTCTGAAGAAAACGAACCGCACGGCCGGCACACTCCTGGTGATCCTCAACCATGCCGGCGACGTGATGAGCGCGAATATCGCCATAGAAATGGCCAAGAAACAGGGATTGAACGTGCGCACGCTGCTCACGCACGAAGACATCGCCCCGGGCGCCAACGCCCCGGCTGCCGACCGCCGAGGGCTGGTCGGCTGCATTCCGCTTTATAAAATTGCCGGCGCGGCAGCCGAAGAAGGCAAGAGCCTCGACGAGATCGTTGCTATCGCCGAGCGGTTCAATTCCCAGATGGCCACGCTTGCCGTCGCCGTGAAGACCGCCACACATCCGTCGACCGGCCAATCGATCTTCGAGTTGGCCGACGACCAGATGGAAATCGGCATGGGCCAGCATGGCGAGCCGGGTACCGGTCCGTCGCGGCTGATGACCGCCGACGAAACGGCCCATGTGATGTTGGAACGGCTGCTGGCTGCCGTCGACGCCCGCCGCGGTGATCGCCTGCTCGTGATCCTCAACGGCTCTGGGGCGACGACGCTGATGGAATTGTTCATCGTTTACCGGGCGGTACACCGCTGCTTGCAGGAGCGTGGTATCGAGCCCGTTTCGCCGCGGATCGGTGAGTACTTGACCGTGCAGGAAATGGCCGGCTTCCAGATGTTCGTGGCCAAGATGGACGACGAACTGGTCCGGCTTTGGAACGCTCCCTGCGATACGCCATTTTTGACGGTACGATAATGTCCAATCTTACTTCTGCCGATCTTGCTAAGATCTTGCGTGCTGGCGCGGCCCGCGTGAAAGAGAATCACGAACTGCTCTCGCGGCTCGACGCGGCCACGGGCGACGGCGACCATGGCGTGACGATGAAACGCGTTGCCGAGGCGATCATCGAGTCGGCTGCGGAGGGCCAATCGCTGGGCGCCGGTCCCTTGCTGGAGCAGGTCGGCTGGAGCGTGATGTCGGTCGATGGCGGTTCGACCAGTCCGCTGCTGGGATCTTTCTTCATGGGCATGTCCGAAGCGGTGGGCGGCAGCGAGACGTTGGACAGCCAGGCTCTCGCGGCCGCCTTTAGCGCGGGCCTGGCGAAATTACGTGCGCAGACCCCGGCCCAAATCGGCGACAAGACGATGGTTGACGCGCTAGCGCCGGCGGTCAATGCCTTGTGTCAGGCGGCTGAGTCCGGTGCGGAACCAGGCGTGTTGCTGGCCGAAGCCGCCGACGCCGCCCAGCGCGGCGCGGAAAAGACCAGCGAGTTTCAGGCCCGCTTCGGCCGCGCCCGGAACCTTGGCCCGCGCACAATCGGCCATGTCGATCCCGGCGCCACGTCGATCGCCTTGCTGCTGGCAGGGTTTCGCGACGGAGCGAAGTAACGGTTTGTAATTCGTTCGCTTTTTCCTGAACCGGAAATTGCGGCTGGTGACGCATCCCGACGTTTCCGAGCACCTTTGGAGCGGGCACTTGGCCGCCGGCATGCAACGGGCGAAGCAGGAAGGCGGGCCGGAACTCGAAAATCACTTCGAGGACTATTTTGATTTGTGCCATTTGGTGGAGCAGCAGGCGGTTTCTATCGGACCGTTCAGCATCTCCTTTCACGCGGCCACACACTCGCTGCCCACGATGGCGGTCTTTGTGGAAGCGGCGGGCCGAAAGTTCAGCTACAGTGCCGATACGGCCTACAATCCGCGGCTGATCGAATGGCTCGCACGGGCGGACATGATCGTCCACGAGGCCAATGGCGGTTATCCCCACACGCCTTATCAGCGGTTGGCGGAGTTGCCCCTTGCCTTGCGGCAAAAAATCCGCGTAGTTCATTATCCCGACGGCTTTGATCCGCCCGGCCGCGAGGTGGAACTATTGCGCCAGGGGAAAAGCTACTGGGTTTAGGCAGAATCCCGCTCGACCACCGCGAAGGCCCCGGCAACCTCGGCAGGAATGCGGACCGGCCTGCCGGTGGTGAAATCGACGAAGGCCCAATTCGTCTCGGCTGCGGCCAGCAACGCACCGTCGCCACTGCGGACAATGCGATAGCGCCGCAACGAGGTGACTTTCTTCATCGTGGCCACCCAGGTTTCCACCACAACATGGTCGCCGGCAAAGGCGGGCAGAAGATACTCGATCGTGTGCGAGCGGACCACCCAGCCCTGCCCCAGCTCATGGTAGCGCAAACCGGGCCAGCCTTGCGCGGTAGAATGAGCCACTGCGGCGTCCTGCAACCAACTAATGTAGTACACGTTGTTGGCATGGCCCAAGCCGTCGATCTCGTCGGCCTGGATCACGTGCGGATGGTAGAAGATGTCAGGCATGAGGGGGTTGTGTTGAAGGACAACGCGGGGCGTAGAGGGGAAGGACATCCGAAATACGAATGCGGGAAATTCAAAACGGTTTTGGCCATTTGAATTTTCCCATTTGAATTTGTTTCGGATTTCGACATTCGAAATTCGGATTTCCTTGATCTGGCGGGACGCGCGACCATGAGTACATGGAGCCCGCTGGTCCGCCCTACTGCCCGATGCGGTACAAGTTAGTCTTAGTCCGCAAAATCAGGGTCTTGCCGGCGACGGCGGGCGAGGCCATGAAGCCGTCGTCGAGCTGGTTCGCGGCGAGGACCTTGAAATGCCGCTGGGCGGCGATGACCGTCGTCTTGCCATCCTGGTCAAAGAAGTAGATCCTCCCGGGGGCGGACAGCGGCGAGGCGGAAAAGAACCCGTGAATCCGCTCCTGCCAGACCGTCTTGCCGTCCTTGGTGTCCAGGCAGGTGGCAAAGCCGTTGTCGCTCGCACAGAAGATCAGCCCGTCCGCCAGCACACAGCTTGGCTTCATGGGCAGGTTCTTGGCCTTGCTCTTCCAGACGACGTGGCTCTTGGTGATATCGCCACGGCCGTCGGGCCGCACCGCCCAGATCTCCGGCCGACCGAAACCCGTATCGAGAAACACCAGCCCTCGATCGAACAAAGGGCGGGAAACATTGGAGAATCCCGGCGGATAGGCGACCTTCCAAAGTTCCCGCCCGGTTTCCGGCTCATAGGCCTCCGCGGCGAAGGCCCCGCAACTAAACAATTGCGGGCCGCCGGCGTCGATCACGATCGGCGTGGAAAAGGCCTTGCGATTGTCGCCGTCGGCGTTGCCGTAATCGGTCGAACGATCGGTCTTCCAAACCGTCTCCCCCGTGCGCGTGTCCAAGGCCGTGAGGTACTGCACGTCGAAGCCGTCGAAAGTAAGGACCAGCAGGTGCTTGTAGACAAAGGCCGAGGAACCGGGCCCACGAAAGTGGTTGCAACGCAGGTCGCGCCGCGACCAGAGCGTCTTGCCCGAGGCAGTGTCCAGGCAGGCCGTGCCATAGCAGCCGAAATGGACATAGAGCCGTCCGGCCTCAACGACGGGCGTGGGCGAGGCATAGGTGTTCAGTTCCGCGATCGGCTCAGGTTTTTCGACCTCGAAGACGCGGACATCGTGGACGATTCGACCGGACTCGCGATCGACGCACACGGCAAACAGTTGCTTGCCGTCGTCGGTGGCGGTGGTCAGCCAGACTTGCTTGCCCCAAACGACCGGCGAGGAATGGCCGCGACCGTGGATCGCCGTCTTCCAGCAGACATTTTTCGTCTCGCTCCATTTCAAGGGCAGGTCGGCCTGCCGGCAGGAACCATTGCCCGCCGGGCCAAGGAATTGCGGCCAGGGATCATCGGCAGCGGTCGGTACGGCGGAGGAGAGCAACAGGGCGAGAGCGAGGACATGCATGGTGAAAACTGGAATCAAGCAAAAGGGGGGAAATTTCGTGGAGGGCAGACATTGATTTGCCATCCATGTTATTATGATCGTACGCGGGACAAGTTCCAAGAGGTTCGATTTCCGTATCTCGACCGCTATCTTGCGCACGCCAAGTCGATCGGGTATGATGGGAGAAACCACGAACAAGGAGCAATCATGGCTAATCGATCAACGCGACGTAATTTCTTCAAGACCGGGGCCTCCCTGTTGGGGGCCGCAACCGCGATCACGATCGTACCCCGGCACGTCTTGGGCGGCCCGCGAGACATTCCACCCAGCGAGAAGATGAACATCGCCGGCATCGGGATCGGCGGCATGGGAGGCGCCAACATCGGCAATCTTAGTGGCGAGAATATTGTCGCCCTCTGCGATGTCGATCACGTCTACGCCGCCAATACGATTCGGCTGTATCCACGGGCGAAGACTTACAAAGACTATCGCCTGATGCTGGAAAAGCAGAAGGACATCGACGGCGTTGTGATCGGCACTCCCGACCATACGCACGCCGTGATCTCCATGGCGGCCATCAAGGCCGGCAAGCACGTCTA
>CAZTPX010000220.1:0-14172 GCA_964615095.1 uncultured Planctomycetaceae bacterium | reverse complement strand
GCCCTGCGTAGGCAACTTCTTAGGCGAATGCTAGACTGTGGGAATCCAGGCTAGTGTCGTTGCGGCGGGTGGCATTGTCAAGCGCTACACGAAATCGGCAACGTAGTTTCCCGCCGCCGGGCATGGTATAGGCCTTTGGAGTGCGGGGGCTTGCCCTCGCTTTTCAAAACGCCCACCGACTGTGTTCGTCAAGAACTGGTCGTAGGAAAAGCGGAAGTAAGCTACCGCAGTAAGATCGTCGGGAACCTCTCAAGACGTGAGAGTCGTCTGCGGCACAGCCCGCCATATTGGAAAGCGGGGGCAAGCCCCCGCACTCCAAAGACTCGTCTTTCTGTCCGTGCCGGCTATAGCGGCGTCCATTGAATCGTGCAAGCGGGCAATGCCTGCCGGAGTTTCTGCACAGCGGCGTCCGTCAGCCGCGTGCAGCTTTCTAGGTTTAGCGACCGCAATTGCGTCAGGCGCGTGAGGTACTTCAAATCGGCGTCCGTCACGTCATTGTCGCCAAGTACCAACGACCGGATTTGAGGCATGTCTGCCAGCCTCGCCGCTCCGGCAGTCGTGACCCGAGTACCTCGCAGGTGCAGGAAGTCAAGTCGCGAAAATCGCCTGACGTGCTCCAATCCTGCGTCTGTCAACCGTGTGTTTGTGAGGTCCAAAGACCGGAGTTCAAGCAGTCCTTCGAGGTATTGCATTCCGCCGTCTGTGACGTTGGTTCCGGTTAGTTCCAGATTGCGAAGGTGCCGCAGGTCCTTGAGGTTCTTCAACCCGGCGTTGGTTATGTTGCAGCCGCCGAGCGAGAGTGTGTCGAGCTGCATTAAGCCTTTCAGGTACACGAGCCCTGCATCCGTAAGCTTGGTGCAGTCGAGGTCCAAAGACCGGAGTTCGACCATTCCCTCTAGGTATTGCATGCCGGCATCCGTGACGTTGGTTCCAGATAGGACCAGCTTCTGGAGTTGCCGCAGTTCCTTGAGGTTCCTCAACCCGGCGTCGGTTATCTTCTCACCATAGAGCGAAAGCTCGCGGAGCCGCGTCAAGTCCTTTAGGTACGCAAGCCCCCTATCCGTCATTTGACGGTGGCAAAGCGTCAACTCGCGCAATTCGGTCAACCCCTGGATGTGTTCCAAGGCCGCATCCGTGCCATTGAAGTCATCTATTTCCAGCGATTCAAGGTGGTGGAGCGAACGAAGATTGGCCAGGCCGGCATCGGTAACTCGCGTGCTCCCGAACCACAACTTACGGAGCTTCGAGAGTCCCCGCACGTGTACCATTCCGGCATCCGTTACCTCGTCACTGCATCCCAATTGCAGCGTCTGAAGATCGGGCAGTTGCTCGAGCGGCTCCAGGGCAGCATCGGAAGATACGTTAACCCAGACAACGCGATCGAAGAAGTCGTCTCCCAACTGACGTCGCCAGCAGGTCGCCACTGGCCGGCTTGCTGTCGGAACCGGCTCTCCCGCGGCATCCAACTGGTAGTCATAGTAGACCGCACCGTCGTGCTTCAGAATTGCCTCGACAGCCTCCCGCTGCCGCCGCGCTTTCCCTCTCTGCGTGGCAACCCAGCTCATGCCCAGGCTGGCCAGGAGCATGACGAACAAGAGCGACCGCAGGCTGTACTGATACCAGCGGCGCTTGGGCTTCACGGTGGGTGGGACTTCTGCTTCGCTCATGTTGGGACCGGCAAATGAAACTGTGATGTCCGTAGGTTGCTTTTCCCATGAACAGGTCTTGTTGCGGAGTGATTCGTAGGGTGGGCCGAGTTACACGAGTCCCACCAGATTCGATACGGGACATGGTGGGACTCGTGTTACTCAGCCCTACTGGGAATCATCACGGCCGCTTGCCATAGTATACCGCCATGCAAGGGTGCATGGCAATCGCGGTGCGGTGTGGTTTCCCGTCGCCGGGCATGGTATACTGCGTAGGCCTTTGGAGACGATCGAGTAGGTCCTTTCTGCCGGAAAGGACTAATCCGCGCCGGGCTGCGGGAAGACTCAGAGTCTTCCAGTGGCGCGGAACACATTGGTCTCTCTCGGCAAGAGAGACCCTACAGGACCGTCTGATAGGCCGTTGTTCGAGAACACGGCTGACCGAACGAAAAAGCGGCGATCAATCGCCGCAATCCAAAGTACTTTACCACGAGGAACAATTCAATGAAAGTACTCCCTTTCCTACTGGCCTTGAGTTCGTTGGTTACCGCCTGCTGGGCGGCCGATCGCGGTGACGAGTTTGTGAAGATTGAGCAGCAGTTTCGCACACTGCCGCTGGAGGCCCGCCGCTGCCTCGGCCCGTTGTTCTGGCTGCACGGCGATGAGAGCCGCGAGCGCCTGGAGTCCTATGTCGCCAAGGTCGCCGAGGGCGGCAACGGCTGCTTCACCACCGAGTCGCGACCGCATGTCGATTGGCTGGGCGCGGGCTGGTGGCGGGATCTGGGCATCTGTCTGGAGGCGGCCAAGCGGCACGACCTGCAGATGTGGATCTTCGACGAGAAATGGTGGCCCAGCCAAGGCGTGGGCGGTAAAGTGCCCGCCCGTTATGCCGCCAAGCGGCTGGTGGCGACGGCCGTCGAGGTTGAAGGCCCCAAGACCTGGTCCGCCGACGGCTATGCCGGCGAGCGTTACATAGCCGCCGTGGCCGGCCGTCTTGCCGAGGACGGAAAGATTCAGGCCGACGGCCTCGTCGACTTGGCCCCCTTCATCGCCTCTGGAAAGCTCTCCTGGCAGGTCTCGTCCGGCCGCTGGAAGATCATGAAGTTCACGTACGAGTTGGCGCCGCCGCTAGGGCAGGGGGGACAGTTCAGTGTTGACGGCGCGAGCCAGGATTGCGTCGATTGGTACTTGGCTACCGTCTACCAGCCGCACTACGACCATTTCGGCGCCGAGTTCGGGCACACGATTCGCGGCTTCTTCTACGATGAGCCGGAGACCCGCGGCGATTGGGGCACCGAGTTCCGCGGCGTGCTCGACGAGCGCAAGGTCGATTGGAAGAAGGCCTTCGTGGCCTACAAGTTCGAGCTGGCCGGCGACCAACAGGCGGCCGCCCGCTATCAGTATCTCACGGCCTTTGCCGAGACCTGGGGCCGCACGATGTACGGCGGGATCGCCCAGTGGTGCCACCGCCACGGCGTGCTCTCGATGGGCCACTTCATGGAACACGCCTCGCTCTATGTCCGCCCGGAATTCTGTGCGGGCGACCTCATGCTCTTGCAGGGGCATAGCGACATGGGCGCCATCGACGCCGTCTTCACGCAGTTCGCCATGGGCCGCCGCATCACCTATGATGCGCCCACCTGGCAGACGCCCAAGCTCTCCAGTTCCGTCTCGCACGTCTTCGGCAAGCCCGACGGCCGGGCTATGGTCGAAATCTTCGGCGCTCGCGGCCAGACCCTGACCTACCGCGAGATGAAGTGGTGGGCCGACCACATGCAAGTCTGTGGCGTCAATTACCTGATCCCGCACTCGTTCAATCCCCGCGCGCCCTACGACCGCGATTGCCCGCCGTATTTCTATAACGGCGGCTACGAGCCCCGTTGGCCGCTGTTCCGCGTCTTTGCCGACTACAGTTGCCGGCTAAGCCTGCTGCTCTGCGGCGGGCGGCACGTCTGCCCCGTGGCCTTGCTCTTCAGCGGCAACACGCTGGGCGTGGGCAAGGCGATCATGCCCGAGGGCCTGAGCGAAACTCTGCAGGACGCCAACTACGATTGCGACTGGCTGCCTTTGAGCGTCTTCGAACGTGACGCGGCCGTGAGCGGCCGTGAGGTCCGCCTGCACGAGGAGCGCTACCGCATGCTCGTCGTGCCGCCGGCGGAGTGCATTCCCTACGAAACGCTGCTCAAGGCCAAGGAGTTCTTCGAGGCCGGCGGAATCGTCGTGGGCTACGCCTTCCTGCCCAGCAAGTCGGCCACGCTGGGCCACACGCCGGCCGACGTCGCGGCCCTGGTCCAATCGCTCTGGGGCCAGCAGCCGCAGGCCGGCCGCACGGCGTGCAAGGTCAGTACACGCGGCGGACGATCGTACTTCCTTTCGAAACGGCCGACGGTCGAGAAGATCAAGGCCGCGCTGGCCGGCGATGCCCGCTTGCCCCCGACCCTGGAGGTTGTGGAGGGCATCACCGATAACTGGCTGCACGTCCTGCACCGGCAAAAGGCCAAGCGCGATATCTTCCTGGTCTGTAATCAGAACGACAAGGGCTTGGCCCGCCGCTTCCGCTTCCGCATCACGGCCCGCGGCGAGCCGGAGTGCTGGGACGCCGTGCGCGGCGAAATCACCTCCCTAGGCTACCGCCGCGTGCGGGCGGACCAGGTGGAAATCGTCATGACGCTGGAGCCGTTGGAGAGCGTCTTGATCGTTTTCCAGCCGGAGAAGCAGAACCGGCCCCCGCGTTTGATGCCCGGTACTCAGCCGCTCCGCGCGCCGGTCGACTTGGTTCGCGATGTGGAGTCGGCCGCGCCGATAATGACGCCGGAGCCGAAGGGCCGTCCGGTAACCTTGAGTCCGGTCAAGGCGGCCGACCCGTTCCACGGCCACTGCACGCTGCCGGCCGACGTGGACCTGGCCCGTTGCCGTGTTTTCCTGGAGATGGAGAACCTGCCGGGCGAGTCGGCCCGCGTGACCGTCAACGGCGCAGCGGCCGGCGGCATGATCGGCAAACCCTGCCGCCTGGACGTTACGTCGCTCGTCCGGCCCGGCGCGAACGAAGTCCACATCGTGCCGTTCGCGCCGGAGAAGGCCCGGTTGGCGTTTTATTGAGGAACTGTAGGGTGGGCCGAGTAACACGAGTCCCACCACAGAGGAAGAAAATACGAAATACGAATGTCGAAATCCGAAACAAATTCAAGGCAGAAAATTCAAAGGCAGGAAACAGCCGTTTTTTGAATTTTATTCTTTGCGATTTCTGATTTGTTTCGGATTTCGGATTTCGGATTTCTAGGTATTGAGTCAGCCATGACAATTCCCTTCACGCCCGTCATCTACGAGCATGCCGCCCGCTTCGTGGGGCGATCGCCCTGGGAGGTTTCGCGCGATGCGGAACTGATGTTCGCCGCGCACCGCGCGGCCTACTTGGAATACCGCCAAGAGGTCATTGCTGTGACGATCGACATCTACAACCTGGAGGCCGAGGCCTACGGGGCCAAGGTGGTCGCCTCGACCGCGAATGCCGTCCCCGGGATCGTGGATCCGCTCCTCTCCTCGGCCGAGGAAGGTGTACGTCTGCCGCCCTTCGATCCGCAGCGCGACGGGCGGATTGCGATGATGCTCGCGGTTGGGCAGCGGCTGAAACGCGAGTTCCCCCAGGCCGACGTGCGGCTGCCTGTGGGCGGTCCTTTTTCCATCGCCTTCAATCTCCGCGGGATCAACGATCTCTGCCTGGACGCCGCGCTCTATCCGGAAGCGCTTGCCAAGATGCTCATGCGGCTGGCCGAGAACCAGGCCGCGCTCTGCCGGGCGGTGGCGAAGGCCGGACTGGACGTGGCCTTCTTCGAATCGGCGGCGGCCCCGCCGATCCTCTCGCCGCGGCAGTTCCACGAGTTGGAGATGCCCGCCCTGCGGCGCGTGCTGGAGATTGCCGCCGAGGCCGTCGGCCACCCCGTGCCCTGCATTATGGGCGGCAACACGTACCCGGTCCTGGATGACATCCTCTCTACCGGCACGAACTACGTCATCTGCAACGTGGAGACCGACCAGGCCGCCTTCGTGGCACGGGTTTCTGAAACGCATCCCCACGTGAAGATCCGCGTCAATCTCGATCCGGGCACGGTGGCCTGTCACGATCTACCGCGGATCTATCGAGCCATCGACCGTGTGCTGGAGATTGTCGGCTCCCGGGGGAACTGTGTGATGGGCACCGCCGCGCTACCCCTGGAGACCCCGCCGGAGAACATCCGCTTCATGCGCGAGTACCTCAGCCGATCAGCCGGTTCAAGAGTGCGTCCAACGATATGATCGCGTGGCCGTTGCCTTTCGATGCCGCGGGGCGACCACCATTGCATCGGTCCGTGCGACCTGCGTGAAGAGCTCCAGGTAACTCGCGCCGACACTCGGCCAGAACATGGGCCGGGCATAGCGGTAGGCCCTGTGACGTGTCTCCCGCTGCAACACGGGGTCCGTGAGGAACCGCAGTGTGGCCTCGGCCATGGCCTCGCTCTGGCCGAAGGGCACTAACAGGCCGCGGCCCTCGGCCAGGACCTCTTCGGCGTACAGGTACGGTGTGCTCACCACCGCGCCGCCAGCGGCCAGGGCATAGGCCAGCGTGCCGCTGGCAATCTGGTCCTTGCCCGGGTAGGGCGTCACGTACACGTCGCAGGCCTGCAAATACGTCAGCAATTCCGTAAGACTGAGATACTTGTTGACAAAGCGGACCTGCCCGCCGACTCCCAACTCGGCGGCCATCTTCGCCAGGCCCTCGCGGTAGACCTCGCCCTCCTGCCGCTTGACCTGCGAGTGCGTGACGCCCGCGATCAGGTAAATCGCCTGGGGACAAGCGGCGACAATGCGGGGCATGGCCTGGATCATGTATTCCAGCCCCTTGCCGCGGTTGATCAAGCCGAAGGTGCAAATCACCTGCCGTCCGGCGAGTCCCAGGTGGGCCTTGCAGCCCTCGTCGCGCTGGAAGGGCACGGGCGGCACGCCGTGGGGGATCACCCGCACGCGGGCATCGGCTACACCGTAGACCTCGGCCAAGAGCCGCTCGGCGGCGTGGGTCATGACCACGATGCCCTGGCTGCGGGCCGCCAGTCGGCGGATCAGTCGCCGCGGCAGCGCGGGGGGCTGGGTCAAGAGCGTATGCAAGGTGGTGACAATCGGCTTGCGACATGCCGACACGAAGTCCAGGACCCGCCCGGCCCAATCGTCCGGGTAAAGGCCGAACTCATGTTGCAGGCTGACCACGTCGCGGGGGCCGTCGTTGGCCACCTCGGCGGCCAGCGCGTAGGCGTCCGCGCGGAGGTTGTCGATCACATGGACCACGCGTGGGTCCTCGTAGCTCAGTGCGGGCGTCTTGTGGATCGCGGCAACCGCCGATACCGGTTGGCCTGCCGCCCGGTCGACGGCGTCGGCCGAGTCGCGCGTAAAAGTTGCCAGTCCGCACGCTTTGGGCGGATAGGTTGAGAGGAACAGGGGACGTACATTTCTCATCAATCACCTCCTGTGTTGGTTTCCGACGTATGCCGTGCGCGGATAGAAACGGCACGTTCGAGTCCCGGCTTCAGCGGGATTTATGCCGGCTGAAGCCGGGACTCCAACAAACGCATTTCTGCCCGCGCAATCGACAAAACAAAAATAGCCGGCGGGGAGGAACGCCTTGAGGAATTCGTCCGCGCCGGCTGGTTCTGCAACTCGCCCCCGGCCGTTATCGGCCGAGTTGCTCAATAGTAAAGTGGTCGGACGAACGTGAATCTCCCAAAGTACCTCGCCGCGCCAACTTCCCTGGTCGGTTCTCACGGCCGTGGGGTTATAGCGCGGTCCAGCGGGAAGGCAAGCGTGTTTCAGGAGATGCTTCGATTAAACCTTCGGGATGGCGACCCCGAAGGGGTCATAGCGATTAGCCGGTGGTTGCGGAGCCTCGGCGACGCCACCACCGGTGGCCAGGCGTTATGCGATCCGCCGACCCCGGAGGGGTCAGAGCGGCCGCGCACTTCGACCCCTTCAGGGTCGGGGATTGGCGCGGAGTCGCATCCCCGGGTCGAAACGACCCGGGGCGATCAGTAAGCGGGTACGCCGCTTGCATCCCTTCGGGATGGGACCAAATTGCTCCTACATCTTCCTTCTCAAGCCAAAACCGACCATAGCTATCGCGCCGGCGGCCAGCAGGGCCAGCGTGTCAGGCTCCGGCACGACGCTGATTGTACCCGTCGCCTCCAGACTGCTCGTGTCCCAGGTCAGGCCGTTGGGCAAACTCGGCAAAACCTCGTGCGCGAAACTACCCGTCGTGGACCCGCTGAGAATGTGAAAGCTCTCGCCCGCCGAGGGCGTGAAGCCATTCAAGAGATCCAGCTCCAGCGTGCCATTGAGCGTGGCCATTCCGGAGATGTTCAGTTGGTCGTAGCCGCTGCCCGGCACGTCGCCGGAAACGTCCAGGATCAGCGTACTTGTAGAATCGAATAGCACGTCCTGGACCGAGACCGCAGCGGGGCTGTTTCCGACTTTGTAGCTGCCGGCATACTCGACGTTCCCGGTCGTGCTGCCGGCCCCTTGCACCGCTTGCGTGAAGGTCAACTCCTGGCCGCTGCCGGTTGGCCCGTTGACCAGGCCGTTGTTGACGAAGTTGCCGTTGATCGTGGCGTTGCCAATGGCGGTCAGGACCTTGCTCGTATCCAGCGACGTGGGGTTGCCGAGTTGCGCCCCGTTGAGCGTGGTCAGGCTGCCGCCGGCGCCGATATTGGTTTGGCTGCCGAGAATCGCCGCGTCGGCGGAGAGGATAAGCACGGCATTGCTGCCCACGTTGAGCGTTCCGCCACTGCCTGGCCCGCCGCCCATGTTGAACTGGCCGGTCTGTGTCGCGTTGCCGATGATAAGTTGCGCTGTCGCGGTGACCGTGCCATTTCCCGAAACCGCGCGGGCGACAGTCTCGCCCGCTTGCAGGGTCCCGCCCGAGGCCACCGCAATCCCCGCTCCGCCAAAGGGGATGCCATAGGGGGCGGACAACGTGCCCTGGTTGACGGTAATCCCGCCCATGAAGCTGGCCGTGTCGGCCCCGGACAACAGCAGTTGCCCTGGGCCGCTCTTGACGAGGCCGCCACTGCCGTTAATCGTCGAGTTCAACAGCAGGGCACCGCCGTTTACCGCGAAATTGGCGTTGTTGGCGAGCGTTATCGGCGTGCTGATCGACTGCGTCCCGCTGCTGACCGTCACGCTTGCCGTGCCGCTGCTACCGTTGAGCGTCAGGCTGCCATTGCTGAGCGTGTAGTTGGAATTGCTGAAGCTCAAGGCATTGAGGCTGGGATTCACACCGGTCAGGTCGATTACGGTGACTGAGCCCGAACCGCTGAAGGCAGCCGTATCGGTATTGTTGAAGCCGGCGAAGGTGCCGGGAGCGGCCTGCACGCCGGAGCCGTTGGTGTCAGTCCAGTTGCCGTTCTGGCTCCAAAGCGATCCCGAGGTGCTGTTCCACGCGCCGCTGCCCGAGAAGACCTGCGCGGTATAGGTCACCGGCACGCTCACGGGCTGCTCGCCCGTCAGGCCCTCCCCGCTGGTGGCAAGCATGATCGTGCCGCTAAGAATGCCGGCCGTAGTGGCCGTACCGGAAACCGTGCGCGTGTCGCTCACTGCAGGGCCGTTAAACGTGGGATTTGCCCCGCCGGCGACCGACATGCCGTTACCGTCGGGCGCGCTCGGGTTGGGCACGGTAACTCGGGTGTAATGATTGTCGTCGCCGGTCGTGGAAAGCGTAATGCTCTGGCTGAGCGCAGCACCTACGTGGACGGGGCCGAAGCTGGCCGGAGTGGCAACGACCACGCGATTATCGACTACCGTGCCGGTGACAGGGATGGCGATGGGGCTTTGGGCATTGCCCTGGCCTGCGCCGTCGCTGCCGGGACCGTCGCCCGTTCCGTCGTCGCCGCTGTTTTGCACTTGCACGACACCGCTATAGGAGCCCGTGGCGTTGGTCAGGCCGATGGCCACCGCGCCCGAGGGCGGGATGGCCCCCGGGCCGTTGCCGCTGGCCATCGCTGTGGCCCCGCCGCTGGCCGAGACGCTGAAGCCCGTCGGGCTGGTGCCGCCGGTAAGGCTGACGGTGACGCTGGTGGTCGGCACATGATTGAGCATCACGCGGCCCAGGGAGATGGAGGCGACTGAAACGCCAAGGACGGAATTGTTGGCGGGAAGTTCATAGCTAACCGTCAGCACCGGCGGCCCCGATCCCTCGCATGAACTGAAACTCCAAGTCTGGTTGCCGTCCGGCAACATCGCCCACCCGTCGTTCGCGGCCCCGCCGGCCCAGGCTTGCAACGATTGCGTAACGTTGACGGTCGTTTGAGGCGCCGCTGACGTGCCCGTGGGGCTGACGATGATGTCGGGTGTTGCCACCGCCTGCACGCCGTTGGCCGAAATGCCGCCGCCCATGCTATTCCAGGTCGCCGTGGCGTCGCTCCAGGGCACGAGCATGCGGTGCAGCTCGCAATTGGTGTTGGAGGTCGTGCTGGTCGTCCACTGCAGCATTGCCGAAACGATCTTCGCCCCGGGCGGGACCTGGCCAGCTCCATTGCCGATGATATTACTGAACTGCAGCAGCCCCTCCGAGCTATAGCCGGGGTTGTTGACCACACTGAGCGTTGTGGCCGACTGGTTCGTTTGATTGGGGGCGGACTGCAGGATCATCGTATCGGTAGTGCCGGTATAGTTGTTCACACCCTGCTGGAAACTTACCGTCTGGACGTTGACCGTCGGATACGACTTGTACTCGACCACGTAGCCATACACGGTACACCACTCGGCAGAATTCATTTGATCGTTCCACGAACCGTAGGAGTCGGTCGTTCCATATTTCGCAAGTTGCAGATAGTCCTCTCGGTTGTAGGCGTTGTTGGGCTCGCCCGTGGCCCAGTTCGTGTAGCTCCACGGTGCTCCGTCGGTCCAGGCCCAGTCGCCCGCCGGCTCGTTAAGCTTGTCGTATTGATAGCCGCCGACCCAGGGCCCGAAGACTCCCGACGAGTTGGTACACCAGTACTTCGGATCGGAAACCACGGAATTGACGATGAAGGCGTTCTCCGCCGCCGACGTAACGGAGGCAAGGTATCCGCCCTCGGCAGTGGCCACCGCGTTGGCGTAGGTCCACAGCGTGTTGGATCCGACGTAGACGCCTTCGTACCATAGGCCATTTCCGCCGCTAGCAACGGTCCATTGGACCGGTTGGGCAGCGAGTTGCCCGAGAGCCGTCACGGTGAACGCCGTTGCGACCATCGCCCCAAAAAATCTCGACATAACCAGCTCCTTGCGAATCTCACAAATGGTCTTCATTTCACAACCCTTCGCCTTCGCGGCAGCAAACGATAGGCCACAAGCCCGAGGGCGCCGACGCCGAGCAAGATAAACGTGCTAGGTTCCGGCACGACGCTGATTGTGCCCGTCGTGTCAAGGCTGCTCGTGTCCCAACTCAGGCCATTGGCCAGGCTCGGCAGGTCCACCTGCGCAAAGCTGCCCGTCGTGGACCCGCTGAGAATATGAAAGCTCTCGCCCGTCGAGGGCGAATAGCCATCGAGGAATTCCACCGCCAGCGTGCCGTTGAGGGTGGCCATTCCGGAAATGTTCAGTTGGTCGTAGCCGCTGCCCGGCACGTCGCCGGCAATATCCAGGATCAGCGTACTCGCGGAATCGAATAGCACATTTTGCACCGAGACCGCATCGGGGCTGTTTCCGACTTTGTAGCTGCCGGCATACTCGACGTTCCCGGTCGTGCTGCCGGCCCCTTGCACCGCTTGCGTGAAGGTCAACTCCTGGCCGCTGCCGGTTGGCCCGTTGACCAGGCCGTTGTTGACGAAGTTGCCGTTGATCGTGGCGTTGCCAATGGCGGTCAGGACCTTGCTCGTATCCAGCGACGTGGGGTTGCCGAGTTGCGCCCCGTTGAGCGTGGTCAGGCTGCCGCCGGCGCCGATATTGGTTTGGCTGCCGAGAATCGCCGCGTCGGCGGAGAGGATAAGCACGGCATTGCTGCCCACGTTGAGCGTTCCGCCACTGCCTGGCCCGCCGCCCATGTTGAACTGGCCGGTCTGTGTCGCGTTGCCGATGATAAGTTGCGCTGTCGCGGTGACCGTGCCATTTCCCGAAACCGCGCGGGCGACACTCTCGCCCGCTTGTAGGGTCCCGCCGGAGGCCACCGCAATCCCCGCTCCGCCATGGGGGATGCCATAGGGCGCGGCCAATGTGCCCTGGTTGACGGCAATCCCGCCCGTGAAGCTGGCTGTGTCAGGCTCGAACAGCAGCAGTTGCCCTGGGCCGCTCTTGACGAGGCCGTCGCTGCCGCTGATCGTCGAGTTCAACAGCAAGTCCCCGCCGTTTACCGCGAAATTGGCGTTGCTGGCGAGCGTTATCGGCGTGTTGATCGACTGCGTCCCGCTTGTGACGGTCACGCTTGCCGTGCCGCTGCCGCCGTTGAGCGTCAGGCTGCCATTGCTGAGCGTGTAGTTGGAATTGCTGAAGCTCAAGGCATTGAGGCTGGGATTCACACCGGTCAGGTCGATTACGGTGACTGAGCCCGAACCGCTGAAGGCAGCCGTATCGGTATTGTTGAAGCCGGCGAAGGTGCCGGGAGCGGCCTGCACGCCGGAGCCGTTGGTGTCAGTCCAGTTGCCGTTCTGGCTCCAAAGCGATCCCGAGGTGCTGTTCCACGCGCCGCTGCCCGAGAAGACCTGCGCGGTATAGGTCACCGGCACGCTCACGGCCTGCTCGCCCGCCAGGCCTTCGCCGCTGGTGGCAAGCATGATTGTGCCGCTAAGAATGCCGACCACAGTGGCAGTGCCGGAAACCGTGCGCGTGTCGCTCACCGCCAGGCCATTGAAGTTGGGATTTGCCCCGCCGGCGACCGACATGCCGTTACCGTCGGGCGTGCTCGGGTTGAGCACGGTAACCCGCGTGTAGTGGTTGTCGTCGCCGGTCGTAGAGAGCGTAATGCCCTGGCTCAGCGCAGCGCCCACGCGGACGACGCCGAAATTGGCCGCCGTGGCGGTGACCACGCGATTATCGACTACCGTGCCACTCACGGAAATGGAGATCGGGCTTTGCGCATTGCCCTGGTCCGCGCCGGCGCTGCTGGGGCCGTTGCCCGTGCCGTCGTCGCCGCTGTTCTGTACCTGGACGGTGCCGCTATAGGAGCCTGTGGCGTTGTTTAATCCGATGCTGACCGTTCCCGAGGGCGGGATCGCGCCCGGGCCATTGCCGCTGGCCGCAGCGGAGGCCCCGCCGCTGGTCGAGACGCTGAAGCCGGTCTGGCTGGTGCCACCTGTACGGCTGACGGTGACGTTTGTGGTGGGCACATGATTCAGCATCACGCGGCCAAAAGAGACGGAACTGGCCGAGACGCCCAGGACCGAGTTGTTGACCAGCGGTGAGCTGTAGTCGAGTTCCATGTCGGTGGAAGTGGCTTTGAACGTGTAGCCGTTGGGAACGCCCGTGACGTTGAATTCACTTGTGGTGACCGGACTGCTGGCGTAGGTGGCCAAAACGTAAGGATCGGAGGTGGAAGACGGCGACAAAGCACCGAGAAGCACATTGGCCGTGCCGCTGACTGATAGCCCGCCGTCGATCGTCAGTTTATCGGCGCTGCCGCCACTGAGGTCGAAGTCCAACGTGGAATTGCCGCTGAGTATCAGGCTGCCGCCGATGGTCAATGCGCCGATCTGGCCGATACCGCCGGGGGCGATCGTGTGCGCCCCCGATCCGGCCACTACGCTGCCGCCAATCGTGCCCGCGAGGACCGGATCGCTGGCCAGCACGCCGCCGTTGAGGATTACCAGACCGTTACCGGTGGCCGAGCCATTGCTGCCGTTGGCAGCCACCAGCGTACCTTGAACGATTGTGGTGCCGGCCAAATACGTATTGGGGCTCATCAAGATCAACGCCCCGGCGCCGGTTTTAACCATGCTGCCCAGCCCCGTGGCGGCCTCTGAAATTGTGCCGCTGAAGGTACTGTTGCTGTCGCTGTTGATCGTTAACTGCGTGTTCACGGGACTGCTGGCGTTGCCCAGCACGACGCTGCCACCGCCGCAGAGCCCGCCGATGACAGGCGTGGCGGTGACGAAGTTTACCGTGCCGCCGCTCGCAGTCAGCGGGCCATTGCCCAGGGCGGCGTTGTTGGCGGCCACGAGCGCGCCACTGCTGACAGTGGTCCCGCCCGTGTAGTTGTTACTGGCCGTCAGGCTCACGTTGCCGCCGGTGGACGCGGCCGCCGTGAGGCCCCCGCTGCCGCTGATGCTGCCCGTGAACAGCGCCGTGCCGCCCGCCGCCGCGCTGAGCGCGACCGTGTTCGCGTTGTTCAGCGTGATCGCGCCGCTATAGGTGGAAACACCGGCGAAAATCGTCCCTAACGTCGTCGGCCCAGCAGTGGCGTTTACCGTGACCCCGCGGGCGATTTCGTACGCCCCGTTGGTCACTAGCCCGGCGAGGTTCGCCCCCGAATTGGCGTCGCCGATGGTGATCGGCGTGGTGGACGCGCCGAACACGCCCGGCAAGCCGTAGGGCACGT
>CAZTPX010000219.1:0-14214 GCA_964615095.1 uncultured Planctomycetaceae bacterium | reverse complement strand
GGAACCAGGGCTCTTTCGCAAGCCGCCGCATCACGCCCAACTCGTACGCGCCGAGGGCCCCGCCACCTTGGAGGACTAATGCCGTCTCCATGTCATCCCTTTGCTGTTGCTGGCAGGCTGCCGCCACCTGGCCACGGAAGCCCGAGCGCCTCGCGTCCATTTTAGCGGACTTGTATGTTGCTTGCTCCTCCTGCGGCATGTTACAGTCCCGGGATCCCAGGAGTTATCGACGGAGAACCCGGGACTCGGTTTGCCTGTCGCCGGATTCGCCACAATCGGTCGACCCCGGCGTGGTGCAGCCAGAACGTCGGATCGAAAGGCGACGTACTGGTGCCCGCCTGCGCTAAAGAGACACGTCGCCACCCGTGAGCGTCCGCCTTCCAGCAGGCGTCGTGAATGTATCGGCGTCCCGTGTGACGCTTCCATCTTTGTCGACGGACGTATAGCTTCCGTGTATATGATCCCTGTCGATGGTGAGAGTCAGGTAACCCCAGTTCTTGTCGTCGCCGAACTGGAGTTCAGCCTCGGTGTCGTCATCTTTCACGACTGCTGCGGGCGGCTGTCCGGGACCCTTGACATTTCGATGCTTCGCCGCCGGGTGAGAGGGATGAATGGGGTGCTTGCGCCTGGTTTCGGTCCCGCTCGTGACCGCAAGATGGTGAAGGTTATGGTAGCCGCCGTTTCCTGCGACAATGAAGGGCACGGGCTCTCCCCCGCCGATCAGCCGATTGATACGCTGATAATTATGCACGTGGCCGGTCAAGACGAGATTCGGAACCCGCTTCGTGTCGTTGATCGACTGCTGCAATACGTCGGCCATGCTCGGGCTGCCGCTGTGGTAGGTATCGAACGAGTAGACGGGATGGTGCAAGGCGACGAGCAACGCCTTGTCCTTCGGCGCCTGCTCGAACTCGTGCGTCAACCATTGCTGCTGTACGGAATCCACGGACCCGTGTTCCGGCACGTTGGTGTACAGTCCGATGATCGTCGCCAGCGGCGCGTTCAGCGTCCAATAGACGTTCGGAAGGGATAGCGTGACCCGCGGCGCGTCTTTCGATTCCGGATCGACATGCGGCTTTTCGGTCATGAAGTAAGCGACCCAACCCTGCAACGACGGGTGATCCTTGTCGAGCGGGGCACCGTCGTGGTTCCCCGGGATCGAAAGGATCGGCGGCGCGTAATGCTCGTACGGTTCGTAGAACTGCTCGTAGTATTGATCGAGTTCGCCGTTGAAATAGACCACGTCCCCAAGGTGATAGAAGAACTTCGGTGCCTGCGATGGAGGCAGTTTCAGATCCTCTTTCATCGCTTCCGCCACGTGGAATTGCCGATCCGCCACTTTCACGCCGCCAGTGTCCCCAACCACGTGGAACGTTAAACTGTCCAAGTCTCCGGCAAGGTCCACCGCCGTTGCGAGATCGTAGTGGTACGGCGGCTCGCCCAAAGGCTCCGGCAGTGGTTGAAACCGCTGGGTTCGGTGGGTGAGCGACGAGATCGCTTTCGGTCCCGTAAAAGCCTGAGACTTGCCCATTGCTGGCCGCGGATTTGTTTCCCCTTGTCGTAAGCTCATTTGATCACCTTTCTTCGTGCTGAAGGAATTTTGAAATCTGAACCAAGTATTCACGCTTGTAGTGAGCCTGGAGCCGATCCAGACTCTTCTTGCCGCTGATTGTACTCCCCGTGTCAATAGCCCAAGCGAGTTTTCTGGGTCTGTTACGTTCGCTTGGCGGGAGGTGTGATCGAATCCCTGGCATTATCGCGCAATCTGGCAGGTTCAAGGTCGCACCTTGCTACCTTGATCGTGGCCAGCTTTGGTTCTGCGACAACACCGGATGGCATTGGAGCGAGTCCGCACGAATCCTTGAGTAACCGAACGACTCGGCGAAGTGGTTCTCGGATATCCCGGAGGACTTCTTGAGGCACCTGAATCATGGAATTCAATTGTGCCCGCCGAGGTCGTCCAGGATATCCTTCGGAACCACTTCCTTCCGGTCACGGGGATGTTCGAGGGTTGCCGGGGAACAGGACTTCGGCGGGGCGGATGACCAGTAGGACTGGGATGGAAGTACTTCCGGGACGTCCTCATGGATGTCCCGAAGGACATGCCCAGGCACTTGGATTTCGAGACTTCCTCCTGCCTGCCGCGGTCGTCGCGAATATCCTCCGAGAGAACCACTTCCTTCCGGTCACGGAGTCGCCGGGGAACAGGACGATGATCCTTGGATCGACAGGAAGTGGTTCCCAAACGTTGCCTCGATCTAGGTTTCCGACCAGGCTTTGGGGTCTGCGCCTTGGTGGGCGCGGTAGGTTGGCGGATGAGGCCGTGTTTGGAATCCGAACAGGGGGCGAAAGGATGTCGGGCTCGTCATGCAGCCGACGATGTCGCGAGGGCGCAGTCTCGAAGGGTGGAGACGGGTGCTTAGCCAAAAAATTGGCTAAGCAGGGTGTCGGCTGGCCGCGGCAGCTACGGAGGCGCAGACCTCTGCGCTTCGGAGCGAGACTGTCGGTCGGCGTCTGACATAGCGCCAGTTTGCCACTTTTCACGGTAAGAAGTCGGAGATAGCCCGGAAGGAGGGAAAAGGTTCCAAGCGGACCTTTTTGCCGCTTACGGGTGTTCCAGGCATGGGAGACGATTCACGGTCTCTCGGCGATTCCGGACACGCCAGGATTCGCGCGCGAAACTTGGGGATGCGACCATGCGTCGGTCAACGTGACCGACCCGCCATGACCGGGATCGATGGTAGCGGGGAAGAAGGCGCAAACGCGTCATCACTGGCCGTATTGGGCAAACACCGCATCCAATGCCAGGATCGTTACATCTTTCTTACGCTGCTGGTCCGAATTATCCGAACTGTTTGCAGGCTGCCCCAGCCAGGCCAGATGCGCGGCAAACTCCTTCACCGGTGACGACCAGACGACCCTGTTCACGGCAGATGTGCCCAAAGCGCCGACAAGGAATGCCTTGCTCAGGTTCTTTGTTTGTGGGCCGAGGCTCGAAGCCAACAGCGGCGATGCAACCGGCGATGTCACCGCGGTTGCGGAAGATTGAACCAGCACGTTACCAGCCGAGTTGAAAACAGACGCTGAAGCGGGCGTCGCGACACTGCTGGAAGCCGCGGCATCGGCCTCTGTCGACGCCAGCAATACCAAGCTCGACAAAGCCTGGCTTTTATAACTCGGTACGCCAGTTGTCACCCTCGTACCGCCGGACGCAGCACCGGTCGTGTCGTTGGACACGGTGGTCGTATCGATGGACGAAGCGCTGGACGACGGGTCGAAAATGAAGGTCCCGCCGGCGCCGATGGTCAGGCTCCCGCCGTTCGGAAAAGCGTTGGTGCTGTTGATCAGAAGTGTACCCGCCACGACCGTAGTGCCTCCCGTATAGGTGTCCGTTCCGGACAGGATCACGCTACCGGAGCCGGCCTTGATCAGGCCGCCGGCCCCACTATAGTTTAAGCCGCCGGCTGGGATTGGATCCCCAGCGGTGGAGTCGATGGTCAGGTTGGCAGAGGTGCTGCTTGGAGCAGTAATTCCCATCTCCGTTATGCTCGCCGGCGGGCACGGCGTGACCGCATTGGTGGTCGTGCCCGTTATGAAAGTATGCAGATTGCCGTCGCTGCCCAGCATCAGAGTCAAGCCTTCTGACGTCCAGTCGGCAGTGGTCACGGTTAACGTCGTCGGCGTGACCGTCAGGGTTCCCGGCACGTAGAGGATCGAGTAATTATTCAAGCCGCTGCCCACGGCGGCACTGGGCATGATTGTGTAGGTGCCTGGTGCTGCGGACGCCACCGCCCCGGCGCTGGCAAGTGCCACGCTCGTGACCGAATTGCCGTCCACCAACCCGCTTGCGGCAAACTCCGTTCCGGCGAAGCTCAGCGTCTGACCGTAAGTTTTGCTCGTGCCGTTCGCCGCAATCGTTAGCGGTGCCGCCGTCACGGTCAGCGTCCCTGGCACATAGCTGATCGTATAGTCCGAATCGATGGCACCGTTTGCTGTGATGCCATAGGGGTCGTCGGAAACGGCACTGTCGGCGGTCGCCGTCGTGGAAAGCGTTGGCTGAGCGGTGAGACTGGCCGGCGTGTCGCCATTCACGAAGCCCGAGTAACTGGCGGTCAAGGTTGGCAACGCCGCACCGTAGACCATGGTCTGGTCGTTGGCAGTGACGGTCAATGTCGCCGGAATTATATTAACAGATAGATTGCCGGCTGTGATTTCGCGGATACGATTGTGGCCGTCGTCCGCGACAAAGAGGTTTCCACTTGAGTCCACTGCGAGTTGAGATGGATACGAAACCGACGCTGCAAGGGCCGGCCCATTGTCGCCGAAGTTGTAGCTCCCGCCTGCGATCGTGGTGATCGTGTCCGTGGAAAGGTTGACCTCCCGAATCCTGAAATTGTAGCAGTCACTTATGAACAGGTGTCCGCTGGTTTCTACGGCAACTCCCCAAGGCGAGTTGAGCGAGGCGGCAGTGGCCGCGCCGCCGTCACCGCCAGAGCCGGCAATACCATTACCGGCAACCGTTGTGATGATGTGAGTGGAATAGTTGACCTCACGAATCCGGTTATCTTGGGTGTCGGCAATAAAAAGGTTGCCGCTGGCGTCCACCGTGACTCCAGTTGGGCCGGCGAGAGATGCTTCCGTGGCCAAGCCTCCATCACCTAGGCTGCCTGTCCCGCCACCTGCGACCGTGGTGATACCCCCGGCAGAGACATTGATTCCGTCAATGACCTCGGTACCGCCGGTAAGGTTGACTTCGCGAATCCGGTTGTCTTGGGTGTCGGCAATGAAAAGGTTGCCGAGATTATCAACGGCGATGCCCTTGGGGACACACAACGACGCCGCAGTGGCCGGGCCATTGTCACCGAGCGGTGGGCCATAAGTTCCGTTGCCGGCGACCGTGGTGATGATCCCGGTTGACAGGTTAACCTCGCGGATCCGCATATTTGCACCGTCGGCGATGAACAAAAACTGCCCGTTAGCGTCTACCGCGACCCCGTAGGGGACATTAAGTTCGGCCATAGTAGCCTGGATGTTGTCGCCGTTGTAACCCGCCGTGCCGTTACCGGCGACCGTGGTGATGATTCCTGTCGAATGTTTAACCTCACGAACCACGTCGTCACTTGTGTCGGCAATGAATAGATCGCCGCTGCTGTCCACTGCAATCCCGCACGGGAGACTAAGTGAAGCCGCCGTAGCCAACCCGCCATTGCCACCGGAGCCGCCCCCTGCGACCGTGCTAATAATCAGGTTCGATCCGATGCTGCTACTGCTGCTGGCGAAATTGGAGCCGTCGCCACTGTAAACCGCGGTCACCGACTGAAGGCCCGCCGGCAATGACGTGGTGGTGAGTACCGCGCTTCCGTTGTTCAACGTAGTCGAGCCAAGTAAGGTGGTCCCAGCCATAAAGATGACCGTGCCGCCAGTTGGCGTCCCCGATCCTGGAGTGATAACTCCCACTGCGGCGGTGAGCGTTACCGGCTGGCCGTAGACGGCTGAGGAAGGCGACACGTTGAGTACGGTCGTCGTGGCGGTCGCTCCGGCGTACGTGACCGTCCCGGAAATCGCAAAGGAGAAGGGGGTTTCTGCTCCGTCGTTGTTGCTGAAGCTGATGTTCCCGCTGGGCGTGCCTACAGTGGATGTGCTCATCTGGACCGTGAAGTTGGCACTGCCGCCCGGAGCGATGGGACCGTTCAGCGGCTCGATAATCGTGAACCCCAAAGGTACCGTTGGCGTGCCTACGGTCAGCGGTGCCGTCCCCGTGTTCTGAACGGTGTAGGTTCGCGTGGGCGGGGCGGCGTTCTGCGCTACGGTTCCGAAGTAGGTACCATCGCCCCAAATGGGATTGCCCTCGTCGTCGAAGATGTTCTGAGCAACGCCCTCGTACCAGCCCTCGACGGCGATTTCAGGTGATCCCGTTACCGTGCCCGTCGTGCTCACGGAGTTACTCCAATCTCCGTCATTGTTCTGGGCGATCGCATAGTAAGTGTTGGCACCAAGCACGAAACTGTTCGTCGACCCGTCCCACGACCAATTGCTTCCGCTCTGAGTTCCATACCCAAGAAAGGTATCACCCCCTGAACCGGTTTGTAATCCCGATTGCCCGTTGCTCTCGCAGTAGAACTCCACGTTAACGACCGTGCCGTCGCTATCGTCGACGTTATTGGCCGTCAACGTCAAGTCACTTCCTTGGGTCACGGGGTCCGGGCTCTTGCTCAGCGAGCCAATAATCGGCGGCTGGTAGACGGGCTGTACCGTGCCGTTGACCGGGATTAACTGGTCGAGGCTGCTGTGAAGGGCATCCTGGACCGTAAGGTAGCCGCTGACGTTCGCCGTAGCCGACGCGCTAGTCTGGACGTACACGGTGGTGGATGGAAGGTCACCGCTGGTTGGGTAAAGGATAAACGTGTTGTAAAACGACAAATCGTCCTGTGAGATTTCGCTTCCGGTGGGAGCCCACAGAGTCAAGGTATCGCCGTTACCCAGACCACTGCCGCTCACGGTGAAACTTATTGTCGAGCCAGCCATGCCCTCGGTGGTCGTGGGCAACGTCAACGAGGTCGGACTGACATTCAGTACCGGCCCCACCACCACTGTAACCTGAATTGGCCCAAGATCTGGCGATCCGTTCGATTGAGAATTCTGTTCGTCGTTCCAGTTGCCCGCGCCGTTAGTGATATGAACGCCGTACCACCATTGACCGGCTAGCGGCGGGGTGTCCGAAAACGAGCCCTGATATGGCCCGTTACCCGCAGCCGATATATTGACGGAAGAACCGACCTGCTGCCATGTTCCCGGCACCCCATAGCCATCGTCGGGTGCCCTCCATAGTTGAGCTGTTTCCAAACCAGAACCGCTGGTATCGGAAGCTGTATACGAGATCGTGATAGGGCTTCCCACACTAACTGAGGTTGGAGTTACGCTAAAGGCGCTCACCGTCGGTGGCGTCGTGTCCGCCATTGCCTTGCGGAGCCACCCCTGGACATACAAAGTCCCATTAGCACCATTTTGATACAAATTACCCGCGCTGACGGTGTAGATTCCGTCGCTCACCGTCATGCTTAACGCAAAGTTTGCATCGCGTCTATCCTCAGTGCCGTTTTGCTCAATCATGTCTACCTCGCTGCTCCCATCGCCGCCGCAGACGATTGCCACGTGCCCGTTTGCTTCGTCGCCCGTCCCGCCAAAACAGAGAATGTCGCCAACCTGCGGCGCGGACGTAGTGTCGCCGTTTGTATATGCAGTCAAGCCGTGCGCGCTGCCATAACTGAAATAGTTTATAGCGTTCCCCGCTCCGGTGAGGTAGTTAATCTGATAGACAGAGGAGTAGTACCGGTTCACGTACTCACAACATTGGTACTCCAGTCCGGTGCTGTTGTTCGTGTAGCTGTCGAAGGTGGTGTAGCCATTGGAATACGCCGTCACACCGTTGAACGAGCCCACCGGCTGGCCGAACGCCAGCCCTAGTCCGAGGTCTGCTGTCCAACCCGAATACCCGTCATTCCAATTGACCTGATTCCAATAGTAGTAAGTGCCGTTATAGGAGGCGTAGACTGGAGCCGTGCTCACGACCGTACCCCTGCTACCCTGCGCTTCCGTAGTAACAACCGTGGTTCCGCCCGGGACCGCCCTAACCACTGCACCAATTGACGATTTCGACTCGACGTAATCTCCGTCGACGAAAAGGCCGCCAAGGCGGAGTCTTGGAATCACGTCCATCTCTGGGAGCGAGAATAAGTCAGTGGTCGCTGCCACCGGCCCGCTGTGGCAATCCAAGAACAAAGTAGCCCCGGGCACGGTTCCTACCAGGCTATCACTGGCGAACACGTTTGCGCCCGTTGCCGCGGCAAGATCGGCAACAAACGTCTTACCGCTGGCTCCGACGGCCGCGCAGCACGTGAATAGGTCCACACAAGCGTTGCTCGTGAGCACGAACCGTAAACCTCCTAACGCAGACGCCTGACCCGGCAGCGTAGCCAAACTCAGGTCGTCGGTGTTGCCAAGGTCGATTTCTGCCGGACCGCCGTGGGCCATGATCGCCAGGTTACCAATCGGGGCGCCGCCATGTGCCGCAGATACCGCGGCAAGAAGGTCAACCAACCCAGGCGTGGTCATGGTGTTGCTGTGATAAACAATTGCAATCGTGCCCGTCGTAGCGGCGGCACGGACCTGTTGGGCCTGCGCGACCGCATCGCTAATGAGTGCGACGTTCAGCGGCGGAAGCGAGAGCAAGCAGCGAACCTCCAGTGGCTCGCAAACCAACCGGCGGTAATTGACGGAAGGTCGGCCTGCGGCTTTGCGTGCCGTGCGGAACGGTTTCTTTGACGCCTTCTTCATCTGAGATCCCTTTCAACCTGGATCGCCTCGGGCCTTGCCGCTACGAATGGACGATTCATTCGCAACGGCAGATCCTCGACGGTCATAATCGAGCCAGAGCACACACGATCGTAGCTATTAGCCAGTCAATCCGTGGCTTTCGCGATGGATAGAATCGAAGATGCCAAGCAAGCGAAGCGATAGACGACCACGTAAGACGTCATGTCCCACGCCCCTGTGCTGGACTTCAGATAGCGGCCGAACACAACGACCACATCCCCACTTGAATAGCCACGTACGGCAAAGGACCGGCGTCGTACCGGGGGGAACCGCACGGGAAGTTATGCTCCCAACGCCATTTGAGGAGCGGCTGGTCACAGGGAAACCAGCGTCATGATCAGCATACAGTCAGACTTTCCCGGCGTCAAGCTAGAGCAATTCTCTCTCGGTTTCAAAGGTTGTTCTGGAGACCAAACTCAGGGTGACGAGTTGGATGCATCTCGCCTGGCGTAACAACGGGAGTTTATGGTAGCTAAGCCGTGCAATCGAAGAAATGCTACCATTGAAGGGACGACAGCAAAGCCTCGCAAACATGGCTCGAATTGTCGGTTGCCTCGGAAGTCTTTGACGATTGCTTTGTAATGCGTTATAGTTGCGGCATCCTGATTTCGATCTCCGAATACCAAATGTGACTCGTGCCGTCACGGCCTTTAATCTATCGACCATGAAACCCGCCCCGGCCATCGATCTCGCCGACCGCCTCTTGCGCGCTTCGGTAGTGACACGCCGATGCAACTTGGACCGGACTCCGCAATGCCCTTGCGGCGTCTCGATTCCACTGTCCGATTTCGCAATGTTTTCCACGGTTGTTTGGCCGAATCCGGCTCGCTTTGGTTGTCCGTTTACCCCGCCCCAGATCCCGCCCTGAACCCCGCCCTGCATCTCCAAATCGAACCCCGCCCCTCGAAAAGCGAACGTGCAAGCCGGACAAATAACCCGATGCCATTTGACCTCGTTTCGGCCAAAGAACTGTGAACCCAGCGGCCAAATAAAGTTAGTCCTAGCAGCCCTCAAGCCATGTTCCAGACGCCCATATATCCGAGACCGCCGACCGCTGGCCGGAGCCTCCGGAACACGGTATGGTGAAAAATCGGAGGCGACTTTTCACGACGAAAGCCGGAGGCAGGCTTCACGACAACCTGGATAGAGGGAAAAGGATCCACGCGAACCTTTTTGCCACGTACGGGGGTATCCCGCGCGCGGGAGATGTTTCGCGGTGTCTGGGCGATGCTAGTCATTCCAAGGTTCGCGCGAGAAACTTGATCGCGAACGACTCAAGGGGCGCACCCGAGAATTGTTGCGCCTTGATCCCCTCCCTGCCGTGGCGTGTAGGGTGTGGTGGGCGTGGTGGGCAACTCATACACGTAGCACGGCGATACAAGCAACGGGAAACCCAGTAAATCCCCTGGCTGTGGCGGATGGAGCTGCATGGTAAGGATCCTTACCATTCTGGCGCGTGGCCGGGTCGATGACGCCCGAGGGCAAGACACTGCCCAACATGCTTTTTGCTACGGGTTGCGCCTCGGCATCGCTGGCTGGCGAGTTCGTGTTCGGAATCCGAACACGGCTCGCCATGTAGCGGGCGGCTTCGGGGGATGCTGCGCCGGGGGATTTCAGACAAACACAACGCCTACGGTCGAAAATGATCGTCCTGGCGGAGCGGAAGGGAGACATTCGCCTTTAGATCTGAATTCTGGCGTCGTCTCAAGAGGGCGTAGTTGGGCCTGCTTGATGAGTGGCGGGCACTGTCATGTCCCGCCCGCGACTGCATGGTCTCATTGCTCCACGGGGATCGGTAATCTCCGGCCAAGTGATGCCGACCATGAATCTCTAGGCCGAAATATCAGGGTGGCATCGTGCCGCCATGATCGGGAGAGCAAAGCGACTACCCGCCACTCCAAGAATATCCGCCAGGATATCAAGCATGATTCGACCGGCATATCGGCAGTCCACGAAAGGACTTCGGCACGATGCAGCGGCATCTTCGGAGTCGCACCGTCCGGAAGGTCTGCCACGACTACGGAGAAAATCGTCTGCCCCCCCCGCGCCGGTTTGTACCCGCGGATCGCAACTAACCTATACGAGAGCCCATGGTTCCTGATTTTCCCGCCGTTACGACAGCATCTCAAGCTGAGGGGAGCAGGAAGTGGGCGTCATACTCAGCCGCTTTCCTTCACAACCTCAAATATCACGCAACGAGCGAGTCCTGCCATGCCTACGCTACGGATCATGTCCCTTTACCAGCAGCACCAGCAAGCCTTTGCGGACGAACTGTCCCGAGGCCGCAGCGAACGAGAGCAGTTCGCGGCAGCCCTTGTCGCCCGTTTCGGACGGGAGGCGGCGGAGGCCATGCGGCGGGACGCACAGTTGATGCCGGAGATTTTTCCCGGCAGGAGCCAGTTGCCGCAGCTTTCCCGCGAGATTTGCGTGGCCACGAAGAAGTTACAGATGCTCAACCGCAAAGTCCTGGCGGTGCGCCGGGAGATCCGCACCGCCGACTGCTGGTTCCGCGAGTCGCCGGGTCCGGTCTCCGTGCTGGATGCGGTGGGGTTGAGGTGGCGGGCGGTCCACGAAAAGTCCGCCGACGGATGGCTGCCTGTCAGCGGGGCACTGTGGTTGCTGCAAGTCCTCCGCACGACCGGGCAGACCGAGAAGCAGGCAGAGGGATGGAAGACCGTAGGGGGCGAACCACTTCGGCTGTCAACAGAATGGCAGCGACGGCTGGACTCCAGGCGCCGTCGGCTGATATTCCTCCTCCACACGGCGGTAATGCTGGAAGAGGACGTACGGTGGGAATACCGCCTGTAGTCGCTGGTCATCCTGGGTCAGGGACCACGTCACTCCCCTACTGTTTGCCTCGCCGCCGTCGTCGCCCGCCGTTTCGCCACCGTCTCCTCGTCCAAAGCCATCGCCCTCTTGACCCGCCGCCGTCCTCGAAAGGCAGAAGACGCGGAAGTTCCCCTGACGACTTTCACGCGTGAAACCTTGACCGGGATGGCCGGCTGCATAGTGGCTCCGTTCAACACGACTTCGCATAGCGATGGAGAGAAATTGCCTCGTGTTCAGGATCTGAACATGGCCTCTCCCAGGAATCAACTCGGAACGAGCCTATCGTGATACTGGAGTTGCCCGGTAGCACGTCGGAAAGCAGGGCG
This sequence comes from uncultured Planctomycetaceae bacterium, assembly GCA_964615095.1. Taxonomy (GTDB): domain Bacteria; phylum Planctomycetota; class Planctomycetia; order Pirellulales; family Thermoguttaceae; genus JANXQG01. The sequence goes on along the minus strand of CAZTPX010000219.1, from coordinate 2,686 downwards.
GTGTCCTGTGAATCCGCCCTCGTGACAATCAAGGTGACACCATGCCACCGTGATCTCGAAACTGCCCCTTCCTGCGTCGGAAAGCGGGGCAGGCGTTTTTCGGCGAGGATCAAGGCAGCGCGCGGCTCAGTTGATTCAGGGATGCCCGGTTCGCAAGCTTCCAGACATTTGGGGCGAAATCCCAAATGGCAGGGGTTCCAGGCTTGGCTTGCGATACGGTGAGGCGATGACGAGACGAGGCAACCCAGCAAGTGCAGCGGCTGCGGCGGATGGGGGGGCATGGTAAGGATCCTTACCATTCACGAGTGACTGGGCCGATGCGAGTGAAAACGTCTGGAGACAAGAGCGACCACCCCCCATTGTGGCTAGTTGGAATCGCTACCGCAATTTTACCAACATCAATCGAAACGCGACCGGTCGTCGAGCCGTTAGCCAAAGTCAGAAGACCTTCCGCAGCAAGATCGCAACGGGCAATCCTGATTCCGGCGATCCGTCGTTACCCTGACCCCAAGGCTGGCGGAAGAGCAGCCCGAAGCCGACTGCCTGGCGAGGCTCTCTGGACGCAAAGACCGTGCCGCGAACGACTTCGATCACGCAATGAGGTGACGGCCCGGCACGCCAGTACCCCTTGAGCCATGCCGCGTCTCAATCCGCCGTGATCAACAGGGCATCGTGCAATCTTGATTCCTGCCGAGGGCGTTGTCGGCGTGCGGAGAAAAATCTCCGTCGGCGGAAATTTTCCGCGCCGATTCTGCGGCAAGAACCGCAATTAGACAGGTGGAGTCCCAGTTTTACCCGGAGTCGCCCCCATGCCCCCAATCATCACCTCCTCGAACGCCATGATCATCCTGGAAGAAATCCGCCACGCCCTGGAGCAGTCCACGGACCCGAAAGAGATCCGCGGCCTGCGAGACCAGGCCGAGACCGTTCGCCACTGCATCAAGGGCGCAGCTTTCGGTCTGGACCTTCTGAACAAGGCTGCGGAAGTTCAACTCCGCTGCGAACGCCGGATAGGGCAGATCCTGGCGGGACTGCCTCTCCATGGCGGCGACCGCAAGTCGAAGAACCGCGAGCAGCGCGTGACCCTGGAGGATCAGGGGATCTCCAACTGCCAGTCGTCGCGCTGGCAACAGGAGGCGTCGGTGCCGGAAGCGGAATTCGAACTGTACGTCAAGCAGACCACCGAGGAGGGGCGGGAACTCACCTCCAAGGGGCTACTCCGCCTGGCGCGAATCCTCGCCGACGCGGCAAAACCTGACGATGGCAATAATCCCTTCGGGGATCTGACCGACACACTGAAGAGCCTGGCCCGCCGGCAGAAGCGGTTCGCCTGCATCTACGCCGACCCGCCCTGGCACGCCGACAAGAAGTCGAAGATTGCCCGGCTGCATGAGCGACTATGCCGTCTGCCGGTCAAACAGGTCGCGGCCCAGCAGGCCCACTTGCACCTCTGGGTGCCGCCGGAGTCGCTGCTCTTGGGGCTTTCCGTGCTCATGGCCTGGGGCTTCCGTTACAAGGCCGTGCTCGTCCGCGGCAAGACGCCGCTGCAATGCGGGAATTACTGGCGACAGGAACACGACATGTTGTTGCTGGGTGTGCGCGGCGCGCTCCCCTTCCGTGACAACAACCTGTCGAGTTGGCTGGATCGGCACGACCAGACCCCCGAGGACTCGCATCGTGAGATCTGCGGGCTGATCGCCCGCGTCAGCCCGCCGCCCTACCTGGACCTTTTCGGAGCCGCGCCTTGCACGGGTTGGACTACGGCAGTGTCTCCCTGAAGTCCGGCCATTCCAGCAGCCTTCGATCAAGTACGTCCTTTTTTTCCACTCCACCTTCCACGATTCGGAGCCCGTAATGCACGATACCCCTAAAATCCGCAAGAGAGCCTGTTTCTTCTGTGAAGCCGCCTGGGCAGGTATTTCGCAGGCGTTGAGTCTCTCAGAACGCGAAGTCGAGATCTTTCAGCGCCTGATTCTGGGCGAGAGCGAGCGCGAGGTAGCAGCGGCCCTGGCCACCTCCCCGCGCACCGTTCGGACGCATCTGGAACGCCTGCGCCGGAAACTTGGCCTCCACAATCGCACGGAACTGATCGTGCGGATCTTCGATGCCCACTTCGATTGGCTCGTCCAGGCACGAATTCCATCGGGGTGTCGGTTGAACGGCGGCCGGCTTACAGGGATTCGTAATGCGGCAAGAACGAACAGAATGCACGATACCCAGGAGACCCATTGTTACTTCTGCCAGCCCGCCTGGGAGGGTATCTCCCGACAACTTGACCTCACGGAACGCGAGTGCGAGGTCCTGCAATGCATCATCCGGGACCGCGGCGTTCACGGCGCCGCGAACGATCTGGGAGCATCCATTTCTACCGTCCAAACGCACGAAAAACGTATCCATAAGAAGCTCGGCGTCGAGTCGCGGACGGCGTTGATCGTGAAGTTGTTCGATGCGCACAACAGGTGGCGTTGGTCAGCCAATCCCCCGCCGACGTGTTGTCACGTAAACATGCGACTTGCGTGAATGAAAGAAGCTGATAGGCTACACTGAGCATGCTGCTCGTGTTTCATCTTCGGACGAGACGCCGACAATCGAACGAGCGTGTGCGAGACGACCGAGTGGGTCCTTCCTGTCGGAAAGGACCAATGTGCGCAGCCCCATCGAACGACGCCGAGTTTTTCCCGCGGTT
>CAZTPX010000218.1:0-14288 GCA_964615095.1 uncultured Planctomycetaceae bacterium | reverse complement strand
ACCGAGTCCTACCTGGCCGCCATCCCCCAGCGCGAGACTATCCGCCGCCGCTTGACGGAACTGTGGGACTTCGCCCAGTACTCGCCCTACATGAAGGAAGGCGGCCGCTACTTCTATCTCAAGAACGACGGCCTGCAGAACCAACCCGTGCTGTACGTGACCGATTCGCTCGACGGCCAGCCGCGGGTGCTGATCGACCCCAACACCTGGTCCAAAGACGGCACGATCGCCCTGGGCGAGATGGGCTTCAGCGACGACGGCAAGTACCTGGCCTACAGCCGCTCCGAGGCCGGCAGCGACTGGTCGGTCTGGCACGTCCTGGAAATCGCCGGCGGCCGGCAACTGCCCGACGAGCTGAAGTGGACCAAGTTCTCCAACGCCTCCTGGACCAAGGACGGCAAGGGCTTCTTCTACAGCCGCTACGAGCAGCCCAAGCCGGGCGCCGAGTTCCAGTCGCTGAACTTCAACCACAAACTGTTCTACCACCGCATCGGCACGTTGCAAGCGGCCGACGTGCTCGTCTACTATCGGCCCGAGCACGCCGACTGGCAGTATGAAGGCGAGGTTTCCGAAGACGGCCGCTACCTGGTGATCTCGATCGTCGTGGGCACCGACGCCCGGCAGCGGATCGTGGTCCGCGACCTGACAGAGCCTTACGCCATGTCGCAGGAATTGATCGACAACTTCGAGCACGAGTTCACGTTCCTGGGCAGCGAAGGGCCGCGGCTGTTCTTCAAGACGGATGTCGACGCCCCCCGCCGCCGCGTGATCGCCATCGACCTCCGCAAGCCCAAGCGGAAGGACTGGCAGGAGATCATCCCCCAAGCGGAGAACACGCTCACCGACGTCAGCCTGGTGGGCGATCGCTTCATCGCTTTGTACCTCAAGGACGCCTCGACCGAGGTCAAGCTCTTCTCGCTGGCGGGAAAATTCGTCGAGGACGTGCAACTGCCGGGCATCGGAACGGCGGTCGGTTTCACGGGCAAGCGGCACGACGGCAAGCGCACCGATCGGGAGACGTTCTACAGCTTCTCCAGCCTGGCAACACCACCGAGCATCTACCGGCTCGACCTGGCCAGCGGCGAGAGCCGCCTCATCCGCCGCGCCGAGGCCAAGTTCGATCCCCAGCGTTATGAAGTCAAGCGGGTCTTCTACAAGAGCAAGGACGGCACGCGGGTGCCGATGTTCATCGCCTATCGCAAGGGACTGAAACTCGATGGCGGCAACCCGACCCTGCTTTACGGCTACGGCGGGTTCAACATTTCCTTGCCGCCGATGTTCTCGATCAGCCGCGCGGCCTGGATGGAGATGGGCGGGGTCTACGCCCAGGCGAACCTCCGTGGCGGCGGCGAATACGGCGAGGCATGGCACCAGGCGGGCACGAAGCTCAAGAAGCAAAACGTGTTCGACGATTTCATCGCCGCCGCCGAGTGGCTGATCGCCAACAAGTACACGCGGCCGGAAAAGCTGGCCATCCAGGGCGGTAGCAACGGAGGGCTATTGGTCGGCGCGGTGATGACCCAGCGGCCAGACCTCTTTGGCGCGTGCCTGCCGGCGGTGGGCGTGATGGACATGCTGCGCTTCCAGAAGTTCACCGAGGGCCGCACGTGGGTCGACGATTACGGCTCTTCAGACGACCCCGAACAGTTCAAAGCCTTGTTTGCCTACTCACCCTATCACAATATCCGACCCGGCACGTGTTATCCGGCCACGCTGGTGACGACCGCCGACACCGATGACCGCGTGGTGCCCGGACATAGTTTCAAGTTCACTGCGGCCTTGCAGCGTGCCCAAGCATGCGACAAGCCTGTGCTGATCGAGATCACCACCCGCGCTGGCCACGGAGGCGGCAAGCCCACGAGCAAGAAGATCGCCGAAACGGCCGACCTTTGGGCGTTCCTGGTGAAAAACCTGGGAATGAAGGTTGAGTAGGGATTGTTCCCGCTCTACGTCTTCGCCCCGGCCGTTTCGGCCGCAAGATCGTCCAGCCAGGCCTCGACTAACGTGGCCTGGTTGGCATTGCGATCGATCTGGCCTAGGGCGTCGAGACACCGCTCCAGGCAAGCCGCGGCCACGATGCTATCGCCGCGGAAGCGACGTGCCGCGGCTTCCAAGGGGCCGCGCAACTCGGGGTCGGCCGGCAGCGGAAGGTTGCTGCGTACGTGTACCAGGCGGCGATAGAAGTCGGCGACAAAGGCCACCACCTGGCGGAACCTGGCCCGCCGGGCAGGCGCCTCCTTGCCCGCGGCGTCGATGAACGCCGAAAGGTCCTGGGCCAACCCCGTGCTGTCGAGCACTTCCGCCGATAGCTTCTCCAGCAGCGTGCGGCGGCAGTTCCAGAGGTCCGCGTCGGCCAGTTCCATCGCCTGCTGCAGACTCCCCTCGCTGAACCGCGCCAGCCGGGCGGCTTCCGCCTTGTCGGCCACCAGCGCCTTGGAGATGAGCAGCCGGGCCACGGTTTCCTCGGCCAGCGGCAGAAAGCGAATCAACTGGCAACGGGAGCGAATCGTCGGCAATTGCCGCGCGGGACTGGTGCCGATCAGGATCAGCACGGACTGCGGCGGCGGTTCTTCCAGTGTCTTCAACAGGCAGTTGGCCCCCGCCTCGTTGAAAAAATCGGCGTCGTCGATGATCGCAATCCGCCGCCCGCCCATGAAGGGTTTCAGCCCGATCCAATGGCAAAGCCCCTCGCGGCCGCGATGCTCACGATCGCCGAGGAACAACTCCACGGGCAGGAGGGCCTTTTCCTCGGGCTTGGCGACGACTTCGATATCGGGATGCGTGCCGCCCAGGGCCATGGAACAACTCGGACAGGTGTTGCAGGGATCGAGGTCCGCCGCCGGACGGGCCTGGCACAGCAGGGCCTGTGCGAAACGCAGCGCGAACGCGCGTTTTCCCACACCGGCCGGGCCGCAAAAGAGGAAGCTGCTCGCCAGGCGATTGCGCGCGACGGCCCGCCGCAGCTTCTCGGCAACCTCGTCGTGTCCTTCGATACCTTGCCAAGTCATTTAATGTTCTCCTCCTCCACCGCGGTGGTGGCTTGTTCATTGCTGATTTTATGCAGCACGCGCTGCGCAGCCACCCGCAGGTCTTGCTGCACGACGTCGATCGTTCGCGCGGCATCGACAACCACAATCTGGCCCGGCAGCCGGCGGGCTTCCGTGAGGAAACCGTCGCGAACCCGTGTGTGGAACTCCAGCCCTTGCAACTCCATGCGGTCGGCCTGGCGCTGGATCCGCGCAGCGGCCATTTCGGCGGGCAGGTCCAGCACGATGGTCAGATCGGGCATCAGGCCGTCCGTGGCAATGCGGCCAACCGCCCAAAGGGTCTGCACGTCCAATCCGCCGCCATACCCCTGGTACACGACGTTGGCCAGTAAGTAGCGATCGGCGACGACGATTTTGCCCGCTTGCAGGTCCGGCCGGATCCGTTCGGCGACCAGTTGCGCCCGGGCCGCCATGTAGAGGAGCATTTCACAGCGCCGGTCGATAGCTAGGTCGTGCCGATGGAGCAACACGTCGCGGATCACTTCGCCCAGGGGCGTACTGCCCGGATCGCGGTACGCGACCGCCTCGTGCCCCGTTTGCCGCAGCCACTGGCAGAAGAGGTCGATCTGGGTTGACTTGCCCGTTCCGTCGCCGCCGTCGATGGAAAAAAACATGGGAGAAAGGTGCAGGGTTGGGGATGCGAACAGCCGCTATTGTAGCCGGCTTTCTTCCCCGAGCGAAGTCCCACACTCGTTACCGCCCGAACAAGATATGTAGGGTGGGACCAGCGAGCGTAGCGAGCGCCGGCCCACCAACACCCGTTTCTGGTGGGCCGGCGCTCGCTACGCTCGCTGCTCTCACCCTACCACTACCGCCCGAACAAGCCCGAGAGTCCGGCGGCCGACTCGTGGCTGGAGGCTGCGGCCGCTTCGTCGGCCTTGGGCGACAAGGAGCCCAAGTCGATCGAGTAGTCATTTGATCCGCGGCCGGACGGCACTTGATCGGCCGTCGATTCAGGACGGACGGGTTCTCGTGGCGTGGCAGGACGCGGCGAGGGAGTGGAACCAGGGGGCGTCGGTAGGACCTCGGGGGGCGTGCCCGACGGCTGGTTCGTCGGCGTGCCGGGCATGGGCAAACCGCCGGGGATCTCTTCGGCGCCCTGGGGCTTGCCGGAGGACTGCCAGTAGGGTCCTTGGCTGAGAACCCGCGGATAAGTGAACCCGTAGTCGAGGTACAGGGCCGCCGAGCGAGCGCGGGCGCGGCGGCGGGCGTCGAAGTAGGCCTTCGCCGGCCAGGGACCTTCGGCCAGGTAAACGCCGTTGTATTCCAGCAGCGATCCTTTGCGGTAGTGGACCTGCGAGATCGATTTTGCGTAGTTCGTCACCGAGCGGAAGTAGTCGCTCTCGGCCTGCGCCAGGCTGCGCTGGGCGTTCAAGAGGATGTTGAGGAGTTCGACACTCCGTTCTCCGGATTCGGCTTCGTAGGTGGCTTTCACGGAATCCACGTTCCGCTGGGCGGCCAGGCGGCGATTGAAGTTGGTCTCGGTCAACTTCAGGTTGTCTTCCATGTCGCGGACCGCAAAGGCCACCTGGTGGGAGACCTCCAGTTCGGTCTCGCGCAGCTTCGCCCGGTCGCGGGCCACGGCCAATTCGGCGTTCAAGACACCGTCTTTCTGTTTGCGGAAGCCGAGGGGAATCGAGGCCGTAATGCCGAGGTGCCAATCCTGGTACTCCCCGCTTCCCAGGTTGTCGACCGCGCCGCCATTGGTGCCGCTGTTGCCCGGATCGATGAACCTGGCGCCTTGCCCTAGCCAACGATAGCGGGCGTCCAGATCAGCACGGGGCAACAGGTAGTTCTTGGCCGCGATCAATTCCAGTTCGCGCTGCTTGACGCGCCAGCGGGCTTCGCGAATTTCCACCGAGCGGGCCATGGCCTCGCACTGCACCTGCGCCCAGTCGAAGTCGATCCTCGCCGTCGTTGGACCATCGAGCGGCCGGATCAGCCGCCCGTCGGTCGCCCCGATGCCCATCATGTAACGCAGCTTGGCCTCGATCTGGTAAAGCTGCGAAAGCGCCTGTTCGGCGGTGCTGCGGAAGAGGAAATACTGCTCGCGGGACTGGGCCTCGGACGCGGCATCGCCGCCCTTGGCACCCACGAGGTACAGGGAATAGACCTTCTGCCAGGTCTGCAGTGCGCTGTCGCGGCCTTGCACCGCCGTATCCAGGTTGCGATAGGCAAAGTAGAGTTCCCAGTACGCCGTTTCCACGTCCGACACCATGTTTCGCACGCCCGCTTCGAACGTGGCCAGGGCAATATCCGCGTTGACCCGCGCGATGAGCACGCCCTGGTTGAAGCCGGGAATGGCGCCGGGACCGGCGATGCGATTGAACTCCGCGCCGTAGCCCTGTAATAACGGTCGGCGGATTTCCATTTGGAACGTGGTCTGCCAATCGGAGGGGAACTGCACTGTCGGATTGTTGTATTCGAGGTCATAGGCCGCCGACGTGCTCAGCGAGAGCACTGTGCCGTCGGCCGTTGTCTTGCTCACCGTGGCATCGATTTGGGCTATGCTTTGGTTCAACTCGGTGGGAAGCGTGGTAGCGTCCAACGGGTTCACGTTTCGCGGCTCATGGTTGCGCTCCCAGAACAGATCGGTGTTCAACTGCGGGTCGAAGAGCGAAAGACCGGCATTGACACCGAACCGCGCGTCAGTCTCCGCGATCGCCGGATCGTAGATCGTCGGCGCCCCCGTAGGATTCGATGTGAGCAGCGTGGGCGGTCCTTGCACCTGTCCGCCGATCGATCGCAGCACCTTGCCGTTTTCCAGGGCGATGCGGATGGCGTCTTCCAGTTTGACATCCCAGTATTCCTTGGGTGCCGGCCCAGCCAGCGAGAAGGGTCGGACCGTGCCTTCCACTTCGCTGAAGGGCGGCTCGGAGACGTCGGCGTTGTCGATCGTCTGCGACATCCCGATATAGTGCGAGAGATCGCCATTGTTGCGAAGATACAGGGGCTGTTGTGGCGCGCAACCAGAGAGGGCTGTCGCGATACACAGTAGGACCACTGCAATTTTCGGGGGTCGGCAACGCATAAGGCCACACTGGCTCAAATACGGAACGCCACCGGACAGGTCCAGCCTGCCACAGCGACACGGATTGTATTTACCCCCCCTGCCGATAGCCGCTTTCGACGGGCGCAATGCATGCACATCGCCAAAACCAACTAACCGGCAAAGTTGTTATCGACAACCCAATCGCTAAACTTGTATGGTTCTTCTTTATTGGAAATGTGGACGCATACTACGTAACCTATTCACAATTACCAAACAACGCAGACTTTCTATACTTACGCAAACTATGCCAAGATGAAGTTTCATGATTCCTGGTGGATGGCTTGGAAACCTTATGTGGGAATTCATCCCGAGGGGATCGCAGCAATAAGCTCCGGGTCGCGCAGCGCACCCGAGGTTAAGGTCACGAACGAATTCCCGACCCCGGAGGAGTCGCAGCGGCATCTTGCTGCGACCCCTCGGGGTCAATGGGGTTTCTCACGCTCGGTTATCCGGTGGTGGCGCTACGCTTACCACCGGCTAATAGCTGTGAACTCTTCGGGTTCAGGTCGTGGGCTCGCTAGAACTAGAACCGGATCGTCTGCCCCGTAACCACGGCCTCGGTTTCCTTCTGGCAAATGACGACCGCATCGCGGGCCAGCGCCCCGGCCAAGAGGGGCGAGGGGACGTTGGACTGCACGGCATTGACGACTTCGGTCAACTCGTTCTCGAAGGGCGTGATGGCATCGCCGCTTCCCAGTTCCGGCCGTTGCACCTGTCCATCCTGCGTGAGCACGGTCAGCGGCGTGGCCAGCACCGGCTCGCCGCCAAGGACGGCAAAGTCATAGAGCAGCGTGGCCTTTTCCAGGTAAATCTCGTAGCCGTGCGTGAATGGCCGACCTTGCTGGGCAATCACGCCGCTGGCCGCAGTGATCACCAGATCCTGGTCAAGGAAACGGAACTGGGCATGAAACCGCTCGACCACTTCGCCCCGCATGCTGCCGACACACTGCACGGTCTGCGGCATTCCGCACGTGAGGCGAATGAAATGGGCGTCATGCACGTGCAGATCGAGCATCGGGCCGCCGATCACGGCGGGGTCGTAAAACCGCGGCAACCACAAGGGATCCGAGATGATCCGCTTGAAATGGCCTCCCTTGATTCGCCCATACCTGCCGCTGGCGATGGCCTCGTAAGCAAAGCGGTATTCGGGATTGAACGGCAGCACGTGTCCGATCATCAGCAGGCGGTTTGCCCGGCAGGCGGCATCGACCATGGCGATCCCGTCGCCGGGCTTCAGGGCGATCGGTTTCTCGCAAAGCACGTGTTTGCCGGCTGCCAGGGCCTGGATTGCGGCGGGGGCGTGCAGCGCGGTGGGCAGGCAGATGTCGATCAGGTCGAGATCGGCCTCGGCCAGCATGGCGTCAAGATCGGCGTATTGGGCCACACCGGACAGATCCATCTGCTCGCCGGCCGGGCCGAAATTACCCTTGATCGTGCGCCAATCGCCTCCCCGCCGCACTGGGTCCACTTCGCAGATGGCGTGGACCTTCGCGCCCCGCAGGCGCTGGTAGGCCAGATAATGGATCATGCCCATAAAGCCGATGCCGACAATTCCAACCCGTGTCATTGACGTAACTCCTGTCTATTGCGGTTACTATTGCATGGGGCGGATCGCCAGGACCTCGAAACGCAATTTGCCCTGCGGCACGGCGATCTCGACCCGCTCGCCGATTTTCTTGCCGTTGAGGCCTTGCGCTAATGGGCTGGTGATGAGGATCTTGCCGGTATCGTAGTCCTCTTCGCCAGCGCCCACGAGAGTAAACTCCTCCTCGTCGCCAAACTCAAGGTCCTTGACCACGACCGTGCAGCCGAACGACACTTGGTCCTTGGGGAACTGACTGGGATCGACTAGCACGGCGCGGGAGAGCTTGTCGCGGATGGCCCCGATCCGCGCTTCCAGCATGGCATGGGACTCACGGCGGCCGTGGTACTCGGCATTCTCCGAAAGGTCGCCTTCGGCGCGGGCCGCCGCCAGGCCCTCAAGGACCTTGGGCAGTTCCACTGACTGCAGATGATCGAGCTCGGCTTTGATCTTGTCGTATCCGACCCGAGTCATGGGGATGCGATCCGACGACATGCTGACTCCTCATGCACCGTTTCTTAATCCAGCAGGGGCGGCCTGATTAGAGGTTACTCGCGCCGAAACAGAAGCGGTGTCTTACGAAAAAAAACCGCGGCCGTCCCAAAATCTCGGGAGGACCGCCGGTCGTTAGCAAATTAGTGTTCCCCCTATTGTTTCTTGTCCGGGGGCGTTTGTAAAGGGCCTTTTACCGGAACAAATAATAGGCCAGGCAAGCCACGGCGGCAAGCAGGGCGCCACCACCGCAATATAACACTTTTCGCACGGCCGCTCGCCGTTGCGGTCTGGTTGGCCTATCGGGCAACAGCGCCTCGGCCACCATCTGTCGTGCCCGCGCGAGGGGACTGACCGGTTCCGGTCTCTGCGGTTTTGGCGGGCGAATATGCGCAATCATGTTCTGTCCGTCCCGGAATCTCGATAGGTCTGCCGATAGGCATCCCGCAAGGCCCTGGCCACCGCCTTCCAAGAGAAGTACGTGCGCACGTGCTCGGCCAGGTTCTTGCTGCGTTTCTGGTCCAAGGCTGCCTGCACACCGCGACGGATACCGGAGACGTCGTCGGGCCGAACATAGACCGCCTGCTGGCCGAAATACTCGCTGCCAGCCCCACCTTCGAACAAAACCAGAGGTGTGCCCGAAACGCCGGCCGCCAGGGCAATTCGTTCCGGCGCGGCAACGCCGCTACCCACAACCAGACAAGCGCAGGCGGCATAGGCGCTGGCCATGAGCGGATCGTTACCAGCGATCCGCGGGAGAAACTGCACATGGGAACCCGCCACGCGACGGCATTCGTCCAGATACCACTCGCAGCGCGAAGCGGCATTGCCGAGAATAACCACCGGAATTTCGAGGTTTTTCATCGCCCAGAGAAAGCCAAGCTGCTGGTTCTCGGGCTCGATCGCGCCCGCATAGAGCACAAAATCGCGGACACCGGCGTACCGGCAAAACAGTTCCGGGTTGGCGGCGGCGATGCATGGATCGACGCCGTGCGGGATCACCCGCAGCCGCTCCAGCGGGAGTTTGAACCGCCGCGCGATTTGCTGGGCCTCGACATTCGAGCTGGGCAGCAGCAAGTCTACTGCCGCGTAAAGCTCGCGCTGCCAGGCCGGCGGCTTGGAAAAGACCGCACGCCAGCCTTTTACGAACCACGACGCCGTCTTTTGCAGTCGCCCGCGGGGATAGGAACCACGATCGGCAGCACTTCCCCAGGACTCGGGCGACAACACCACTTTAACGCCGCTTTGCCGTGCCGATTCCACCACCGGCAGAAACTCCGCCGCCGTGCCGAAAAGGTGCAAACAGCGACACTGGGCCAGCGAATCTTCAAAAGGCCGCCATAGCCGGGCGGCAATGCCTATCTCCGGCAGCGTTCCGGACAGCGCCTCCAGGGTAATCCGGTCGTCGGCATCGGCAGGTACCAACCGCGCGGCCAACACGACTTCCGTCTTGCTGCCGGAAGACGGCTTTACGGCAGAGACCGGGGCGGCCTTTTTGGCCCGTTTTCCTGATTTGGAGGCTGTCTTCATGTTCTGGCCGACTGAGTCGCAATCCGTTACACTCCGCAGTACGCAGCCGAAGTGACAAACTTGCCGCAAAACCACGATCGTATATCATAGCCCTTTGACTGCCGGTTGGGCAAGAGCGCCGCGCTGGTAGTTCAGCCACATGGATTTTGACAGTCAGGAGCGGTATTCCGGTCACTGTAGGGGACGCCCTCCGTGGCGTTCCTTGCGTTTTTCGGAACGCCACGGAGGGCGTTCCCTACAGAGGATCATTACCGATCTTGTCCCTCAAAATCCATTCGGTCCTCCCTACCCAATTCCCTCGTCACCCCTCAATCTTTCCTGCGCTACCAAGATAGGCAATTACCTCGTCGGCAAGGGCTTGGGCTGTCTTCGTTCCGGCATCGAGCACCAATTCGGGCTTCAAGGGAGCCTCGTAGGGGTCGTCGATGCCCGTAAAACCCTTCAATTCACCGGCCCGGGCCTTCTTGTATAACCCCTTGGGGTCGCGGGCCTCGCAAACCTCGATGGGCGCGTCGACAAAGATCTCGATGAAGTCGCCCGGGGCAACGGTTGCCCGCACTCGATCGCGATCGGCCCGATAGGGGCTAATGAAGGCCGTGATGGCGATAATTCCTGCTTCCGCAAAGAGCTTCGAAACGGCGCCGATACGGCGAATATTCTCCTCCCGGTCTTGGGCCGAGAAGCCCAGCCCGAAACGCTTGGCGAAGTCCTCGCTGTGTTGTTGCTTGAGCATGCCCGGCGCGGCGTTCAACCCATGACGAATATTGTCGCCGTCCAGGACAAAACTGTGCGCGCCGGCCGACCACAGCTTGTGGTCCACGAGATTGGCGACCGTGCTCTTGCCGCAGGCGCTCAGACCGGTAAACCAAACGACACAACCAGCGTGGCCATTGAGTTCTTCCCGCTCGCTGCGCGCGACAGCATGTTCGTGCCAATGAACCTGAACCTCGGATTTATCGGACATCGACGAATTCTCCTCCTAGTTATGGTTGCTCAAAGCATAACATAATAGGCAAACTCAGCGATTTGTGCAAGCTGAGATACGATTGGGCCTGTCACACTTTTTACTCCTTTCTTTTTGCCGTACTCTCGCCTAGCGTTCTTTGGGTCGTATCGCGTATAATCGCATTTTGGAAGGATGCTCTTCCTTATACCAAGCTACTTTCCCATAGGGCGGGCTTATATGAGTCAGATCGAATTTGTTTCCGACAGCGAGATTGAACCCGTGAATTCATACGGGCTTACGGCGGAAACGCTGTTTGAAAAATGTATCGCTCTGGCCAGAAACTTGTGGTGGAGTTGGAACCACGAGGTGATCAATCTCTTCCGCGACCTGGACCCCATTCGCTGGCGGCAGTTGGATCACAATCCTATCGCCCTATTGTCCGAGTTCACGCCCGAGCGGCTGGAAATGCGGGCGGCGGAAATGGTGCTCTACAGCCGCATCAATCAGGCCTATCGGCGGTTGAAGGAATACATGAGCGAGATTCCCGACTGGGGCCGCATCAACACGGGCGTACTCGGTTCGCGGCCCGTGGCCTATTTTTCCCTGGAGTTTGGGGTACACGAGTCCGTTCCGATTTACTCTGGCGGCCTGGGGGTCCTTTCCGGTGATCATATCAAGAGCGCCAGCGCTCTGGGGGTTCCCTTGATCGCCTGCGGGCTGTTTTACGATCAAGGCTATTTCAAGCAGCACCTCGACCAACAAGGTTACCAGCAGGAAGAATACCTGGACACCAAGGTCGAGAATTTGCCGATGGAGCCGGCTCGGGGGCCCGATGGCAAGCCGATCACAGTGCAGATCGACACGCGCACGGGGCGCTTGCTGGCCAAGGTCTGGCTGATGCGCGTGGGGCGGGTGAAGCTATACTTGCTGGACTGCGACGTGCCCAGCAACAGCCCCGAGGACCGCGAGTTGACCGCGCGGCTTTACGGCGGCGACAACCGTGTCCGCATCCGCCAGGAACTGGTGGCGGGCGTGGGCGGCATTCGCGCCCTGACGGCCCTGGGCATTACGCCGGGCGTTTATCATCTCAACGAAGGGCACAGCGCCTTCGCCACGCTGGAGGCCATCCGCCAGCGGATGAAGGAGGACGGCGTGAGCTTCGAGGTCGGCTTGCGGGAAGTGGCCCACCGCACGGTCTTCACTACGCACACGCCTGTGCCGGCCGGCCACGACCGTTTCGACCGCAACCTGATCGAGGAGCACCTTGGTCCGCTGCGCGACGAGCTGGGCATCTCCTTCGAGCAACTCATGGGACTAGGCCGCGTCGAGCCGCAGAACGAGCACGAGACCTTCTGTATGACTGTGCTGGGATTGAAGCTCTCGCGCCGCGCCAACGCCGTAAGCAACCTGCACGGCCACGTGTCGCGGCGGATGTGGGCCCATCTCTGGCCGTGGCGGGCGGAGGAGGAAATCCCCATCGGCCACATTACCAACGGCGTCCACATCCCCACTTGGCTGGCCTACCAGATGATGCAACTCTACGATCGCAACTTCCAGCCGGGCTGGATGGCGCGGCTCAGCGATCCGGAAATCTGGCGGGGCATCTACGCCATCGATGCGGGCGAGCTTTGGGAAACGCACTATGCCCTCAAGAACCTCATGCTGGCCTTCGTCCGCCGCCGCTTGAGCCGCCAGTGCCGCCGCCGCGGCGAGAGCGACGACGTGGTGGAAGCCGCCCGCAACATCCTCGATCCCAACATCCTCACGATCGGTTTCGCCCGGCGGTTTGCCACCTACAAGCGGGCCGACCTGTTCCTCAACAACATCGATCGCATGGCCGAGGTGGTCAACGATCCGCGCTATCCCGTACAGTTCATTTTCGCCGGCAAGGCCCACCCCGCCGACGAGCCGGGCAAGCAACTGATCAAGCGCATCTCCAACCTGCGATTCGACCCCCGCTTCGCCAAACGCGTGGTCTTCATCGAGGACTACGACGTCAACGTCTGCCGGCACCTGATCCAGGGCGTCGATGTCTGGCTGAACAACCCGCGCCGCCCCCTGGAGGCCTCCGGCACCAGTGGCCAGAAGGCCGTGCTCAACGGCGCGTTGAACCTCTCGATCCTCGACGGCTGGTGGGCCGAGGCCTTCGACG
The DNA here is from genome assembly GCA_964615095.1 of uncultured Planctomycetaceae bacterium. Classification (GTDB taxonomy): domain Bacteria; phylum Planctomycetota; class Planctomycetia; order Pirellulales; family Thermoguttaceae; genus JANXQG01. The sequence continues at coordinate 1,487 of CAZTPX010000218.1, read as the reverse complement.
GCGCCAACGGTTTTGCCATCGGCAAGGGCACGCAACACGTCGACGACCGCATCACCGACACCCGCGACGCGGCCGATCTGCACCGCGTCTTGACCGAAGAAGTGATTCCGCTGTTCTACGATCGCGACATCGACGGTTTGCCGCGGCACTGGATCAAGCGGATGATGAACTCCATCAGCACGCTGGGCTGGCGGTTCAGCGCCGATCGCATGGTGGCCGACTACGTGCGGCAATGCTACCTGCCGGCCTCCGGCGGCTTGAGCTGCCAGATGCCGTAAGCGGCAAGTGTCCGCTCCATACTTTTACTTCGAGGAACGCAGCCATGGAAATGGACCAGCTCGTCGCCTTATGCAAGCGGCGGGGATTTCTTTTTCAGTCGAGCGAGATTTATGGCGGCCTGCAAGGCTTTTGGGACTACGGTCCCATGGGCGTGGAGCTCAAGCGGAACGTCCGCGAGGCCTGGTGGCGGGACATGGTCACCGGCCACAACGAGCTAACGGTTCCGCCCGGCGCCCCCGCGCTCTACGAGATGGTGGGCCTGGACTGCGCGATCATCATGCACCCGCAGGTCTGGAAAGTCTCCGGACATTACGACCTGTTTCACGACTTCATGGTCGATTGCCGCGAATCGAAACACCGCTACCGCCACGACCAGGTCCAGGGCCGCTGGGTGGAGTATCGCGGCAAGCGGGTCTTCATCACTAGCGAGGCCAGCGGCGCGGAAGGCGAAGAGGAGCGGCAGCAGAAGGCCCTCAAGTTCTTTGCCGTCCGCGCCAAGAACGCCGACGAGCTGCAATGGCAAGGCGAAGCTGTATCGCTGGCCACGCTCACCGACACGTCGGCCGTGCTGGGACCCGACGCCAAGACGCCGGGCACGCTGACCGAGCCGCGGGAATTCAACCTCATGTTCAAGACGATCGTCGGCGCGCTGGGTGGCGAGGAAGACGCGGCCTTCCTCCGCCCGGAAACGGCCCAGGGCATCTTCGTCAACTTCAAGAACGTGCTGGACAGCACGCGTGTGGGCATTCCCTTCGGCATCGCCCAGATCGGCAAGAGTTTCCGCAACGAGATCACGCCGCGGAATTTCACCTTCCGCTCGCGCGAGTTCGAGCAGATGGAAATCGAATTCTTCTGCCACCCCAGCCAGTCGCTGGCCTGGTATCAGTACTGGCGCAAGCGGCGCTACCAGTGGTACCTGGACCTGGGCCTGGCAGGCGACCGGCTACGGCTCCGCGACCACACGCCCGACGAACTGAGCCACTATTCCGTGGGCACGGCGGATATCGAATACGCCTTCCCCTTCCTCGCCCCGGGCGAGTTTGGCGAGTTGGAAGGCGTGGCCCATCGCGGCGACTTCGACCTCCGCAGCCACATGGAAGGCAAGCTCGTACACGAGAACTCCAGCGACAAGAAATCGCCGCTGGTCGTGGAGAAGGACGCCGAGGGCAAGCCGCGGCACCGCGGCAGCGGCAAGGACATGAACTACT
>CAZTPX010000217.1:0-14350 GCA_964615095.1 uncultured Planctomycetaceae bacterium | reverse complement strand
GGCCAGATGCCTCCCCGGCCGGCGAAGTGGTCCAATGTCCGGCCGCCGCCAACATTTCTGCCGGAAAGGACCAATGTGCGCCGACCTGTCGAACAATGCGGGGGTTTTCCGGCGGTTCGAAGCACAATAGTCCCTCTCGGCAAGACGGACCTACTGCCCCCGGTTCGCTACGCCGGGGGCTGGTTAAATCGTCAACGAGCAAATGCACGCGCCGAGTATTCAGGCGTAGCCTGAATCTTCTTCAGCGCGCTTCATACCCATATAATACGCAAGGAATCTCCGCCCCATTCCGCGCCGGACGCGAACTTGCGTCGCAAGTCCAATTGCTCATTGCGCTTTCGGCATCTGTTGTCCGGCCTGTTTCCAACACGCGCTCCCCTTCTCCCCTTCTCCCCTTCTCCCCTTCTCCCCAGCAGTTCCCGCTGAAGGTGAAAGTGGCCTAAAAAGACCGAAAAACGGCCGGAGGCTTCGTAAAGGAGTGAACATCGGTATATAATCCAGCGTAATAAGGGTAGGAGGGCGGTTTGCCAGCCAGGATGGTAATTCGGTACTGGGTGAGAAGAGTCATCGTGATCCTGCCGCCTCCGCCAGAACAACGCACTCCGCCGAAGCGCAAGCATCTCTCGGCCGATGCGTTGAACGCACTCTTGCGGCTGGAATTTGATAAGATCGCGGACCATCGCGGGCGGGAGTGCCCGATTTCCTTGACGGACGCGCTCATGTCGGCTTTCAGCATGTTTGCACTGAAAGACCCTTCCCTGCTGGCATTCGAAGAGCGCCGCAATGACGAGAACATGGGGAACCTGTTCGGCATCGCGCGCGTTCCGTCGGACACGCACATGCGGGAGATCCTCGACCCCGTGGAGCCGCAGGCGATACGCCCCTTGTTCAACGCGGTCTTTCGCCAACTCCAACGCGGAAAAGCCTTGGAGCCGTTTGTCTTCTACCAAGGATGCTACCTGCTCTCCTTGGACGGCACCGGCTACTTCTCCTCTTCTTCCATCCACTGCGACTCCTGCCTGGAAAAAGTGCACCGCCAGACGCAAGAGACTACCTATCAGCACCAGATGCTGGCAGCCGTGATGATCCACCCGGACCACCGGGAGGTGATTCCTTTCGCTCCCGAACCCATTGCCGAATGGGGTCTGCCGAATGGGGTCAGGCTTACGTTTTGTGCTTTGCAAAGCAAAGCACAAAACGTAAGCCTGACCCCGGACTCGATGGTGACTACGTCTCAAGATACTGCGCCGAACAAGAAAACGCAACTGCCCGGCAAGTGGTTGGGGTGTGAACGGTTACCCGGAATTCGCACGCTCTACTTCATCTTCTCGGCATCGAATCCTAATTCCTTTGCACGAGCGTAGTCTTTGTCCGCCTGCTTCAGATTTCCCTTCTTCGCGTACGCGTCAGCCCGGCTTTGAAATGCAATTGCCATTCGCGGGCTGAGTCGAATTGTTTCGCTGTAGTCGGCAATTGCCGCGTCGATGTCGCCCTCGTGAAAGTGGACTTCTCCACAATAGAAGCGCGCCTCGGTGTAGTTGGGCGATATTTGAAGGGCTTGAGTCAGGTCGGCAATCGCCTTCTTGTACTCTCGCATCTTATCGTAAACCAATCCGCGCAAACAGTATGCAACATCACACTTTGGTGAAAGACGCATTGCCTCGTCGTAATCGGCAAGCGCCTTGGCGTGCTCACCCTGCAAGAAGTAAACGGAGCCGCGGCGCCAGTGCGGATCCGCATAGCTCGGATCGAGCCGGATCGCAGCCGAGTAGTCCTCAATTGCCTTGCTGTAATCGCGACGCATTACGAAGTAAAGTTCACCTCGAACCACAAGGGCTCGCGAGGACCCTGGATCGAGCATTATCGCGCGGTCAAGATCGGCACTCGCTTTTTCGAAGTTGCGCTTGCCCTGGAAATACGCGAGGCCCCGCGACCAGTACGCCTCAGAGTAACCAGGCTTTAGCCGGATGGCATCGCTATAATCGGCAATCGCTTTGTCGTAATCGCATTTCGCCTCCCGATATAAATTGCCGCGAACGAGATAATAAAAGGAGTTACCCTTCGCGGCCTTAATCGCGTCGCTAAAGTCCGTGATCGCTTTTTCGATTTCATGCTTGTCGCGATGCGCCTCGCCTCGCCCAAAGTACGACACACTGTCGTTAGAGTCGAGCCGGATCGCCGCCGTGTAATCGGCAATCGCCTTGTCAAGATCACCCTGCCCCGCGTACGCACCGCCGCGACGGCAGTAGGCCCACGCATACGCGGGATTGAGCCGGATCGCCTCACTGAAGTCGGAAATCGCCTTTGGGTAATTCCCTTCACCGTAATATACTTCGCCGCGGAACAAGTAAACGCGGACGAGCCGGGGGTCGAGCCGGATGGCCTTGCCAAAGTCCGCAAGCGATTTTTTAGTGCCGTCTTTTCCATAACCCACGTATGCCACGCCCCTGCTTTCGTAGGCTTCGACAAACCCCGGGTCGAGTCGAATGGCTTCATTAAAGTCCTCAATCGCTTTGGCTCTATCGCTCCGTTCGCGAGCGGAACCACGAGCCTGATAGGCGCGGGCGTTATTCGGGTCGAGTCGGATAGCCTCTCCATAGTCCGCAATCGATCCGTGGATGTCGCCCCGAAAATATTTTGCCTTGCCGCGTTCAACCAAATCTGCACTGGCCTTTTGTTCCTGTTGCCCCGTCTGCGCAAACACATTGCACGCCGCAAACAACGTCACGATTAACGATGTAGTTCTAACCATCGAGAATTCCCATCTACTAGGGCCGTGGAGCGGCGTAAGCGCCTCGCTGGCGAATCCACTTTCTTCAAGCGCTCGAAAACCCCCTACCATTATAACGCAAAGTCTCTTTTCGTTAAGGCTGCTACTGCAACTCGGCTTGTTTCTTAAGATTCTCGTTGAGGAGGTTTTCGTAGATTTTAGCCTCCTGTTCAATTGCGTCCTGGCCAATTCCGGTGTCCGACGTCCTCGCCCGGATTTCCTGTATCTGCTTGCGATACCCCTCGGCGATGCCTTGCAAATAAGTCAATTTCTCATCTCGCGGCGTCTGTCCTGGACAGAATGTCCTATTTCTCGCTTTCTCAACCATGAACTGCGGTATTTCCGTGTTGCGCATACCCGCCGGCACCTTGGTAATATCTCGGTTGTGCGCCTTGTCGTTGGCCTCTTCCAGCCCGTCGATAAGTGGAAAGACCTGCGTAGACTGATAGTTCTTTTGGGCATAGACACTAAGCGGAAACCCAGGCGTAGCAATATTGATTGGGTTGTACGTAAGGGTGAACGCGTCTCCGTTAAGCGGTACATCTAGTGCCGCGGTCCCGAGCGGGCCTGCGTCAAAATTTCCACCGGCGCTAAGGTACGTGCTTGATCCCGGCGTCGGCTCGCCGGGGCTGACGTATACGCCGAATGCTGTTGCGGCACTCCACGTCGACGGAAACACACGACCGGGTGCAATGATAAATTGCATAACGCCCCGGGGAATTCCCCACGTCTCATCGATTCCATTGCAAACGCCGACACTCACGGTTTGCGAAAACTGGAACCCGCCGGGAGAACTGACGACCGTAGATGTACTAAAACCAAGGTTGAATCCGCCGGAAGTTGGTTCTCTCGGCGATAGTTGTGTCGGCGGCGTTGGCGTGGGCGATTGCGATTCAGCAGGCTGCGCTGGGCACGCCCCTTGCCCTGGCGAGGCCGGTTGCGCTACCGGAGCCACCTGCGCCGGGGGGGCCGGGCGGGCCGATGGGCTCTCAATGGAACTCTCCGCTGGTGGTTGGAGCATCTCATCTGCTGGTGGCGCGCGATGTAACATTCCTTTTCCAGGGAGAATGACGTAGTCGGGGCTCGCTGGCGGGATGCGGTTGTGGATCGCCGGATCCTGTTCGGCGTCATCCCACCAAAAGAACCCGTCATATTGAATTGTCGTCCCGCTGGGGTCGGTCGCATCCACTGGTCCATTCCCACAGTACCTATACAAATTCTCGTCCGCCGCCGCCGGGTCCTCCGTCAACCACCTGCCCACGGTCGGATCATACCAGCGGACATGACCGGCGCGTGCGACGGTTACTCTGCGAAAACCGCCGCGACGCATCGCTCTGGGGCCGTGCAAATCACTAGCTCGTCCACTCTTCTTCCTCGTTTGGGAACACAGCATCTTTTGCTCCTTATTCAAGCGTGACAGGAAACCGCTTGGTTGTCGGCTGGGACAAGCATCCGCCTCTCCCGGTAATTCTCGATGATCCTCTTCAATTCGTCAACCGCCAACGACGCAAGTCTTGGATCGCAGGGTTGCTCCAGCAGCAGGAAGGGAATGTCACGGGGCTCCATTTGTAACACCGTCTCGCGTCCCAGCCTTTCCACGACATGGTGGATGACCGCAGCCACCGCCGAAACGCAGTCAAGCCCCGGCAGGCGGGGGCGAAGCCCGGCCGCTCGTCCAAAGGCTTCCAAGGCTGCCGCCGTTTGCAGATGGTCTAGCCAACACTGGCCGCGTAAACGCAGGAACGCTGCGAGTTCCTCCTGCGGGGCTAGGTTGCGGAGGAAGAAGCCCGATCGAACGTCCTCGTCGCGTATCGGCTTGGGCCACCGGCGGTAATGCTCGTCGTCGCGGGGGACGAAGCTCGTGGCGGTCGCCTCAATGTTGAACCGCTCGCCGCCGGGTTCCTCCCAGCGGACAAAGAAATGCTCGCCCGCGTGTACCAGGTGAAGAGGGTAGCTCAATCGCCGTCCAACGGCGACGTACAGGACCGGCATGGTGGCGCAGGTTCCGCCATGCCCATCCAGAAGACCGTGCAGGAAGAGCGTGCGGGGATCGAGGGCGCAGTAGGGTCCCTCCACGCATCTCGGGTTGTAACAAACTCCCAGGTCCCGCTGGAGGACGGTCACCAGCGCCAGCATGCGGAACTTCGGCAGGGAACCATCGAACTCCGCCGGTGCCCGATGGAACCTTGGCAGCCATCGGTCCGTCTTGCTCGCCACCAGGCGAGCCCAGGCGTCCAGACGATCGAGGCAATGTCCGACGTCCAGGGTCTCGGCGCCGGGAAGACCATGGGCCGCACGCAGGTTCAATTCGGCTATGTCCGTCATCTTTCTGCTTCTTTCATAGATGGAGCGAGCGGGACAGGTCCTGTCTTGGCAAGATAGATAACAGAAAAATAACCCAAACCTCCAATACCCGACCTGTCCCGCTCGCTCCCGCGCTCCGAAATCTCTGTTCTCCGAAACGCCAAAACATATTGACCGGTAGTTGCGTTTTTGAAAAGCGACGCACATGCGCTCCTAAGCGACCAATGTCCCTCCAAAGTCCAGCCGGTCGACTCGATGATCTTTTCCGCATCGATGTCATGCTTCTCATAGGCCGCCCTAGCACGCTCTGGGAGATTGAGGTATTCAATGTTCTTTGCGGGATTCGCCTTGGGGTTGTAGTCGCGACACCAGGACACCGGACTGCCATATGGATCACATTTTCTTCTTGTTGATCGCACGCATTATCTCGTCGATCTCCTTTGGAACGGAGGCGTTTAGGTCCGGAATCGAGCGTCTGAGCTTGTCGATCCCATCCTGCGAGATGTCCGTAAAGCCCCAGTCTAGGTAATAGAGCCTTGTGAGTTTCGTGAGGTGCATCAGTCCCTCGTCGCTCACCGTATTGTGTGAAACGTTCAAGTGAGTCAGTTGCGTCATACTTCCCAACGAGGCCAAGCCCGAGTCGGTGATCTTGGTGCTGCTTAAGTCGAGTCGTTTAAGTTTTGGAAAGTCCTTGAGGAGGGCAACGCCCTTGTCCGTGACGCTTGTGCCTGCAAGATCGACATAGTCAAGACTCGCTAACTCCTTCAACTGCGCAATGCCGGCGTCCGTCACCCGCGTCCTCGAAAGCCCCAAGGCCCACAGCCTCTTTAGCGACCGGACGTGCGCGAGACCAGCATCGGAAACCACGGTGCCATCAAGACCCAACATGTCAAGATTGGGCATCTTCGCGACGAGCCGCAAGCCCGCATCCGTGACGAGCGTATCGGACAGGTTCAATAACCTCAACTTACGCAAGGAAGTCAAATTAAGCAAACCAGTGTCCGTGATTTTGGTCCCGAACAGGTACAAACTGTCGAGTTCCTTTAACACAGACAACGTCTTCATACCGTTGTCCGTGACACTGGTCTCCCGTAGGGAGAGGCTCCGCAAGTGCGGGAAGCTGGCAAGCGAGCCCAGGGCGTCGTCGCCGATCTGCTTACCGACCAGATATACCTGGTCCACGAACTGGGCGCCATGCGGAGCAGAATACTCGATCCGCGCCCCAAGTTCGGTCAGTCTGGCAACCGCGGGCGCTTCTGCCGTCTCACCGGCCGAAGCAGGCATGCGCGACATGTATGCTACGGCAAGCAAGATTCCGAAGAACCGTATCACCGCCAGGCTATGTCGCGCCAAAAGCGCGGAAACACGGCGGGCGCTGCCGTCAATCCACCGAGCGCCTCGGCGGCGCGCCAATATCTCAAGTGTGTCGATCATGAAGGTTTTCCACGCCTATTGCGGTTATGGCAAAGCACTTGTTCCCCCGAAGCCCCCAGTGGCATTAGTGTCTAACGGAAGAATCTTATGTTTAATGGACTTCGCAAACGTCGCGTTAGCAGCCAAGTCCTTGAACGCGCGTGTTACCTCGAGGCTCAAGTCCGCGTCATTCCCGTCGACGATCTCAATGGGTGACCCGGGCGCTTTGCCAATCTTGTACCCCCACTTGACAGCCCCAAGCACCTCCGAGGTGCCTGGGCAAAAGACGGCCGACTCGAACTTCACCACCACATCCCCCTTGGGAGTGCGTGCGTTTGGCGAACTTGGTATGTCCTTCATATATGGGGGGATGCGGTTGGGCCCACCCTGCCCGACTTGTTCGCGGCCCCCCGATACCCACTTCTGGCCGTTGAAAGTTACCCCATAGTAGATGTGGTTCTCAATCGGGACAAAGTCAGGTCCGTTTCCTAGACCCTGATTCGTTGAGAAGATCTTGCTGTAATTCGCGATAGCGTCTGCGCGTGGATCCCCAGGTGGAAGCACGTTCGCTTTCAGAATTGGGTGATCCTTGTCATAGCGCACGTTGGGCTTTCCGCCGACTGTATCCTCCATAATCATCTGTATGTTGAGGATTTGCTTATCGGGGCAGTTTTTGTCTGGAACGAACCACATCTCGAATAGGATTGCGCTGTCCAGCTTGGCGTTCGTAGCAATTCGCCAAGTCACCTGCCCACGCGCGCCACGCCCGGTATGCGATTTGACAATCGTCCAACCCGGATCGATGGGGTCACTCGGTTGCTTGACCTGTCCCTCCGCAAGTCCACTCGGATCCACCCCATTCGTCGGCGCATTCCCGCAATACCGGTACAGGTTCGCGTCCGCCGCCGCCGGGTCCTCCGTCAACCACCTGCCCACGGTCGGATCATACCAGCGGACATGACCGGCGCGTGCGACGGTTACTCTGCGAAAACCGCCGCGACGCATCGCTCTGGGGCCGTGCAAATCACTAGCTCGTCCACTCTTCTTCCTCGTTTGGGAACACAGCATCTTTTGCTCCTTATTCAAGCGTGACAGGAAACCGCTCGGTGACGCCCGCGAAGCCGCTAGCGCGGGCGTCGAGGGGGCGAGGGAGCGGGACGAAGGCTCAGGCGTCGCTGCGAGCTGCCATCCATTCCATCGCCTTCGAGGGCGTTCGCTTCTCCGTCTCACGGGTTGTCAAGGTCCGCTGGACCAAGACACTCGCTATTCGTTGTTTAATTCACCCCGATCCCGGTGAATTTGCCCTTCCATCGCATCGGTTGTAAAGATCCGCTGGACCAGGTTCAGGACACCAAGACAGACACAACGCTAAGAATCATGGACTGCCCGCTCTGTCCTTTCCAACTGATCCACTCTCTGGCTGCGCTTCGACCTGCGTGCTATTTCGCCGTTTGTTTTTCCTGGTTTGGCGCATCCACTCGCTAGGCGTTTCGTCAAGGGGGGACCTGACGATACACTCAACTATACATGTTCTCTTTTTCCCATCTACATTAGCATCGATACCAACGGACATAAGTACCTCGAAGGGTTTTCCATCCCACTCTTTAGCCTTTGAGATGGGAAGGCTCAAATGCCGCACCTGTCCGGGGGCAAGTGTCACGTAGCCAACCGAATCCGGAAACACCCCCCTATCAAAATGTTGGGTCACCCACTTGCCGTTGATAAGATAGGTCACGACGTAGGCCGTTGGGACCCGTCGAAGATCGACGGACTTCGCGCTAACGTTTCTAACGAGAAAATCGCATTGCAGCTCGCCAGGTTTTAACGCGGTTTCATGCCAAAGGACAGCCTGAGCCGCGAACGGCTTTTCGATATTCGCCTCTTCCGGTGCCGCACATGTCACCATTAGAGATACGATGAGCAAACTCATAATCAATGTACCTCACGTTAGTTCTGATGCCTCATTCCTTGTAGTGTTCCTTATTTGCCCATGTGCGGCAATCCTGGAAGCGTAGGCGGGAACCCCGGTGGGAGATCGCTGTCTTTCGGCTCGTTCACTTGCTCCGGGCCTGACTTGCCGGCATTCTTCGATTCGGCGTAAGCCGAATCTGGATCGGTCGGTTTCGGGGACTTCGGATCCGTGCCAACATGCAGGTAGTCAGCGACCCTGGCGAGATTCACCTCCTTAATCCATGCGTCACAGGCCTCCTCGCAATCGTTCAGTGAGTCATAGGTCTTGCAATATCTCTTGTTGTAGCGATCGATGATAGTTTTGGCATTCTCGATGTGGGCCTGTTCATGGGCCTTTGAAAAATTCTTCTGCTTGTCCGTCATAGAACACTTGACCCATACGCGAGATCCATCAGCCTTCGCGATCTTATACCAGACGTAAGGGACAACTTTTACATCTTTAACGGTCAAGGAACCGGGAGTCAGAACCCAGCGATCCTTCGGCTTCGGCCCTTTAGACCCGTTTTTTCTATACCGGCCCCACTGTTTAAGGCTCTCAGGTTCGGGCTTGCATTCAGGTTCCGTAAGTTCAAACGTCGTCTTGGCATAATACGGCGGCTTCATATCCTTTACGCCGGTATCTGCCTTTGCCTTCTCAAGTCCAAAAGTAAGCACCCCCCTTTTGTAATCATCCGGTTGATCGTCGCAATCTTGCAGCCCATCCGGGTCCGTCCCATTCGTCGGCGCGTTCCCGCAATACCTATACAAATTCGCGTCCGCCGCCGCCGGGTCTTCGGTCAGCCACCTGCCTACACTTGGATCATACCACCGGACGCCATGGAGTTGCAAGCCGGTCACCGGGTCGGTGTAGGTTCCCGTGTAGCCGAAGACCAAGTCCGCCACGCTCGGGCTGACGGTCGACGGAACCGTCACCTGCTGCCCGAACGGGCTGTAGGCGATGTGCTGTTCCAACGCGCCGCTGTCCGTGACCACGTCCCGAACCGTGTTCTGATTATCGCCCAAGGCCCAAAGTGTGACGCCAGCCGTCTTGGGGAGGCCACCGTTCTCGTTTTCCCCCGAAGAGCCCGCGACAAAGTTCTCATCCGCCAACACTTGGTCCACCGCCGGCCCCCACAAGTAACGGTCCGTCAGATTCCCGCTGTTGTCGAACGCCAAGACCATGTCGTGCCGTCGAACACGTAACGCTGCGTGCCCGGTTGTGCGCCGGAACCGGTCACCGTCCGCCCGGACAGGTTATTGAACATGTCGTAAGCGCAGGTAATGGCGATCTCGACCCAGCTCCCATCTTGGAGCACCCAGTCCACCACCAAAGACAAGCAATTCCGGTCGTCGCACTGGTAGGTGATGTCGGCCGACGAGTTCGACTCCTCGCGCAGGTCCTCGTCGTAAATGCAGTTGTACGTGCCATCGAACAGGAGGTTATTGCCGCCGACGCCGAGGGCCGCACGGGCGTCAACCGTCAGAAGCGTCGCAGAGCGGAACCGCTCGTTCCGCGTCGGTCCCAGAAGACCATCAGGATAAACAAGTTCCTTGGCCATGCGTTGCCCCGCCTCCAAATCGTCCGCGGTCCAGTGGCCTTCGCGGCCCCAACCTTGCCTTTCTGCCCCGCATCGCTCCGACCAGCAGCGTGCCCACCGACAGCAGCCACACGAGGAGGGCGGCGATGTTGGGCCAGTTGAAGTATCGTTCCCAACTATCTATCCGCGGTGCAGGTAATTCGTAGGGCATGGGCCATATTTCCGCAACTAAGCACGTCAGGCAAAACAAGCCCAGCAGATAATGTTTCAACAAACGCAAGGACCTGACCTGACGGACGTAGATAGCAACCCCTACGGCAAACGCAGAAACCACGATCCCCCACCCTCCGAACACCGCCAGCGACGACCCCAGCACCACGAACAAGAGCAGCAGGGTCCGCAGGCGGAATTGGAAGGGCGGGCGGGGCGAGACTGAAACCATCGGCGTTATAGACTCAAGTCTTTCGTGAATCACTTCCCGGATGGGCCTTTCTTCGTCGCCTTCGCTTTCTCTTCTTCCTCCTTGGCCCGTTGATCCCACTCCTTCACCATTTGCCGCGCTTCGGGCGTCTCCATTTGGCGCAAATATCCGACCAGCAGAAAAGCCGCGTATCGATTGTCGCCGGTCATCGCCTTGCGCAACGTCGAGAGATACTCTGCCTCGCGCGTCAGCCGATACAGGGCTGCTGCGCAAAACGGCCCCAGCTCGGGATGGTCGAGTCCCGCCTTCAGGGCTTTCCGCCCTGCTGAGGCGTCCAGCTTCCCCAAGGCCATGGCCGCCCGCGCGCGGGCGCCGGTGCGATCACAGAGGATGACTTCCGCGCGGTCGACCGGCGTGCGATCGCTGACATTGAGCACTTCCACCAACGGCCCAACCGCGCGTAGATCTCCCAGTTCGGCAAGGGCCCCGGCGATGTCCATGTGGAAACCGAATGTCCGCGTGTCACCCGGAAGCAGCGGCAAAAGCTGCTCCAGCAGCCCGGGATCTTTCTGCCGGGCCAGAATGCGGGCTGAACTTCGAATGGTGCAGGTGCTGCGAGCTTGTCGCAGTAGCTGGCGCAGCAAAGGGACCGTCGATGGCCCGCGTTTCTCCAGAGATTCAAAGGCCCGGTCTTCCAATTCATTATGCGGATGGCTCCAGCAAAGGACCACCAGGAAGTCCGCCGCACGATCCGACGAATCATCAATCAACTTCTTGACCGTGGCAGCCTCGAAAAGGCGAGCCAGCATGGCGACGTTCTCGGCCGAGTAGGTCAGGCGCGTAAAGGGCGGCAGGGCCTCGTAGAAATCCGCCTGACGCCGGGCCTTGTCCGCGGCTGCAGCATCTCCCTTGGCCTTGTAGTAATCCGCCAGGGCCATGTGGGCCGATGCGAGGCGCGGGTTCAGCTCGATCGCCTTTTGATAGACCTTGGCACCTTCGTCGGTCCTACCCGCCGCTGTCAGGGATCGGGCAAGTCCCAGCGCAACGTCAGTGTCGTCGCCGTTCAATTCGTGAAGCCGGCGCCAAACCTTGACCGCCGCCTCGTGGTTCTTCGCATCGGAGTACACCCTAGCCAGTTTCAGGGCGGCCTCGCTCTCGTGGGGAGCCAGGGCCAACGCCCGCTCGAATGCCTTGGCGGCGAGGGCAAGGTGCTCCTTCTTGAACTTCTCCTCAGCCTTCTCGTCACTGCTGGGCTGCGCGGCGACCATGCCGCGGCGATAGCTGATCGTCGGCCCGTCGCGGCCCTGCCGCGCCCTGATTTGCCCGATCTCCATCAGCAGCGGGAAATCCTCCGCTGTCTGTTTCAGTCCTTCCTCCCAGGTCTTCACCGCCTCATCCGGACGGCCATCGAAGTCGGCTACGCGTCCAAGCAACCGCCGCGCGGCGGAATCGTCGGGGTTCTCCTTGATGCGCTGCCGTAACATCCGTTCGCCCTCCTCAATCTTGCCCTGCTTCAGCAATGTCAACACAGGCTCAAGCGAACCTCCGGCCTTCGGCTGGGCCGCATGCCCCTGTCCAATGCCCACCACGATTAGCGAGATCGACAGCGTTGTCTCAACCAGGAATCTCATTTCTTTCTCCAACTCTAGGAACGCTATTGAGGCAAGCAGCAAGCCAACGAAGCACGTGCCCGACGCCGCCCCACCGCGGAGCGCCCAGGCGTCTTGCCTCTATTTTACTGCGCCGTGACACCCTGCACCACAATGGGCCACCTCCGGCAATTCCATCATCCATGGCCTCGGCGGCAACCTTCGTGCGGCGGGCAAAGCGGCCGGAACGCGGGCGTGCAGGGTGGCTGCGCTCAGAGGCCCATTCTGGCAGGGCCGCTGGCGGCGCGGTATACTGGCAGGCATGGACACGCCCGAGAAACGTCGCTGGTATCGCCCTACGCCGGATTGGCTGGTCTGCGGCTCACTGGCGGTGACGGGCTTGCTGTTCGCGTCGGAAAGGTGGCGGTGGTTCTCGTTCAACGAGCGCAAGGGCTACACGGTGCTGATTTCCCTGGCCGGCGTGGGCGTGGTGCTGGGGTTGATGCTGCTGTGGTTTGTGGTGGCCCTGGTCTTTCGATGGCGGTTTCAGTTTGGAATTCGGACGCTGCTGGCGCTGCCGCTGGCGGTCGCGCTGCCGTTCAGTTGGTTGGGCGTGGAAATAAAAGAGGCCGCGAAGCAGTACGAGGCGGTGCAAGTAATTCGAGCAGCGGGCGGCGACATCGTCTACGATTGGGAATGGTACGATGAAAAGACGCCAAGTATAAAAATTTTTGCGGAATTGGCTCCGGTTCCCGAGTGGATTACAAACCGGCTGGGAGATGACCTGTTCTACGATGTCGTCGAAGTGGACTTTCCCGACGGCTGGGCTTATACTGCTGAGCGTTGTAACGACGGCATGCTGGCGCATCTTCACACTTTGAAGAAGCTCAGGCTTCTAGTGCTGGAACGGGCAACGACTAGCAATGAGGCAGTAAAGGAACTCCAGCAGGCACTACCAAACCGCAAGGTTGTTGCAACGATCGGAGCCTTGCGCCCCTTCACGCTTTGAAGAAGATCAGGCTTCTTGTTCTGGAACTGGCAACGACTAGCAATCAAGCAGTAAAGGAACTCCAGCAGGCACTACCAAACTGCAAGATCTATTACCGATATGCCCACCCCTGACCCCGAACGTCTCCTCCGGCTCACACCCGACCGCTGCGTCCTCTCGCTCCTTCGCCATCGCCCTGCTCTGGCTCTCCGATCGAGTGGCTGGGTGGCGGCCCCCGCACTCTTCATGGTCCGCCACCGGCAACGGCTCGCACGGTAGCACGGGGCCCGATGGCGCAGGGAGGGGGAGAGGTGGGCGAAGGGCGGATCGTCACTGCAAGCGGTTGGCAGTCAACAGCGGCCAACATCGACCTCCAATTGGAGGTTTTTGTCACCAAAGGTGGGGTTTGCCCTCTGTGAGCTTCTGCAGGGCGGCGTGGCTGACAGCATTGCTAGCAAGCACTTCACCGGCACTCACATGAAAGGTCCAACCACGAAACCCGCCCGATCTCTCATCTGCACCGCCAGGGAACTTCACAATGGGCGGGTTCGCCGCGGTTTTCATCGGCGTTTTGATTGCGGGCGAAGATGACGGCGAAGGCGACTGTACGATCGCCTTTCGGACGGCAAACGAGGCCCGCGGGTGAAACCAATGCTGAACGATTCGCCACAGCGTCACGCCGCACACGACGGCCAAACTATGGCTCCAAGCGGCGGACACGAACCGAGCCGAACAGGCCGTTCGGGGTCTGCGGTAGGGATCTTGCCGCGGGCAACAAGCGGCACCGCGCTCAAACAGCAACCGCTCGCGGCATGTAGAGCCGTAGGTCGAAGCCCAGCGAAGCAAGGCAATCTATGAAGGTTTCCGCAGCGTCGTGCTCTGCCGGGTCGTCGAGTTGAGCGTCAAGATCGCGAAATACGAGCATTCCCAACGGCACGCTGCCGGCCAGAAGTTGTAGTGCTTTATCGAGGCGGGCGTCTGGAGCCAAGTTGTCCGTGACCCTCCAGGAGAAACGGCCGTAGGCGAAGTCCTCGGCGTCTTCAAAGCACTCACCTCCGGACCAGTGCTGGCTGGCAGCCCAGATGCCCTTGATTATCAGGCCGATTGTGGGTTGTTGGTATTTCAGTACGTTGGATATGTCTTCGATTTTGCGAAGGAATTGTTGTTGGATGGTGTTCATTAGAGTTCGCCCTTGGGGGCTGGATTAGGTGGCTGGCAGCGCTGCGCTGCCGGTTAAGAGGGTTCGCAGTCGGCCCGGGTTCTACGGTGCGGAGCTGCCGCGACGAACAAAGTGTCGTCGTTACCGTCACGGTAATGGAGGCGGGGCGGGAGCGCAAGGCCAGAATCGGAGAAATCCAATGGCGTTCGCGCCGGCGG
>CAZTPX010000216.1:0-14368 GCA_964615095.1 uncultured Planctomycetaceae bacterium | reverse complement strand
ATGGGAAGGTAGTCATCGGAAATGTCGTTCGCCGGGCCGTGCGTCGGGTGTGGCGACGGCTCCGCGCCGACGTACTTGCCCCCGAAACCCGCCCTTTCCCTGAATGCCCCCAAAGACCATCCGGTCCAGCCGAAAGGGAAGGCTGAGGCGGACGAGTATCGGGCCGCGATCGCCCCTTATGTCGAGAAGGGGAGGCTGACCTATCCCGCAGCCAAGAAGCGGCACTTGGACGAGCTGCCTGCGGGCTATGCGTTTTTTGCCGTCACGAACCTCCGCGGCGGCATGGGAACGACCGAGCAGGTGTTCATTGCCGTCGCGAGCGTCAAGGACGGACGCATCACCGGGCGGATTGCGAGCGACATCCTAAAGGTTAAGGGGTTCAAGGACGGCGATCCCTGCGTTTTCCCTGAGAGCGAGCTGGTGGACTGGGTCATTACCCACCCTGACAGTACGGAAGAGGGCAACGTAGTGGGCAAGTTCCTGGACGGATGGCAGAAGACTCGCCCCCGTAAGTAGGTCGTGGGTGGCAGATTGGAGACGCAGACGGAGGAGGCGGAGCCCCAGTATTGGTGTAAACATGGCGACGAAGGCGGCGGGCTGAATCGCGGCAGGATATATCCTGTCATCGACCGACCAGAGCCAACAGTCGGTTGTACGAAGGGGACATAAGGGGTAGGATAAGGCTCGCTGGTGGGTGGATCGCCAGGCATCAGATGACCGTTTACCGGTACCTGGAGAAATGCGATGTCTCTCATTCTTGTATGCGACGAGTCGGGCGCGAAGGGCTATGCCGTCCAGGACGAGCAGTATCCCGGCGAGGTTGGCGTCATGGCCGGCTACTTGCTGACCCGGCAACAGCTGCCTGCCGTCCGTGCCGACCTCGACGCCATTTGTCTGCCATTTCGGCAGCTGGACGGCAAACTGCACGTCACCGACCTTGGCCCACAAGCCCCCGTGCTCAGGACGACGATCCATGACTATCTCCGTTCGCACAACATCCCGATTGTGTTCGACGCGATCCATGTCCAGGGGTTTCGCGAGCACTTTCGGAATAACCCCGACACGGGACGGGAATCCTTGCATACAGCCATCGCGTTAGGTATCTTCACCAAAGCCGTGGCCTACTCCAGCGATGCGGGCCTTCAAGACAGTTTTGTCGAGGTCATCACCGACCGTGTCGATCCGCCGCTTATGGACGGTTTTTTTCGAGCTTTCGAGGAGTTCATGGACGATGATCCTGTAGTCGTTATGCACCAGCGACGACATCCGGATCCGCAGCAGAGGACGCGAACATGGTTCGCCTCCCAGGTCAGTTGGCCAGAGGGCTTCGATGCGGAGTCATTCGAAGTCGCCGGCTACTCGATCGAGTCCGATGCGTCGAACAGCGGCTTGACAGTCGCCGCCGACGTGCTGGCTGGGGATCTAGTCTACTTCTTCAGATCCCGCCGAGGAATGACGTTCTGCGGTCCTTTGGCGGCAGAAGGCGTTTTGGACGGGTACGCGCTTGCGGACCTATGTTATGGACTGACGTCCCCCGGCGGCGCGCCAAGCGTGAATGATACGATGTTCCGGCATCCGTTGCATGCCGCCCGGATGGAGGTTCAAGAGCTTCTAGCGTCTGGCATCTCCCCCCAGAGCCGTGCGCGCCTGACCGAGATGGTTCGGGGACGGGCATACATGATCCACCTGTCGCATCGTGGCGAGAAACCGGGCCCCAAAGCTGATTGGCATCAGGCACGAGAGGAGTTCGGCATTCCGGCTGCCTTGTGGCTATGATTCGAGGGGTGTTCGGCAGGCTTCTGGCGGTAGCGAGCCGGTTCGCCGGGCACGATGGCCCAACCGAACGACGGTTGGCTGCAAAGGAGAATTGTCGGTGACGGACGTATTCAACCGGAGGATGTTGATCGACGACCGCTTGGAATCTTACAAGACATTTTTCGATCATGGATGGGCAGGCCGGATCATGGATCTGGCACGCGGAACCAAGCTGGACCCGAGCGTTTTCAACCTATGCGTGAACTGGAAGGCGGTGGCGAACGCGCATGTGCTTCCGTGGTTCACAATGAGCAGCGTGAGCAACTTCGCCAAGGGGCTCCTGGCAGGACACGAACCGCTCGGCAGCAAGCTCGTAGATGCCTTCGCGGTGAGGTTGCCCGCGGAAATGGGCGATACGATGACGAACATGCAGCGGCGGAAATTCGCCGAGGTGATACGGCGCCTCGGGAAGGAGATACACGCGGAGCTGGATCGGGCGAAGGACTTGGACGAGGTAAGTCCGAACGACTTTTGGAAGCAGTTTCTCAGCGATCCGGCTTCCCATGAACTTCGGCTGAGCATCTGGGGCTCGGAGCGGATCTGTTACAGCGGCATCTATCACACTTATGAGTATTTCCTCCGCCAGTCAATCGGCGTGGCAAACGGCAGCAAGATACGAGGCGACTTCGTCGTCCTTGCCAAGGAAGCTGAGAGGCTGCTGGGAAAGCCGATCGCCGACTCGTGCCTACGTGACCCTCAGATCAACATTGCGCGGCTGGTGCGGAACGCCCTTGCTCACAACGGCGGCGAGGAAACCAACCAGTTGAAGGCTGTGTCGCATGGCATCCCCGTCGAGGACGGCGTGCTGCAAGTCATGCCCGTCGATACGCACGGGCTGTTCGCCCTGCTCAAGGATCGAGCTTACAAGGTGGCGGAAGCGGTAGTCGCCCTGCCTGGCATGAAATAGGAGCGTTCCGAACCGGAGTGCTTGACTGTGTCCACGGGCCGTTCTTCTTCAACTTCCCGATGTCTTCACCCATCGAGTCGAGATGGACATGGATATTGCCGTTTCGGGACGCAAGGCTTCATGCCCGAGTCATGGCGCGAGCCTCAGTCGCGTCGAACAGGGCGTAGGTCAGTTGCAGGAGGCTGCCGTGTCGAGGTCCCGGACCCTTGGTTTCCAACAACCGAAACGGAGAGAGGGCAGCCCGGGTCTAGGGGCGGCGATAATGGAGGCCCGGGATGGTTACTGGTCACGTTTTTTTCCCATGAGTCTCGTCGCCACGGGTTTGGGGGTTCGATTTGACCGGAATAGCCCCCAGTGGGGCTCGACGGGAGGATCTCTCTTCCATGTCAAGTCAAACGCCTCGAAGTAGACGAAGGGAACGTCTGTTGCGGTAAGGCCAACGTAGTAGGCATCCTGCCCCACCTCGGAAAGATCGCCATCCTTGTCGCCAGCAGTGGGCAGGCCAACCTCCTTGAAGATCACGATCTGTCTTGTTTTGCTCTTCATCCGATCGTATTCGGCCTTGGTCCAACGGAC
Source organism: uncultured Planctomycetaceae bacterium (assembly GCA_964615095.1). Lineage (GTDB taxonomy): Bacteria > Planctomycetota > Planctomycetia > Pirellulales > Thermoguttaceae > JANXQG01. Next base: position 11,070 of record CAZTPX010000216.1, on the reverse strand, counting down.
CGCGCTCTGCGGGCCAATTCGGCCGTGGAAGTAAGGATGCGCGTTTGGGAACACCCAATCTCCAATCTTCATCAGCGCATCGTTCTGATAGTAGTCGTCGATCGGCTGTGTGGTCGTCACATTCTTACCGGTGGACGCGCGGAGACCTTGGATCGCCTTTTTCAACTCGGCAAGCGAGTAGCGATTACCCAGCCCCTCGTTACCCACGCAGAAGCCGAGTACGAGGGCACGGCTTGCCGCGGACTTGGCGGTCGCGAGTTCCTCGTTGCTCTTGGGGTCCCATATCCCGACGATCAGCCCGCGAAATCCCGCCTCTTCGGCCAGACGAGGGAGTTCCTTTCCGGCGATCCCTGTCATGCCGTAGGTGACTAGGCCGGTAAACCCGGCTGACCGTAACACGTGAAGATCGGCGACGATTTCCTCAACCTTGGGTTGCAGCCCGATGTTCGGGTCGCCGGTCGAGGGTGAATACGCGACCCAAATGATCTTCCGGACCTGCTCCTGCCAAGCGTTGGTCGGATCCGTTGATGCCGATTTCCCTTCCGGCTCGGTGGAGCGAGCGCAGCCGGACAAGACGGACAAGACTACGACACAAAGGGGAAAGGTTCTTGGCTTCATGGTCACTGAATCTCCTCTTGGCAGTTCACCTTCAACACGCCTTGCGCCGCGCGGATCGGGCGAATCTCGGCTCATGGGTTTCCCGTTGTACCAACCGATGAGGGAGTCTTCGTAGGCGTCGGCGTGCTCGGGGCAGGCGTATGCTTATCCTCCTCCTCCATAGCCTCAAGTCGGCCAGCGGCGTCTTCGGCCGGGGACCAGAAACCGGGAATCCTCTTGTCCCAAAACACCGCGTGAGAAAAGCTGGCTGCCTTCGTGAAATTACTCTTCGCTACATCACGCTGATTGAGCTTGGCGGCCACACGACCGAGGATCCAGTAAGAGGCGGCCACGTTATTAACCACTCCTTGCTGGTCGAACACTCGGTCCCTCTCTGCCAGCGTACATTTACCAGTCGGTGGCACGGGTACTTTCTGGGCCACCAGTTTCTTCTCGGTCTCGTTCGCTGCGGCTGAGAATTCGTCCACGCATTTCTTGGCAAGCGTTCTTGCGCCTTCCCAATCCTCCCGCTCGAACGCGTTAAACGCCTTCATGGTGACTTCCGTGTCCGCGGTCAGGTATGGTCTCTGGTTCGACCAGATAACAACCGCCCCTGCCAGGACGAGAATTGCCGAGCCGCCGAGCATGCTGAAGTATCTACGCCGAGCGCGGGCGGCTTCCTCGCCGGCAATCCGATCTAGCGCGCTTTCAACCTCGGGGATAGGTCGAAGCCCTTGCTCTCCTGTCCGGCGTCTGAATTCATCCAGTCGCTCGGGCCCGATGTCCTTGACTAGGCGTTCCCACGCCTCCTGTTCCGGTGGCGTAAATCTGTGAGCCTCGGCCCCTGCGGGCTCGCCCGGTGCATGCAATTCGAGTCGGCGCTTCAATCGACGTCGAAGGTTTCGGGCGCGACGTTTGAGGACCAACTCGATGAGCCCTATGATGGCGACCATAAGCGTGATAACAGTCGTCGCCAATTCCAAAATGCGCTTGGACAAGTCGAACCATTCCATTTCGGGAAGTCCCTTCTGCAAAGTCATTATCCCGTTTGTAAACTATGCCGCAGTTTGTTAGTCTGGCCCGTTGGCGTCATTGCATCAACTCCAGTCGATCGCCGGACGCCTCGGCAGGGGACCAGTAGACCCGGCCGATGGGGTCCCAACAGCGTCCGTAACTGTACTTTGCGGCCGCCTCGTACGCTGCCTTTGCCTCGGCTTTGCGTTCCAGCTTTTGCAGGGAACGCCCTTTGATGAACAGGCACGTTCCCACGTCGTTCAAAGGGCCGTTCTTCTCAATTTCCTTCTTCTCGTTCTCGGTAAAGGCCGCACCCGCAGGAAGCGTGATTTTCCTTTGCTGGGCTTCCGCCTGCAGCCTCAACGCGGTCGTCGAGTAGTTCGTGAAGCACCGATCGGCGAAAAGGACCACTCCAGCGTAGTCGTCTTTGTTGTAGGCTTCCCAGGCAAAGGCGGTGAGGGTCTCGTGATTGACCTCCTTCTCCGCGGGCCACTGCTTGCCCTGTTTCTCGTACGTCTCCACGATCAGCAGCCGGCCCGTGGCCGCGTCGGCGACCGACCAGAACTTGCCCGTCTTGTCGTCGTAACATCTCGCATAGGTGTATCGGGACGCCTGTTGAAACGCTTTCTTGGCCTCCGCGGAGTCATTGGAGTACTCTGCCGCCCGGCCGCGGATGTACCAACAAGCCGCCACGTCATTCAACGGCCCGTTCTGAAATATCTGCTGCCTTTCGGCTTCGCGCACTTCGTCCACGGGAACCAGGACTTTCTTTTCTCGCAGTTTCTTCTCCATTCCCATCGCCGTGGGAAAGAAATCGTCGATGCAGTCTGCCGCGTGCCGGGTGGCTTCCTTGTAATCCCCGTTCCGGAACGCGTTCCACGCCGCCTCGGTCTCGATTTGATGTTTTGCCTTCGTTTCTACGGCTGCCACTTCGTGCCGAAAGTCCCACGTGCCAATCAGAACAACCGCCACTGCGAGAAGAACCCGAATTTCAAGCCGTCTCACCATAACGGTCCTTTTCAACATAAGGGGGAGTTGATCCGTGAAGAACGAAGTTACCTGCCAAACCCGAGTCAATAGCTTGGACTCGGCAATCCGATTATGTCAAGCCAATCGCTGGCTCCCTCGGCGGGAGACCAGTAGAGGCCCTTTGCGGGATCCCAACAACGTGAGTAAGTATACTTGCCCGCCGCCTCGTAGGCCGCCTTCGCCTCGGCCTTGCGTCCCAGCTTTTGCAGGGAACGCCCTTTGATGAACAGGCACGTTCCCACGTCGTTCAAGGGGCCGTTCTTATCAATCCGCAGTTTGTCGGCCCGAGTGAACCATCGTCCCGTAGGAAGCGTCGGGCGTTCTTGCTCCAACTGCCGTTGCAATCGCCATGCGGTTACCGAATAATTCGTGAGGCACCGGTCGGCAAAGATGATCGCACCCGCATCATCGCCTCTGTTGAAGGCTGCCCAGGCGAAGGCAGTGAAAGATTCGTGATTGACTTCCTTGTCGGGGGGCAACTGGCTGCGCTGCCTCTCAAGGGTCTCCATGACCAAGAGACGACCGGCAGCAGCCTCGGCAACCGACCAGAACGTCGCCGTCTTGCTATCCCAGCACCGGCCATACGTAAATCGCGATGCTTGAGTCAATGCCGCCTTGGCGTCCTGGCGAGCACCCAAGTACTCCGACGCGCGGCCAAAGATATAGTAACAGGCAGCCACGTCATTCAGTGGCCCGTTCTGAAAGATCTGCCGCTTCTCGGCCTCGCTGACCACGTCCTTGGGAACCACTGCCTTCTCGATTCGCAGTTTCTTCTCGGAAGCCAGTGCCGTGGGGAAGTGCTCGTCGATACAAGCTTTCGCTTGACGGCGCGCGTCCTCATAGTCCGCCCGTCGGAACGCCTCCCATGCCCCGTCCGTCTTGCTCTGTTGTTTCGCCGTGAGCTGGTCATCTCCCACTGCCGACGGGGCATGAAGTGAAGCCGCGCCAAACATGATCATCATCGCGCCTAGGAAGGCCGGACTGGAAACTCGTCGACCCATAGCCACCCCCTTGCTAGTGAAATGGACAGGGATCATACATCCCGCAGATCGATTGCGATTCTTTTCGACACCTCGGAAATGAGTCTACCGCGCAACAAACTGTCTGTCTATCGTCTATTGGGGCTGTCGAGAAGGTTTTAGATTGTAAAGCAATGGACAGAAGCGGGACTGGCGCGGCGTGTTCCGCCAAGCGGGGAAAGGCAATATCGGGCTCGTTGACGCGCCAAGTCGGGAAGTCCCACGATGGCGGCAAGAAGATGCCACAGAACGGCTCGAACTAGTTCTCGACCTGGTCCAGGCGGAGGAAGTATCCCAGCCAGCGCACCGACAGGCACGGAGAAGCCGACTTCCCAGCATACGGTGGCACCCGCGCTCCTCCGTCGCCAAGATCACGGTGGCAAGATGCAACCCTGATCCAGGAACCTATCGCCCGGTTCTTCCAGCCGGAGCAGGCACATCCGAAATCGATGCTGCATCGCGCCGAAGTCCTTTCGTGGACTTCCGATACGTGCAGACTCGCGACGACCGACCATCGCGGCGGACTTTCTTGGGGCCGAGGTGTAGCCCCTTTGCCGCAGTATCTCACCCGATCACGGTGGCACGGTGCAACCTTCATGTTCTCCGACAGTTCCGGATGGGACTTTGGCAGCCACCGGCGCATATTCAGCGGCGACTCCCCTCAAAATGTCGGTCGGCTTTGACCGTGCGCCATCCTGGTCGGTAGGCAGTTGCCGCAGCTGGAACGGCGGCGAAAGTCGCCTGGGACGCCATGCCAAATGGGCTGGGGGAGGGATTCGGGCACCGACAAGCGTACCGTGACGCAGAAGCTACCTTCTCGTAGGAGCCAGCGCACCGAGAAGCACCGCAAAGCCGACTTCCCGGCAAGCACACCATCCTTGCTCCACCGTCGTCACAATCAAGGTGGCACGATCAAACCCTGATCCGGGAACCTGGTCGCCAAGTTCTTTCCAGCCCGGGCAGGCACCTTCGACGCTGCCGCTGCATCGCGCCGAACTCCTTTCCTGGCCGCCTAATACGTGCAGACTCGTGCCGACCCAAGCTTTCTTGGGGCCGAAGCACAATTCCTTGGCGGCGGCATCTCGGCCAATCAAGATGGCACGATGCCACCCTGATGTTCTCGGACGGTCCGCCTCAGAGCGGCTGCCCCACGGTTCCACCATACGCTCCTAGTGATCGTGGATCGGAAGTGGATTTTTGGCAAGCGCACTATCCCTAGCTCCACCGTTGCGAAGAATCAAGGCAGCCCGATGCAACTTTGGTTCGGGAATCCGATCGCCCGGTTGTCCCGGCCTGGGCAAGCACTCGCCGAAGCTATTGCCGAAGCCCTTTCGTTACCTTTCGATGCGTTCAGACTCTCGCCGGTCGAACATCGCCACGGACTTTCTTGGGGGCTCCCTTTGCAGCGGCGTCTCATCCGATCAAGGTGGCACGATGCTTTCTTGATGTTCTCGCATCGTTCTGGATGGGAATCCAACTGACGCCGGCGCGTATTCGGCAGTAACGTCACCACTCGACATGTAGGTGGGTTATCTCGGGTGCCATGATGGTCGGCAGCCGGATGCTGGGAGGGAGGGCGGCGAGAAAGGTCGCGAAATGCGCAGTTGCACGCTATAATCGATCTGCTTGCCTGCCCTGCTTGAGCATTCATCGCCGTGGAGCAGAGTCAGCAACATACACGGCTTGCCTTCCACGCCAGGAGTCTCCCATGAAAGGTCAAGAGAAGAATTACCTCTTCACCCGATCCGAAACCCCCTCCCACCGCTCGGAGATACCAGATCGGCGCCGGCGGGACGAACGCCAGTATTACGATCTGGTGTCCAGTGTCTTCGAGCAGCAACGAGCCGCATACCATCCCCCTTCAACCAGCGATGACAAGAGAACCCAGTTGGCTAGAAAATTCTATGCCGAACTCTACAAAGAGCCGGAACTTCTGTTCGGCGGCCCACGCGGTGCCACCGCAGATACGACGGAATTCATCGACGAAGTGGTTCTGGCTCCCGGTGAGGTTGGCCGCAACAATATGGCATTCCTGCTCGGCAACATCGGTGTTGGCAAGACCGCCTACCTGAACTGGCTGATCTCTACCCGATTCAAGAATCTCGTCGACTCCAAGAAACTCTGGTTCGTGCGAATCGACCTTGAACAACTTAAGCAGGGCCGACTTGTATCGACCGGTGAACTTCTCTATTGGTTTCTTTATCGGACCGCAGAAATTGCGTCCGAAAACATCCACTTGCTTGACGACTTCGCAAGTCAACTGGCCAAGCTGCAGACGGCCATGGCCCAGCCCGGGGACCACGACGCCTTAATCAAGACTCGCGCTGAAGCTCTTACTGAGCTTGTTCGAGCGGTTCAGGATCAAGCTGGACGTCGCCTTTTGCTGGTCTTGGACAACATCGACTACCTCTGCCATTTTAACGACCGCGGACTCTACTACGACATGGAGGATACGGGCGAAAGGCACATTCTGCAATCCATCTGCGATTTTGTAGAAATGTTTAATCGCCAACGGGAACTTGGTCACCTCGGTGCAAACGTCCTGATCGTAACGCGCGCGGATAGTTATGACGTTTTGACCTCGGCGTTCGTAGCTTCCTACCCGCAACCGTGCAGCGTTCGCGGGGCCAAAGTCTACATGGTTAAACCGGTAGCAGCCGACACGGCAATCGACATTCGCTGCAAACTGATGACCACAATTTCGGCCGATGTGCCACCGGGGAAGCAGAAGCACTTTAGCCAAATACCTGAACTCATACAACGCGATTGTGAGTGCGGACAGCCTCACCTCGTTTCCCATCTTCGTAATCTCGCTAGCGACGGTTTGCGCCAGATAATGCAGTTCTTCGCGCAGTATGGTTGGGTCGGGCGGGAATCGGATGGCCCGCGGTTCATCCATTCTTATCCGGTAGGGCTTCTCACGTTTATCTTGAATCACCGTGCGCGATTTCAACAATTTGATGCCAAGTTCCCAAACATCTACTTTATCAATCGGATTCCGATCGCCGGTGAACCGTATTCTACGGCTCACGAACATCGTCACACCTACTGGCTAAAGCGCCTGTTACTTCAACTGGTTTCGACGCGGCGGTTCAACGATGCGGCAGATATCCTTGAGGTATTTTGTGGTAACGAGGGATACGATGCCTCGCTGGTGAGGGAGTGTCTGGGTAGCCTCACGGAGGCTCCAGCCAGCCACTGTGTGCATGTCGAGCGAAGACCCCATCCACATAAGAAAGACATTCTTCTTATTAGGTCGATAACTCTTACGCAACGGGGATACCACAGCCTTCGGGCCGTCTTTGACAGGTTCTTCTACCTGCAACTTATTGTCGACGAAGCGCTTTTACCCTTGCCTCGAGTTCTTGCCGGTGAGTTTTCGTTTGATAGGCAAGATAAGGTCGGTCTGGATTATTCGTACGTGGTTTCCGAGAATGAGTATCAGGAGAAGGCCAATCAGATGATAGCGGTGAAGGCCCGCCAGGTATTGTTCTTTCTTGATGTGCTTAGGCACTCTCTGGCCCTAGAGCGCGAGCTGTTTCCCGGTCCATTCCGTAGGCTTGCTGAACGCGACGTGCGAATCCCGTGTGTAGAGAATATCCAGCGGAGCGTGACGAACGAGTTGGCTGCGTTGAATCCGAGAATGAGGCGCATTCTGAATGTCACGGAACTGGAAGAAGCCGTCGCGCGAAAAAGTAACGAGGTGCGCGCACAACTCGAAGCAGCCTATCTGGCTGAGGCACATTGACCACGACTACGGTGAAGGAGCGTGCAACAGCAGACCAGCAGGGGTGTCACTATGATGATCCGATACGCAATCGCTGCAGTTGTTACGGTTTACGCAACCGTGGGCATGTGTGGAGGTACGGGCGGCGGTGCGGCGTTTCGCGCTATCTTTCCAAGAGCCGTGTCAGGAGAAGTAGGAGGCTCGGGCAGCATCATGCTAATGCTTCCTGCAAGAGGCCCTCACGCGAAACGATGGTCTCTATACCGGACGGAATCCGAGATCACATTCCAGTCTGGCGAGCTAGGCGACGAGGTTGTCGTCAAGACCATAACTGTCACCGTTCCAGTTTCGGGGGCCTACTCGCTGGTCCTGGCTATTTACGGTGCGGACGGAAGCCTCACAAACATCGATTCTTGCGAGGTTAAGGCGCGTACGCCCGAGCGTACGGCTTGGTGGCAATTGGTGGTAGGACCGATGCTCGGAGCCATAATCGCAGTCGCGGTCTTTGTCTTACAGAAAGTGATTGAACGTGCAGCAGAGCGGAGAGCGCGGAAACGAGTCCTTTCGGCAAAACTTAGGGCGATCTTCGATAAACATAGGACATGGGACGGAAATCCCGCGTCTATGCCTGCCGTCCCGAATTGGGTGAACGATCCGACCGAAGGAGCGTGGTGCTCGGAACTACTAGAGAAGCCCTTCGGGGCCATTGTTCGCGACTTCGTGGCTGCTCGCGAACAGGGTGCCGCCGGCTTGCTCGCGCGAGATTCCTTCTGGGAGAGATTGGGGGTTCTCGAAAAACGGCTCCCGTGAAGGGACGACGCAGAACATCGGCTTGGCCAAGTTACGGCAGCCCGCCTGCTGGATCGGCGCGGATGTTTGTGTCATGATCTTACATGGCGCTCGCGCTGCGGCTTCGCTAAGGCGGTGCCCGTCGAGTTGTTGCCTGCGCTGTGATGGGCGCGTCTTTCCCCGAATACGACGAGTGGTACGCCGGCGCTGTGAAGAGCAAGCGGGGCTGGGCTGGATATGCTTATTCGAGAACTGACCATGGTACGGCTCGATCCGCCGACCATAGCTCGTTTGCTCTTGGTGTGGCCCAGTCTTCTTCCTGCCCGCCCTGACCGATGGACATGCGCCATAGCGGGCCGACCGATCGAGAAGTGGCCGGCGGGGCGATCCAAACGGCCGGATTTGGGACCACTTCCCGCGAGTGATTTGCCGCGGGTTCTTGCCAGCGATCACCGCCCACGCTAAGGTCGTGCGCGCTGCGCACGATCCGCGATTCGTGGGTTACGCAGGATCGTGAGGACACTGGTTTCTTTGATGCTTCCGTGTTCGAGAGAAAAAGACGGAAGTCAGTCTCTCTTCGGCGCGACGGCATCGAGCAGCTTCAACACCGCCTGTGCTAGCAAAGACGGCTGACACTCGGGAAGATGCTCTCGCCGCGTTTTGCCATCGAGAATTGGCTCATCATCGAGCCACCTTCGCAGTCCTTCGATCTTCTTGGGGTCCATCGGTTCACTCTTTCGTTGTTAAAGCCTGCACGGCTGGCTTGGGGGTACAACCGGGCAGGGCGGGAGACTGACTGATACTAATAGGAGTTCTGATCGGGTGGAACACCTCTGAGCCTACGATAAACGTCGATTGCTGTCAAGAACTCGCTGCGAAAACTGTCGCGGCGATGAAGGTGTCGCCCAAAAACACTCCGTGAGACAGGCTCGATCGCGACGAATACCTCGCGATGCTGTCTCTTCAGGCGTTCACGGTAACTTGGGCACGCCGTGGAACGAAGGCGGCGGCATTCCTGCCCCCTGCGACCAGGCTACGGCAGGCGGCGCAGCGGGCCTGCGGCGGCTACCTCGCGACAGGATCATAATCTTTCCTTGCGATTCCACGCTCTCGCCGTTGCATCCTCGGGCGAAACATGAAAATCTCCTGAAAAGGCGACTCTTACGATCAAAGTGGCATCGTGGCACCTCGAATCCCCGGTTGTCCAGACGTTGCCGATCATTGCGGCAACGGCTTCGTGTCCGTCCGGGGATGGTTTCTCGTCGGATCTGGAAGGAGCGTCACCACGGGAGGCCGTGGAAAGAGAATAGGAACACAGTGCCGGGCTTCCGTCCCATCTACGTCTTGCCAGTAAACACTCGCCCACAAAACGCTAAATCGAGATCCAAAAGACCCCACTCCGGGTACTTGACAGCGTCCTGTTTTCTGCTAGGCTCATCGGCGTCGGTACTATCGTACCTGCAATTGACTTGACGCGGTCGAGGTGGTCTCATTTCAAAGAGAGGGGAACATGGCAGACCAAAAGCAAGAGAGCATTCTGGCGGGTTGCACCGTTTACTTGTCGGGGCCCATGGACTTCCTTGCCCTGCCGCGGGAAGAGGAGGCCCGTCACGGCTGGCGGGCTCGGGTCGGACAGTTTCTGCGAAAATACCACGTGCATGTGCTCGACCCCTGGCACAAGCCCGAAATTCGCGCACTGCACGACTACGGGAAAGAGGACGCCAATTCCACGGAAAACCGGGATCGTTGGACGTTCGAAACGAGCGACTCGGCCAGCGCGCTGCGAGCCGAGATATGCCATTCGTACTGGCCGACGGTACATATCGACCTGCGGATGGTGGACAAGAGCGACTTCCTGATCGCCTTCTGTCCCACGAACACTTACAGCGTGGGGACGGTGCATGAGATCGCCCTGGCTCGACAGCAACACAAGCCGGTCCTGTTCGTAAGTCCGCCGATTGCCCTGGACTCGCTGGCCACGCTTCAGAACCATCTTGAAACGCGAAGCGACGGCGAGGGTCTGGACCTTTTGAAGAAGCTGCGTCAGGAACAGCCGATGAAAGTGAATCTTAACGGCGCTCCCAGCGTGTGGTACATGGGCTTGTTGCCGGGCGATTATTTCTTCAGCAACTTCGGTTTCGACCAGTTCCGTGCCGAGTACGGTTGGGAAGAGACGGCGCTGGACTCGTTGGACCGGCAAGTGCCTCTCGGTCACCAGCGGTCGCTGTTGTCGTATCTCGCGGAGCTTGATCGCCAGATTCCCGATCGCTTCGACCCGCAACTGGGGCATACGGTTCCCAACGACGATTGGTTGATCTTCGAAAAAGGTCGCAAGACAAAGGCGTCGCAGCCGGTAACGGAGTAAGTCTCAAAAACCTCTAGCAAAGGGAAGATCCATGCGGACAAACGCAATCTCCATTGAAGGCGGCTTTGAAGCCAAGGTCTTCAGCGGCACCCATACCATCCTCCTCGCTCTCAATTGTCCCGATGCCGCCCGCAAGGGTCTCATGGGCTTCGCCTTCGAACGTGAGACGGTCGGCGCTGGCGGCAAGGGTCCGAAGTTCCTCCGCTCACAGAAGGTGTTCAGGTCGATCGTCCCGGACCCGAAGAATGCCCGCGACCCTCATGACCCCACGAAGCCGGCGGCGTTTTATACCGACAAGTTTCCGATCCAGAGCTTTGTGTGGGGCGACTACGCGGCCATGCCCGACACGACCTACCACTTCCGCATTCTTCCGATGTTCGGTAGTCCTGGCGCGCTGACCACCGATCCGAAGCATGAGATCAAGTTCGTGATCTCCACCGAAAGGGAGTGGGGCCCGAAGGAAACGGAGGGCGTCTGGTTCAACCGCGGCGCGATCGCCAGCCAGAAATTTGCCGAGGAATTCGGAAACC